>NZ_CP032762.1:666785-1333571 GCF_003641205.1 Rhodococcus sp. P1Y
GTATGGCGCATTCCGCAAGACCATCGCCGAGCGTGGAGAACGTGTCAAGTTACTCGGACTGCATGACCGATCACGGATGCCCCTAGGTCGAGCCGTATTGCTCGAAGAGCGCGCCGAAGGACTCTATGCCGAGTTCCGAGTGTCCCGCACTCAATCGGGTGATGAGGCACTGGAACTGGTACGCGACGGATCGCTCGATCATCTGTCGATAGGCTTCCGGCCGATCTCCGAAGTATGGGACCGAACCAGGACCAAGCGAACCTTAACCGAGGTTGCACTCGCCGAGGTGTCTCTCGTGCTGGAAGGCGCGTACGGGGACGCCGCAGCAGTTACAGGCTCGCGCAGCGCGGACACACACACTCTTACATCCGAAGCGGCTACGCGCCGTTTACGGCTACTCGATCTCTAACCGACGATAGGTAGACAATGAATCTCAAGACAGCCAACAAGGCCGAGCTGCAGAACTTTCTCGGCGAAGCAAAGACAGAACTCGAAACACTCGCTACCCGAGGCGCAGACCTGAATTCTCAGGACACCGAGCGTTTCGACGACCTCGAAGCGCAGTACAAAGAAGCCCGCGAACGGATCTCAGCGATCGAAGCTCGCGCCGCTAAGGTCATCAACGGTTTCGAAACACTGTCCACCGAGGACGGTTCGCCGGGAACCACCCGCACTGCCTCCAGCTCGATCTCGCTCCGGGGTAAGACGACTCTCGGTAAGGGAGACTCGTTCCGCTCATGGGCCAACGACAACGGACACGCCGACGCCAAAGCCACCGATGAACTCTCGTTCGACCGCCTGATTCGCGGGATGGCCACGGGAAATTGGGACGGGGCCGAGGCCGAGCGCGCTCTCGCGACCACAAACTCCACAGCCATCGTTCCGACACCTCTGGCAACCAACCTGATCGACATCGCACGCGCCAATGCCGTTGTCACACAGGCCGGTGCGACGATCGTACCCATGACAAGCTCGACGCTTCGGGTGCCACGACTCACGGGCGAGGGTGCGCCGTCGTTCTACGCCGAGGGACAGCAGAGGGTCGCGCAGGACATGACGTTCGATGCTGTCGAGCTGAAAGCTCGCTCGTACGAGCGCCTGATTCTGATATCCAAGGAACTGCTCGATGATGCCAATCCTGCTGCCGGGGACGTCATTTCGCAGGCTTTCGCTCGTCAGTTCGCGCTCGGCATCGACAAGTTCGCTCTTTTCGGCGACGGTGTGAGCCCGAACCCGTTGGGGTTGGTCAATACCCCAGGAGTCCCCAAAGTTGCCCACGGGGCCAACGGAACCGCAATCACCAACTACGATTGGTTGATTCAGGCCGTCGGAAACGTTGCCGCGCAGAACTTCATTCCGACAGCACAAATCGCAAGCCCGAGGACTGCAACGGCGCTCGCACTCCTGAAGAACAGTCAGGGCGACTACCTCGCGGGACCGGCACACCTGCCGCAGGCGTTCGTGACATCGAGCGTTCCGGTGAACCTGTCGACCGGCACCAGCAACGATACGTCGGTGATCATCACGGGACAGTTCGATCAGCTCCTGATTGGTCTGCGACAGGACTTCACGCTACGCGTTCTCACCGAAAGGTACGCTGACACAGGGCAGGTCGCTTTCCTGGCCAGCAGCCGATGGGATGTGCAGATCGCCCAGCCTCTCGCTTTTCAGGTCGACCAGGGCGTCAAGTAACCATGATCGAGGTCGAGTCATTCGACGATGGTCCGTTCGGCAACGAGAAGCGGCGTGAGGGGTTGACGCTTTCACACTGGCGCTCGATGCCGAACTCGCCTACCGCCGACGAGCGATTGCTGTCAGGCTCGGCGCGTCAAATTATGGTGCTCCGCAATGATCCCGAGACAGGTTGGGCGCGGCCGGTGTGGGAATGGGTGCCCATCGACAAGCTCGACTAGATGACTAGCCGGATCGAGTAGCGGCAGGTTTCCTTACGCGGACCACCTGTACGGCTCGATCCGGCACCTTGACGCCGAAAGTACGTTGCCAACCAACGCAACTCGGCAGGTGTCCGCGATGACACCGCAAACGTTCGACACAGACCGAGCGCTCCGTCTCACATTCATGCCCTCATGTTGTGGACGGTGGCAATAAGCGCGGAGATGCACCCCGGCTTTGGTTTATCCGGGCAGGCGCTCCCGACGTCGAACGTTCTTGTGATCTGTGTTCGAAAGTTGTCAAGACTGCGCGGTCCCTCCGACTTTCGAATATGGATCTAGCTAGACCCGACCTCGACTGCGGCTCATGTGTCTGATGCTCACGCTCACCGTCGTCGAGATCGGGTCGGGCACTCTGATACCACCACCGCCGGATCGGCGCTCTCCGTTGGGCTCAGCCCCCGGTAATCAAGCCCTGCTGATACCGCGCACTACCACCGCGGACTCGATGAGCCACTCGATAGCGCGCTCGATGACCCTGCCTGCCACGTTCCACACATGCACTGCCAGTTCGTCGTTCAGCCACTCGACATCCACATGCACACTTGCTGATCCTGTGTCGATACCCAAGATCGTTTGACTCTTGTTGCTCAACAACACTCCAATAGTCATGCCTGTCAGTAGGTTCCATGTGGTCGACGCCAGCCAAGCCAGCAAGAGTCCCATGCCTGCTGCACCCATGACCACCATGCACACGATGAGTTGTGCTGTGACAGTTAGTGTTCGCTTCGCAATCGATTGAACATGTTTGTTCGAAAGAACTTTGAGAACAACAGTCTTCGCTGTCGTCGTGCTCGGTGCTGGTGTCGGGTCGGCGGTAGGCGCTGTGGGTGTGGTCGGTCCGACGGCTGGTGCGAGTGCAAGCATGGTGTCTCCGAGTGGTGGTGTGGGTGTCTGGGTAGTTGATACCTAGAACCCACTGTGACACAGGTTGATTGACTCGTCCACTCACTTCGCTGGAGACCCCGCTCGCTGACCGCCCGGCGAGCCCTGATCTCGAAAGCCCCTGCCGCCCAGGGTAGGGGGGGATACTTGACACCGTATCCAGTAGGCACGGCTGACCCTGCCACGCAGCCGATTACTCTCTCTGATCGAAAATCTCCCACAAAAGCCCTGGTCAGAGCGTTGCGACCAGCGAAAATAGGGGTACGATTTGGAAATTTCAGATTTTTGCTCAGAATGACCCCTCAAAAGTGTTCAGTGTACTCGCTTTTCGATCATAGTGAGAGCACTGCTCTCAGGGTAGTTCTGCTCCCACCACCATGCGCCGTACTGCACGACCCACTCGACGACCGTCATGGTGCCCTTACGCAGGTTGCAATCCGAGCATGCGCGACACAGGTTGTACCAATGGTCGGTGCCACCGAGCGACAGCGGTAGCTTGTGATCGTCGTGCATGACACCCGACCGCCCGCAGTAGTAACAACTGTCGTGCTCGATAGCGCGCCGGTACTCGACCGAGAGAGCGCGATCCTCGACCGTCATACGCACCACCGCACGATGCCGACGGCGCGAGAGCTTGGCCCTGTTCGCTTCGGGTGAGCGCGGGTAGGCGCGCCCGTAGTGCGTTCGGCAGAGTCCCTTACCGTGCGCGGGATCGTCGCAGCCCTCGACCGAGCAAGCACCACCGCCCTCACCGCGGACTCGGATCGGTTCGTGCATAGGTAGACCGGTCTTCGCACGCTTGTAGTGAGCATGGCAGTAGCCCTTGGACCCGTGCGGCCGGTCGCAACCGTCGTGCTCGCACACCCGATTGTGCGACCGAATAGGTGGCAGGGCAGACAGACCGGCCTTGTGGCGCGCATAGTGAGTATCGCAGTAGCCCTTGGCCTTACGTGGTTTCGAGCAACCATCGACCGAGCAGGTAGCGCCGACGCTTTGCCGAGTCAGTAAGGGCGCGTTCATATCCTGCCCCTTGTGCCACCGCAGGTAGTGAGCTTTGCAGTATCCGCGGCTACCGTTGGCGACTCGATCGCAGGTGTCGTGCTTGCATGATCCGTTCATAGTTGGAACCTCCCACCGACAACTCTAGAGAGAGATCGAGGAAAGTTCTGCTCCGTTTTGCGGCTGGAACTTTCACCGGGACGGGCGCACACTGGAGTACGCGGTAACGCGGTGTAGGCATAACTTTCCTCGCAGATAGTTCACAGCTCGACCCGCACCCGAAAGCCCCGACCCCGGCAATCAGCTTCCCGAGGTCGGGGCTTTCGTCGTTCTATGCGGGTAGCCCGAGCCAGTGCAGCAGGTAGTACGCGTAGATCGGCGACACCACGAACAGCGACAGCGGATAGACGGTTGCGATGAATCGGTCGGTTCTGCTCATGCGATAGACGCTAGATCGGATCGCGTGTTGGCTGGATATGCAAACCGCGCCGAACAGGTAGCGCGTGCACGCCGCGATGATAACGAGCTGGGTTGCGTAGTCGAACGTGGACATAACGAGCCTCCGGCATGTGGTGGTGCTCTCGGATAGCCCGGCCCACAGCCAGCGGCTCAACAATGCGCGCTGACAGGTCAGAGGAAGCCCGAGAGCTGCCCGGCCCACGGCCAGCGGCGACGATGTAACAGCGACCACTCTAGCGCCCTCACCAGACTCGATACGCTAGGGCAAGGTCGCGTGTCGCGGTGGCCAATATTCAGTGACTTCTACCACTACCACCACCCACACGAATACATCCACCCCTCCAACACACCCTCCCAACACACCCTCCCCGACATGCCCCTGCCCGGCATGCCCAGCACCCAACCCAGAACCAACACCCCACCACCGGACCCCCAAGAACCAGACCACCGAGAACCTGGCCACCAACAACCCGGAACCCCCGAACCAGGCGCACCACCCGCCTGACACAAGGGGGTGGCGACCCGACCGCAGAACCGGTCGCCACCCGAGAGTCCCAACCAGCCCCACACACAGGGCACCTGCACCCAGCGGCACAGAAAGCACCACCTGTGCCGCCCACAGCCATGCCCAAAGATAATCACCGCCGCTGATGCGCTCCGCTGACGTAGCTACCTCGGCCGTCGTGGGCACTCCGGTCGCTGATTGGAATACGTACATCTGCGAGAGAGTCGCTACCTTGAAGGAACGCCGGCGGAGCCGTCCACCCAGTCCGGACCTGTCTTGACGTCAGGACCGTTGGTATCGGCGAAGAATGAGCGCAAAGTTGCGCGGCCAACGGCACCTGGGATTGGTGCTCTCCCGCCTTCCGATTCAGGCCGATCGGGCCGGGCAGCACGACTGGAGTCGCGTTCTGGGTGCTCGGCCATTGCGAAGTTCATAGAAGCACCCGAGCAGCCCCGGCACGTCAGCCGCGGGCCAAATCTGACGTTGCGACAGAAGAATTGGTTCTTCGACCACGCTCGTGTCATGTGTCCATGGTGTAGGAGCTGTCCATCAGTTCTCTCATCGCCGCGTAGAAGTCGCGACGCCTCTTGTCATTCCATGTGGTAGTCAGCTGCGCAAAGACGTCTTCCTGCCACCGATGTGCCTGCTCGAGCATGGACAGGCCTGCGGGGGTGAGTGATGCTTCACGTTGTCGTCCATCAGACGGGGATGCTGCCATAGCCAGGTAGCCAGCTGACTTGGCGCTCTTGATCAATCGCGATGCGCCACTTTGGTCGATCCCTACCTCGTGCGCGATTGCGTTGACGGTTGTAGCAGTCCCCCGCTGACAGAGCGAGTACACCGCTTCGCACACCGTCACGAGTCTTCCTCGCTCACCACCGACGTCCGCGGCCACGGGCCGACTCGCCCAGTGGCGAACGAAGTGAAACAAGACCTGCCCCGGCCCTTGGCTGTTCATTCGGTTGCCGCCATCTCGCGGCAGATGAAAGCAAGCTCCAGAGCGGCCTCGAGGTCGGGCAATCGCAGTGCAGCCGTTATCTTTCCGTTGGAAGCACGGAAGACCGTCGCGACCCGCGTTGGCTGAATGCTCTCGGGCCAGGTGGCGTCCTCCTCGACCACCATCAACCGCTCGCTGATCGGGTGCCAGGACCGTGGAATCAGCTTGATCCCTGACCGCGTCACCCACTCGGCGAACTGCGAAGGGGTTATCGGGCCAGCCCCTTTCGGCCCGAGGACGACGACGGGATCACTGACCGCCCGCGCAGACCGTGGCAGATCATCGGCGTTGACGCTCGCGTGCCACTCATTGACTGCTGCTTCAAGACTGGAATGCATACTCAGACTATATGCGATCCGCATACATTTTCCTATAGTGAACTACCTCGATGACCTCGTGCATTCAATAGCTTGTCCGGTACCTAGGGGTCGAACTTCCGAGGCCGGTTCTCCCGATACGACGGGAGTACGCGGTCGTGTCAACCGACATCGAAACTCCCCGGCTGAACCAGATGTTCCATCAGCGCACCATAATCGGAGTCATCCTGCCGTTCTCGTAGATCAGCGAACCCGTTGCCGCTAGCCGAGTTCGTGTGTTTGCGAGGTGCGGTCCCCTTCGGCGTCCCCAGTATTGCTGGTGCCTTGAATCTCGAACAGGATTGCATGTACCTCTCCGTCCGCCTTGGGGCAGTGCTCGACCCCTTTCGGCACCACGAATACATCGTTGGGTCCGAGGCGGACATCGCGGTCGCGGAGTTGGATCGTCAGGTCGCCACGAACCACAAGGAAGAGTTCGTCGGTTTCGGGGTGCGTGTGCCATACGAACTCGCCCTCGAGCTTGACCACTTTGACGTCGTAGTCGTTGACAGTCGTAAGTCGGTGCGGCTGCCAGTATTCGGAAACCATGGACAATGCATCCTCGACATTACGGACGCGATCATCTGCGGTACGCGGCCGCGAACCTTGTGTGTTCATCGCTTTCTCCATCTATTGGTGAGCCTAAAGGTCGACGGGACTGTTCGAAAAGCGGGTCGGCTGGCCGCGGCGGACGCATACGCGTTCCGGCACCTGCCGTCATCTTTCAATCGGTCGCCACGACGACGCAGGTGCCGCGCGTCAACGTGACCAGGTCGGCGAAGGTCAGCGACATGACGGTATGAGGGGTCCCCGCCGCGGCCCAGATCCTCGGGTGTTGTTGCAGGGCTTCGTCGATGACGGTTCTGATCGGTTCAGGATGTCCCGTCGGTGCGACTCCTCCGATGGCTTGACCCGTCACGGCGCGGACCTGCTTTGCCGCCGCGAGTCGTACTTCTCCGACCCGGAGTGCGGCGCCGAGGCGCTCCGGATCGACACGATGTCGACCACTGGTCATCACGAGGACGGGTTCGTCGTCAGCGAGGAACAGCAGGCTGCTGGCGACGGCTCCGACCTCGCATCCCAGTGCGCCGGCCGCCTCGGCGGCAGTGCGGGTCGAGGCCGGTAACTCGTGGATCGGTGCGGTTATCCCGGCGGCCGTCAAGTGCTCCCGGACAATACGAGTGCGTTCGGGCACTGGAAGTTCACTCACTGGCTTGCCTCTCTCGATCCGGTGCAGTGCGGACGCGGGTAGTGCATCAAGATCAGGGCCGTGGCGCTACCCCCGACGGACCGGAACAGGTGGGGTTCGTCGCCTCGGTAACGGTGACTCTCGCCTGCCGTCAACTCCTGACTTCCGTTACCCACCACCACCCGGCCTTCCACGACGGTCACCGTCTCTTCGACGCCGTTGGCGTGTGGGTCCGAATGCTGGACGGTCTCGCTGATCGAGGCCCGGTACACCTCGACCAGGCATTGGGCCAGCTCGAACCGGTCGACCAGTGTCGCGTCGACGGAGTCGCCGTGAAGAGACGCAGAGTTCACGGCGCGGTCGGGCAGGACGGCTCCCAGGGGTGCCTCCAACGCGCTGGTGAGTGCAAAGAGGGTGTCCAGACGCGCTCCGCGACGGTTGTTTTCGAGCTCGGAGATCGTGCCCTTGCCTATCCCGCTCCGGCGCGCCAGCTCGGACAGCGAACAGCCTCGGTCGAGCCGTAGGGCTCGCAGGCGTCCGCCGACGTCGTCATCCATGATGTTCTTCCGTTCTGTTTACAGAACGACCATAGCCTGGTTTCATGATTCGTCAAGGGGACCTCGCGCAGGCGTGGTCGCTGAATGCGTCTGCCGTCGCGAGGTTTCCGGCCTGCACGGCCCGGCTTCGTGCGGTTCACGAGGCACTCCACACCGAGGGGATGCAATGCCCATTTCTGCCTGGCGGTTCTCGCACAACCGCGTCCTTCTGCTGATTCTGGCTGCCGTGGCCGTGCAGGCTGTCGTGCAAGGCATCATGTCGGGGAGGGTCAGCGCCTCCGAGAGCATGATCTTCTCGGCCATGGCGTTCGCCACCGCCGCCGCCGTGTTCGGCGTCATCGACAAACTGCGTCCGAGCGACGCCGGACCGGCGCCACGGGGGGCACGCGTGTCGATGATCTGGATGAACGTTGCTACGGCCACGACATTCCTCAGCTTCTACGTGTCGATCAGTCTCGTTCCCGCCTCGACGACGAGTTCGATCGAATCGGCACTCGGACCGGTGGCATTGATGGTGATCGCGCGCGTCGTGGCGGGACGTCGCAACTGGCACGGGCGGATCGAACTGATTCTGGTTGCAGTCATGGTGGGCTTCGGGCTTCTTCTTGCATACCGCACCTGGCAGTTGTCGGCCTCGAGCACCGGTTCCGTTCGGACAATTGCGGGACTGCTGCTGGCCGCTGTGGCGGGCAATGGCATGGCGGTGGTTGTATTGCTGTCGAAAGCGCTGGGCGACAGTGGAATCAGTCCGGTCTGGGTGACCGCTCACCGCTTCCATCTCACCTACGTTCTTGCGGCAGTGGCATGGCTGTTCGGTGGAACTCCGATGCCCGATGCCGGCGAGTTGACGACGCTGTTCGTGTTCGGTGGTCTCGCCGTCGTTGTTCCGCTATTCGTGCTGCAGGTCGGAGTCCAACGAGCGGAGCCGCTGCGGGCGATCGCCATCATCGCACTGTTACCCGGACTGACGTGGCTGACGCAGGTGGCTGCCGGACAACCGCCGGACTTGGTGTCGTTGGGACTGATCGTGGGTGTGGTGCTCGCTTCCGTGGCCTTCACCGCGCAGTCAGCGTCGAGGTCAGTCGTGGTTCCAGGCGTTCGCGACCTATGAGGTTCGGTCGACAGTTGACCGTGCCGGGGAGCTCGTGCGGACCTGCCCACGTCGAAGTCGGTCTTGTGAAGTGTCCAACCGCGCTGGACGCGTGATACAGCCCCAACGACTCGATAGACCGGGCACTATCCTTTACCATCACCCGGTGGGGGGAAACGAGGATCCGCGGGAGCGCCTTGCGCGTCTCGTCGTCGAACGTGTGCAGAGCGAGGGTGGGACCGACCCGCGGTTCGATCCGACGACTTTTGCAGTCAGGTACGGCCGCGATTCGGTCCTTCAGCTAGATCACCTATTCCATGACACCGCCGCTGCCTCCGATCTCGACCTGGAATCTCACGTCGCCCATTTCGTGTCCACGACGATGTCGTCCATCGAATGGCCAGGGAGCTGGAACGAGGCGCTTCCGCGACTGCGACCGGTATTGAAGCCGTCTACGTACACGCTCGGCTCACCGCCCGACCTACTGCTGTCCCGCCGCGTGTTCCCGCTCGTGGACGAACTCGTCGCGGTGGATCTGCCGACCCATCGCGACATCGTCTCGTGGGAAACGATCGACAAGTGGGGCGTCGACCCGGCAACGGTGTTCGCCGCCGCGCGCTCCAATCTTGCGACCATCACCCAGCACGCCGACCCGTCCAAGGGCCGCGCAACCCAACGGCTCGTCGATCGAGGTGGCCAGTACGTCACCTCGTGGCTCCTGGATCCAGGGTGGCTCGCGTCCCACCAGGGCCGATTCGGCTGTGCGCCAGTGGCATTCGTCCCGGATGTAGACACGCTATACGTCGTGCCGAGTGACGATCCCGACCTGCTGGCAAACCATTTCCGCAAGGTCGAAGAGCAGTACGCCCACACCTCGCGCTTTCTGTCGCCGCAGGCGTACACCGTCGACGACCGCGGCGCCGTCGTCACGTACGACTACGTCCAGCCGGAAGACACAGGAAGCGCACGCGCTCGCTGCGTCCACATCGCCAAGGAGTATGCAGCACAGTCGAGTTGGCTCATTCGCCAGTACGAGCTGGACGGTGTACGGTCCGAGGTCAGCACTGCAACCGTCAGAACGACGCCCTTCGGTCCACGAACCGTCACCATCTGGGACCATGACGTGGACTGCACTTTGCCGCAGACCGATCTCGTCGCATTCTGCCGTGACGGCTTCCCGCCGTTCTACGTCCAGTTCGAGGACGTTCTGTCCATCACCGGGATTCAGCCGGTTCGAGGACTCGACCCGGCTAGATTCCGGTTGCCCACCTGGCCACCGGAGGACCTCGTCGAGCGGCTTCGAGCCCACAGTATTCCGATCGAATGATCACGTCCCGGGGACGTACTCGTTGATCACGACGCCCGACTCGTAGGGCGTGCTCGCGACGAGATTCCATCGGCCGACCGAGTAGTCGCGCTCGGCGAAGATCTTCTTGCCCGATCCCAGCAGTATCGGGTTGACCTTGAATATCAGCCTGTCGATTTCTTCGACCATCGACGACGCCAGAATTCCACCCCCGGCGAGCCAGATCCCACTTCCGTCCTGTTGCTTCAACTCCCGCGCCACCTCGGCCGGGTCCCGATCCGTCAGGGTCAGCCCAGGTTCGACATCGGCACCGATGTGGCTGCGGGAGAACACATATTGCTTCAGATGACCGTAGTGCCCTCTGGGTGGGTGAGGACGGCCGATGTCGTACGTGTTCCACCCCATGAGGACCGTGTCGAAGCGAGTCAGCGGCGGGGTCAGTCCGGTCGCTTCGAGTCCGAGGGTCGGGATGGTGTCGGTGTACTCGGCGAGAATCATGTCGATGTGGTCGCCCGTCTGCGGGAACGCATCGAACGTGTCGTCCGGTGCTGCGATGTAGCCGTCGAGGCTTACAGCCACGTAGTAGACCAGTTCACGCATGCGGATCTCCATTCACGACGTTTGTAGTGGTTACATCGCAAGAGTACGACACTTGTCGTGGTTCGGCTAGTCTTTTCTCATGGCACGTAACCCGCAGCGACGCTCCGAGCTCGCCGACGCCGGCATACGCATCCTGGCCGCAGAAGGCGCGCGCGGGCTCACGCATCGTGCGATCGACGACGCAGCCGGTGTCCCGAAGGGCACCAGCTCCAACTACTTCCGATCACGTGAAGACATCGTCGCGGGCTTGATCGAACGTATCGGGGAGCGACTGGCGCCCGATCCAGAAGTCCACGCACCCCTGGCAGCGCAGACGCCGAGCCCAGAGCTGTTCGCGGAGTACACACGCGATATCGTCGCTCGTCTCCTCGGCAACCGCGACGTGACGCTTGCGCTGTTCGAACTACGGCTCGAGGCGTCGAGACGCCCGGAAATCAGGGACGCACTCGGCCGTTGGCAGCGGTCGAACTTCCGAGGCGATGTCGAGTTCAACCTGGCCGCAGGCCTACCCGGTGGATCGAAAGAGATCGCCCTGTTCCACTACGCGATCGACGGACTGCTGCTCGACCGGCTGACCTATCCCATCGACCCCGATACCTCGACCGACGACATCGTCGATTCGCTGGTCGCGGGGTTGCTGCGCTGACCCGCCCGTGAGTGCGTAATTACGTTCGGCGGTAACTACGCACGCACGAGCAGGTCAACGGTCGTGAGTGCGTAATTACGTTCGGCGGTAATTACGCACGCATGGGGGGCGAAGCCGCATCAGGCAAATTCCACTCCCTGGGCGAGCGGGAGATCGTTGGAGTAGTTGACCGTGTTGGTCGCACGCCGCATGTAGGACTTCCATGCGTCCGAACCGGATTCGCGTCCGCCGCCGGTTTCCTTCTCACCTCCGAAAGCGCCACCGATCTCTGCACCCGACGGACCGATGTTGACGTTCGCGATGCCGCAGTCGGACCCTGCGCCCGACAGGAACTTCTCGGCCTCACGCAGATCCGTGGTGAAGATCGACGACGAAAGTCCCTGTGGCACATCGTTGTGTAGCTCGATCGCCTCGTCGAGCGTGTCGTAGGTCAACACGTACAGGATTGGCGCGAAGGTCTCGTGCCTGACGATGTCGGTCTGGGCCGGCATCGTCACCACGGTGGGCTGCACGTAGTACGAGTACTCGCCGCCCACGTCGACGCGCTCACCGCCTGCCTTGATCACTCCGCCGTCCGACACCGCTGCGTCCAACGCCTTCTGGAAGCCCGCGAACGCGGGCGCGTCGATCAATGGCCCTACCAGGGTATCGGACTCCAAAGGTGAACCGATGGACAGCGATTCGTATGCCCTCGAGACGCGTTCCACAAGTTCGTCGGCAATCGACGAGTGCACGATGACACGCCTCAGCGACGTGCACCGCTGCCCCGCGGTACCGGCCGCCGAGAAGACTATGCCGCGGGTGGTCAGGTCGAGATCGGCCGACGGGGTCACGATGGCCGCATTGTTCCCGCCGAGTTCGAGGAGCACGCGCCCGAACCGCTCGGCAACCCGTGGAGCCACGGCCCGGCCCATCCGCGTCGAACCGGTCGCGGACAGAAGCGCCACACGGGAATCGTCGACGAGCGCTTCGCCTGCCACGCGGTCGCCGATGACAAGTTGGGCGACGGTGGGGTCCACGCCCGCCTTCGCTGCGGCACGCTCGAACAATGCCTGAACACCCAACGCCGTCAACGGAGTTTTCTCCGACGGCTTCCAGATGACGGTGTCGCCGGCGACCAGGGCGAGCACCGTGTTCCAGGACCACACGGCCACCGGGAAGTTGAAGGCGGTGATGACGCCGACGACCCCAAGCGGGTGCCACTGCTCCATCATTCGGTGACCAGGCCGCTCAGTGGCGATGGTGTTTCCGTACAACTGACGCGACAGCCCGACGCCGAAGTCGCAGATGTCGATCATCTCCTGCACCTCACCGAGGCCCTCGGACACGATCTTGCCTGCTTCGATGGAGACCAACGACCCGAGGTCGTCCTTGTGTTCGCGCAGCAGTTCACCCAGCTCACGGATCAACCCGCCTCGGACCGGTGCGGGAACCGTCGACCACTGTGCGAACGCGGTTCTCGCGGACGCGATAGTGGCATCCACGTCGGACACCGTCGCGGAGGCCAACGACGCCAGATTCCCACCGGTAATCGGTGAACGCGCCACGATCGGCAACCGCGACGGTGGTACATCGAGGTCGGCAGTCACCCCGAGCCTGGTCAGAATCGCGCGAGTCCGAACGCTGAGCTCGTCGTGGGTGACGGTCGAGGACATGTGCGTCCACCTTTCGTGTGCGGATCGTTACGTCGTGCGCATCGTTGCGTCGTGCAGGTCTTTGCGTCGTGCAGCTCTTTGCGGCCGATCCCAATCTAGTCTACGAACCGTTTGACAGGAATCTTTACGGTCATACGGGGTTGCATACGGAATATTTACGCGTATGTTGGCTTTCATGACGCAGGTATTGCACGCCCCCGTGGATCTGTCCGCCGTGGTTGATCCGAACCGCGCAGCCGATGTGCACGCCACCATCGGCCGACACATGCTCGCCGACGGATTCGAGATGGTGTTGGACCTGACGGCGTCACATGGTTCGACGCTCACCGATGCCAGGGACGGCACCGAGTACCTCGACCTGTTCACCTTCTTCGCCTCCAACGCGCTCGGTATGAACCATCCGGCGCTCACCCAGGACGAGGCGTTCAGATCCGACCTCCTCCAGGCCGCGATGAACAAGCCCAGCAATTCCGATATCTACACGTCGGCGATGGCGGACTTCGTCGACACGTTCGCCCGTGTTCTCGGCGACCCGCGTCTACCTCACCTCTTCTTCGTCGAGGGCGGGGCACTGGCCGTCGAGAATGCCCTGAAGGTCGCGTTCGACTGGAAGAGCCGGTGGAACGAAGCACACGGAATCGATCCTGCCCTCGGCACCCAGGTCATGCACTTGGAGCACGCTTTTCACGGGCGCTCGGGATACACGATGTCGCTGACCAACACCGACCCCAACAAGGTCGCACGGTTCCCCAAGTTCGACTGGCCACGCATTCCGTCTCCGTACATCCGTACGGGCGCCGACATGGACGCCCTCGAAGCCGACGCCTTGGCCGCGGCCCGACGGGCATTCGACGCCAACCCGAACGACATCGCCTGCGCCATAGTCGAACCCATTCAAGGCGAGGGCGGCGACAACCATTTCCGGCCGCAGTTTCTGCAGCAGCTGCGCGATCTGTGCCACGAGTACGACGCCTTGTTCGTCGTCGACGAGGTTCAGACCGGTGCTGGAATGACCGGGACCGCGTGGGCATTCCAGCAACTCGGCGTCGTACCCGACGTTCTTGCCTTCGGGAAGAAGGTGCAGGTCTGCGGCGTCATGGCAGGAGGACGCGTCGACGACATCGACGACAACGTCTTCCGCGTCTCCTCACGCATCAACTCGACGTGGGGCGGGAACCTCACCGACATGGTCCGTTCCCGTCGGATCCTCGAAGTGGTGGAGTCCGAAGGTTTGATCGACCGTGCTGGAGTCCTCGGCGCCCACCTTCTCGCCCGACTGCAGGACTTGGCCGCTCGGCACGGATGCGTCACCGAGGTTCGTGGCCGCGGCCTCATGTGCGCATTCACGATGCCCGACGCCGCATCCCGCGACCGACTCGTCGACGATCTCCGAGATACCGAGCATGTCCTTGCCCTCGGTTGCGGCGCCAGCGCCGTCCGCTTCCGGCCTGCGCTGACGATCAGTGCAGACGATCTGAACCGAGGCGTCGACGCGATCGAGAGGTCCCTCGATCGGCTGAGATGAACTGGGATGAGCTGGGATAAGCGCCTGTCAGCGCGGGTAGAAACCTTCAGCCCACGCCCGGCTCGCGGGCGGTTCGATTTTCTCGACCGGATCGCCGTCCTGAAAGAACGATCGATGAGCGATCAGTCCGGCGTCGACGGCTTCCTGCCACGCCGTCGTCGGCCCCTCGCCGTACCAGAGCCAGGGCATGATGTCGTCCATGACGACCACGGTCTCCGGGGTCGTCATGGGGCGCAGGTCCGCCAGATCGGCGCGTGCACCCTCGGGTGAGTGATCGCCGTCGACGAAGACGACATCGAAACGCAGATCCGGGTTCTGTTTCGCGAACTCGGTGATGGTGACGTGCGAATCGCCGCGAATTAGGTTGTGCCGCTCGGGAAACAACTCGTCGATGTGCTCCTTCGCCGCAGAACTGTAGGCGTAGCCGGCCAGATCGAAGGAGTACACGATCACCGACGGCGACCCGGACAAGAACGCCCAGCTCGAAAACCCTGCGTTGAACCCGACTTCACAGATCAGCCGGGTACCGGGTCGAGCAGCGAGGGACGACAGGTAGTCCATCTCCGCCCGATCCGCACCGTACTCGAACGGCTCCCCCGCGGTCACGGTCTCGTGCACCATCGCTTCGAGTTGTTCCAGCCCCATCGGCCCTCCAGAGTAGAAATCGGTTCGCTAGGCGTTACCCCGCCGCAAACCCAGTGAACCCTTGCACTGAAATCGAGGTGATCGAAACCGTTCGTTCCTCGGTGAACCTGCATCTAGTCTGACCGGGGTGATCGAAATGTAGGGGGAAGTCATGAAACGGACAGTCATTGCCTTGGCGTTGGGAATCGTCGCGGCGGCGGTGGCCGTACCGGCGCACGCTCAGCCGGACTTCTATGCCGAACCGCCGGTGGTGCCGAACATTCCGGGCACCGTCGTTGCTGCTCAACCGATTTCGTTCGTCGGACAGGTCGGTGAACTGCCTGGCACCGCTGAACGCGTCAAATACAGCTCGACGCTCGGTGACGGCACACCGGTCGCCGTCACGGGCACGTACCTCGAGCCGACGGTTCCGTACTTCGGTGGCCCCACGCCCACCGTCGTCATCGGGCCAGGCACCCAGGGCCAAGGTGACCAGTGCGCACCGTCGCGTCAGTTCCCCACCGGCGGCCAGCGGGATCCGTCGACGGGCAGTACCTCGATCAACTACGAAGGCGCATTCGCCGTCGCATTTCTGACCCAGGGCATCCGCGTGTTCGTCACCGACTACATCGGCCTCGGAACGCCCGGCGTCCACACCTACGTCAACCGCGTCGAAGAGGGACACGCGATGATCGACGGGGCCCGCGCCGCACTCGCCCGTGCGGGAGAACAGGGCCCGATCGCCTTCTGGGGGCATTCGCAAGGCGGCGGTGCAGCAGCGTCGGCGGCGGAGTTGGTGGGCGACTACGCACCCGAGCTGAACGTGGCGGGAACCTACGCGAGCGCACCACCTGCAGATCTCGATGCCGTTCTGCGTCACATCGACGGCACGGGGCTGACCGCGGCGATCGGGTTCGCGATCAATGGATTTGCCGCTCGCTACCCCGAATTGAAAGCAGTGGTCGACGAGGCGTCGAACGATCGCGGCAAGGAGGTGTTGCAGCGCGTGTCCACCCAATGCCTCATCGAAGCCCGGCGCGAGTTCGGCGGCTCGTCGACGGCGCAGTGGACCAAAGACGGCAGGCCACTGGCCGACGTGATCGGGGACAACCCCGTCGTACGAGAAGTATTCGACGACCAACGCATCGGTAATCTCACCCCGAGTGCGCCGGTGTTGGTGAACTCCGCGCGGAACGACGACTTCATACCGTTCGGACAATCCTCGCAGCTGGTCGCCGACTGGTGCGCGCGCGGCGCCGACGCCTCGCTCTACGTCAACGAACTGCCGACCGTTCCCGGCGGCTTCGGCATCAACCACCTGGCGCCAGCCGCGACCGACTTCGGCGTCGGACTGGCGTGGATCCGAGATCGGTTCGCGGGGGTTCCGACCACCTCGAATTGCGGTTAGCTCTCGTCGACGCCATCTGTTAAGTTCCCCATGCAAAAGACCGACCGGTCTTGACTTGGAGGAGTGCGTCGATGCCGTATCTCGGCTTGATCATCATGGTTCTGTGGGTGTTCTGCCTGATCGACGTGATCACGGCCGAGGACGGCGCTGTCCGTCACCTGCCGAAGATGATGTGGCTGCTGCTGGTCATCTTCATCCCCCTCGCCGGATCGATCGTGTGGCTGCTGGTAGGACGTCCCGTCGACGGCGGAATCTGGGGCGGCAGCGGCAGGCAGGGCAGCAACTCGGCCTTCCCCGAGTACGACGCCAAGCCCGGACGGGCTGTTGCGACCGATGCCGAGGCCGACGCCGAGTTCTTGCGTCAGTGCCGCGCCCGGGCCGAGGAACAGCGCCGAAGGGCGAGGGGCGACTAGCCCTATCCGCGCCTCGGCTTGTACGTCACCTGGGGATACGTACCGGTGTCGTCGAGTTCGACGACCGCATGGACGTTGTAGACATCGAGCACGAGCGCTTCGGTGATGACCTCGGTTGGCGTGCCGAGTGCGACGACGACGCCTGCTCTTAGCACCACGATCCGATCGCAGAACATCGCCGCGAGGTTCAGGTCGTGCAGCGCGATGAAGCTCGTCAGCGGTAGCTGCGACACCAAGTCGAGGATGTCCAGTTGATGCGCGATGTCGAGGTGGTTGGTCGGTTCGTCGAGTAGAAGTTCGCTCGGTTCCTGGGCCAACGCCCGCGCAATCTGAACTCGCTGCCGCTCTCCGCCGGAGAGCGTATGCCAGAGCCGCTGCGCTTTCGATGCCATCGCGGTGTCCTCGAGCGCGCGGGTGACGGCTCGGTCGTCGGCAGCGGTGTCACCCCCGAACATCCCCTGATGCGGAATTCGGCCGAGCCGCACGACATCGCGCACCGAGATGTCGACTTCGGTGTCCGAATGCTGGTCGACCATCGCCACGCGTCGCGCAATTTGCTTTCGGCGCATGTTCGACATCGCCGAGCCGTCGAGTGACACCGATCCCTCGTCCGGAGACACGATCCCTGCCAGAATTCGCAGAAGCGAGGACTTGCCCGACCCGTTGGGGCCGATGAGTCCGATGGTCTCGCCCTTCGCGGGCTCGAAGTCGACGCCACCGAGAATTGACTGGGAGCCGCGCGACCAGTGAATTCCCTTGGCCTGGATAGTCATGACGTCCTGAAGATCGTGGAGATCATCGTGTTCTCCGCATGCGAAAGAGGATCAGTGCGAACGCCGGAACGCCGATCAGAGCGGTCACCACGCCCACTGGGATTTCCTGCGGTTGGAATACCGTGCGGGCGATCGCGTCGACCCACACCAAGAAGATTGCGCCGACCAGAACTGTCGTCGGAAGTAGCCTTCGGTGGCGGGAGCCGACGAGAAAGCGTGCCGCGTGGGGTAATACGAGTCCGACGAATCCGATGGCGCCTGCAGCACTGACGAGTGTTGCGGTGATCAAGGCCGTGATCAGCAGAAGCAGAATGCGAATCCACTTCACCGAGACCCCGAGTGAGGCTGCAGCGTCGTTGCCGAACGTGAACGCGTCGAGCGCCGACGAGTACAGCAGGCACACCGCAATTCCGACTGCACAGATCGATCCGCACAGCACAACGTCGCCCCAGTCGGCTCCGCCGAGCGAACCCAGCAACCAGAACAACACCCCCCGTGTCTGTTCTGCGTCGGCCGACGAAATCACAATGAACGACGTCAACGCCGAAAACAGCTGTGTTCCTGCGACTCCCGCCAGAACTACGCGATCGGTGCCTCCCCCGGCACCGGCCGCGAGCAGCATCACCAGCACGAAGGAGAAGACTGCGCCGACGAATGCACCGGTCGACAGCGAATACATCCCGCTACCGATTCCCAACACTGCCACCGTCACAGCCCCCGTCGAGGCACCCGAGGAAATGCCGAGTACGAACGGATCCGCCAACGGATTGCGAAGAAGCGACTGCATGATCGCCCCGCACAGCGCGAGTCCCGCGCCACAGACGGCAGCGAGCAACGTACGCGGAAGCCGCAGCTCCCACACGATCCCGTCCTTGATTGGGCTGACACCCGAGTCTCCGAATCCCATGTGTTCGGCGACGATTCGGTAGACGTCCGCAATCGACAGATCTGCTGGTCCGATCGTGATGGCCAGTGCGATGGACAGCGTGAGCACGACGCTACCGATGACGAGCAGCGGCGCAAGAAGGCTGCCCCTCGTCGGCGCGGCCGTGCCGGTGCTCACTGCGCCAAGCCCCATTCCTGCAGCGCCGCTGCCACTTTCTCGACTCCGTCGACGGTCCTGATCGACGGATTCAGATCCGCGCCATTGACCACGATGTACCGCTTGTCGGTCACTGCAGGTAGGCGCTGGGTGACGGGGTTGTTCTCGAGGAACTCGATCTTCGAGTCGAGTGCGTCACCTGCCAGTGTCCGACGGCTCAGGTCGGCCAGGACGAAGGCTGTCGGATTGCGGTCCGCCACCGACTCCCAACTCACCTGCGGCCACTCGTCGGTGGTGTCGGAGTAGATGTTCTCCGCGCCCACCGAGTTCGTGATTATCCCCGAGGACCCGCAGCAGCCGGCCATGTACGGGGTGGCGGTATCGGCGAACCAGTAGACCAGCGAGGTTCCCGACGCTGTGACCGCCTGCGATGCCGTCTCGAACCGGCCCTGAAGTTCGGCGACGAACTGCTCGCCGCGGTCACGAACGTCGAAGATCGCCGCCAGGTCGCGAATCTCCTGGTAGACCGAATCGATCTGGAGGGGCTGGGTGCGGGCACCGTCGGAGTTGACGCTCTCGTCGGTCTTGCCGTTGCAGTCCGTCGGCGAGAGGTAGTTCGGGACGCCGAGTTGCTCGAACTGCCCGCGTTCGGCGACGCCTCCCGAGCCGAGGGTCCCGCCGAACGACGCGGACACGAAATCGGGCTCTGTATCGAGCACCACCTCGAGGGACGGTGCGTTGTCGGCCAGACGCGGCACTCTGTCGTTGTCCGACGCCAGGTTCTCGCGCACCGGATCGGTCCACGTCGCGGTCCCCACCATCCGGTCGGCCAGACCGAGACTGAGCAGGATCTCCGTCGAACCCTGGTTGAGCGACACCGCGCGCTGCGGCGGCGCGTCGACAACGACGTCCTGGCCGCAATTACTGATGGTCAGCGGGAAATTCGAGTTGGATACAGACGCCTCGGTGGTGGGTCCGTCGGAGTTCGACGAACAGCTGGTGAGTACCAGCGCAGCTGCGAGCACAGCAAAGGGAAGAGATGAGCGGGTGACCATCGGGTGGCGAAAACTTCCTACTAGGGGCTCGTTTCGCGGAGCCGCGGGATGTACGCAGCGATGTGCGAGCGATCGGACTTCCACCCCGTGTAGGAATGGTCACCGTTGCGCGTCAGTCCCGGAGTCGCACCGGGTTCTCTCGCCCATCACTTCGGTTCGCAGGAGCGATCCGAGGGTGAGACTATCCTGCCATCGATGTGTACAGTGACTCGACATGTACGCGAATCTTTCCGTAGCAGGATCATGGTGGTGGCGCTCGTAGGCGCCCACGCACCAAGTAGATCCATCCGTGGCCGCCTTTCGAGGTGGCCATTTTTCATGTCTCCGTCACCTCGGAAGTCGGTCTGAACAACCGAGAGGCTTTCGATGCACGAGTTCTTGAACCGAGTGGTCGGCGGCGCCGAGCCCTTTGCCATTCTCAGCCGCGAAGACGGCGTCGACGTGCTGGTCGGCGAGGTCGTCACCGTGGACACGCTGGCTGACATCCCGCTGGAGCAGGGCGAGGTTGTGCTGGCGCTTGTTCCGTTCCGTCAGATATCCGAGCGCGGTTTCGTCTGTCACGACGACGACGCGGGACTGCACTGCCTGGTGGTGCGTGAACGCGCACATCTGAGTGTTGACGACGTGCTCGAGGTTCTGGCCGTCCGCGATCTCGCGATGACCGGCGGCCGATTCGAACCCGAGGACGCCGCATACGCATCGATCGTGTCGCGAGTACTCGCCGACGAGATCGGGACTGGTGCAGGCGCGAACTTCGTCATTCGCCGCGACTTCCGAGCTCGACTGGACGACGCATCGGCCGATGGACTGGAGATCTTCCGTCGCCTGCTGCTCGGTGAATCCGGCTCGTATTGGACCTTTTACGTGTCGACACCATCGGTGACCCTCGTTGGCGCAACGCCCGAGCGTCACGTCGGGTTCGACGGCACCTCGGCCATCATGAACCCCATCAGCGGCACATACCGCCATCCCGTCGAGGGTCCCTCTGCGGCAGGTGTTCTCGACTTCCTGGCGGACGCCAAGGAGAATGCCGAACTGTTCATGGTCGTCGACGAAGAATTGAAGATGATGAGCCGCATCTGCGACCGAGGCGGACGCGTCATCGGGCCACGTCTGAAACAGATGGGACACCTGACGCATACCGAGTACATCCTCGTCGGCGAATGTGCTCTCGATCCACGGGACATCCTGCGCGAGACGATGTTCGCACCGACGGTCACAGGGTCGCCGATCGAGAACGCATCACGGGTGATCGCGCGCTACGAAGCGTCCGGGCGCGGGTACTACTCCGGTGTCCTCGCACTGTTCGACACGATCGACGGCGTGAGAACTGTCGATGCGCCGATCCTGATCAGAACTTGCGAAATCTCGCCCGACGGTGACCTGAAAATTTCTGCCGGCGCGACGTTGGTGCGCAATTCCGTTCCGGAACACGAGGTGGCAGAGACACGTTCGAAACTGGGAGGCGTGCTCGCCGCTCTAGGGGTCGAACCACCGCGTCCGCTCGCACGCGATGCCGTCCGACTGTCCACGGCGCCGGGAGTTTCCGAAGCGCTGCAGCGTAGGAACAGCATGCTCGCGTCGTTCTGGCTCGACAAGCAGGCTGTGGAACTACCGCCATGTGAGGGGCTGGACCTGCGACCTGTTGAGCTGGAAGGGAGGACGGCCACGGTGGTGGATTTCGAGGACCAGTGGACTGCCATGCTCGCGCATCAGCTCCGCCACCTGGGGATGACGGTATCTGTGGTGCGGTGGGAGGACTTCGTCTCCTCCGACGCCGATCTTCTCGTGTGCGGACCGGGCCCTGGGGACCCGCGTGAGGTTTCCGTTGCCAGGATCGCATCAGCGGAAACCGCTGTGCGCGAACGACTGACGAGCGGACAGCCACTGCTGGCCATCTGCCTCAGTCACCAGGTGCTCGCACGCGTACTCGGCTTGAACGTCGTCGCGCTCGACCGTCCGCAGCAGGGCGTCCAGAAGGTGGCCGACGTCTTCGGGGTGCCAAGAGCCGTAGGGTTCTACAACACGTTCGTTGCGCTCGACGGTCCTGCCGACCGTGCAGTCGGTGGTGTCGGTGGTGTCGGTGATGTCGGCGGTGTCGTCGAGGTTTCCGCGGACGGTTCGGAGGTCAACGCGCTGCGCGGTCGAGGTTTCGAGTCGATCCAGTTCCACCCCGAGTCCATCCTCTCTACCGAGGGAATAGACCTGCTCTCCGACCTCGTGCGAAGGTTGTTGATTTCGGCTGTCGCCGAGCGAGTGTGAGTCGGGGCCCGCAGCGGCACAGCGGCCGCCAGTGCACACTATCGGCCCTGATCGGCGGGTATCCGTCGGTTCGGGCCGATAGTGTGCAGCCAAGACCGCCGGCTCAGGCGACCTCGGCCAGAGCCGTCCGACGTTGCCCAGGGAAGCTGCCGCGCGCAAGCGCCACCGTCACCAGGGCCGACGCCACCAGCAATGCGGCCACCAGTGTCACCACGGCGATACTGCTTCGATCGACGATGACGCCTCCGACCAATGCACCCGACGCGATGGCGAGCTGGAAGGCGACGACGTAGATGGCCGACGCCCGATCCGGATCGGCGCGTGGCGTCGCGAGCACCGAGGACTGCAAGCACACGGGAACCGTCGTGAAGGCGAAGCCCCACAGCGCAATGCCCAGGATTGCCAGCACTGCAAGGGATCCCGGCGCCGACTGAACCGTCGTCCACAACAGCAGTAGAGCTGCGGTCACGGCGCTGAGTGCGCCGATTGTCGATCGGCGAGGCCACCTGTCGAACGTCTTGCCGACGACCCAGATGCCGACGACGCCGCTCAGCCCGTACAGCAGAAGCATGACCGTCAGGGTCGTCCCCATCGAACCGAGCCCGCGGTCGACGAGGAGGGAGAAGTAGGTGTACGCGATGAAGTGACCGAGTACCGCCAGGAAGGTCGCGACGCAGATCAGCACGAGCGACCGGTCGAGCGTCCCGTTCTTGGCGACGGGCTTCTTGTCTTCGGCGACCCTCATCACCGGCAATACGAAGTACAAGGTCACTGCGATGCCCGCCGACACAAGACCGATACATGCTGCGGCCGTGCGCCATCCAAGCCATTGACCCAACGCCGCCGACAGCGGATTGCCTGCGACCAGCGCCAGCGACGTTCCCGCATAGACCGTCGCGATTGCTTTGCCTTGTTTTCCCGGCGCCGCGAGAGACGCAGCGACCGGTGCGACGACTGCCCAGAAGACTCCATGGGTTGCCGCACAGATCATTCGAGCAACCACCAACATCGGGTACCCGACGGCGACGGCGGAGATCAGCTGGGATATCGCGAGTGCAGCTACCGTCACCACGACGACCCGCCTGCGGGGCCATCGATGCACGAACGTCATGAGCGGCATCGTCATCGCGGCCACGCCGTAGGCGTAGAAGGTGAGCAGAAGCCCGACGCTGGATTCGCTGACGCTCATGTCGGCGGATATTTCCGGCAAGAGGCCGACGGGCAGAGTCTCGGCCGTCACGTACGCGAAGGCCGCAGCAGCCAGCACGACGAGTCGGAGAGTGGTCGATCCGGGCGCTGTCGTTCCGAGCGTTGTTTGTCGCGGCACTTGTGTATCGTTACACATCTCCAACGGAGACGCTAGGCTGATGCGATGAACAGCCGCCCGACCATGGCCGATGTCGCTGCCGCAGCGGGCGTGTCCACGATGAGCGTCTCCTATACCTACAACCGGCCTTCTCGGGTCTCGGCGGCAACGCGAACGCGCGTTCACGCCGCTGCCGCGCAACTCGGTTTCACCGGTCCCCACCGCGCCGCACAATCGTTGCGCAGCGGAAAGACCAACAACCTGGGCGTCGTACTCACCGAGAAGTTGACGTACTCGTTCGAGAACCCTCAGGCCCGCGCGTTCCTGTCCGGCATAGCCGAAGCATGCCTCGACACCGATTCCGGTCTCGTTCTGCTACCCAATTCCCGCATCGGTGCCGACCTGAACCGAGTCAGGGACGCCCAGGTCGACGGTTTCGTGCTCTGGACGACGGTCGTCGACGACCCGATGCTCGAAGTCGCAGTCGGCACCGGAAAGCCCGTCTGCATTCAGGGTGGTCCGTCGTACCCAGGCGCTCGATTGGTCGGAATTAACGACGAAGAGGCCGCCTACGCGATCGGCACCGTAGGAGTGAAACAGTCGAAAAGGCCTGCAGTGCTGAGCTTTCCCCGCGATCGGGAGCGTGTCGTCGAGCGTGTTCTCGGGCCCGATCCCGATGACGCCACGTTCCCGGTTACTGCGGACCGACTGACTGGATACCGACGAGCGATGGCTGACGCAGGATTCGAATGGTCCGACGTCCCGGTATCGTTCGTCGCCACGAACTCACGGGCCGAGGGCCGAGTCGCGGCCACCCAGTTGATCGAGACCGGGGTCGACGCCATTCTGTGCACCAGCGACGACCTTGCGCTCGGCGTTCTCGACGTGGCGCCGGCCATGACCGTGACGGGGTGGGACGATTCCGATGAGGCGCGAGATGCAGGCCTCACGACGGTCGCACAATCCTTGTTCGACCAAGGCCGCGACGCTGCGCGATGGGTACTCGGGACCCTCGACGAAGTCCCGGCAGCCGACTGGTCACTGAAGCTCCGGAGTTCCACTCACTGACGATCACGTGGGTCTCCAACAGCTCCCAAAACAAGGTTTCTGCCCTGTTTCTAGCACTGAACCAAACCTTGGGGTTATTCTTTAGGACGGCCGACCGGCCGCTAGGGGGGAAGCGTGAGCCAAGTGCCACCGACGCGCCGCCCTGTCACGGTGGCTACCACCGGCAGTTCGCGTGCGGAACTCGACGCCATTCCGCATGCGCTCATGTTCGTCGACGACCTCTTCAACGTCACCTATGCCAACCCCGCTGCACTCGCGCTGCTGGTACTCCCGGCCGACGACGTCATCGGCCGCTGCATGAGTACCTGGTTCACCAGCACGACCTGGTCTCAGTTCGTCGCGACATGTGCTGGTTCCGACATCGCTGCGTTCGAGGACTTCTCCTACTCGATCCAGAAATGGCTGTCGTACAGCACCCACCGCGAGCAGGACGGTTTCGCCGTCTGGGCCACCGACATCACCGAGGAACGGCTGGGCAGCAGCCGCACCGAATGGACCGGCGAGCTCGCACAAACGATGCTGGAGGCAGTACCCGCAGGCACTGTCGTCGTCGACCTCACCGGCACGATAATGCTGGTCAACCGCGTCTGGACCACGCTCTGGGACGACGCGGCCTCCGGGGTGGACGTCAACCCGGGCAGCAACTACTTCGATCTGTGCCGAGCAGCGGCCAAGATGGGAAATCGATCAGCAGACGCCGTGCTCGCCGGTTTGCTGTCCGTTGCCAGCGGCGACCGCCCTGTGTTCTCGGTCGACTACAAATCCGACCGATTCCGCTTTCGACTCCGTGCGACCCGGCTGGCCGACGGCGCAGGCCTCTATCTCACGCACGAGGACATCACCGAACTGCCCGTCGAACCGCGCGCCGGTCACGACCCGCTCACCGGCCTTCCGAACCGAGACGAGATCGAATCACTGCTTGCGCACGAACTCACGATCCGATCGTCCGACAACGAGGTCAGTGTTCTCCTGGTCGATATCGACGGCTTCGGAGAGTTCAACGATGCCCTCGGACCCACCTCGGGCGACGAACTCCTGCGGTCCGTCGCCCGGCGCATCAAAGCGTCGACACGTCCCACCGACACGCTCGGCAGACTGACGGGTGACGAGTTCGTCGTCATTGCCCGAGGCTGTCAGCCCATCACCGCCCGCGCGATGGCCGCGGGATTCGCCAGCGTCCTCGAGCCGGCTTTCGAACTCGCCGACCGCCAGCTCACCGTCACAGCCAGCGTGGGGGTAGCCACCTCGGACCGCACTACGACGAATCCCGTCCAACTGATTCACGACGCCACCACCGCGATGCATGCCGCCAAATCGCTCGGACGCAGCAGCCACCAGGTGTTCTCGCCGGAGCTGCGCGACACCAATCGCACCCGTCTCGAACTCGTCGAACGGCTCCGCGGAGTCGCAATGGCCGAACACGAACTCGAGATGTATTACCAACCGATCGTCGAACTGTCCTCGCGGGCCGTCGTCGGCGCCGAAGCCCTCATTCGGTGGAACCATCCCGAACTCGGACTTCTCATGCCGGACAGCTTCATCGCCCTCGCCGAGGACGCCGATCTGATCATCCCGCTCAGCAACTGGATCCTCACCCAGGTCGGTCGAACCGTTGCCGGTTGGCAGCGCAAGAACATCGACGTGCAGGTCGGGGTCAACGTCAGCCCCCTCCACTTTGCGGCAGGAACCCTCGCGACCGACGTCAACAGCATCATCGACTCACTCGGAATCGAACCCGGCCGCCTGGTGCTCGAACTGGCGGAGTCCAAATCTCTGCACGATGTCGACGCCGTCTACTACCAACTCATGGATGTCCGACGGCACGGTTCGCTTGTCGCTATCGACGACTTCGGCTCCGGATTCTCGTCGCTGGAACGACTCGCAACGCTGCCCGTGGACATCCTGAAGATCGACAAGTCGCTGACTCAACATCTGGACAGCAAAGACCTGCAGCGTCGCCGCGCGATGACCGCCCTCTGCAAAGCCGTCGTCGACGTGACCCACGATCTCGGAAAAGACACCGTCGCCGAGGGCATCGAGACCGTCGACCAACTACAGGCATGCGTCGACATGGGCGTCACATTCGGGCAAGGTCATCTACTGGGCCGTGCCATGACTGCAGCACAACTCGAAACCGTTCTTCACCAGAACGGCGCGCACAGCGCATCCGCTTGAGCACGACGAACCAGTTTCACGTGAGGACAACGCTGTGAAGATCGACGACGAGATCGAGCGCTTCTCCAGCGCTCGACGCGCAATGCTGTCCACCATCAACCCCGACGGCACCCCACATCTGGTGCCCATCGTCTTCGCGCGAGTCGGCGACCACTTGGTTTCCGCAATCGACTGGAAACCCAAGACCACACGCGCACTCCAGCGACTCGAGAACATCCGCGCCGACCCGGCCGTCGGCCTCATCGTCGACAACTACGACGACGACTGGGACAAGCTGTGGTGGGTCCGTGCCAGCGGGTCGGCCCGAGTCGTCGAAGCCGACACCGACGAGGGCACCGCAGCAATCGACGCCTTGGTCTCCAAGTACGAGCAATACTCCTCCGCCAGACCCCAAGGCCCCGTCATCGTGGTCAGCAAGCTCACCTGGCGGTCCTGGCGAGCGTCGTAGGTGGGCTGGAATTTCTCTTCCAGTGCTTTCGGCTTTCGGGGCTTTCGGGGCTTTCGGGTGAACGAATGTCTGTTTCGGTCTCCTCAGGTGAGCGAATGACTGTTTCGGTCACTCAGAGTGTGCGACTGTCTCATTCGGTCTCCTCAGGTGAGCGAATGTCTGTTTCGGTCACCTCCGAACCCCTGTTATTCACTCGCATAGCGAACGAATCAGTTGCACACTGCTGGACATGCTTCCGACGCCACCCGAGAGAATCGAACTCGACCATCTCGTCATCCGACGCGAAACGACCGACGATGCGCAGGCCATCGCCGACGCAATCAGCTCGAACATTTTCCGGCTAGCTCCGTGGATGGAATGGGCCGTCGACGACGCCGCAGACGTCGATACACAGAGGATTCGGATCGCGGACACCAACGCCCAATGGAATTCCGGCAGCGTGTACGACTACATCATCGTCGATGCACCGGGCAGCAAAGTCTTGGGAAAGATCGGGCTGCATCGGACGGCCCCAGACGTTCTGGAAATTGGATACTGGCTGACCGGAGCCGCCGAAGGCCGCGGAATAGCTACCAGAGCCAGTTCTGCCCTGACCATGGTCGCAGCCGGTATGGCCGACATAGTTCGAGTCGAAATCCATTGCGATGCAGCTAATCTACGCAGCCAGGCGATACCCGAACGATTGGGGTATCGCCTGGACCGCATCGACGACCATCCCGTCACGACGTCACATCAGACAGGTCGGCAGATGATCTGGATCTACGACGCAGCTCGATAACGAGTCCCTTGCAGCACGGCGACGATGTTGGGCCGCGGTCGTTCCTGCGCCCTTCGATAGGCCGTCAGCACATCCGCAGCCACTCGTTCTGGTTCTTCTGCGATCATTTTCGGCGTGTGCGACGTGACGACCACGCCATGGCCCTCGGCGTTGGCCCTCCGCTTGATTGTCTTTTCGTAATCGGCTGGGCTCGCATGATGCAGGTACGAGTCGGTCTCACACGCGCAGGCCACGTCGTCGAACCATCTGTCCGTCGTCATGATGAACTCGCCCGACTCCGTGTACAAGTCGACGTTGGCGACGCTGGGCGGCAGACCGCTCCGTTCGAACAACTTCTCTGCATCAACCTCAGCGACCGAATGTGCACCGCCCATAAGTTCCAAAAGGGCACGTCTAGGGACTGCACTGCCTCGACCACAGCCCTCGTTCAGTTCGACGAGCAGCGACTGGACGTCGACGGCGCCTCGCTGAACGACCTCGGCGAAAAGGGCTACGCATGCCCTCCGATCGCGCACCCGGCGAGAGGCGTCGAGCAAGGATCGATCGAGCGGAGCCACCGGTAGACCCATCTTGGTCGTCGACTCCGGCATCCTCTCGGTCCGTTCGGTGACGACGAACGACACATCCTTGCGGTGCCGTTCCGGCGGAATCAACACCAATACGTCGGCTGACGTCTTCGCCGTACCGAACCCGTGGAGCGCGAGACCTGCCCGTCCACTGAGCATCGAACCGTCGCCGCCGTACATGCTCGCGGCAGTGTTCCGCTGCTGTTGGGACGGCTGGCCGTTGTGTAGCAATACGAGCCCGGGCAGTATCCGTTGCCACGGTCCGCCCGATGTCCTGTCTACGATCGTCTTCGCTCCCACCCCCATCGCTTTCAGTACGGACGTTCTGATGACACCGTTCTTGGACTTCTGGCGCAGCGCGTAATCGTCGTCTGCCCATCCCCCTCGTTTCATGGCCGACATCGAATACGACGGGTCCGACATTTTCGGCCGTCCGAACTGGGGGCCTGTGGACAACTTCGTAGACTGTGGATAACTTTCGGTCGATGGAGGTGACTGAATGAGACATTCGCTCACGTTCGAGGTGACCGAATGAGACATTCGCTGACGCTCGGGTGACCGAAAGAGTCGTTCGCACACTCAGAGTGACCGAAAGAGTCGTTCGCTCACCCCCCGAGACCGAAAGAGTCGTTCGCTCACCTCCCGAGACCCAAACAGACATTCGCTCACCCCCCGAGACCGAAACAGTCATTCGGTCCGACGAAGGAGGGCAAAGCCCCACCGTTCCGCCGAGAAGGGTGACGGAATCCAAACTCCTCGACGCCCGACCGCCGGGCACGTACGGTTGGGGCGGTGACGGGGGCCACCTGGGAGACAGGTCGAGTCTCGTCGAAAATGGGAGGGGAACCATGGCGATATCGGACATTCAGGAGTACACGCACCTGACGGAGGCGGATATCGAGGCCCTCGGTAAGGAACTGGACGCTATTCGGCGCGACGTAGAGGATTCGCGCGGCGACAGAGATGCGAAGTACATCCAGCGGAGCATTACGTTTCAACGCTCGCTCGTCGTGGCGGGACGGCTCGTTCTGTTCGCGAGCAAGAAGAGGCCGGCCTGGCTACTCGGGTCTGCGTTGCTCGGTGCAGGCAAGATCATCGAGAATATGGAGCTCGGCCACAACGTCATTCACGGGCAATGGGATTGGATGAACGATCCCGAGATCCACTCGAGCAATTGGGAGTGGGACAACACGTGCCCGTCCTCGGGGTGGAAGCAGTCGCACAACTTCACGCACCACAAGTACACCAATATCGTCGGTTTGGACAACGATGTCGGTTACGGAGTTCTTCGCATCACTCGCGACCAGGCGTGGAAGCCCGAGCACCTCGCCCAGCCGCTCGTCAACGCGCTACTGGCGACGTTCTTCGAGTGGGGCGTCGCCCTTCACCACCTCGAAATCGACAAGCTCCGCGCCGGCGAGTTGAAGTGGGAGGACAAGCGGGAGATGGCGCTGGACGTCATCCGGAAGATCGGCAAACAGGTCGGCAAGGACTACGTTCTGTTCCCACTGTTGACCGGTCCAGCGTGGAAGTCGACTTTGACCGCCAACGTGACAGCGAACTTGATACGCAACTTCTGGACCTACGGCGTCATCTTCTGCGGACACTTCCCCGACGGCGCCGAGAAGTTCACGCTCGAGGAGTACGAGACCGAGACCCAACCGGAGTGGTACCTGCGACAGATGTTGGGAAGTGCCAACTTCACCGCAGGTCCGGTTCTGGCGTTCATGAGTGGCAACCTCTGCTACCAGATCGAACACCACCTGTTCCCGGATCTGCCGAGCAACAGATATGCCGAGCTCTCTGTCAAAGTTCGTGCGCTGTGCGACAAGTACGACTTGCCCTACACGACGGGTTCGTTCGCGCATCAGTACGGACAGACGCTCCGCACCATCCTCAAGCTCACGCTTCCCAACCGTTTTCTCTCGGCGACGTCGGACGACGCACCGGAGACGGCATCGGAACTCAAGTTCCGTATCCGTGGTGGGATGAAGGAAGTGTTCGGAGTGGATCCCGAGACCGGTAAGCGTCGAGGACTCCGTACGGCACTTGCGTTGGCGGGCAAGCACTCCGAGGTCGGCGCTCACTCCTGAAGGCGGGCGGGTGTGGTCGATGCGATCACGACCATGCCCGCCGCACGACCACACCCCGTCTTGACTACGCCCCTCGATCCGAGGCGGCGAAGCCGAACAGACAGGCGTTACACGACTCCGCTGCGATAGGCCCAGATGACGATCTGGACGCGGGTGCGTACGCCGAGTCGGCGGGCGATGTTGCCGATGTGGGTTTTGACGGTGCTCGGCTCGATGTACAGTTCGGCCGCTATGTCTTCGTTGCTCTTGCCGTTCGCGAGTTTCTGCACGACGTCCATCTCACGTGCGGTGAGGTCGTGTTCGACCGCCTTGGTGGGAGTCGTTCGGCGGCGGGCGAATTCGCGCGCCACGCGGGTGGTCACTCGGTCCGCGATGGCCGTGCCACCTTCCGACACCGTGAGAACCGCCGCCACCAGTTCCCCCGGGTCGGCGTCTTTGAGCAGAAACCCTGCTGCGCCGAAATCCAGAGCGGCAAATACGTATTCGTCCAGGTCGAATGTCGTCACTACGATTACCCGCGACTCAGGGAACCGCTCGACGATGTCGCGTGTGGCAGACAATCCGTCGCGCCCAGGCATCCGCACGTCCATCAGCACCACGTCGGGACGCAATGCGGCGACCTGCTCGACAGCCGTGCTGCCGGACGCAGCATGACCGACCACTCGGATGCGCGGGTCGTCGGAGAGGAACATCTCGAATCCTTGACGCACGACCGGCTGATCATCGACGAGCAGAACAGTGATCATGCGGCTACTCGTCCGTCGACGGGAAGCTTTGCGCGGACCAGCCAACCGTCGCCGCAGGCTCCGGCGTCCAGAGTCCCGCCGAGTAGCGCGACGCGCTCCCGCATTCCGACAAGTCCCAGTCCCTGGCCCGGATCGTCTGCATCTCCCGCACCGGCATCATTGGTTACGTTCACAACGATGACCGAGTTGGTTCGATCGACGACGACGGTCGCGGTCGAACCGCGGGCGTGCCTGCTGGCGTTGGACAGAGATTCCTGCACGACGCGGTAGCACGCCAGTTGTACGCCGCTGTCCACGGCCGCCGAATTTTCGCAGACGGCTACCGACACGTCCGCGAAAAGCGGCCGAAATTCTTCGACGAGCGAAGGGATGTCGGCAATCGTCGGCTGCGGGGGAATGCGTGCGTCGTCGGCGGTTCGGAGTATTCCGACTATCTGACGCAGCCCGTCGAGCGTTCGGTGGCCCTGGCCGATGGCACCGGACAACAACTCCCGCGCCTTCTCCGGATCGGCCGTCAGCAGGCGGTCCGCATTTTTCGCCTGGATGAGCATCCCGGTCAGATGGTGCGCGGCGACGTCGTGCAACTCCCGTGCCATGGAGGTTCGCTCGGCCTCGATGGCACGATCGATACGAGCGCGATGTTCTTCGCGTGCCGTATCGAGTTCGGTCACACCTGCCTCCACCTGGCGACGGTGGCTCGCAATCACGCTTCCGAGCAAGACGAGGGCGGTTGTGGTCAATGTGGCGTTGAACGCTCCCACCCAGAGCTGCGTGGTGAAGGTCGCATCCCCACCGTCGGGTGTCCACACACGAACCGCGGACACCACGAGTGTCTCGACGACGATGCCGGCGACCACCACCGACACCAAGCGCACCCCCGAGACCCGAATGCCGAGCGACACCGAAGCGAACCAATACAGCGGTGTCACACCGAGGCTCGCACTCTGCAGGAACACCATCGTCGCCGCGGTCACCGCAACACTCGCCGCGTACGTGGCGACGGGGAACCGTCGACGACAACACAGCACACCCGAAAGAAGCGACAGCAACGCAATCGTGGGAACGATCAGCACCGGTTGGTCCAGCAGGCGTCGACCCGCAACGCCGGCTATATCGGCTGCCACCATCACCGCCATTACGAAGACGGACGCGGGAAGCAACACCAGCGGCACGATCGAGACGTGCACGGGCCGCCAACTGAATCGGAGCATCGCCTCACCCTTCCGGTCTCACACACGCCGCCAGGTGCCGTTTCACTGTAGCGGCCGACCCTGTGCGCTGTTCGGGTCGGAGACGAGGTTCATCACCGAGTCGTACAGCTGCGTTTCGAAGAACAACGCAAGCCCGACGATCGCGATCAACCAGGCGGTGTTCTCCTGGGCGTTCACACGAAACCATCTGTCGACTCGGTGCAGCAACCCCGCCACGTGCGCACGCGCGAGCCGCGACCCGACGGTGAGCGCAAACGCCGGAAGAACCATCACCGCGGCATATACGCCGACTGCACATACCTGCACGAACAAGCCGGGATTGGTCTCGTCGACACGGCCGAGTGCGATCGCATAGGGCACCGCCGTCGGGATTTCTACCAGCGTCGCAACGAGAGCAAGGCCGACCACCGCACGGACACTCGCATTCTCACCGACAGCACCGTCGCGCCATGCTCCGAACCGGCCTGCTTTCGATCGTCCTTCTTCGAGCCGTCCTGCTTCCGATCCCCCGCCCGGTGCTCGGACGCTTACCTTGTGCACGAGTCCGTACCAGGCCGCGAACGCCATAAGGGCAACGCCGACCAACCCTCGAATCCAGTCGCCCGCCGTGGAGTTCAGCAGATTCTCGCCGCCCTCTCGCAGGCCGGCTGGCCCGTTCACCAGCGCGAGACCGAGGGCCGCGTACGCGAGAGCGAGAACAGCGAGATAGAGGCACAGGTAGCCGTGGCGAACGCGATCGGAGATCAGAAACCACACCGGCATCGCCAGGGCACCCACGCTGACGGCGTCGAGCAACGCCAGCGGCAGTATCGACATCAGGAGGGAGGTCATGTGCCCCAGTCAAGCCGTTGTACGACGCCTCCCGCACCTAGTCAGAACGCCTCACCTGCGGTAATACCAGGGAAGATCCACCGAAGGTAGTAGTCCGCACGGCCGCTGGCTTCCGTCTCCTGATCCCCAGAGGGTGAAACCGCTGCCGGACACACCAATGAACGGTGCTGACTGCGCGGACGGCGCTACCGTAACCGTGGGGAAGAAAGCGCTGACGGTAGGAGTTGGGCAGTGACGAGCACATCGGTGTCACCGGAGAACACGACATCCACATCGAAGAAGACGGAGAAGACGGCGCCGCGGGCCTTCGTTCCGCCGGAACACGGCCGTCTGACGCAGGTTCCGCACATCTCGGGCTTGATTCTCGGTGTGTTCGCGGTGCTCGTGTTCCTGTGGAGCCTCTCCCCTGCTCTTCGTGTCGTGATTCGCGTTCCGCGAGAGTACATAGACGACTACTACATCGACGCGCCGGACACCTCGCTCGCGTGGGCACTCGTGGTGGGCCTCACCGCGGCCGCGCTCGCAAGCCGCAAGCGCATCGCCTGGTGGTTTCTGACGCTCTATCTCGTCCTCGTCGCGCTCAACAACCTCGACCAGGGAATCAACGACAAGAACGTCAACGCTTGGGTGGCGATCGGCGTGGTCGTCGTCATCATCGCCATCCTGATCGCTGCCCGTAGGGAGTTCTACACCCGAGTTCGACGAGGTGCTGCGTGGAAGGCCCTCGGCGTGCTGGTGCTCGGGGCGGCTATCGGAACGGGAGTCGGGTGGGGTCTCGTTGCGCTCTTCCCCGGCACCCTCCCCGAAAGTCAGACGTTCCTGTGGGCATTCAACCGCGTCACCGCGCTGGCAGCGGTCGACAACGAGCAATTCGACGGTCGCCCACACGGTTTCGTCAATACGCTTCTGGGTTTGTTCGGCGCACTCGCCTTGTTGGCCGCGGTGGTGACCTTGTTCCGGTCACAGCGATCGTCCAATGCTTTGACCGGCAGCGACGAGTCGGCACTGCGAGGTCTGATCGACAAGTTCGGCGCCGAAGATTCGCTCGCCTACTTCGCTACCCGCCGCGACAAGGGTGTCGTCTTCGCTCCCAGCGGCAAAGCCGCAGTGACGTACCGCGTCGAGGTCGGGGTCTGCCTGGCCAGCGGCGACCCCATCGGAAATCCCGAGGCCTGGCCACATGCGATCGACTCGTGGCTCGAACTCGCCGAGAAGTACGGGTGGACGCCCGCGGTGATGGGCGCGAGCGAGGACGGTGCGACGGCATTCAAGCGCGCAGGTCTGAACGTTCTCGAACTCGGCGACGAAGCGATCCTCTACACCAAGCAGTTCAATTTGAACGGTCGCGAGATGCGACCCGTCAGGCAGGCCGTCACCAGGGCTCGCAAGGCCGGCGTCACCGTCCAACTTCGCCGCCACCGCGACATCCCGGCTCAGGAGATGGCCGAGATCATCGAATGCGCCGACAACTGGCGTGACACCGAGACCGAACGCGGCTTCTCCATGGCACTCGGTCGTTTGGGCGACCCCCTCGACGGCGACTGCCTTCTGGTCCAAGCTCGTCAGGACGACAAGACCGTCGGCGTTCTTTCCCTCGTTCCCTGGGGCCGGTCGGGAGTATCGCTCGATCTGATGCGCCGAGATCCACAGTCACCAAACGGCGTCATCGAACTCCTGGTCACCGAATTGGCAACTGGCGGCGATCAATTCGGCATCAGCAAGATTTCGCTGAACTTCGCTGTGTTCCGAGCTGTGTTCGAGGAAGGCAGCCGCATCGGGGCAGGCCCGGTGCTGCGTGTCTGGCGGTCGGTGCTGGTGTTCTTCTCTCGCTGGTGGCAGCTCGAAGCGCTGTACCGCTCCAATCTGAAGTATCAACCCGACTGGGAACCGCGCTACCTGTGCTTCGCGGACAATCGTGAGCTCCCCAAGGTCGGCATCGCCTCCGCCATCGCCGAAGGCTTCCTGACGCTTCCCAGCTTCCGTCGTGCGAGCAAGCACACAGGCAGTCACACAGCCGTGCCTGCCGCGTTGGCCGGCAGTGAGGACATTCACTCCGACGGAAGCGGACCGGGCACGATCGACGACGACGCCCCGCTGAAGGGACCCAAGCGTCCCGACCAGGTGCGTGTTCGCATCTCCAAGCTCGAACGCCTGAACAGCGAAGGGATCGAGGGCTATCCCGTCGCGCATCCGCCGACGCATTCCGTCGGCGAGGCCCTCGCTACCCCGCAGGGCACCACGGTCCGAATCGCGGGACGCATCCTGCGTATTCGCGACTACGGCGGCGTCGCATTCGCCGTAGTCCGAGACTGGACCGACGACATCCAGGTGCTCTTCGACCGCGAGCGCGTGGGCGACAAGATGGACAGCTTCGACTCCGATTTCGATCTCGGTGACCTGATCGAGGTCAGCGGGACGATCGGCCGAAGCAAGAAGGGTGAGTTCTCGTTGCTGGCGTCGGACTGGCGCATGAACGCCAAGTGCCTGCATCCGCTGCCGGACAAGTGGAAGGGTCTCACCGATCCGGAGTCGCGTGTGCGCCAACGCTACGTCGACCTCGCCATCAACCGCAGTGCCCGCGAGCTGATGATTGCGCGCTCCAACGTCGTCAAGTCACTGCGTGACTCACTCTCGGACCGCGGCTACATGGAGGTCGAAACACCGATTCTGCAGCAGGTGCACGGCGGTGCGAACGCAGCACCGTTCATCACCCACATCAATGCCTACAACCTCGATCTGTACCTGCGCATCGCGCCCGAGCTCTACTTGAAGCGATTGTGCGTCGGCGGTATGGACAAGGTGTTCGAGATCGGTCGGGTGTTTCGAAACGAGGGCGCCGACTTCAAGCACAACCCCGAGTTCACAATTCTCGAAGCCTACGAGGCACATTCGGACTACGAACGCGCAATGGTGTTGTGCCGCGAACTCATTCAGAAGGCCGCCGTCGCCGCACACGGACGCGAGATAGTCCTGCGCCCCGACGGCCCGAACGGCGAAATGATCGAAATCGACATCTCCGGCGAATGGCCCGTCAAGACACTGCACGGAGCCGTAGCCGAGAAGCTCGGCGTCGACGTAGCTCCGAGCACCTCGCTCGAGGAGCTACAGCGCTTGTGCGACGAGAACGACATCCCGTACGAAAAGGACTGGGACGCAGGAGCTGTCGCCCAGGGAATGTACGAACACCTCGTCGAGGACTACACCGAGTTCCCAACGTTCTACAAGGACTTTCCGACGTCGATGTCGCCGCTGACCAGGCCACATCGATCGATTCCCGGCGTCGCCGAAAAGTGGGACCTCGTCGCGTGGGGCGTCGAACTCGGGACTGCCTACAGCGAGCTGACCGACCCGGTCGACCAGCGCCAACGTCTCACCGAGCAGTCCATGCTCGCGGCAGGCGGCGACGAGGAAGCGATGAGCCTGGACGAGGACTTCCTTCAGGCATTGGAGTACGGCATGCCGCCGACCGGCGGCCTCGGCATGGGCGTCGACCGAGTCGTCATGCTCATCACGGGCGGCAGCATCCGCGAGACGCTTGCGTTCCCGCTCGCCAAGCCACGTCAGTAGATGTTTCCCGTGAAACAACGGCGTTCCATCCAACAGCGATCGCCGGGCCGTGTGCTCGACGTGAACGGGCTGAGGACCCATGTCGTCAGCAGAGGCGGCGGCCCGACGGTTGTGCTGTGCGGCGGACTCGGCGGGAATTGGTTCGATTGGGACGACTGCGCCGGCATTCTGTCGGCGTTCCACACCGTAGTGGTGTTCGACCGGCCCGGATTCGGCCTCAGTGAACCGTTCCCGCACGGGGAGACGCCCACTGTCGTCGGCGAGGCCGCACGGATCCTCGGCGTACTCGACGCGCTGACACTGACGGGGCCGGCGGTGATCGTCGGGCATTCTCTTGCGGGTTTTTACGCCGAGGCGTTCGCGCGGCTCTATCCCGATCGCACGGCAGGCGTACTACTGCTCGACGCGAGTGCCGAGCGTGACCCATGGGCGGTGATTCCGAAACGTCTGCGTATCGAAGCGGCATACGTGCTGGCCGGGGCGCTGTCACGGACAGGTCTGCAGAGGCTCCTGGGCACCACCGTCCGGCGAATCCTGAACCAGTCGATCCCACCGGACGGCATTCCTATCGAGACCCACGACTGGATCGAACAGATCTACCGGAACCCGACGTACCTGGAAGCGTCGTTGATCGAGGACTTCGTCTACCCGGACATGGCTGCGGAGTTGAACACGATCCGGCGTCGAACATCCATGCCGACACAGGAGTGGAGCCTGCGGAATGACCAGAACAAGCAGTGTCCGGTCACCGTTGCGGCCGCCCACACCGGGAGGCCGACGCCGTGGGGACGAATGTGGCTGAACAAGCAGCAGCGACTCGCGCGGTACCTGAACGCGAAGTTCACCGTGGTCAGAGACGCACATCACCACGCGATGATCGATCAGCCCGCCGAAGTGGCAGGACTGATCGCGGAACTGGTGTCACATCACGGGGGCGTCGACACGTAACGTGTCCTGTCGAGCCCGTTGCCCAAGACCCGAACCGCAGTTCGGCGATGGCACGGTAGCCACGAGAGGAAAACGAAGATGGGTGCGATCAGCACAACGCAGGGACGCCAGTCGAAGCTACTCGGACTGGGTGTTCACCGCCCGGAGCGAGTAGTGACCAACGACGAGATCTGCGAGTTCATCGACTCGAGCGACGAGTGGATTCAGACGCGGTCCGGCATCAAGAACCGGCGCTTCACCGAGCCCAAGCAGAACGTTGTGTACATGGCCATCGAGGCCGGCAAGAAGGCCCTCGAAGCAAGCGGCGTCGCCGCTGATCAGATCGACACGGTCATCGTCGCGACCTCGACTCACCTCGAGCAGACGCCACAGGCTGCCGCGAAGGTCGCATTCGCACTCGGCACCAACGGGCCGGCCGCATTCGACATCGGCGCCGGTTGCGCCGGATTCTGCTACGCACTCACCGTCGCATCCGACCTGGTCAAAGCCGGAACGTCGAAATACGTTCTCGTCATCGGCGCTGAACAGCTCAGCGAGACCACCGATCCGTACGACCGCACGACGCGCTTCATCTTCGCCGACGGCGCAGGCGCAGTGATCGTCGGGCAGAGCGACGAAACCGAGATCGGACCCGCAGTCTGGGGCTCGGACGGCTCACAGGCCGACGCCATTTTCCAGACGATCGACTGGTACGACTACATCATGACCGAGGGTGCCGAGCGTCCCTGGATCAAGATGAACGGCATCTCCGTGTTCCGCTGGGCTGCGTTCGAGATGGGTAAGGCTGCGCAGAAAGTCCTCGACGTCGCGGGCATCAAAGCCGACGAACTGCACGCATTCGTCCCGCACCAGGCGAACAGTCGAATCACCGAGCTGCTGGCCAAGAGCCTCAACTTGAACGAGGAGACCCCGGTCGCCAACGACATCGCCGAGACCGGAAACACCTCGGCCGCGTCCATCCCACTGGCCATGGAAGAGCTGCTCCGCACCGGTAAGGCCAAAGAGGGCGACACCGCTCTGCTCCTCGCCTTCGGTGCGGGTCTGTCCTACGCCGGTCAGATCGTCAAGCTTCCCAAGCTGTAAGTCGAGCTGTTCGCCGCGAGATCGAGGTTGTGCACCGTTTTCATCCGAAATTCGTGCACAACTTCGATCTCGGCGGGGGGCTGGGCGGGCTTGGGCTCAGTAGGCTTGACGGTATGCCGAAGCCACCGCTGCCCGAAGATGCCATCGAAATCCTGAAGAAGCCGAACCCGGCCGTCATGGCCGTCGTCCGCGCCGACGGAACGCCCATCACCGCTCCCACCTGGTACCTGTGGGAGGACGGCAAGATCGTCCTCAACTTCCAGGCTGACCGCAAGCGCCTCGAGCACATCAGGGCCAATCCCAAGGTCTCGATCTCGGTGCTCGACGAAGCCAGTTGGTACACACACGTGACTGTCCACGGATCCATCACGCTGACCGACGATCCCGATCTGGTCGACATCGATCGCATCTCCACCTTCTACACCGGTGTGCCCTACCCGGTGCGCGACCAGGCCCGAGTCACCGGCCACCTCGAAATCGACGCCTACGTCGGCTGGGGCAAAGTCAAGACCGACTAGGGCGCAACTGAAGCCGCCTGTGAGCGCTCACTCGTCACGGCGTGGGCACTCACAGGCGCGAAGCGCATGACCACCATCGCAGCAGCGGCCAGTACGGCGACGAACAGTGCCATCACCGTCCAACCGAACTGCTGGTAGATGACGCCGCCGAGCCACCCGATCAGGCTCGATCCGCCGTAGTAGAAGAGGTTGTAGAGCGAGGTCGCCTGCGCGCGGCCTACCGTTGCCCGGTGACCGGTCCACCCCGAGGCAATGGCGTGAGCGGCAAAGAATCCGATGGTCAGGACCACGAGACCACCGAGAATAACGACCAAGTTGCCGCTGATCGTGAGCCCGACACCCGCGATCATGACGGCCGTCGATCCGGCGAGAACCGGACCCCGACCGTGCTTGACCGCCAGCTGACCCGCCACTCGCGAAGACACCGTCCCGCTCAGGTAGGCCACGAAAATAAGGCTGATCAGTGACTGCGGCAGTCCGAACGGCGAGTCCTCCAGCCTGAAGCCGAGGAAATTGTAGATCGCGACGAACCCGCCCATCAGCAGAAAACCTTGGGCGTACAACGCAAGCATGCCCGGATCTCTGAGGTTGGCCCTCAACCTCGTCCCCAGCGGCGGTTCGTCTGCGGACGTACCGAGGAAGCGGCGAGGCTTGGGCGCGAGGACGAGAAACAGCGCGGCCGCGACGGCGGCGATGACCGAGACCGTCAGCGTGCCGATCCGCCAGTTGGTGAGCTCGGCAACCGGTCCCGCGACAATTCGCCCCAGAAGTCCACCCAACGTCGTGCCCGACACATACGTCGCGGCTGCGAGAGCCGTGTGTTTGCGGTGAACTTCCTCGCTCAAGTACGCGATGGCAATGGCAGGCAGACCGCCCAGCGCTGCGCCTTCGAAGAACCTCAGAGTCAGCAACATCGGGAGCGACGACGACAACGGGACGATCAGCCCCAACACCGTCGCCGCGATCACCGAGATGCTCATCGACTTGACCCGGCCGATTCGGTCGGCGATCACCGACCACGGCAGGACCGATACCGCGACACCAACGGTCGCGAAGCCCACGGCAAGCGACGATTGCGACGGTGTGATCTTCAGGCTCGACGCGATGAGCGGCAGAATGCCCTGCACCGAGTACAGCTGCGCGAACGTTGCGATACCCGCGAACAACAGGGCTGCGACGAGTCGTTTGTAGTCACGGGACCCGCGTGGATGGCCCTCCCACCCCAGGACATCGTCTGTCGAGAAACTCATTGCTACGACGTTAGGACGACGAACTACCTACGTCCAATGCATGAGCAATGCCTGATTCATTCACCGAACGTATGATTCGAGAATGCGCGACGAGGCCCGACACCTGCTCCCCCTCATACCGACACTGTTGGCCGTCGCTGATACCGAACACATCACCGAGGCAGCCGACCTTCTCGACGTGCCGCAGCCGACCGTCAGTCGCCAGATCGCCCGGGCGTCGAACATCCTCGGAGTCGACGTCGTCGAGAGGCGGGGGCGCGGTATCGCTCTGACTGCCGCCGGTCGCATTCTCGTGCCCTACCTGCACCGCGTCGCCGTCGACCTCGAAGCCGGACTGGACGCGATGAGCGAGCACGACGCCAGAGCCCGCGGCCGTATCTCCATCAGCTTCCAGAACACGCTCGGTGAGGACATCGTCCCCGCACTCATCAAGAAATTTCGTGAGGAGCATCCGAAGGTCACCTTCGAGCTCGACCAGGGTGCACGCGCCCGATGCCTCGACCGTCTCGACGACGGCGCGGCCGATCTCGCCTTCGTTGCGCTCAGCGCCGAGCACACCGATGCGAACTCGTTTCAGCTCTACGACGAGCGGCTGGTTCTCGTCGTACCCGCAGGCCACCGACTCGCGGGCGCACGTTCGGTCGACCTGACCGACACCGGCGACGAGAACTACATCGCCATGGGACACGGGTTCGGCATGCGGTCCATCTGCGACGAACTGTGGGCCGAGGCAGGCATCACACCCACGATTGCGTTCGAGGGCCAGGACATTCACACACTCCGCGGGCTCGTCGGGGCCGGCCTGGGTATTTCCATCCTGCCTCGGTTGCGCGGACACGGCCCCGAGACGGTAGAAGTACGCATCGACGACACCACTGCCCGACGCCGGATCGGGATGGTCTGGTCTCCTCGGACTCCCGCGAGCCAGGTCGAGGCGTTTCGCACTCTCGTCGTCCGCAGCGGTCGCGGGCTGGTGGTTAGGTAGACCCCGTGCAGCTGATCCTGGTACGCCACGCATTGCCCGTCCGTTCGGAGGACTCGGCTGATCCACCTCTCGCCGAGCTCGGGGTGGATCAGGCTGCACGACTTCCCGGCGCTTTGGCCCGCTTCGCGATTGCCCGTACCGTCGCGAGCAGCCAGTTGCGGGCGTTGCAGACGGGAACCGGAGTGGCAGCAGAACTCGGTCTGACGTTGGAATCCGACGAACGCCTCACCGAATACGACCGTGACTTCGGCGGCTACATCCCCATCGAGGACGCTCGGGAAGAGTTCGCCGACGCGTTTGCCCGTATCAAGGCAGGCCATTTGCCCGAGCAGGTCGACGAAGGCGCGTTTCGCGACCGTGTGCTCGGTGGAATGGCCGAGGCTGTGTCCGGCGTCGAACACACCGACACCGTGGTGGTCTTCGCGCACGGCGGCGTGATCAACATCCTTCTGCAGGATGTTCTCGGAACGCCCACGGTGCTCGGATTCCCGATCGACTACTGTTCGATCACTCGAATTCTTTACTCACGCAACGGTAGCCGCTCGGTGGCCTCGGTCAACGAGACTCAGCACGTGTGGGATTTGCTGCCCCGCAATCGCTAACCTCTAGTGGCACGGTTAAGCGCCCGCTGGGGCACTTGACCGTGCCACTGGGGCGGAGCATCTCTGGATCCTCAGAGACCTCTTAAAGTCCCTGCTCAGGCCCGGTTTACGGACCTCACGGCACCTGCGGTTGGTGAATGCACAGTGCAAGTGCAGTTAGCCTCGAAACCATTATGGGTAAATTGCGCTTTCTTCGTCGGCCGTCTGCTGCTCTCGTAGCCCTTGCGTTTCCGCTGGTAGCGGCGGGCGCGTTCGCGCTCGGCGCCGGCTACGACCTGAGTCCCGACAGTGAGCAGACCCTCGCGTCCGAATCTGCGACCCAGGCAGGTGCCGAGGAGGGCGCATCGGGCGACCCGCTCGCAGCGTCCAGGCGAAGTCTTCAGCAAGCCAACCTGCCCATCAGCTTCCTCTCCGGCGGAGTGTCGCAGCTGACCGACGGCGGCAAACAGCTGAACGACGGTGTCGTCCAACTCGCCGACGGCATCACCCAGGCGCACGACGGCACCATCCAGCTCGCCGACGGTTTCGTTCAGTACCAGGACGGAATAGGCCAGCTTGGCGACGGTGCGTCGCAGATCAGCGGCGGTGTCGATCAGCTCGTGGACCGGCTGTCTGCGTTCGGTGCGCAGCAGTCGGAGTTCACGGCCAAGCTCGAAGCCACAGCCGTGCAGGTCGACAGCTTTCCGCATCCCGGTTCCGACGCCATCTCGGGTCAGATTCGCAGCGTCATCGACACGTTGAACACGCAAGGTTTCGGCCCGTCGACCCTCGACCAGCTGCAGACCCTCAAGAACGGGGCCCAGCAGCTGTCGGGCGAGTTGAACAATCCGTCCGGCCAGTTCCTGACGGCCACCGGTCAGATCGGCGACGCCACCGTGCAATTGCGCGACGGACTGGGACAGCTCGACGACGGCGGTGGCCAACTTCGAGCCGGAACCGATCAGCTCGTCACTGCCGTCGGGCCTGTGTCAGGCATTGTCAGCGGAATTCAGACCAACGTCCAGGAGGCGTCGGCGTCATTGCCGAAGGCATCCGAGCTGAACGCCGACGACTCCGGGGCCACCGTCGTCGCGGTCGCCCCTACCTCCGCCAGCACACCGGTTGCGCCGTACCTCATCGCCGCTCTCGTGGCTGTCGGCGCGATCGGAGCAGTCAGCCTGGTCCGCGTGCTGAGTCGCGACTCTCGTCTTCGGTGGGTTGCTGCCGCCGTCGCGATACTCGCAGTCGGAATCTGCGCTGCCTTGGCGTTCGCTTTCACCGCCCCGGAAGCCGGAATTGGAGCACTCCTGGGGGCCGGGCTCTTCCTGGTCGTCTCCGCTGCCGCGTACCTCGCCGCCGCCGGCGCGATACAACGCTTGCTCGGACCGACCGTCGGGCAGGCCGTGAACGTCGCACTGTTGTTGATCCAGGTCGTCGTCTGCGGCGCAGCCTATGCCAGCAGTGCGGCCATCTGGGGTCACCTCTCGGCGTTCATGCCGATGGCGTACACAGCGGCCGGTGCTCGCGAGATCGGCTACTCCGCGATGACGTCGACGGGGTGGCTGGCGATTGCCCTGACGGCAGTACTGCTGGTCGTCTCGGGCCTCGTCATGAGGCGATCAGAAGCGGATCTACCGAACCACGCGTAGTGGATGGATGGCCGGCGGGGCGGCCAGATGCTCACCGAATTCGCTGAGCGCCTTCTGCAGGTGCGGAGTGCGCATGTGAGCGTTGAGGTCGTCCTCTGACCGCCACACCTCGATCGTGACGAACGTCGCGGGCTCCGAACCGGACTCGAACAACTCGTAGGACACGTTGCCGTCCTCGTGAAGCGACTCTGCTGCGAGTTCCGCCAAACCAGCTCGGACGATGTCCACCGAGTCCGGTTTCGCGGTGATCGTTGCGACGACCTTCAGATCACTGAGCACAAGAATCCTTTCGACGTCGGTCACATCTGACAGCAACCTCTACCGGCGACGGTACCGTCATGGGCGCGTCGACACCGAAAGAAACCCGTCAGGCAAACAAAGGGGCCACCGTGCACGAGAAGGCAACACGCAAGGACTGGCTCGGGCTCAGTGTTCTCGTCATACCGATTCTTCTGGTGTCCATGGACATCTCGGTGCTCTACCTGGCATTACCTGCCGTCACTGCCGATCTTCAGCCGAGTAGCAATCAGACGCTGTGGATCCTCGACCTGTACGGCTTCTTCCTCGCCGGCCTTCTGATCACCATGGGATCAGTGGGCGACCGAATCGGCAGACGTCGCCTGCTGATGATCGGTGCCATGGTCTTCGGCGCGGCCTCGGTGCTCGCTGCATTCTCGACATCCCCCGAGATGTTGCTCGTTGCGCGCGCCCTGCTCGGCGTCGGCGGAGCGACCATCGCGCCGAGCACACTGTCTCTGATCCGCAACATGTTTCACGACCCCGGTCAACGCAAGGAAGCCATCGGCGTGTGGACCGCCGGGTTCGCAGGCGGCGGCGCGATCGGTCCCGTCATCGGCGGATTCCTGCTCGAGCACTTCTGGTGGGGCTCGGTGTTCCTCGTCAACATTCCGGTGATGGTTCTCCTGCTCGTCAGTGCCCCACTGCTTGTCCCCGAGTTCAAGGATCCCAACCCCGGCAAGTTCGACCCGATCAGCGTTGGCCTGTCGATCGCGGCCATGCTCGGTATCGTCTACGCGATCAAGCACGGCGCTCAGGACGGTCTCGACGCCACCACCGTCTCCACCGCTGTCGGCGGACTGATACTGGCCACCCTCTTCGTCCTTCGCCAACGGCGAGCCCGCGACCCGCTGATCGACATCACCCTGTTCGCCGAACGTGCCTTCAGTGCAGCCGTTCTGGTTCAGTTCCTGGTGATCTTCGCACTCACCGGTTTCAGTTTGTTCGCCTCGCAGTATCTGCAGCTACTCGTCGGACTCGGGCCACTCGCCGCGGGGCTCTGGCTGCTGATACCGGCAGCAGCTGCAGCACTCGGAGCCGTCCTCTCGCCCACCCTGAGCAAATACGTCCCGACGGGTGCCATCATCGCCGGTGGACTGCTGCTGATTGCCTTCGGCTCGCTGACCATGCACTTCGTTGGCGCGAACTCGGGCATACCGTTGCTGATCACCGGGATGTCGCTCATCACCCTCGGTGTCGGCGCAGCGTCGACGCTCAACTCCGATATCGTCCTCACGGCCGCCGCGCCCGAAAAGGCAGGTGCCGCATCGGCGTTGTCCGAGACGGGAGCGGAACTGGGCGGCGCGGTCGGCATTGCAATTCTGGGCACCATCGGAACAACGGTCTATCGCAACGGCATAGAGAACTCACTGCCGCCGGAGACGCCCCCCGAGATCGCCGGACCCGCAGCCGAAACCGTCGGTGGGGGCATGGCCGTCGCCGATTACCTTCCTGCCCCGCTCGCCGACGCCCTGCGCGAACTCGCCGCGTCGAGCTTCATCGACGGGCTGAACCTCGCCGGTGCGTGGAGCGCAGGCTTGATGGCCGTCTCCACTGTGGTGGTCTTCCTGCTTCTGCGGGGGAAGGCGACGTCGTCCTAGATGCTGTCCCGTAGGTAGTTCGCCAACCAGGTCGTTGCGCTCGTACCGTTGGAATCCACTGCGTACGAACCGTATTCCTGGTGAATTCCGGACCGGTAGAACGCCTCGATCTCACGTCGGCGTTGCTCGTTGGCTTGATCGGACAGCTGGCCCTGCAGTACCGGTAGTCCGCCGGCAGCCGCGATGTCGCCGAGGAGAACCTCGGCGTCCTTCTGAGCCTGTGCGGCGACGCTGGGGCTCGGATCGGACGAGACCGCGAGGAACCCGGCGAGCCTGGCGACGTAATCGTCCTTCGGCGTCGAGCAGTACAGATCGCCGACGGCGCAGAACGTGCGGACGACCGGACTGACGTATCCGAAGCCGCCGACGCGGGGGCCGCCGACTCCGGTGCCGACGACCTCGGGACCGACAAGTGCGTCGACGTCGGACCGTTTCGGATCGGAGATCAGTCCGACGGCAACCACCCGATCGGCAGGTACGACGCCCAGGCCCGTCCCGATGCTTGCCGCGAGGTCACCTGCGGCATCGGCACCCTGGCTGTAGCCGATGATGCCGAACTTCGTCGTACCGCACTGATCGGCCATTGCCTTGATCATGCCGCCCGCGTTGGCCGTTGCGACTGCACGGGATTCGCCGTATACACCGCCCTCCCACGGAAACGCGGTGGCGGGATAGGACACATAGTCGGTCCTGATGCTCGAACTGGCGATCCGGTCCGTGACAGCGGTCAACATGCCGGGCTTCGGCGCAGCACCCGAGCTGGTCTCCCAGGTTCCGGGAACAGCGACGACGTAGAGGCTCGGGCACGAACCTGGATCGGCCGAAGCAGTGGCCGTCGGCAGTACTCCGACTCCGGCAATCACGGCCATCGCGGAACCGACGGTGGCGACGAGCTTCTTCACGCGCATGGTGACCTCACTGCTATAGCGGACTTCGACTTCGCAGGCGAGAATTCCACGCCTCGATGTCGAATTGATGCCCAATCGGTAAACGGAGGTTACCTAAAGTTGTGAAGTCTCACATGCTGGAACGAGAACGAGGTTTTTGCGCGGGGAAACGTGCGTGTGGCCCGGTGATCGCTTGAATGGTCCATTCATACGATCGGATAGCTACCGAGGACCATTCAAGCGGGCAGAATGCGGACGACCCACCGCTCGAATGGTCCATCCATACGATCAGATGACTACGAAAGACCATTCAAGCGGTGGGTCGGCGTACGAGAAAACTACCGCTGCGGCGCCTGGGTCGGCACGATCGGAGCGGGCAGTGCGGTGGCACCCTGAAGGAAGGTGTCGACGGCGGCTGCGCAGGAGCGACCCTCGGCGATTGCCCACACGATCAGTGACTGTCCGCGGCCCATATCGCCGGCGACGAAGACGCCGGGGACGTTGGTGACCCACTCGTTCGAGCGGACGACGTTGCCGCGCTCGTTGAGGTCCACACCGAGATCGGTGAGCAGACCCGGCTTTTCGGGTCCGACGAAGCCCATGGCGAGCAGCACCAGATCGGCCTCGAGGGTGAACTCGCTGCCCTCGACCTTCTCGAACTTGCCTGCCTTGAACTCGACCTCGTGCGCCTCGAGTCCGGTGACCTTGCCGTCCTCGCCGAGGAAACGCTCGGTGTTGACGGAGAACACTCGCTCGCCGCCCTCTTCGTGAGCGGACGCGACGCGGTACATCAGTGGGTACAGCGGCCACGGAGTGGACGTTGCACGCTCTTCCGGCGGGCGAGCCATGATCTCGAACTGGTGGACGCTTTCCGCGCCCTGACGATGCGAGGTTCCGAGGCAGTCCGCTCCGGTGTCACCGCCGCCGATGATGACGACCTTCTTGCCCTTGGCGGTGACGGGGGGCTCGGCGAAGTCGCCCTGCTGCACGCGGTTCGCGTGGGGCAGGAACTCCATGGCCTGGTAGATGCCCTCGTTCTCGCGTCCTTCGATGGGGAGGTCCCGCCATGCGGTGGCACCGCCGGAGAGGACCACGGCGTCGAACTGCGCACGCAGTTCGTCGGCCGAGATGTCGACTCCCACGTTGACGCCGGTGCGGAACACCGTTCCCTCGGCCTCCATCTGTGCCAGACGGCGGTCGATGTGGCGCTTCTCCATCTTGAACTCGGGGATGCCGTATCGAAGCAAGCCGCCGATGCGGTCGGCACGTTCGAACACCGTGACGGTGTGGCCGGCCCGCGTGAGCTGCTGCGCCGCAGCGAGTCCGGCAGGTCCGGAACCGACGACGGCGACGGTCTTGCCGGTCAGGTACGTCGGGTAGACCGGTGCGACCCAGCCCTCTTCGAAGGCCTTGTCGATGATTTCGACCTCGACCTGCTTGATCGTCACCGGATCCTGGTTGATGCCGAGGACGCACGACGCCTCGCACGGCGCCGGGCACAGCCGCCCGGTGAATTCCGGAAAGTTGTTGGTGGCGTGCAGGCGGTCGATGCTCTCGCGCCAGCGGTCCTTGAACACCAGGTCGTTCCACTCGGGGATGAGGTTGCCGAGAGGACAACCGTTGTGGCAGAACGGAATGCCACAGTCCATGCATCGGCTGGCCTGAGTCCGCAGCGTGTCCTTGGAGAAGTCCTCGTAGACCTCTTTCCAGTCCATCAACCGTAGGTCGACGGGCCGACGCTTCGGCAGTTCGCGAACGGTGTTCTTCAAAAATCCCTGTGGGTCACCCACGAGCTGCCTCCATGATCGCTTCGTCCACGTCCGCGCCGTTCTTCTCGGCTTCGGAGATGGCCAGCAGTACCTTCTTGTAGTCACGCGGCATGACCTTCACGAAATGGTTCACCTGCTGTGACCAGTCGCTGAGGATTCGCTCTGCAACGTCGGATCCCGTTTCGTCGTGATGACGAGTGACGATCTCCTTGAGCCAGGTGAACTCGTCACCCTCGATGCTCTCGATGTCGACGAGCTCGGTGTTCAGGTTGGCCTCGAACGTCTTGTTCGGGTCGAAGATGAACGCCACACCACCGGACATGCCGGCACCGAAGTTGCGGCCCGTCTCACCGATGATGACGACCTTGCCACCCGTCATGTACTCGCAGCCGTGGTCACCGACACCTTCGACAACGGCCACCGCACCCGAGTTACGAACGGCGAAACGCTCGCCGACGACTCCGCGGATGAGAGCCTCACCCTGCGTTGCACCGAACAGGAAGACGTTGCCACCGATGATGTTGTCCTCGGCGACGAAGCCGGCGGGAGCGTTCAACGACGGACGCACGATGATGCGTCCACCCGAGAGGCCCTTGCCGACGAAGTCGTTGGCGTCACCGTGAAGGCGAAGCGTCATACCCGCGGGAACGAAGGCTCCGAAGCTGTTGCCCGCGGACCCGGTGAAGGTGATGTCGATGGTGTTGTCGGGCAAGCCGACTCCGCCGTACGCCTTGGTCAGCTCGTGGCCGAGCATGGTGCCGACCGTGCGGTTGACGTTGGTGATCTTGGACTCGAACTTGACCTTCTCACCCTTGTCGAGTGCGTTGCGGCTCTGCGCGATGAGCTGCTGATCGAGGGCCTTGTCGAGTCCGTGATCCTGGACGCCCGTGTTGTAGAGGTCCTGGTTCATGAACGCCGACTCGACCTCGTCGAGGATCGGCGACAAATCGAGCTTCGACGCCTTCCACGCTTCCTTCGCCGCGGTCGTGTCCAGCAGGGCGACCTGGCCGACGGCTTCGTTGAGCGTGCGGAAGCCGAGCTCGGCCATGAGCTCGCGGACCTCTTCGGCGATGAAGTTGAAGAAGTTCTCGACGAACTCGGGCTTGCCTGCGAACCGCTTGCGCAACAACGGGTTCTGCGTCGCGACACCGACGGGGCAGGTATCGAGGTGGCAGACACGCATCATGATGCAGCCCGACACGACGAGCGGAGCGGTCGCGAAACCGAACTCTTCACCGCCGAGGAGAGCAGCGACCATGACGTCGCGGCCGGTCTTGAGCTGGCCGTCGACCTGGACGACGATGCGGTCGCGAAGTCCGTTGAGCAGCAAGGTCTGCTGAGTCTCGGCCAGGCCGAGTTCCCATGGTCCACCTGCGTGCTTGACCGATGTCAGCGGGGTTGCCCCTGTTCCACCGTCGTGGCCCGAGATGAGCACCACGTCGGCGTGCGCCTTCGAGACGCCTGCTGCGACCGTTCCCACGCCGACCTCGGAGACCAGCTTCACGTGGATGCGAGCCTGCGGGTTGGCGTTCTTGAGGTCGTGGATCAGCTGAGCGAGATCCTCGATGGAGTAGATGTCGTGGTGCGGCGGCGGCGAGATGAGGCCGACACCCGGCGTCGAGTGCCGGACCTCGGCAACCCAGGGGTACACCTTGTGGGCCGGAAGCTGGCCGCCCTCACCGGGCTTGGCTCCCTGTGCCATCTTGATCTGGATGTCGGTGCAGTTGGTCAGGTAGTGCGAGGTGACACCGAAACGTCCCGACGCGACCTGCTTGATGGCACTGCGACGCCAATCGCCGTTCTCGTCCGGTTCGAAGCGGTCGACGCTCTCGCCGCCCTCACCGGAGTTGGATCGGCCGCCGAGACGGTTCATCGCGATGGCGAGGGTCTCGTGGGCTTCGGCCGAGATCGAGCCGTAACTCATGGCACCCGTCGAGAAGCGCTTGACGATTTCCGACGCAGGCTCGACCTCGTCGATCGAGATCGGCTCGCGCTCTTCGGTCTTGAACCGGAACAGACCACGGAGCGACGCAAGCCGCTCGGACTGATCGTCGACCATCTTCGTGTATTCCTTGAAGATGTCGTACTGACCGGTGCGGGTCGAGTGCTGCAGCTTGAACACGGTGTCGGGATTGAAGAGGTGGTACTCCCCCTCGCGACGCCACTGGTACTCGCCGCCCGTCTCGAGCTCGCGATGTGCGCGCTCCTGACGGTTCTCGAGGTACGCGACGCCGTGGCGGGTCGCGACGTCCTGGGCGACCTGCTCGAGGTCGATACCGCCGAGGTGGCTGTTCAGTCCGGTGAAGTACTCGTCGACGAGCTCCTGCGACAGACCGATGACCTGGAACAGCTGGGCACCGGTGTACGAGGCCAGCGTCGAGATGCCCATCTTGGACATCACCTTCAGCACACCCTTGCCTGCGGCCTTGATGTAGTTGGAGACAGCCTTGTCGAACTCGATGCCGGTGAGAGCACCGCGCTCGATCATGTCCTCGATGGACTCGAATGCCATGTACGGGTTGACCGCGGCCGCACCGAATCCGATGAGCAGCGCCATGTGGTGGACCTCGCGGGCGTCGCCGGCCTCGACGATGAGACCGACCTTGGTGCGGGTCTTCTCGCGTACGAGGTGGTGATGCACGGCCGAGGTCAGGAGCAGCGACGGAATCGGGGCGAGCTTCTCGCTCGACTCACGATCCGAGAGCACGATGATGCGCGCGCCACCGGAGATGGCAGCCGATACCTGAGCCCGTATGGCTTCCAGCGACTTTCGGAGTCCTTCGCCCCCCTCGGCCACTGGGTAGAGACCGCGAACGACGACCGAACGCAGGCCTTCCTGGGTGCCGTCGTCGTTGATGTGAACGAGCTTGGACAGGTCGTCGTTGTGCAGGATCGGCTGCGGAAGAACGATCTGCTTGCACGCGTCAGGCCCCGGGTTGAGCAAATCGCCCTCGGGTCCGATCGTGCCGCCGATACTCGTGACGATCTCCTCGCGGATCGCGTCGAGCGGCGGGTTGGTGACCTGCGCGAACAGCTGCGAGAAGTAGTCGAACAGCATCCGCGGTCGCGTCGACAGAATAGCGATGGGCGTGTCGGTACCCATCGAGCCGATTGCCTCTGCCCCGGACTTCGCCATCGGCGAGACCAGCACGTTCAGCTCCTCGGTGGTGTAGCCGAAGATCTGCTGGCGGATGAGAACTCGGTCGTGCGGCATGTGCACGTGCGGGCGATCGGGCAGATCGTCGATCGAGGTGAGACCCTCGTCGAGCCACTGCTGATACGGGTGCTCGGCGGCGAGTTCGTCCTTGATCTCGTCGTCGGAGACGATGCGGCCCTGCGCCGTGTCCACGAGGAACATACGGCCGGGCTGCAGACGAACCTTGCGGACGACCTTCGATGGGTCGATATCGAGCACACCGACCTCGGACGCCATGACGACGAGCCCGTCGTCGGTGACCCAGAGACGGCTGGGGCGAAGTCCGTTGCGGTCCAGCACAGCTCCGATGAGGGTGCCGTCGGTGAAGCACACCGATGCAGGTCCGTCCCACGGCTCCATCAGCGAGGAGTGGTACTTGTAGAACGCCCGGCGAGCGGGGTCCATCGACTCGTGACGCTCCCATGCCTCGGGAATCATCATGAGGACGGCGTGCGGCAAGCTACGTCCACCGAGGTGCAGGAGTTCGAGCACCTCGTCGAAACGTGCTGTGTCGCTTGCACCATGGGTGACGACCGGGAAGATCTTCTCGAGGGCGTCGGACCCGAAGACATCGGAGGAGATGAGTGCCTCGCGGGCACGCATCCAGTTCTCGTTGCCAGTCGCTGTGTTGATTTCGCCGTTGTGCGCAACGCGGCGGAACGGATGCGCCAGCGGCCACGACGGGAACGTGTTCGTGGAGAATCGGGAATGCACAAGGCCGAGAGCGCTTTCGACGCGCTCGTCCTGGAGATCGTTGTAGAAACCCTTGAGCTGAGGCGTGGTCAGCATGCCCTTGTAGACGAAGGTCTGCGAGGACAGCGACGGGAAGTACACGGTCTCGCGGCCGGGGCCGTCCTTGCCTGCGCCTTCTTCGCCCAGCTCGTGTTCGACGCGCTTGCGGATGACGAATGCCCGACGCTCGAGTTCGAGATCGGTAACGGACAGATCCTCGGCGGCGAAGAACAACTGTCGGAACGTCGGCATCGCGTCGCGCGCGAGCGCCCCGAGAGAGGAATCGTCGGTGGGAACTTCACGCCATCCGAGGACCTTCATGCCCTCGGCCTCGACGATCCGTTCGACCCCCTCGCACGCGCGCGCTGCATCGCTGCGCCCCTGCGGAAGGAATGCAATTCCGGTTGCGTACGAACCCGCGGGAGGCAGGTCGAAATCCGTGACAGCGCGGAAGAAAGCGTCGGGAACCTGGATCAGGATTCCGGCGCCGTCACCGGTGTTCGGTTCGGAGCCGGCGGCGCCCCGATGTTCGAGATTGACCAGCGCAGTGATCGCCTTCTCGACGATGTCTCGACTACGACGACCATGCATGTCCACGACGAACGCGACACCACAGGAGTCGTGCTCGTTACGGGGGTCGTAGAGGCCTTGCGGGCCCGGAGTGTGCTTCATACCTAGCCTTCGGATAAGTCCAGCCTTCAAGTACATCCGCGACGGCGCGGCACTGATCGCCGACCGTCGCGGACGGCTATCTTGGGTGCCGTTCGCCGTTGAAGCAGCACCCCCGAAAACGATCTTCGGCTAACGTCGAGCGGGTGGGCTCGTTCGCAGCGCTCAAGCGTCTAGCGGGCGGATTCGGCATCGGGTACGCCGGTCCAACCACAAACGATAAATCAGCACCATGCCCACCACGCAACTAAGGTATCCCTATCTAGCCTTCTGACCAGGGCATTCGTGTTTGTCCGTCGATCCATAGACACGTCTCCGACGCGTGCAACGCGAGCGCCTCGAACCCCGATCACGCGTGGATACCCCTCACCGTCATCCCTGGGTACGCCGCTCCGACGATCGCTTGAATGGTCCATTCATATGATCTGACAGCTGGCACGTCCCATTCAAGCGGGCAAAATGCGGACGACCCATCGCTTGAATGGTCCATTCATACGATCAGATAGCTACGGAAGACCATTCAAGCGGCGGGCCTTGGCGCGAATCTGGCTCCAATACAACTGCGGCTGAGAGCAATTGACGGCACGCAATATCGCCTGGGTTGGAACCCGGCACAGGGTGATCAAGGGGCGCGACCGCTGACCGCATCATGCTGCCAGAACGGCACAACTCCAGCCCAAAGAAAAAAGTCGCAAACGACGGCCAATCCTGTGTTGAGGAAGAGCGTCGTTTGCGACTGGAAAGAACTGCTGTGGGCGGAGGGGGACTTGAACCCCCACGTCCCGAAGGACACTGGCACCTGAAGCCAGCGCGTCTGCCATTCCGCCACCCGCCCAGGTGACCGGTGAACATTAACATGCACTTCCGGCGTGGATGAAATCGCCTTCCGTGGGGACAATCGGGTCCGTCGGCAACCGCCTACGAACTGCGTCGTGGGGCGCACAGTAGGCGCAGCGGTGACGCGGCAACGTATATCATGCTGTGACGACGACCTCGAGGCGACACGCGCTCGTGGCACCCAATGATCAGGGAGGAGAGGTCACCATGGGAATTGTCCAGCGCTTCGAACGAAAGCTGCAGGGCGCGGTCGGTGACGTGTTCGCCCGGGTATTCGGTGGCGGCGTCGTTCCTCAGGAGGTCGAAGCTGCACTGCAGCAGGAGGCAGCCGACCGGGTTCGACCGCTGGAAGGCGGACATCAGCTCGCCCCGAACAGCTATGTGATCACCATCAACACGTCCGATCACGACGAACTGGCAGCAGATCGGGACCTGACCGTCAAAGCGTTCTCGCGCCACCTGGGTGACTACATCAGGGATCAGGGTTGGCAGACGTACGGCGATGTCGTGGTTCGGTTCGAGCCGTCCCCTACTTTGCACACGGGCCAGTTCCGGGCCAGTGGTTCGGTGGACCCCGATGTGGGACGATCACCGACTGCGGCCGGGAATGCCCCATCCAAGAATCAAGCTTCTGCATTCGCCGGAGCTTCAGGACCCACGGTGGGTGCGGTACCCGGTCCGCGACCTTCGCGCCCGTCAGCCACACCTATGTCGACATCAGGAGCCGGCCACATGACGCAGAACCCAGGCTACGACCCGCAACGCGATCCGGCCGACGGCTCTCGCCCCGACCCTCGTGCGCGCAACGGCTATCCGTCCCAGGATCCGCGTTACTCGCAGCAGAACGGTCACGACCGGAACGCATACGGCCAGGACCCCGGCTATCGCAACGGCGCACCCCAGGGTGGCGGTTACGGAGCACCGGCACCCGCTGCCGAGGGACAGTACGACCCCCAGGCGTACAGCCAAGGCTCGGATGAGCGCGGCTACGAAGAGCAGGGCTACGGCGACCAGGCGTACGTCGATCCGGCGAACGGTCAGCCGGCATACGTCCACCCCTCGCCCGGCCAGCAGGGTTACGACCCGCAGGCGTACGGCCAGCCGGCATACGGGCAGCAGGGTTACGACGATCAGGCGTACGGCCAGCAGGCGTACTCGAACCCAGCGAACGACCAGGGTTACGACCAGGGCGGGCAGGCCTACTCCGATCCGGCGTACGGCCAACAGGGTTACGACCAGCAACCACCCAGCCAGCAGGGGTACGGCCAGCAGGCCTACGCCGAGCCGGCCGGATACGGACAGCCTGCCTACGACTACCCAGCGCAGCAGAACGGCTACCAGCAGGCCCAGTACCCGACCGCGGGGTACCAGCAGGCGCCGGCGTACGGCTACGACGAGCCCGCGTACAACGACAGCCAAGCCTTGACGGCCACTCTGCAGTTGGAGGACGGCAGCGGACGGTACTTCCAGCTCCGCGACGGCCAGAACATCATCGGACGCGGTCAGGACGCTCAGTTCCGCCTTCCTGACACCGGCGTCTCTCGTCGCCACGTCGAGATTCGTTGGGACGGGCGGGTGGCGATGCTGTCCGACCTCGGTTCCACCAACGGAACGACGGTCAACGGGTCGCCTGTGCAGGACTGGCAGCTGGCCGACGGTGACGTGGTCCGAGCAGGACACTCCGAGATCCTCGTCCGCATCGTTTAATCGACCTCACCAGTATGGTGATCGACACACGCAGCTTCACTCTAGGATGCTGCGTGAGAAGTCGTGTCGGCTCGTCTCGCACGTGTTCGGGGAATTCGAAAAGAAGCTACGGCATGCGTGTGTGTGCGACTACGACGACCGATGACGGTTCCGAAGGAGGTGGACGGCTGTGCAGGGCTTGATACTGCAGTTGACCCGTGCGGGCTTTTTGTTGCTGCTGTGGTTTTTCGTCTGGGCCGTTCTTCGGACTTTGCGAAGCGACATCTATGCGGCGTCGGGGATGCGTGTGCCCGCGCGATACTCCAGGGGATCGAAAGTTCTTCCGTCGTTCAACAAGCAGAAGGTTGCCAAGAATCTAGTGGTGACACAGGGCGGTCTCGCCGGAACCAGAATTTCGCTCGGCACGCAGCCGGTGCTGATCGGTCGCGCCGACGATTCGACGTTGGTCCTCACCGACGATTACGCGTCCACACGTCATGCGCGCATCTCACCTCGCGGCGGTGACTGGTACGTCGAGGACCTCGGTTCGACTAACGGAACGTATCTCGATCGTGCCAAGGTGACGACTGCCGTTCGTGTGCCCTTGGGCACTCCGGTTCGAGTCGGCAAGACCGTTATCGAGCTCCGCCCGTGACCCTCGTACTCCGCTATGCGGCGCGCAGCGACCGAGGATTGGTGCGCTCGAACAACGAGGATTCGGTCTACGCGGGTGCGCGGCTTCTCGCGCTCGCCGACGGTATGGGTGGCCATGCCGCGGGCGAGGTGGCCTCGCAGTTGATGATCGCCGCCCTCGCTCACCTCGACGACGACGAACCGGGTGACGACCTCCTCGGCAAGCTCGAAGCCGCGACGCGAGAAGGCAACGCGTCCATCGCCGACCAGGTCGAAGAAGAACCCGAGCTCGACGGTATGGGAACCACCCTGACCGCAATTCTGTTCGCGGGCAGGAAGATCGGTCTCGTTCATATCGGTGACTCGCGCGCGTACATGCTGCGTGAACACGCACTGACGCAGATCACCCGCGACGACACCTTCGTGCAATCTCTCGTCGACGAAGGCCGGATCACCGCCGAACAGGCACACACTCATCCGCAGCGATCGTTGATCATGCGTGCGCTCACCGGCAACGAGATCGAGCCGACGCTGACCGTGCGTGAAGCGCGAGCAGGCGATCGGTACCTGCTGTGCTCCGACGGTCTGTCCGACGTCGTCAGCGACGAGACCATCGAAAACACCCTCAACGAGGGTGATTGCGCCTCCAGCGCCGACCGACTCATCGAACTCGCTCTGCGCAGCGGTGGCCCCGACAACGTCACCGTGGTCGTCGCCGACGTCGTCGACATCGACTACGGACAGAGCTCACCGATACTCGGTGGCGCCGCGAGCACCGAGGACGAAGAGGACTCACCGCCACCGAACACAGCGGCCGGCCGTGCAGCCGCGATGCGCCCACCGCGCTCGACCCCCAAGCGCGTCACGACAGCTCCCCCAGTGCCGGAGAAGAAGTCGCACAAGCTTCGGTGGTCGTTGCTGGCGGTCGGACTGATCGCATTGCTGGTCGGCGGTGCGTTCGTCGCGAACGCCGCGATCAGAAACAACTACTACGTCGGTGAGGATTCGAGCCGCGTCGCGGTCATGCGGGGCGTGCCCGGCTCCGTCCTCGGATACTCGTTGCAGTCCGTGCACTCCATCGGGTGTCTCGCAGACGACGGGGCACTCACCTTGACCGCTCCGGACACGGCACCTGCTGGATGCGACCAGTTCGAGGTGGACGATTTGGCTCCAGCGGCCCGCGAGCAAGTACGCGCCGGGCTCCCCTCCGGAACGCTCGACGACGCGAACGGCCAGATGAACCGCCTTGCGTCGGGAGATCTGTTGCCGCCGTGCACCGTCGCCGAGGCGACCACGACCACATCCGCGCCGCCCCAGCCGACGACGCCCGCCCCGGCTCCCACCGTTGCGGCACCGCCCGCTGATCCTGCGGCACCGCCGGCCGACCCCGCCGCACCGCCGGTCGAGGCGGCACCGACCACAACGCCTGCGCCCACCGTGACTCAGCTACCGGGTCAGAACTGCAGAGCTGGTACTTGATGAGTTCCAATCCATCTGTGGGGGCGTCCTTTCCGAGCCCACCGGGCGGATTCGCGCCTGCTCCCGTCCAATCCAACCGACGCAACGTCGAGTTGCTACTGCTGGGCATCGCAGTAGTGATCACCACGCTGTCTCTCGTATTGGTCGAGGCAAGCCAGGAACAGGCCGTCACCTGGGATCTGGCGAAGTACGGGCTCGCCTATCTCGCCCTCGTCACCGTCGCTCACCTGGCCGTGCGCAGGTTCGCGCCGTACGCGGACCCCCTTCTGCTGCCGATCGTCGCACTGCTCAACGGACTCGGTCTGGTGTTGATACACCGACTCGACCTGGCCGACCAGCAGGCCGCTGCGTATCTGGGGCAGGAGATTCCGTCTCCCGACGCGACCCAGCAGGTGCTGTGGACGACGCTGGCCATCGCCGGCTTCATCGCTCTTCTCGTCCTGCTGCGCGACTACCGCACACTGGCGCGGTACAGCTACACCGTCGGGCTGTGCGGGCTTGTACTCCTGGCCATTCCGGCCATTCTGCCGTCGGCGTTCTCCGAGGTGAACGGCTCGAAGATCTGGATCAGGCTGCCGGGGTTCAGCATTCAACCCGGTGAGTTCGCGAAGATCCTGCTGCTGATCTTCTTCGCGTCGCTGCTGGTTGCCAAGCGTGAGCTGTTCACCACGGCGGGCAAGCATTTCCTCGGCATGGACTTTCCCCGAGCTCGCGATCTCGGCCCGATCCTGCTGGTGTGGATTGTTTCGGTCGGCGTGCTGGTCTTCGAGAAGGACCTCGGATCGTCGTTGCTGATCTTCGGCACCGTCCTGGTGATGATCTACATCGCCACCGAACGAGTCGGCTGGCTCATCATCGGATTCGGTCTGCTACTCGTCGGATTTCTGTTCGCCTATCAGGTGTTCGGTCACGTGAAGATCCGTACCGATACCTGGCTGCACCCGTTCGACGATTACAACGACACCGGTTATCAGATCGTGCAGTCGATGTTCAGTTTCGCGACCGGTGGCCTGGCCGGAACAGGACTCGGCAGCGGACGGCCGTCACAGGTTCCATTCGCGAAAACCGACTTCATCATCGCCGCTATCGGTGAGGAACTCGGTCTCATCGGCCTCGCCGCAGTCCTTCTCCTGTACCTCGTCTTCATCATTCGTGGGTTGCGCACTGCCCTTGCGGTTCGCGACAGCTTCGGCAAGCTGCTCGCGGCCGGCCTGTCCTTCACCGTCGCCATTCAGCTGTTCGTCGTCGTCGGCGGGGTGAGCAAGCTGATCCCGCTCACCGGTCTGACCACGCCCTATCTGTCCTACGGAGGATCTTCGCTTCTCGCCAACTATCTCTTGGTCGCCTTGTTGATCAAGATCTCCGACGCAGCCCGTGAACCTGCGACACCAAAGAAGAAGCCGACCCCGGCAGCGCCCATCGCGGAAGCGAAGACCGAGATGGTGAAGCGCCCATGAACACACCCCTGCGCCGCGTCTCCATCGCGGTGATGGTCATGGTCGTCGCGCTGCTGGCCAACGTCACCTACCTGCAGGTCATCAAGGCCGACGACCTGCGTTCCGATCCGCGCAATTCACGCGTGCTGCTCGACGAGTACTCACGTCAGCGCGGTCAGATATCTGCGGGCGGACAAGTGCTCGCCGCGTCGGTGTCCACCGACGATCGATACAAGTACCTGCGTACGTATCCGCCGAATCAGTTGGCGCCCAACAGCCCTCTCGCGAACGCGCCGGTCACCGGCTTCTACTCGATGCTCTACTCGAGCACCGGTCTCGAACGCACCGAGGACGAAGTGCTCAACGGTTCCGATGATCGACTCTTCGGGCGTCGGCTGTTCGACCTCATCTCCGGTCGTGACCCGCGCGGCGGAAACGTGGTCACGACAATCGATCCCGTCGTCCAGCAGGTCGCCTACGATCAGCTGTTCTCGCGTGGGTACACCGGATCGGTCGTCGCAATCGAACCGTCGACCGGCAACATTCTCGCCATGGCCAGCTCGCCGAGTTACGACCCGAACCTGCTGGCGAGCCACGACGGGGCTCAGACCTCCGATGCGTGGGATGCGCTCAATGCCGATCCAGCAAAGCCGCTGCTCAATCGCGCTATCTCGGCGACGTATCCGCCCGGATCGACCTTCAAGGTCCTCGTGACCGCCGCTGCCCTCGAGAACGGCGCGACCCCCGACGATCAGCTCACCGCTGCCCCGACGATCACGTTGCCCGACACCGAGACTTCGCTCGAGAACTACAACGGAAGCACGTGCGGCGGAGGTGCCACCGCCTCGCTCCGTGAAGCGTTCGCGAGGTCGTGCAACACCGCATTCGTCGAACTCGGCATCAAGACCGGAGCCGACGCTCTGCGCGACACCGCAAGCGCGTTCGGCATCGGCGACGAGACCACATCGCTACCGCTGCCGGTGGCCGACAGCACCATCGGGTCGATTCCCGACGACGCCGCCCTCGGACAGAGCAGCATCGGCCAGCGCGACGTCGCCCTGACGCCTCTTCAGGATGCGGTCATCGCAGCAACCGTCGCCAACAGCGGTGTACGGATGGCGCCACACATGGTCAGTCAGCTGCAGTCTCCCGACCTGTCCAACTTGTCCACCACGACACCGGACTCGAAGGGGCAGGCGATCAGCCCGGAAACCGCTGCGACGCTCACCAGCCTGATGATCGGCTCGGAGAACAACACCGGCGGTGACGGCAAGATCGCAGGCGTACAGATCGCGTCGAAGACCGGGACCGCCGAACACGGAACAGATCCGAGGAACACGCCGCCGCACGCCTGGTACATCGGTTTCGCACCGGCGGAGAATCCGAAGATCGCCATTGCCGTCATCGTCGAGGACGGTGGAGACCGCGCGCTCGCAGCGACGGGCGGATCGGTTGCCGCCCCCGTCGGTCGCGCAGTCATCGCTGCCGGATTGCAGGGGAGGTGAACATCTCGTGCCACTGAAGAACGGTGCAGTCATTGCACAGCGCTACCGCCTTCTGCGTCTGATCGCGACGGGCGGAATGGGCCAGGTGTGGGAGGCGATGGACAACCGCCTCGATCGCAAGGTCGCGGTGAAGGTTCTCAAAGCTGAGTTCTCGGAGGACCCGGAGTTCTTGCAGCGCTTCAGGTTCGAGGCGCGCACCACAGCGCAGCTCAATCACCCGGGTATCGCAGGCGTCTACGACTACGGCGAGACTCGCGACGAGGCAGGCGAATCGCTCGCGTACCTGGTGATGGAACTGGTCAACGGAGAGCCGCTCAACGCTGTCCTGGGTCGTATCGGTCGTCTGCCCCTCGGACACGCACTCGACATGCTCGAGCAGACCGGACGCTCGCTTCAGATCGCGCACACCGCAGGCGTCGTGCACCGGGACGTCAAGCCGGGCAACATCCTGATCACGCCAGCGGGTCAGGTGAAGATCACCGACTTCGGCATCGCCAAGGCCGTCGACGCGTCGCCGGTGACCAGGACCGGCATGGTGATGGGGACCGCCCAGTACATCGCTCCGGAGCAAGCACTCGGCGAAGAGGCGACCTCGGCCAGCGACGTGTACTCGCTCGGTGTCGTCGGCTACGAGGCGCTCTCGGGCACGAGGCCCTTCGTCGGCGACGGTGCCCTCACCGTCGCGATGAAGCACGTCAGGGAGATGCCTGCGCCGCTCCCCGCAGACCTCCCCGCAGGCGTCAGAGAGCTCATCGAGATCACGATGGCCAAGGATCCGGCCGCGCGCTACTCGAACGGCGGCGAGTTCGCCGACGCCGTTGCCGCTGTCCGCGCCGGACGCAGGCCACCTGCTCCAGGTAGCGGCAGGGGCCCCGGCACCGGCCGCGTAATGATGCCCGGCGTCGTTGCGGCGCCGAGCAGTACACAAATGATGCCGACATCGCAGAACCGGTACACCGGCCCGGCCACCGGCACGGCGCAGCCCGCTGCCCCGGCACCGACCGGCATGTCGTCTGCGCAGAAGGCGCTCGCCTGGGGCGGCGGTGGCTTGTTGCTGCTCGCGATCGTCATCGGTGGGTTCGTGCTGCTGAATCGAGAGGGCGAAACGCCCGCTCCGTTCAACCCGGTTACGACAACCCAGCGGCCGACGACGACCACCACGACGACGACCACAACCACCACCGAGCCGACCACCACCACGGAACCAACGACCACCACGACCCAACCCACCACCACGACCACAACACCACCGGCGACCACGACGACGCCGCCGACAACCACACCCCAGCAGACCACCACGACGTCCAATGGTGGATTCACGTTCACGTTGCCGCCCATCCCGGGGATCGGTGGCAACGGCGGTGACGAGGAAGAACCTCAGGCGTCGGGAAATCCTCTCGGTGAGAATCCCGTCGCGGCGGGCAACGGCCGATCCAGCTCTGTTCTTCCTGGCACCGACTCTTCCGGCTCTGATCGACAAGGACAGCGATGACGACTCCCCGCAACCTCTCGTCCCGCTACGAGCTGGGAGAGATTCTCGGATTCGGTGGTATGTCGGAGGTGCACCTGGCACGTGACAACCGCCTCGACCGCGATGTCGCGATCAAGGTGCTGCGTGCTGATCTGGCGCGCGACCCGACGTTCTACCTGCGATTCCGGCGAGAGGCGCAAAACGCGGCTGCTCTGAATCATCCGGCGATCGTTGCTGTCTACGACACGGGCGAAGCCGAGACCGAGGCAGGTCCGCTGCCGTTCATCGTCATGGAGTACGTCGAGGGCAGCACCTTGCGCGACATCGTTCGCGGCGAGGGGCCCATGGCGCCGCGACGTGCGATGGAAGTGATCGCCGACGTGTGTGCGGCCTTGGACTTCTCGCATCGCAACGGCATCGTGCATCGGGACGTCAAACCGGCCAACGTGATGATCAACAACGCGGGTGCGGTCAAGGTGATGGACTTCGGCATCGCCCGGGCCATCGCGGACAGCTCGAGCCCGATGACGCAGACCGCTGCCGTCATCGGCACGGCTCAGTACCTGTCGCCGGAGCAGGCTCGCGGCGAGCAGGTCGACGCGCGCTCGGACGTCTACTCACTCGGATGCGTTCTGTTCGAGATCCTCACCGGCGAACCTCCCTTCAAGGGCGATTCTCCCGTCGCAGTGGCGTACCAGCATGTGCGCGAGGATCCCGAGCTCCCCTCGCGGGTCAACGGGGATGTGCCACGCGAACTCGACTCGATCATCCTCAAGGCAATGGCCAAGAACCCGGCCAACCGGTACCAGTCCGCCGCCGAAATGCGCACCGACCTCGTCCGCGTTCTCGGAGGTCAACGCCCGAGCGCGCCGACGGTGATGAACGACGAGGACCGCACGACCATTCTGGGGTCGATGGACGCCCGCGCTCCGCTTCCACGTCAGACCGGGACGCCCCAGCCCGACAGCACAGGCGGACGCCATGCAGGAGACGACGAGGCGGCACCGCGTCATCGCGGGGTTCGTATCGCTCTGCTGTCGATCGCTGCGATCGTCGTCGTCGGCATAGTCGGAGCCTTCCTGTGGTCACTCGGCCCCGGGTCGTCACCTGCTCGCGTCGCGATCCCCGATGTCACCGGTCTTTCTTCTTCCGACGCAGAATCGCGGCTTCAGGAGGCCGATCTTCGAGTCGCCATCCAGGAGAAGCCGGACGCGACCGTGCCGTCGGGCGCCGTGATCAACACTCGGCCCGGATCCGGAGCCGAAGTCGACACCAAGAGCACCGTCAATCTGGAAGTGTCCACCGGCCCGGAGCAGGTTCAGGTACCTCAGCTGACCGGCAAGAATCAACAGCAGGCAGCACAGGCGCTGTCGGCACTCGGACTGGAACTCGACGCATCGGTGGCACGGGTTCCGTCGACGCCGGAGAACCTCGACAAAGTCGTCGAGCAGAATCCGTCGTCTGGAGTCGGCATCACGGTCGGTTCATCGGTGAAGGTCACGCTCGGTAGCGGACCCGCCCAGGTACGAGTGCCGAATGTGGTCGGCCAGCAGGTCGAGGTGGCGCAGCCCAACGTCGAGGGCGCAGGCTTCAAGGTTCAGATCGAGAACATCGACTCGAGCCAGCCCATGGGCGAGGTGGTCTCGACCGCTCCGGCCGGTGGTTCCAACGCCGTCGAAGGCGACACAGTCACGTTGCGGGTATCGAACGGCGACAAGATTCCGATGCCCGATCTGCTCGGATTGACACCGAGCCAGGCCCTGACTGCGTTGCAGGCTGCGGGCTGGACCGGATCGGCGTCGAGCATCTCCTCAACGCAGGAGGGCACCCTCGACCCGACGATGGTCGGTCGTATCGTGAACCAGGCCGAACCCGCAGGCTCGGAAATCACCAAGACTCAGTCGGTCAATGTGAACGTGGGTGTCCTGGGGATCCCAGGACGGTAGTGCGGGTCGTCGCCGGATCATAAAGTTCTGAGGTGTTCGACAACTGTGTCGGCGGCCCAGGCTTCGTATTCAACCGATGACCAACCGCACGCTCTCACGAAGTGGTCGTAAGCCCCATGCGACAGTGTGTAAGCCAACGCGTCCGCTACCTTCAGCTTAGCTTCGGTAGTGGATGTCTTGCCGAATTGTCGGTCGATCAGACCGTAGATCTGTTGTCGCTGAGCGTCTCGCAGATCGTCGACCAGTCGCCGCGCGGCAGCGTCGATGTCGGCAGCAGCGCCCAGCGCACGATGCATTCCCGCCGATCGCTCGAACTGGCGAATCAACGGGCCCAGAACTTGACGGACGGAAGCGGAGTCGGACACGTCGACTTCTGGCACTGACCCCGCCGTCATCCGTCCATCCGGGCTCGACGGCAAGAATCTGCGCTCGAACGCAGAACGAAGAAGCTGAACTTTCGGTCCCAACGCGTTCACTGTCTCGACACTGACACCGGCGCGCTTGGCAATGGACCGCATGGTCGTGCCTCCGTACCCCTGTGTCTCGAACAGCTCGGCGGCTGCGTCGACAACGGCGTGTCGCGTGAGCAAGGCTGCGCCTTCCCGGGCGGGCGAGTGGTAACTCCGCTTGTCTGCCATTCGACCATCCTAATTCGGTACAGTGTCGATGTGATCAAATGAGTCCTAGAACCGGGAGTGTGCATGGCTTCGATCTTGTTCTGTTCAGGTCCGTTTACCGGCCACGTCGCGCCCACGCTGCCTATCGCAACCGAACTCGTACGCCTCGGCCACCGAGTTCATGTGACTACCGGACGAGCGTTCGAATCCAAGGTCGCCTCCACCGGGGCGTCGTGGCATCCCCTTCCGGCATCGGCTGATTTCGACGAACACGACCTCGACGCCGAATTCCCCTCCGGTCGCTGCGCGGCGCTAGGAAGGCCCAGTACGACCTCGAGCACATCTTCGTCGAACCGATTGCGGACCAATCGATCAGCGTCGATCAGATTGTCGAGAAGGAGTCGATCGACGTCATTGTGGTCGAGACAATGTTCTTCGGGGCCATTCCCCTTGTGCTGCGTCCGAGCGCATCCAGACCTCGCGTCGTAGCATTGGGAAGCAATCCTCTCTCCCTTCCCACACGCGATCGACCGCCGACTGGGTTGGGGTGGCTGCCCGCCCAGTCTTGGCTCGGTCGAGTGAGAAACGCGGCGTCGAACGCCGCAGTCCGGTCTGTGGTGCTGCGATCGCTGCAACAGACCGCTGAGCGTCGGGTTCGTTCCAGAGGCTCTGAGCTACCGATATCTTTCTTGGACTGGGTGACCTTGGTGGACGATATTGTCCAGCTGACAGTTCCAGGGTTCGAGTACCCCCTGCCGGAGCGGTACGACCAGAAGGTGCATTTCGTGGGTCCATTGTCCGTGAGTTCTGTCGACTCTCACCCTCTGCCTTCATGGTGGAACGACCTGGATACCCGGAAACCCACCGTCTTGGTGACGCAGGGATCAGCCGAGCTGGACCTTGATCAGCTCGTGCTGCCCACTATCAGCGCCCTGGCAGATCGGGACATGAACGTGCTGGTCGCCGTCGGCGACGGCGACATTGGACGGAACCACCCGCTGCCGGACAACGTGTACATTGCCCGGCACCTTCCGTACGACAATGTGTTTCCATCGCTGTCGTGTTTCGTGACGAACGGTGGCTACGGAGGCGTCAATTTTGCTCTTCGCCACGGCATTCCCGTCGTCGCTGCAGGTCGCTCACAGGACAAGGCAGACGTCGTGGCCCGAGTTCGATGGAGCGGCATCGGTATTGGTATTGCACGCCAGTCGGTCGCACCTGCTCTGATACGAAAAGCTGTCGACCGAGTCTGCAACGACAGCGGATTCGTTTCTCGGGCTGCGCAATTGCGACGCCAGGCATCGGCGTCGCCTGGCATGGCTGGTGCTGTCGAAATAATCGTGTCCGGAATCCAATAGTCGTTACCGCATCACCGGTCGATCGACTTGCGTAGAACGATCGCCCCGGCGATATGCCCGTCGGGGACGAGATCATCTTCGACTATTCGGTATCCGGCCCGCTCATACAGTCGGATGTTGCGGGTGCTGCGTGCACCGGTGAACAACTCGAATGTCCGCGTATGCGAGGGCGCGAGTTGCTCGACTCGATCGAGTAGGTGTCGGCCCAATCCCTGTCCGGCCAGATCCGGCGCCACCATCAGCCGACCGATCTCCCAGGTGTCGTCAATTGGTCGGCCCCGAACAGCGCCAACCAGCCGGTGTCCGTCGCGAACGGTCAAAACCGACCACTGAGTGACCCATGTTCTGACCTCATCCAAGGTCTCGAGCAGGGGCGGGATGTCAAGGGTGTCGTTGACCAACGCTTCCTCAACCCAGCAACACCGCTGTAGAACGAGCAATTCGGCGGCGGCGGTTGCATCGGCTCTACGAACCGGAAGCACAGTGGCGGAATCCATCATCACATCCCATCACACCGGCTCTCCTCCGCAGGCGACGCAAACGCACGCGCGAACCGGTTACGGCAATCTTGCCGACACGATTCTGAGCCCGACGATGCCGGCGATGGGGAACGCCGCTGCCACACACCAGGGCACCGACGCTCCCCATCCGGTCTCGGGAGCTGCATCGATCACTGCGCCGATGATCACCGAGCCAACCAGCACTCCGATACCGCCGACCGACGCCATGAATCCGTAGTACGACCCGAGGCGCCGCTCGGCCGCGAGCAGCGGCACGAGATCACGCGCCTGCGGCAAGGCGATCATCTGACCGAGGGCCAGCAGAAGCACGAACACGCCGGCCGGGACCAAACCGATCAGCCCGCTCATCCCGAGTGGCGTCGACACGGCCACCACTACGAACGACACCGCCACCACGACGAACCCGACGGGCAGCACCACCCGCGGCGAGAACCGCGCCGCCACACGGGTAACGGACATCTGCGCAGTGACGACGAAGACGGCCGATATCGCAAAGAACCATCCCAACACCGTTTGCGATCCCCACGCCCTTTCCACTTCGAGCGGAAGCAGAAGATACAGCTGGTTGTACGCGACCAGTTGCGCGCTCATCGCCAACGCGAACAGCACGAACACTCTGTTGCGCACCACGTCCCTCCACCCGGCCAGCCAGGACTCGCCGCGATGCGGTCCCGGTCCACCAGGCAGCCAAACAGCATGTGCAGCAATGACAACGACGAAGATTGCTGCCGCGACGAGACACGCGAGACGGAAGTCTGCCAGCAGCAACAGCGAGCCGAGAAGGGGACCGAAGAACGAACCGATCTGGTTGCACACCGAAAGCAATGCAAAGGTCTGCACCCGGGTCGGGCCACCGGCGCTCTCGCCCTTGCCTGCCTCGATGGCAATTGCAGACTCGACTGCCGGAGAGAACAACGCGGCAGCGAATCCGACTGCGACCGTCGCCGCCGCCACAGCGATCAGGGAGTCGGCGAACGCGAGCCCGATGAAGCCGAGCACGCGAATCGCACATCCGGTGAGAACGACGGGCTTGATGCCGAACCGGTCGGCGAGGGTGCCGCCGACGAAGAACAACCCTTGTTGCGAGAACGTTCGGATGCCCAGCACAACACCGACCATCGCTGCACCGAGTCCGAGGTCGCCCGTCAGGTGGACCGACAGATAGGGCAGGACCATGAAGAAACCGAGGTTGAACGTCAGCTGAGTCAGGACGAGCAACCGGATCGTGGGGGTCGCACGCGACATCTCGTTGATGAACGACCAGCGCCATCCGCGCTGCCGTTCGTCGGCGCCCGCCGTCACGCCACACTCCTGTCGTCGTTTTCTCTTGCGGCGACGGTACCGCGCTTCGATGTGACTCCGGGCCGCGCAATAGGTTAGCCTATCCGAGTTCGTCGCCATCTCCGTCTGCGCGGGTGTAACGCGCACCTTTTCGCGTGAACACTCACGTCTGGTTCACCCGAAAGAGTTGTCAACTGTGAGTGCGATTCTCAGGCGCATCGGCGCCATGACGACGCTGGCCCTCGCGGCCGGCATGATCGCCGCCTGCGGCGAGTCCGAAGCCGTATCCGAGGTCGAGACCATCGGCGGCAACGGCGAAACCAGCTACCCCCTCGTTCTCGACAACTGCGGGCAGTCGATCACGATCGACGCACCCCCGCAGCGCGTCGTCTCGCTGGACCAGAACTCGACCGAGATTCTGCTGTCGCTGGGGTTGCAGGACCGCATGGTCGGAACTGCGTCGTGGACCGACCCGGTGCGGGAGAACCTCGCGGCCGCCAACGCGGACGTTCCGAGACTCGCGGACAACGCACCGACCTACGAGGTCGTGCTCGATGCGGACCCGGATTTCGTCACGGCGTCGTTCGGCCGTCACTTCAAGGACGGCGGCGTCGCCGACCGAGCGCGATTCGCCGAGACCGGCACCGGAACCTATCTGTCTCCAACCGACTGCGACAATGGAGTCAGTATCAACGGCGGCGGAACCAGAACCAACGCTCTGACGATCGATTCGCTCTACCAGGAGATCACCGAGGTCGCCGAGGTCTTCGACGTCCAGGACCGGGGCGAAGCACTCGTGACGGACCTCCAGGAACGTCTGGCCGCCGCTACCGACGGAATGTCCGCGTCGGGAGATTCGATGGCGTTCTGGTTCGCCGACACCAAGAGCCCCTACGTCGCGGGTGGCCTCGGATCGGCAAACCTCATCGCGACGACGGTCGGTGCCACCAACGCCTACTCCGACATCGACGACGACTGGCCCGCCGTCGGCTGGGAGACGATGGTCGACCGGGACCCGTCCGTGCTCGTCCTCGGCGATCTACTGCGCGCCCGGTTCCCCGGTGACCTCTTGGCGGACAAGATTGCCTTCCTCGAATCGGACCCGGTCACCAGCACGATGACAGCGGTGCGGAACAAGCGGTACATCTCGCTGCACGGCGCCGAGATGAACCCGTCGATCAGGCTCGTCGACGGTGTCGAGAAGGTCGCCGCGGGGCTCCGCGAGATGGGCCCGCAGTCCTGAACACGACAACACCCACCCAGGCGCCGGTGGCACGACGGCAGATAGGGCTGCCTGTCGTCATGGCATCGGGCATGGTGTTACTTCTCGTCTCGGTCGCGGTTGCGATGACGCTTGGACCGGCCGATGTCTCCCTGGTCAACGTCCGAGACGTGGTCACGAACCATCTGGGGTTGACCGATATCCCAGTTCGGATGTCCAAGAACGCAATCGTCTGGGAAGAACGTCTACCCAGAAGCCTCGTCGCCGCGGCGTGCGGCAGCGGTCTTGGCATCTGCGGCGTGATCATGCAGTCCCTGCTGCGCAATCCATTGGCCGATCCGTTCGTCCTCGGCATCAGTTCGGGTGCATCCACGGGCGCCGTCGTCGTCGGTGTCCTCGGAATCGGCGGCGCCGCATTGGGATTGTCGGGCGGCGCATTCATCGGCGCCCTCGTCGCGTTCGGGCTCGTGCTCCTGCTCGCTCAGCTCTCGGGCGGCAACAACGACAGGGTCATTCTCGCGGGAGTTGCGAGCACGCAGCTGTTCTCGGCCCTCACCTCGCTGGTCATCTTTGCCTTCGCGGACTCCGACGAGACCCGCGGCGTCATGTTCTGGCTCCTCGGTTCGCTCGAAGGAGTGCGTTGGAACGACGTCGTCCTATGCATGACCGTGGTGGCATTCGGCGTCGCGATCTGTTTCTACTACGCCTACGTTCTCGACGCGTTCAGCTTCGGCAACGAGGTGGCGTCATCCCTCGGAATCCCCGTGCGCACCGCACGAACAGCGCTGCTCGTGGTCACCGCGCTCATCACCGCGACCCTCGTCAGCGTGGCCGGCGCCATCGGGTTCGTCGGGCTCGTACTTCCCCATGCCGCACGGTTTCTCATCGGATCTCGCCACGTCAGACTGATTCCTGTGACCGCGCTGATGGGCGCGGTTTTCATGGTGTGGGTCGACGCCGTTTCCCGTGTCGCTTTCGCACCGACGCCGCTCCCCGTAGGCGTCGGCACCGCGCTCGTGGGTGTTCCTGCATTCATCGCCATCCTGTCCAGGCGAAAGAAGTCGGCATGACGCTCGCTGCGGACAAGGTGAGTTGGCAGCGCGGGCGCGCCCTCGTCGTCGACGGCGTCTCGTTGCTCCCCGAACCGGGTGACACCGTCGGCCTTCTCGGACCCAACGGCTCCGGCAAGTCGTCTCTACTGCAGTTGATGAACGGTGCGGTGCGGCCCACGTCGGGAGTTGTCACGCTCGACGGCGCCGAGTTGGGTGGTATGCGTCGGCGCGAGATCGCGAAAGCCGTTGCGTGGGTGAGCCAGCACGCGGATACGGACTTCGACATCACCGTTGCCGACGTCGTCCGCCTGGGCCGGATTCCGCACCGCGGTGCTTTCGGAGGAAACGCTACGGCAGACGCCGCGGCTGTCGACTCGGCGCTGGCTCATACGGGGTTGACCGACAAGGCGCACCGTCTGTGGCACGAACTCTCAGGTGGCGAACGCCAGCGAGCCCAGATCGCTCGGGCGCTCGCCCAGGAACCGCGCGAGTTGTTGTTGGACGAACCAACCAATCATCTCGACATTCATCATCAGCTCGAGTTGTTGTCTCTCGTTGCGCGACTACCTATTACGAGCATCATCGCCCTACACGACCTCAATCTGGCCGCGATGTTCTGCACACAGCTCATCGTTCTGTCCGAGGGACGCGTTGTCGCAGCGGGCTCACCGGCGGACGTGTTGACCGAGGAGCTGATCGCCGAGGTCTACCACGTGCGAGCCAAGGTCAGCACGGATGGGCCGGACGACCGCCTGTTCATCAGATTCGAGCTTTAGGAACACCCTCTAGCGAAACGCCAACGCGACCTGGTCCTCGAGCTCGGCGATGAGGGCGTCGTCGGACTGCGCCCCGCAGATCTGGAGCCAGTTGGCGAGCATCCGGTGCCCACCCTGGGTGAGAATCGACTCCGGGTGGAATTGAACGCCGTGAATCGGGAGCTCGCGGTGCCGCATGGCCATGACCAGACCCGAGGCAGTGCGGCCGGTGACTTCCAGCTCGTCGGGAATCGTGTTCTCCTCGACAGTCAACGAGTGGTATCGCGTGGCCGTGAAGGGCTGCGGTAGACCCGCGAGGACTCCGACGCCGACGTGCTCGATCGAACTGGTCTTGCCGTGCAACAGCTCGGGCGCGCGGTCGACCGTGGCACCGAAGGCCGCGCCGATCGCCTGATGACCGAGACACACCCCGAGAAGAGGGGTCTTCTCCTTCGCAGCCGCGGTGACGAGGTCCATCGTCGCGCCCGCGCGTTGCGGCGTTCCTGGTCCTGGGCTCAGCAGAATGCCGTCGAAGTCTCGTGCGACCGCTGCCCTGTCGTCGAGCCGAGGGTCGTCGTTGCGCCAGACGTCTGCGTTCACTCCGAGCTGACCCAGGTACTGGACGAGGTTGAAGACGAAGCTGTCGTAGTTGTCGACGACCAGAATGCGCATGGGGCCAGAATAGGCCCACCGTCTTGTGTCTCTCCGGTTCACCCTGGCTGGGCGTACCGCAGACGAATCGACCCGTCGTATGCCGGTACCTCCACGTTGCCCTGCACGTCGGCGCTGTAGCCGAGTCCGTATCGCACTGCGTACTGCCGATACACCGTGACCCCTGGCTCATCGGCCAATGCAGCGGACAACATGGCCGGATCACCGATCGCAGCCATCACGTACGGCGGGCTGTAGGTACGGCCGCCGAGAAGCAGCGTATTGCCGATGCAGCGCGGCGCGACCTGACCGGTGATGCGCTGATCCTGCATCGCCACCGCGCGCGCTCCCCCCGACCACAGCGCGTTGAGCACGCTTTGCACGTCCTGCTGATGCACGACGAGGTCGTCCGGCGAGGCGTCGGCGACATACCGTCCGTCCTGGCCCCGCGCCGCGTCGGTCAGGGTGACGACGACGCCGGGGCCGGACTCGGCGCGCAGGCCTGCCGGCTCCTCGAGTGGTGTTGCCTGGGCCAGCGCGTCGGCGACGTTCGAGTCGAGGGCACCTGCGGTGTTCCGGAGTTCGGTGAGCCGTGCAGCCAACTCGTCACGTGTGCGCTCGGTGGCGTCGGCGCTTGTTTGCGCGCCGCGGACGAGGCTCGACAGCCTCGTGGTGTCGCTGCGACGGATCTCGTCGCCGTGCGAGAACTGCCTCGTGGTGGACAGCAAGACGCCTGCAACCAGACACACCACCACCACGAGCACCTGCCATACGTACGACGCGGCAGAGCGGGCGTGCGGGTTGTCCCTCGCCATCACTCCTCCGATGTTCCCTGATGTATGTGCCGATGTGTATGGGTCGATGCGTGGGTGTGCACCGACGTGGGTGCGCTGAGCTAGCGTGTACAGGGCATGTGCGCAAAATTGGGCACGTGACAGCACCGAACGCTACCTGCTCCTGTGCCTCGTCGATGTGAGGGTTTGGGGCCGCGTCCGAGCCAGTTTCATCCACAGGCTCCACAGCGGTTGTCCACAACCTTGCATCCTCGCCGCACCGAGGCCGAGTGAGCGCGTCGGTGCAGGCGAACGACAGCGAAGGGGAAACTATGCCGAAGTCCAAGGTCCGGAAGAAGAAGGACTATGTCATCGCACCGGGAACACGTACGCCCGGTTCGGTCAAAGCGGGCCCGTCGAGTCCGTTCTACGTTGCGGTCATGCTCGGATTCATGCTGGTCGGGCTCCTGTGGCTCCTGGTCTACTACTTGGCTGCCGAGGACATCTCGTGGATGAACAATCTCGGCGCCTGGAACTTCCTCATCGGTTTCGGATTCATGGTTGTCGGTCTGGTCATGACCATGCGGTGGCGATGATCGAGTCCGCAGACGGCAGCGTCGGCGTTCGAGTTACACGCGTGTTATTCATCCCCAATGTGGATAAAGCCTGTGGATAAAGGATCTTCCCATCCACAGGGTGTGGATAGACGGGCATGGGCAACACCGTTGCCCGCCGTGATCGCACTGTTCGTCGGTGGATTTTCCCTGGTCGGAGCGTCGCTGCTGACATCGACCGATACGGCCGGCCGATTTCTGATCTCGATTGCCGCGTTGGGGCTGTGGATAATCGGCGCTCTCGCGGCCTACCAGCGTCCTCGTCTGTGGATAAACGACGAGACGTTGTCGATGAAGCGACTGACGGGCGTCCGTTCCTACCGACGCGATGAAATCGCGCGGATCAAGATCTCGAAGTATCCGAGGCTGGGGCGACGCGTGCCGATGTTGGAGATCGACGTCCGGCGTGCAGGTGAGGACGACGACCGACTGGTCATCTTCGGTAGATGGGACCTGGGAACCGATCCACAGGACGTGTTCGACGCCCTGGATCAATACGGGTTCGTACCGCGCGAGCGCTGACGCCGGTCGGCCGAGATTCGACCGCTCTTACAGACCCATCTGCGAACGCAGGTCGAGAATCCGGAACGCGATGACGGCGAGCGCGAGCACAGCGACACCCGCCACTGCACACCAGCCGACCATCGATGCGCGGCGTCGATCATTGCCGCCGACCACGTTCGGGAGGAACAGGATCCCCGCGGTCGCGAGAGCACCCGCGACGAGACCACCCATGTGGCCCCACAGCGAAATCCCGGGAATCGAGATGCTGATGACCACATTGAGGCCGATCACCACCAAAACGGGCGTCGGACTTCGCCTGAGTTTGAGCAGGATGACCGCTTGGGCGCCGAGAAGCCCGAAAATCGCGCCCGACGCGCCAGCCGTCAGGCTGATGGGCGCCTCGAGGATCATCACCGACGCGCTGCCTCCGAGCAGCGACACCGCGTACACAGCCACGTAGCGTGCTCGGCCGAGGATGGCCTCCACATCACGCCCGATGATGTACAGCGCGAACATGTTGACGAGCAAATGGATCGGGCCGAAGTGTAAGAAGCCGCTCCCGATGAGACGTTCGACGTCTCCGGTTGCCACGGCGGGTGGGAACAATGCCCACGAGTCGAACAGAGACGAGTCCGCGCTGTTGTCGAGCAGGCTGCGGGATTGCAGTGCCGTCGCCGCGAAGGCGAGCACGTTCAGACCCATCAGGATGTACGTGACGAGCCCGAACGTGCCGCTGGCGGGCGCCCCGGCAACCGTCCGCGCCTGGCGGACGTTCGCGTTGCCGGCACGGACACAGTCAACGCAGTGCTGCCCGACGGCGGCGGCCTGCAGGCACTGAGGGCATGCAGGCCGGCCGCACCTAGAGCACGCCAGCGATGTAGGACGATCGGGGTGCCGAACACACGTCGACCGAGATGGGGTCGGCTCGTTACCGTACGGGCCACCCCAGCCGGGGTTCGTCATCGAAAATCGTCCTCAGTGTCTGTGCGAATATGCCGGAACGGGGCGTGTCAGGCCGGGTGTGTCAGGCCAGCGTGATGCTGTTGATGACAACCTCGTCGACCGGACGGTCGCCGCGGCCGACCGGGGTACCGGAGATGGCGTCGACGACCTTCTTCGACGCCTCGTCGGTGACCTCACCGAAGATGGTGTGCTTGCGGTTGAGGTGAGGGGTCTTGCCGGTGGTGATGAAGAACTGCGATCCGTTGGTTCCCGGTCCGGCGTTGGCCATGGCGAGCAGGTACGGACGGTCGAACGAGAGCTCGGGGTGGAACTCGTCGGCGAACTTGTAACCCGGTCCACCTGCGCCGGTGCCGGTCGGGTCACCGCCCTGAATCATGAAGCCGTCGATCACGCGGTGGAACACGGCGCCGTCGTAGAACGGTCCCGAGTTGCCACCGGATGCGTTGGCAGTGGTGTAGTCCTTCGATCCGTCCGCGAGACCGGTGAAGTTCTCTACGGTTTTCGGCGCGTGGTTGCCGAACAGTTCGATGACGATGTCGCCGCGGTTGGTGTGCAGCGTGGCCGTGGATGTCTTGTTTGGTGAAGTCACCCCACCATCGTGCCATTGACCCGCTCTCGACCGATCGGTGACGGTCTTTCCTCGCGTCGATATGAAACAGTGGACCCATGACGACCACATCGAAGTCCTCGCGGTTTCGCACTGTCGCTGTGAGTTCCGGGGGCACTCTGGCCAAGGCTGCAAAGGTGTTCGGAACGGGGTCGGCAGGCCTGGGTCTGCAGGTGGCGCAGCGCGGTTACACACTCGCCCGCCGCAGTGCAGAACGACGCAGCGCCCAGCGGTCGCTCGCTGCGCTGACCGGCCCGAAGCCGAAGTCGGCTTCTACCAGCACGAAAACGAGGAAATTCGTCGTCCTCGGATCGATAGTCGGCGTCGCCGTCGCTGCGGCGGTACTGGTCACACGACGCCGCAACACGTTTGTTCCGCCCGCCGACGCTCCCCCGAGCCTCGACGATTACGCCGACACTCCTCCGGGCCCGGATGGCGCTCGACTACCGCGCCACTCTGTTCAGTAAACCGCTTCGGTACGCCCTGAGACCACGAGTGCCACGTTCTGCTGAGTCACCGTTCCTTCCGACAGGTACTCGCTGTGACCGTGACTGTCCGCGTGATCACCGCCGGACCGGGTGGCCAACGGCCTCACTCCATCGATCTCGCTGGGGTCGGCGCCGAACAGACCGGTGTCGGCCACCAGGTCGTCGCGAGTTTCGGCTACGAACAGATGTCCAGGCGGGACCGACAACCGCTCGACGTTGTCGAAGCCGAGGCCGGGTGAACCGAGCGCGACCATGTCGTCGACGCCGGTGGTGTCCGCCCCCCGAAGCGCCAGCGCCGCTGTCAACGAGCCGTAGGAATGGCCGAGCAGTGTCAGATGGGGGTCTTGTGATCGGGCGGCGTCCAGTCCGTCGAGGAACGACCTCAGACGCGGCGCTCCCGTTGCCGCAGCCAACGGCGACATGACCGTCCGGCGTGGATCGAACAAACTCCACCCCAACTGCGGAGCCTGGTAATCCATCCACGTCACGCACGCGACCGTCTCTGTAGGCGGAACCAGTTGCTGCACAGTACTTCTCAAGGAATCCATATCACCGTCGTAGCGACGGACATCCGCACCGACCTCCGAATCCAGGCCGGGAACGAACACCGCAACATGTGAGGCCGTGTGTACATTTCCCACAGCGATCGCGGCCAACGTATCCGTAGCGCTCGAGTTGTCGAGCACCAGGAGCTGACGATGTCCCTCGTCGAGGACGTCGGCAATCTCGTCGAGCGCGGCAATACGCTTCAGTGTCTGCTCCAACCCGGCATCTGCGTTGTCGAACAGACCGCCGAATACGTTGGCCTGCAGAGTGCTCTCGAGGTCCTCGGCAACCTGCTCCAGGCGATCGCGTTCGCTCACCAACATTCGTCTGTTGGCCGCGTCCCTGACGTCGGCGGGAATGCCGTCGAGGTTCCCGATAGACCCTGGGTCGTCGACCAGGATCGACGTTCGCTCGGACCGAGTGAGTAGGTCCCACCACGTTGCGTTGGCCGCGGCGAGACCTGGCGACGTCGACGACGCCGTGGCGACGGGCGCGCTGGGCGTGAACGGCTCCGGGGCCACAGCCGAACGGAGTCGGGATGCGGCTTCGGTGTCGATCTCCGAGGCACGACGAATCACCTCGGCGACGGATGCCTCCAGTTCACGGAGCATGCGCATCCTCGATCTGGCTGCGTCCCAGGCATCTTCGGCGCCCGTCGCATACGACGTTAGGCCGTCGGTGACAGCGCCATCCTGATCGATGGGCATCGTGTTGTCGGTGCTGGTCGACTCACATTCCCGAACGACTGCCCGGATTGGATACATGCGATCGGTGGTGTCGGCTACACACTGCCCGACGTACTCCAATTGCCGCGCGGACGCCTGGTTCTCGGCGATCGCGCGCCGCAGGTCTGCTTTCGCCGCGCCGCCGGCGTCTCCCGACCAGTCGAGCCGCTGAAGTTCCCATTCCAGATTCTCGATGCCCACGGTGAGTGAGTGCGCAGCCTCGGTGAACCGTCGCGCTACCAGTGCGATCTCCGACGGGTCCCAGCGGCAGATATCAGTCCACGACACCATGTTCGAAACCCCCCTGGGATCAAATCGGGCGGCGGTTGCCGTCGATCCAAGGGAAGTAAACAACAGCGCAGGACGGCGCCGAGAAATCTATCCCCAGACTGTGGATAGATTCTGTGGAGTACTTCTCAACGCGCTATTCTCCACTCCGATTCGTCGGGCCCGGAGTCCTCGGTCCGACTGACTTTCGACGGACGACTGCGCTTGGCGCGGTACAGATCCGCGTCGGCAGCTCGGTAGATCTCGGCCCATCGGCGTGCGGCAGGCATGGTCACGAGACCGACGCTCCACTCCGCACGATGCGCACGGCGGAGACGGTCGACGATCTGCCACGCCTCGGCTTCCAGAACCCCTGGCATGAACAGGACGAACTCGTCGCCGCCGAGCCTGCCCAAAACGTCTCGACGGCTCAACTCCGCCTTCCATGCCTTCGACACCCGGGCGAGGAGTACGTCGCCCGCGATATGACCGTATTCGTCGTTGATCTGTTTGAAATGGTCGAGGTCGAGCACCGCCATGCTGACCGACAGACCCCGGGCTGCACACGCGGGCAACATCTTCTCGACTTTCGATTCGAAACCGAATCTGTTGAGAAGCCCAGTGAGCGCGTCGTGGGTGGCCGAGTACCGCATACGTCGGGCGAAGGCTCCGAAGACCTCGGTCGCTCCGACTACACCGAGTGCGATGAGAACGAAGGAAATGAACGACGATTCGTACGGCCCGATCGATGCTCCGAGGACTGCCGACAGCGCGAGCGTGGCAACCCAGAACCCCGCGTTGCGCTCCGACCAGAAGGCCCCGATGTGCATACCGAGAAACATCGTCGACAGAACGCAGACCAAGAAGGCCGACATCGTGTAGCTCGCCGAGAAGGACAGGGCCACAGCAAGGATCCCCATGAACGTGACGACACCGATCGTCCGTTTCGGACTGGGCGCCCGCGACCGCATCAGTGTCACGGCCGACGCAATTCCGAGCGCCAACACGACCACGATCGCCAGCCGTCGCCACGGACCAGCGACGCTCCACGACGCACTGCCGCTCGCGACGTACAGCAGAGTGGTGGCGACGATGTACACGAACAGGGTGATTCCGGATTCGTCGAGTTTCGCTGTCTTGGACAGCATCCGGTCGATCATCCGACGCACGCCCCGCTACGGCAACAAACAAGGGTCGGGGTGGAGCCTCCACGGATAAGAATCCGCACTCTGCCACCTCCCCAGGACATCGCGTTCAGCGTCTACGGCGACGTCTGTCGTGCGGGACTTTAACACCTTCCGCATGCTTTGGAGCTGTTACCAGGCGAGAGCGCAGCGGTGCGGAGTGACCCAGGCAGCGAGAGCGCGGCGGTGCGGTTTGGCGGTGTCAGGAGGCGAGTTCGGCGCGGGCGGCTTCGCGGGCGAGGAGACGATCGCGTGATTCTTCGAACTTCGACGCCTTGGCGGACAGCTCTTCGACGAACACTGCGAGTCGGTCGCGGTCTTTTTCTCCCGCTGTTGAGAAGTCGTCGCGGTCGAAAATTCGCCAGTGGCGAAGGACCGGGAGCAGAACTTCGTCCAGGTGCTGACGGAGATCGTAGATGCCGTGTTTGGCCAGCGCCATCGCGTTCTTGCGGAAGTTCGGCATGTTGAGTCCGGGCATCGCGAAGTCGGTGGCCACGTCGGCGATCGCCCTGACCATCTGGTCGGGCGTGAGGTCCAGCGCCGCCGAGCCGAGGTTGCGGTAGAAGATCATGTGCAGGTTCTCGTCCGCGGCGATCCGCGCGAGCATGCGGTCGGCGATCTCGTCACCACACGCAAGTCCGGTGTTGCGGTGTGACACTCTCGTGGCCAGTTCCTGCAGCGTCACGTATGCAACAGAGTGCAGGAAGTTCGCGCCGTCCATAGGGGCGTCGACACCGGTGGTCATGTGCTGCATGCGGGCGCGTTCGAGCTCTACGGGATCGACAGCACGCGTGACGACGAGATAGTCCCTCATCACGATTCCGTGGCGGTTTTCCTCGGCCGTCCATCGGCCCACCCAGGTACCCCAGGCACCGTCCAACGAGAAGTTGTCGGCCAGACCTCGGTGGTAGGAGGGCAAATTGTCCTCGGTGAGGAGGTTGGTGATCATCGCGACACGTGCGAGTTCGGAGAGGTTGGACTGAGACTCGTCCCAGTCCTGCCCACCCATGGCGGCAAAGTTGCGTCCCTCGTCCCACGGAATGTAATCGTGCGGATGCCATTCCTTGGAAATCGACAGATGACGGTTCAGATTCTGTTCCATCGTCTCTTCGAGTTCCGTCAACAGCTCGGTATGGTCGAGATCGCGCATTGCTCGGTCCTTCGTACGGGTACAGCGGTGACTTCGCGGTCAGCCGTAGGCTATGCCCGGCGTGTCGGGTGCGTCACGGGACCACGGTGATGTCTGGAGAAGTCCACATTCGCGCAACCAGTCTCTGGTTGGGATCACAGTTGGCAGTTTCTCGTACATAGTTGGCATTACTGCCACTGTTGTCGTAGCGCCCCGAGGCAGACACTGAAGCTCATGACGACATTCATCGCACTCGCATCGATACTCGTGTTCGTCCACATCGGCATGATCACCTACGCACGGCACGCATCATCGGCGGCCGTCCGGAAACTATGGGCAAGTCCTTACCGCTACGACTTCTTCCGGCCCGCCGATCCATGTAACTGACGGCGCTACCGCCGATCCATGTAACTGACGGCGCTACCGACACAGCGCCCCGAAGACGAAAAAGACGCTCAACCGAAGTTGAGCGTCTCATTCCGAACACATATGCACTTGTGGAGCCTAGGAGATTCGAACTCCTGACATCTGCCTTGCAAAGGCAGCGCTCTACCAACTGAGCTAAGGCCCCGGATCCTGCGTGACGAGCGTTCCAAACATTACCTGCTCGTACCCCGCGATGTCACCTTACTCGATACTCACTCCGAACCCTGTCGCAATTCGAAAGTGCTGGCGCACTTCGCAATTACGTCGTTCGTCGGAGCAACCGGCCCAAATTTCAGGCTGCGGTGACTTCGTGCCACACGCCATCTCCGCTACGGGCATCCCGCACCTTCGACACCGCTACTGCCACTGTCACCAACACGCCGATCCAGACGAGAAACTTCACAGAATCTCACCTCTTCGTCGTGTTCGGTGTGGGCCTAGGAGGACTTGAACCTCCGACCTCTTCCTTATCAGGGAAGCGCTCTAACCGCCTGAGCTATAGGCCCTCGTACCTCGATTCGGGAGAATAATTCTCTTCCCGAACCGAGGAGTGAGGTTACCGTATCGAACCGCTGTACTCCAAAACGGCCCGATACGGCCCTCGAAACCTGGCAGTCAGTCGCGATCCGCAAGCGTCACTTCGACGCCCCCGACCAGGTCGGACGACAGGTTGTAGATGAACGATCCGATGGTCGTGAGGGCCGTGAACAGCACCATGTTGATGATGCCGATCACAGCTGCGTAGCCGAACACCTGGCCAGCGCTGACCAAACCGCCGTCACCGGATTCGTTCACGATTTCGGTGAACGCGCTGTTGAGGCGATCCCACACACCCATGCCGTCGAGCACCGCGTACAGCAATCCGACAGCGACCATCCACACGAAGAAAAGCGACACCGCGATGACGAGCGAAATCTTCAGAGTCGACCATGGATCGATCTTGCGGAGCTGGATAGTCGCACGCAGCGGCTCACCATCTTCGCGTGCTGCCACCACCAGTGGTTGTGCAACCTTCTGCGTCTCGGAAGTCGGCTCCGAGTGCCGGACCTCCGACAGATCCGGCATGTCCTTCGCCAGGTCCTTGCGCTCGATGTGCCGCGTCGGACCGTCGATCCCGGCAGCCTTCGTTTTGGCCGCATCGCGTCGCTGCGTCCGGTCGGCCGGGTTCTCCTGCTCGGGGTAGCCGGCAGGAGCAGTGCGGGGCGCGTCCTGCGTCGGTGCACCCTGCGCGGAAACGGCCTGGCCCGGGGTTGCTGCCGGAAGGCTTCCCCCTCGAGCCGACAGGTTCGTCTGCGGTTGATTCTGCGGTGACCGGGCGTTCTGACCCTGCTGCGGCGGTGCCTGCTGAGCTGCACTCTGCTGGGGCGTCGACCCGCGCTGCCACGGCGGAGCGCCCTGCGTCGAGCCGTTCCCTTGCACCGACGCGCCCTGAACCGAAGAGCCCGGCGCAGAAGGACCCTGCGTCGATGGACCCTGTGCGGATGGACCCTGTGCGGATGGACCCTGAACAGGTGTGTTCTGGACCGGTGTGCTGCGAACCGGTCCGGACGGCGGCTTCTGGAATGCAGCGGTCGCTGGCTGTCCTACGTCGCCGGACCGGAGAGGGTCGATCGGACGATCCTCGGCACGAGGAGCATCCGGCCGCGGAGCATCCGGACGGCGGACCTCACCGCGAGGAGCATCAGGGCGTGGGGGCGCAGGCCTGTCGGCTTCCACGCGTGGAGCGGCCTCGGTAGGAGGCTGCTGCGCCGCCGTCGGTGCGTCCGGGCGGCGTTCGGCGGACGGCACCTGGGGACGCTCGGGAGTCTTCGGACCGGACGCAGACGGACGCGCAGGCTGGCCGTTACCGGGACGCTCGGGCGTTTGCCCGGCCGCTGGATTCTCGGCACGTGGCGCCGGTCGACCCGGAGCCTGACCCGAGCCGTTCGGTGGCCGAACCGGCGGCCGGTTGCCTCCGGCCGCCTGCGGCTGCGTTCCAGGCCGAACAGCCGGTTGCGGCCGAGCGGAAGTCCGCGGCTGCTCGCCCGGTTCGTTCGATGGAACGGGCCTACTGCCAGGCCTGTTGGGAGTGCTCACTTACGACTCCTTCGGTACTTCGTCTTCGGCGGAGACTGCACCCGGCTCCGGATCGTGTTCGTCGGCGTTACGGGCAATAGCGAGAAGTGTGTCGCCTTCCCCGAGATTCATCAACCGAACGCCCTTCGTCTGCCGACCAGCCTTCCGAACCTGCTTCGCTGCGGTCCGGATTACGCCGCCACCGGAGGTGATTGCGTACAGCTCGTCATCGTCGTCGACGATGAGAGCCCCCACCAGGGTGCCACGCTTCGGGTCGTACTGAATTGTCAGCACGCCCTTTCCGCCACGTCCCTGCTGCGGGTAGTCCTCCATTGCGGTGCGCTTCGAGTACCCGCCCGAGGTCGCGACCAGCAGGTACTTGCCCTCACGGACGACGTTGAGCGACAACAGTTCGTCCTCGCCGTTGAAACGCATGCCTTGGACACCCGAGGTCGCGCGGCCCATCGGACGCAGAACCTCGTCGGTTGCCGAGAACCGAATCGATTGCCCTTGCGCAGATACGAGCAACAAGTCGTCGTCCGAGGACGCGAGCACTGCGCCGACCAGTTCGTCTTCGCCTCGCAGGTTCACTGCGACGATTCCGCCGCTGCGGTTGGAATCGAAATCGGTCAGCTTGGATTTCTTGACCAAGCCTCCCTTGGTGGCGAGCACCAGGTACGGCGCATCCTCGTACGTCTGAATCTGGATGACCTGCGCGATGCGTTCATCGGGTTGGAATGCCAGAAGGTTGGCGACGTGCTGGCCGCGGGCGGTCCTGTTCGCCTCTGGAAGCTCGTACGCCTTGGCTCGGTAGACCCGGCCCTTCGTGGTGAAGAACAAAATCCAGTCGTGCGTGGAGCAGACGAAGAACTTGCTGACGATGTCGTCCTGCTTGAGGCCCGCCCCCTGGACGCCCTTTCCTCCGCGCTTCTGCGAGCGGTAGAGATCCGTCCTCGTCCGCTTGGCGTAACCGGTTTCGGTGATGGTGACGACGACGTTCTCACGAGCAATGAGGTCCTCGTCGTTGACGTCTCCGTCGCTGGCGATGATGCGAGTACGACGGTCGTCGCCGAACTTCTCGACGATCTCGGCCAACTCGTCACGCACAATCTGCCGCTGGCGCTCTGGTTTGGCCAGGATGTCCTGCAGTTCGGCGATCTCGAGCTCGATCTCGGCCAACTCGTCGATGATCTTCTGACGCTCGAGGGCAGCCAGGCGACGCAACTGCATCGCGAGAATGGCATCGGCCTGGATCTGGTCGACATCGAGCAGTTCGATCAGGCCTGCACGCGCAGCATCGACGTCGGGTGAACGACGGATGAGGGCGATGACCTCGTCGAGAGCGTCCAACGCTTTGACCAGACCGCGCAGGATATGAGCCCGTTCCTCCGCTTTGCGGAGTCGGTAGCGCGTGCGGCGAACAATGACATCGAGCTGATGCGCCACGTAGTAGCGAATCATCTGATCCAGACGCAGTGTCCGTGGGACACCGTCGACGATCGACAGCATGTTGGCGCCGAAGCTCGTCTGCAGCTGCGAGTGCTTGTAGAGATTGTTCAGCACGACCTTGGCGACGGCGTCACGCTTGATGGTGACGACGATGCGCATGCCGACGCGGTCCGAGGACTCGTCGTCGATCTTGGAGATCCCACCGAGCTTGCCGTCGCGGACTTGCTCGGCGATCGAGGTGATCATGTTGTCCGGGTTGACCTGGTACGGCAGCTCGGTGATCACGATGGTCGAGCGTCCGTTGGAATCCTCTTCGATCTCGACCACGCCGCGCATACGGATCGATCCGCGACCGGTCGAGTAGGCGTCCTGGATTCCCTGTCCACCGACGATGAGTCCGTGTGTGGGGAAGTCCGGCCCCTTGACGCGTTCCATACATGCGGCGAGTGTTGCTTCTTCGTCGGCCTCGAAGTTGTCGAGTGCCCAGAAGACGGCTTCGCCGAGTTCACGCAGGTTGTGCGGCGGAATGTTGGTGGCCATACCGACGGCGATGCCGTTCGAGCCGTTCATCAACAGGTTCGGCACGCGCGACGGAAGTACGGTCGGCTCTTGGGTTTTGCCGTCGTAGTTGGGGATGAAGTCGACGGTTTCCTCGTCGATGTCGCGCAGCATCTCCATCGCGAGCGGCGTCAGGCGCGCCTCGGTGTAACGCATGGCGGCAGCGCCGTCGTTTCCGCGGGAGCCGAAGTTGCCCTGACCGTCGACCAGTGGGTAGCGCATCGACCACGGCTGTGCGAGACGAACGAGCGCGTCGTAGATCGAGGTGTCGCCGTGTGGGTGGTAGTTACCCATCGTTTCGGCAACGGGTCGTGCCGATTTCACATAGCTGCGGTCGGGACGGAAGCCCGAGTCGTACATTGCGTACAGAACTCGGCGGTGAACCGGCTTGAGTCCGTCGCGTACTTCGGGAAGCGCGCGACCGACGATGACGCTCATGGCGTAATCGATGTAGCTGCGCTGCATCTCCTGCTGAATGTCGACCGGATCGATCCGGTCGCCGCCTTCGGCGTTCGTCGTCTGTCCGGGTGGCCCGACAGGAGGCTCGGTAATGTCCGACATCAATTCTCCTCTATCAAAATCTTTGTGGCGTAAGCAGATTCAGGAACGTGGAAACCGCATCACACGTCCAGGCTTGTCACACATCCAAGAAACGAACGTCTTTGGCGTTGCGCGCGATGAAACTACGTCGGGCACTGACGTCTTCACCCATCAACACGCTGAACAGTTCGTCTGCAGCAGCTGCATCGTCGAGGGTGACCAACCGCAGAACGCGTACCGACGGGTCCATCGTGGTTTCCCACAGTTCCTTGGCGTTCATCTCGCCGAGGCCTTTGTAGCGCTGGACACCGTCCTCGACATTGATCTTGCGCTTGTTGGCGATGCCGGCTTCGAGTAGTCCGTCGCGCTCACGATCGGAGTACGCGAAGTCGGGTTCGCCCCGGCTCCACTTCAGCTTGTACAACGGCGGCATGGCCAGGTACACGTGACCGTGTTCGATGAGCGGCCGCATGAAGCGGAACAGCAATGTCATGAGCAGCGTCGAGATGTGCTGGCCGTCGACGTCGGCGTCGGCCATCAGGACGATCTTGTGGTAGCGCAGCTTGGTGATGTCGAACTCGTCGTGAATACCGGTGCCGAACGCGGTGATGATCGACTGGACCTCGTTGTTCTTGAGGACGCGGTCGATGCGTGCTTTCTCGACGTTGATGATCTTTCCGCGGAGCGGAAGAATTGCCTGGAACATCGAGTCGCGGCCCGATTTCGCCGAGCCACCTGCGGAGTCGCCCTCCACGATGTAGATCTCGGACTTGGCAGGATCGTTCGAGCGGCAGTCTGCCAGCTTGCCCGGTAGGCCGCCGATATCGGTTGCGCTCTTGCGCCGCACCAATTCTCGTGCTTTGCGGGCGGCCATCCGTGCTTGCGCGGACGACACGGCCTTGTTGATGATCGTCTTGGCGTCGGCCGGATTCGACTCGAACCAATGCGACAGGTGCTCGTTGCAGGCCTTGAGGACGAACGATCGCACTTCGGTGTTGCCGAGCTTGGTCTTGGTCTGTCCCTCGAACTGCGGTTCTCCGACTCGCACGGAGATGACCGCGGCGAGTCCCTCACGGATGTCGTCGCCGGTGAGGTTGCCGTCTTTCTCCTTGACGAGCTTCTTCTCTTTGGCGTACTTGTTCACCGTCGCAGTGAGCGCGGTGCGGAAACCCTCTTCGTGGGTGCCGCCCTCGTGCGTGTTGATGGTGTTGGCGAAGGTGTGGACCGATTCCGAGTAGCCGGCGTTCCACTGCATCGCGATCTCGACCTCGTGGCCCTCACCCTTACCGGTGAAGCCGACGACCGAGTTGTGGATCGGCGTCTTCTTGGCGTTGATGTGCTTGACGAAGTCGACCAGGCCGTCCGGGTAGTGGTAGGTCCGTTTGCGCGCCTTCGTGGGCTTGGCGGCCGCTGCTTCCGCCTCTTCTTCTTCCGCCGACTTGGGCGCGAGGGCGGTTTCGCCCAGCTCCTCCTCGGTTGCGTCCGTGTCCGCGACTCGCTCGTCGACGAAGTTGATGGTCAGTCCCTTGTTCAGGAACGCCATCTCCTGGAGGCGACGATGCACGGTATCGAAGCTGAAGTCGAGAGTCTCGAAGATCTTGCCGTCCGGCCAGAAACGGACGATCGTGCCGGTGTCCGTCGTGTCACCGACGGTTTCGAGCGGCCCGGGCTTGGCGTAGTTGTACGTCTGGGTGTAGCGATGTCCGTCGCGCGCGATCTGCAGTTCGACCTTGGTCGAGAGGGCGTTGACTACCGAGATGCCGACGCCGTGAAGACCACCGGACACGGCGTACGAGTCGGAGTCGAACTTGCCGCCCGCGTGCAGCTGGGTCATGACGACCTCGACGGTGGGTACACCGGAGGAGTGCGTGCCGACGGGGATTCCTCGGCCGTCGTCCTTGACCTCGACGCTGCCGTCCTCGTGAATGGTGACGTCGACGGTGGAGGCGTAACCGGCCATGGCCTCGTCCACAGAGTTGTCGACGACTTCCCAGATCAGGTGGTGGAGGCCTCGCTCACCGGTGGACCCGATGTACATACCGGGCCTCTTGCGGACTGCTTCCAGCCCTTCGAGCACGGTGATCGACGAAGCGCCGTAATCCTTGTTGTCGGTCTTACCTGACTTCTCGGCAGCCACGGTTCGGTTGTTCTCCTTCTGCGCGTCGAAAGACCCCCTCGCACCACACGGTGCTGCTGCGTACGCACCTGGTGGTGCCACCGCACGAGTCGACTCCACGTCCGTGCTCGACCGGGTGGTCTGGCACGTTCGGCGGAGCCGATCCGAAGGGTTTCTCTGTTACCGGTCCATCCTACTGGTACCTACCGACGGCATGGGGACGATGACACCCCGAATTGGCCCCTGAATGCCTCACAGACGGATTTTCTCGCGTGTCCGCGACAAAGATGGAGGGTCGATCGACGATAAGACTGCTACAGGTCAAGCACGATCCGTCCGCCCTCGGCGCGCGAGACACAGATCAACATCTCGCTCTCCTGCTCTTCGGGAGTCAGTCGAGATTCACGATGGTCCGGCGTACCGCTGAGCACACGGGTTCGGCAGGTTCCACAGAATCCCTGCTGACACGAGTACGCGACATCGGGCTTGATTTCCCGAATTGCCTGCAGCGCAGTCGTATCCGACGGAACGGTGATTATCTCGCCGGTGTCGACCAACTGAACTTCGAATTCGACACCACCGCGCACCGGAGGAGGGGAGAAACGTTCGAAGTACAGATGGGTCGCGGGCACACTGTCGAAGGCACGCCGAACCGCATCGATCATCGGAGGTGGGCCACAGCAGTAGACGGCGCCGGTTCCTGCTCGTTCGAGGAGCTCGGGTCCGGTGGCTATTCCAGCGGCATCGTCGGTGCGGATCGTGACACGGCCGGGCGGCAGCGCCTCGATCTCGTCGAGAAACGGCAGCGACTCCCGTGAGCGACCGCAGTACACGAGATGCCAATCCATTCCGGCCGCGTTCGCCGCACGCACCATCGGCAGGATCGCGGTGATACCGATGCCGCCTGCCACGAACACCGCGTTGCCACGCGGAACGAATGGAAACCCGTTCCGTGGACCTCTGACCGTCACCGCTGCACCCTCCTCGAGGGAGTGCATCTCGGTAGAACCTCCGCCGCCGTCCGGAATGTACCGAACCGCAACGGTATACGTATTTCGTTCGGCCGGATCGCCGCACAGAGAGTACTGGCGCCGACGCCCCGACGGCAGTGTGAAATCGAGGTGCATACCGGGTGTCCACGCCGGAAGATCCGCGCCATCGGTCGACGCGAAAGTCAACCGAACCACCGCGTTGTCCTCACACAGAATCTCGCGGCTCGCGAGTGTCAGCGGAATCGCCCGGATCACCGGCGGCGAGGCATACGCGTCGTCGTAACGGCCGCCGTCGAGCAGTGCGAACCATTTGTCGAGCGCATCAGTGACGATCGACACCGTCTGATCCGGCACTCCTCGCCCGTAGAGGTTCTGCGGAATCGACCGACCTTGTCGAAATGTCTCGACCGTCGCGGCCATGTCCTTCAGCCGTCGTCGGAAGCCCATCTCCGCCCTCACCGAGCTGCGGCGCGGGCTGCAGGCGACGTCGCCAGGTACTCGACGGCCTGTTCGGTCGACCCTTCCTGCGAAGGGTGGTAGCCGCTCTTGAAGTACCGAAGTGATGCTTTCCAGATCGACATCGGCCCCGGAAACAGCCCGCGCCTCGCTACACGTCGATAATCACGAACAGACGGCCGACGCTTCTTCGGTGGCAGATGTGCCAGCGTCGGATCCTGGTCCATCAGGAACCGGACTCCACGAGCCCAGAACCACACGAGCGTGGGTGCAATCGCAACGTACGTTCGGAGCCGGCGAGCGGGACGAACATCGAAATATTGCATGACCTCGAACGCGACGGACCGATGCTCGACTTCTTCGGCACCGTGCCAGCGCAGCAGATCCAACATCGTCGGGTCGAATTCCACTGCATCGAGTTCGCGCGCATTCAGCACCCAGTCACCGAGAAACGCCGTCAGATGCTCGACCGCTGCGATCAATGCGACACGCTCGACAAGGCTGTTTCTGCTGTGGCCACTGCGGTTGCCGAGGGCTCGTCCGAACAGGAACTGCATCTGCTCGACGTAGGGCTCGACGTCCATGCCGTGTGCGGTCAACGAATCGAGCACTTGTGTATGGGCAGTCGCGTGCATGGCCTCCTGCCCGATGAACCCGATGACGTCGTCACGGAGTTGTTCGTCGTGAATGAGAGGCAGCGCTTCCTTGAAGGTGCGTACGAACCATTCCTCTCCCTCGGGCAGGAGCAGGTGCATCACATTGATCAGGTGCGTGGCCAGCGGGTCATCATCGACATAGTGCAGCGGCAACTTCGTCCAGTCGAAGGACACGTTTCGTGCTTGGAGCACGACTCGGTCCTCCGCCTCCCCGGCACTGCCGGGCTTGACGGTTGTGTTCGAATCCTCGGGTGAAGACACACGATCCCTTCGTAGTTTCGAGCTGTCACAAACACCGGTCCCGACTCGCCGTTTGTTATCGATCACGGAAACGCTACGCAACGAGGGCACACATGAGCAACCAAGATCACTCTGGCACACACGTGTGACCTTGGCTATTGTGACGATTCACTGCCCTCGGCCACCTCTACCCGTAGGTATCCCGAGGACCGCGACCCTTGATGTGACGATCGCCCTTGCGCCAACTCTTCGTCGTCGGACCGTGGATCTTCAACGACGTCACGACGCCGTGGCCCACCGCAGCCGCGATCTTGGCCAGGATCTGAGCCTGCATCAATCGAAGTTGAGTCGCCCAGGCCGTCGACTCGGCGGTCACACTCAGTATGCCGTCCTCCAGCTTCATCGGTAGCGCATGCGACGCGATGTCCTCGCCCACCACCGTCGGCCACCGTCCGAGGACGGTGCCCTCGGCTACTTTGTCCGACCAACCCCGCTTCTGTGCGATGGATCCGGCGAGCGATCCAAGAGTCTGAGGATCACGATCGTCCGGGCCTGGACCCGACCATCCGCGTTTTCGTCGCCCACGCAGCGCCCTGACCCCGCCCGACGGCGACGATCTTCCCTGACCCACCGACTTTCCGCTGGCCTTGGCTGCGGCCCGTGCGTCTTCGAGCGCGCGTCGAGCAAGATCGATACCCTTCAGCTCCGGCTCCTGCCCAGGGTCGACAGATTTGTCGTGAGTTCCGCCGCCGCTCTCGTTCACAGTTCCGCCCCCTCTACACGATCCACTGCCGAGATGGTCGAGATTCTCGCTGAATCATGTTGTACAGCTTGAACTCCCCAACGTCGAGCGTCCAGTTCGGGCGGAACGTCCTCGGCGACAGCGGCGGTGATCAAGACCTGTTCTGCGTCGGCTGCCACCGCGGCCAGAGCGCTTCGCCTCTTACGGTCGAGCTCGGCGAACACATCGTCGAGCATGAGGACGGGATCCGTTCCTTCGGCGCGTAGTAGTGCAAACGCGGCAAGTCGCAGCGACAGCGCGAACGACCACGATTCACCATGGCTTGCAAAGCCTTTCGCCGGCTGATCGCCGAGAACCAATTCGAGGTCGTCCCGGTGCGGACCGACCAGACACACTCCGCGCTCGATTTCGCGCTGTCTCATCTCGTTGAGTTGATGCAGAAACGCCGCTTCGAGTACTTCCACGTCGTCCGCCTCGGGAGCACGGCCGGGGTCTGCGAATTCGGGCGGCAGCGCTTCTCCCAAACTGCTGCGGTATCTCACCGCAGCCGGCCGTGACTCGGGCGCGATGGATGCATAGGAGTCGGCAATGAACGGAAGCAGTTCGTGCACAAGTCCAATGCGAGAAGCAAGCACATGAGCGCCGTGCGCGGCGAGGTGACCATCCCAGACGTCGAGTGTCGCAAGAGCGCTCGCGCCGTCGCTCGAGCGCGACCCTCGGCGCAGCGCGCCACCCGCTGTCTTCAGAAGCGCCGATCGCTGACGCAGCACTTTGTCGTAATCGGCTCGTACCGAAGCCATTCGAGGCCGGCGCGTAGTCAGTAGTTCATCGAGGTAGCGCCTACGATCTCCCGGATCACCGCGTACCAACGACAGATCCTCCGGTGCGAAGAGAACGCTGTGCAGCACGCCGAGGATCTCCCGCGGTCGTCGCACCGGGGAGCGATTCATCCTCGCCTTGTTGGCTTTTCCCTCGAGCAGCTCGATGTCGATGGTGAGTTCGCGACCGAGATTGACCACCGACGCACTGGCGAACGCACGATCGGCTCCTGCCCTGATCATCGGTGCATCCGAGGACACTCGATGCGAAGAGAGTGTCGACAGGTATCCCAGGGACTCGATCAGATTGGTCTTGCCATGTCCGTTCGGTCCGACGAACACCATCGACCCCGGAGTCAGATCGATGGTGACGTCGTCCCACGAGCGAAAATCACGCAGGGTGAAGGAGCGAACGAACAAGATCTATTTCTTGGGGTCAGGTGCGCGAAGCGTCTCTTCGGTAGTCGCGCGTTTGACCGCGTGCCCGCCGAACTGATTCCGCAGGGCGGACACTGCCTTCATTGCGGGAGAATCGTCTTGCCTGGACGCGAACCGTGCGAACAGTGCCGCGGAGATCACGGGGGCCGGCACCGCGTGCCTGATCGCCTCTTCCACTGTCCATCGTCCCTCGCCGGAATCCTCTGTGTACCCGGAGATTTCACGGAATTCTGGATCCTGCGCCAAGGCTTGCACGAGCAGATCGAGCAACCACGATCTGACGACGGTTCCCTTGCTCCACGCCCGCAGAACACCGTGTGTGTCCTCGACGAGGTCTTCGGCCTCGAGCAGCTCGTAACCTTCGGCGTACGCCTGCATCAGTCCGTATTCGATCCCGTTGTGCACCATCTTGGAGTAGTGGCCTGCACCGACCGGCCCCGCATGGACGAATCCGTTGGCGCGCTCGCCCTCGGGCCGCAGAGCATCGAAGATCGGAAGCGCGCGCTCGACGTCGGCAGCGGATCCACCGACCATCAGTCCGTAGCCGTTCTCGAGGCCCCAGACCCCACCGGACACGCCTGCATCGATGTATCCGATGCCCTTTTCTGCGAGAAGAGCTGCGTTGGGGCCGTCGTCGGTGAACCTCGAGTTGCCACCGTCGATCACGAGGTCGCCCTTCTCGAGGGCATCGGCGAGACCGGTGATGGTGCTGCGAGTGATATCACCCGACGGCACCATGACCCATACGACGCGCGGCGCGGCCAACGCCTGCGCCAGGCCCTCGAGCGACGGTGTGTCCGTCACTTCCGGCCTCGGGTCGTATCCGATGACTTCGTGGCCGTGAGCGCGTAGACGCTCACGCATGTTGAAGCCCATTTTTCCGAGTCCGACCAGTCCCAGCTGCATGCGGAGTGTCCTTCTCTAGTGTGCCGCCGATGGTGAGGGTGAAGCGATCACTCCCACGGTACGTACCCGATCAGCCCGGGAGTCGAACCGGCATCAGCAGATACGTGTACGCACTCTGCGGTGCCGCGAACTTCCCCGAAGCGTCGGGTACCAATTCATCATCCGTCGTCGGACGCAGAACCGCAGGCCTACTGGGCGTCGTGAATCCGAATGTGACCTTCTCGCTGTGCAACGACGACAGTCCGTCGATGAGGTAGCCCGGGTTGAAAGCGATGGTCAGTGCCTCGCCCTGGAAGTCGGCCATCAGTGCTTCCTCGGCTCGACCTGCGTCGTCGCCGCCGGCGGAGAGCAGAACCCCTTCGGAGGAGAACTCGAGCCGAACCTGGGCACCACGCTCGGCAACGAGTGCCACGCGCTTGATCGCTTCGACGAGCGGAGCGATCTCGACGACGGCGACGGCCGTGTGCTCGGGAGGGAGCAGCTGACGAAACTTGGGGAAGTCGGCGTCGAGCAGACGTGTTGTCGTCCGTCGGCCACCGCTGATGATGCCCAGAAGACCGTCCGCACCGACGGACGAGCCCGATCCGAGGGCAAGTTCCACGGGCGAATTGGCATTGCCGGTCAACGTCTTTGCCGATTCCGACAAGGTTCGAGCCGGAATGAGAACCTCGGTCTTGGTTTCCCCGCCCACCGGCATCCACTCAAGCTCACGCACTGCCAGACGGAAGCGGTCGGTTGCTGCCAACACGACGGTCGTCCCGTGAATCTCGACCCGGATCCCGGTCAGCATCGGAAGCGTGTCGTCCTTGCCTGCGGCAACTGCGACCTGGGCGATGGCCTCGGAGAACACATCCACGGCGACGGAACCCGTTTGTGTCGGCAGTTCGGGAAGCTGGGGATAGTCCTCGACCGGCATCGTCGGAAGCGAGAATTTTGCGCTACCACACGTGATGAGCACCCGGGTGCCGTCGACACCGACGTCGACGGGCTTGTTCGGCAACGATTTGGTGATGTCGGCGAGCAACTTGCCCGACACGAGGACTCGGCCCGGCGTCGCGACCTCGGCCGAAACTTTGACCTGAGCCGAAACCTCGTAGTCGAAGCCCGAGACTGTCAGACCGTTTTCGTCGGCTGCGAGAAGAACACCACCGAGAACCGGCACTGGAGGCCTCGAGGGCAGGCTTCGAGCAACCCAGGCAACGGAATCGGAGAAATCTTCGCGAGCAACGCGAAACTTCAGACTTCCAAGCTCCATCGCTCGGTCTTTCCTCTCGTTCGGCAGCGGTCGATCTCGAAGTGGTGGTCTTCGGTGAGCGCCGTGTGCGCTCGGTTACCGGTGCATCGAAGAGTCTGACACAACCGGCAGATGCACACCGTATGCCCTCGACGACCAACTTGAAAGCCGAACGTCTCCGTTCACACGTCGGTTCAGCGCTGTGCGGAGAGGGCTGTGAAGCGATCCTTCCCCAACACCTGTTTTCAAAGAGATTTCTTCAAGGAGAAATTCTCAGTATTAATAGGTCCTGTGGAATCTGTGTACGCGTGTGATTCTGCCCAGGTCGTCAGGCGTGGTGTCGTGGGGATGAACTCTGCACCAATCGGCGGCAAAGATGGGGCGGCCTGTGGACCAATGACACTCCGTGCACAGGCGCTCACAATTCATCCCCAGATGTGCGCATCTATCCACATGGTTATCCACAGGTGTGAATCAATGGAGAGAAGTACAGAAATTGGTCCGAGATCGGCCTAATTTCGTCGGGGTTCGAGAGCACGAAGCAAGTCGGGGCGCGAAAGCAGATGGGCTCGAAAGAGCGTCAGAGGGCGGGCCGCACGAGCGGCCCGCCCTCTGACGACGTCGTAGATCTTCGCTTTATCTCTTCGAGCGCTGTTTGATCCGAGCAGTGAGTTCCTGGACCTGGTCGTAAACCTTGCGCCGTTCGGTCATCTCTTTGCGAATCTTCTTGTCCGCGTACATCACAGTGGTGTGATCGCGACCGAACGTCTGACCGATCTTCGGCAGCGAGAGGTCTGTCAACTCGCGGCACAGATACATGGCAATCTGCCTAGCCATGGCGAGCGCACGAGCCTTGCCAGGACCGCGCAGGTCCTCGATGGATGTGTTGAAGTACTCGGCGGTGACGGCCATGATCGTCGCCGCATTGATCTCGAGGCTCGTCGAATCCGGCATCAAATCGCGTAGGACGACCTCGGCGAGCGTCAGGTCGAGTGCCTGGCCGTTCAACGAGGCGAATGCGGTGACACGAATGAGCGCACCTTCGAGTTCACGAATATTTCGTTCGATGCGCGACGCGATCAGCTCGAGCACGTCGTGCGGAACGTCGAGTCGGTCCATCCTCGCCTTCTTGCTCAGAATCGCGATACGCGTTTCGAGCTCCGGCGGCTGGACGTCGGTGATCAGACCCCACTCGAACCTCGTACGCAGGCGCTCCTCGAGCGTCGCCAACTGTTTCGGTGGCCGATCGGACGAGACCACGATCTGTTTGTTGGCGTTGTGCAGGGTGTTGAAGGTGTGGAAGAACTCTTCCTGGATTCCTTCTTTGCCCTCGATGAACTGGATGTCGTCCACCAGAAGTACGTCGGTTTCTCGGTAGCGACGCTTGAACGCGACCTTACGGTCGTCACGAAGACTGTTGATGAAGTCGTTGGTGAATTCCTCGGTCGAGACGTACTTCACGCGCATACCGGGGAACAGTCGTTGAGCGTAGTGACCGGCTGCATGAAGCAGGTGTGTCTTGCCGAGTCCCGACGCTCCCCACACGAAGAGCGGGTTGTACGCCCTCGCGGGGGCTTCGGCGATGGCCACGGCTGCGGCATGCGCGAAACGGTTCGAGGCTCCGATGACGAACGTGTCGAACGTGTACTTGGCATTGAGGCTGCCCGCCCCCGGCGTCGAACTCGATGATTCGGGCGGCTTGGTGAAGTAGGTGGGCCACGAGTTCTGGACGCTGGCGAGGGCCTCTCGTTCGTCGTCCACCTCCTCGTAGTCCGCAGTCTCGGAATCGGAGGGATCGTCGTCGGTGCTGGTGAGGAAGCGTCGTCGATACGTCGGCGAACTCTGCGGCTCCGGATGAGCTGGACGCTCGGGCTCGATCTTGTCGTCCTCGGGTGCCGAAATCCGGACGCCGAGACCCTCGACGCCTTGGCCGAGGTGACGTCCAAGTGCATGAAGGATCGGTTCGCGGAGATCGCGTTCGATTGCTTCCTGAGCAAAAGACGACGGAACAGCGAGAAGTGCGAAGCCTTGCGTCAGGGTGAGGGGCTCGACCAAAGCGAGCCAGGCCTTCTGCCCCTTGGTCAGCGGTTGCCCGCTGTGCCTGTCGGACGTCAACTCCGTGACAACCTCTGGCCAGACGCGCGCCAGCGCACCCGGATCGTCGTTCACGGTGCCTCCCATTCGGACTTACAAAGCAAGATAAGTGGACGTACGCGAAATCGGTGTTGCCGAAGTACACGTGTACCGCGCACGGTTCGACTAACGTCCCCGTCGACGAGCGTCGGGGGAGCCATACCGGATCGGTGCGCATGCGCCCGGTACGAATATGCCACCTGGCGCGTCTTTCCACACAATTATCCACAGGTGTGGATGAACGACATCCGTGTGACCCAAAACCTTCGTTTTACGAACATCTAGCCGTTCATAAGGGGTTCTACCTGCGGCGTTGTGAGAATCTCAATTCTCGAGCTACGACCGCACCCTGTGAATGGATCGAAATGTTCGGTCGAAAGTAGTTATCAACATGGCCTCGTCCCCAGCCTTGTGGATGAATGACATCGATGTAGTCTTGATCGAGGCGCGGAGACGAGTTTGACCCATCGTTGGTCGATCAGTACTCTCGAACAGTCACCCGAGGCGAGGTGGCCGATGCTTGCTGGCTGCTTACAGTCTGTGTTCTTTCGGGATTCTCGCTCTGGGATGTAACTCGAGTTCAACCGAATTCGGTACTGCCATCAGTAGGCGCCAAGATGGGCGTCTACAAATTTCGAGGAGTGTTGACCGTGGCCAAGGGCAAGCGGACGTTCCAGCCGAACAACCGACGCCGTGCGCGCGTTCACGGCTTCCGTCTCCGGATGCGTACGCGTGCAGGTCGTGCAATCGTTTCTGCACGTCGCGGCAAGGGCCGCAAGGAACTCACCGCCTAAATCGTTGTTCTTCTGAGTTACGGAGCTCGGGGTGTTACCTGAGCCGCACAGACTGCACCGCAGCGCGGATTTCTCGCGTGCCGTGCGTCGAGGCCGTCGAATGGGTAGACAAGACTTGGTCGTACATGCGTTCGCGCGTGACGACTCGAGCGCTGTCTTTTCCATCGGCGAACCGAGATTCGGATTGATCGTGAGCAAAGCTGTCGGGCCGGCGGTAACTCGTCATCGAGTTGCGCGCCGGCTTCGGCATATTTGCAGCCAGTTGCTCCCCGAAGTGCCGAGCAACACCGATGTCGTGATCAGGGCGTTGCCTGGCGCGGCCGAACTTTCTTCCCAGGATCTGCTTCGTCAGGTTGGATCCGGACTCAAGAAACTGGGCTTTGTGCACTCCCCCGGCTCGACGGCGTCGAAAGATGCACCTTAAATGAAGTTCCTTCGCGTACTGCGTTCGATTCCGGTTCGAACTCTGGTTTTCTGTATCGAGTTGTATCGAACGTACGTGTCTCCGCTCAGACTGCCGACCTGCAGGTTCTCCCCCACCTGCAGTGAGTATGCGGTCGATGCGTTGAAGACCCACGGCGCGATCAAAGGTTCCTTGCTCGCCGTTGCACGGTTACTCAAGTGCGCACCCTGGCACTCTGGTGGGTGGGACCCGGTGCCCGAGCGTGGTTCGTGGCGTCACCGAACCCACGCCGATGCCGACCAGACTTCGACCGAAGACATCCACTCGTTCGTAAGAGTGGACGAACAGAGGGGTACATAGAGCCGTGCTCGATTTCATTTACTATCCGGTCTCCTGGATTCTCTGGGTGTGGCACAAGGTGTTCGGCGCCGTGCTCGGTGCCGACAACGGATTTGCATGGGCACTTTCCGTGGTGTTCCTCGTGTTCACCCTGCGTCTGATTCTGTACAAGCCCTTCGTCAAGCAGGTGCGCACCACGCGGCAGATGCAGGAACTGCAACCGCAGATCAAGGCGCTGCAGAAGAAGTACGGCAAAGACAAGCAACGTATGGCCGTCGAGATGCAGAAACTGCAGAAGGAACACGGCTTCAACCCGATCATGGGCTGCCTACCCGTGCTTGCTCAGGCTCCCGTGTTCATCGGTCTGTTCCACGTGCTTCGTTCGTTCAACCGGACCGGCACGGCATACGGACAGCTTGGCCTCAGTGCCGAGGAAACACGCTCTCTGCCCAACTACGCCTTTTCGGTAGAAGACGTAAACTCTTTCCTCGACGCACGTCTGTTCGGTGCACCGATTTCCGCCCAGATAACGAGTGCGCAGGATCAGTTGGCGGCGTACGCCAACCCAGAGCTTGGGCTCGGCGTGCCATCGACGTTGACGATCGTCCTCGTAGCGGTGCCGCTGATGGTAATTGCAGCGATTGCCACGCACATGAACTCGCGCGCGTCGGTTGCACGTCAGAGTGAAGCGGCGGCCGCGAATCCGCAGTCGGCGATCATGAACAAGCTCGCCCTGTACGTGTTCCCGCTCGGTGTCCTCGCATTCGGCGCCTTCTTGCCGATCGCCATCCTTCTGTACTGGGTCAGCAACAACGCATGGACCTACGGCCAGCAGCACCTCGTCTTCGGCAAGATCGACAAAGAAGAGGCAGCAAAGAAGCAGGTGACGCTCGAGAAGCGAACCGAGAATGCGCCGAAGCCCGGAGTCAAGCCCGTATCGAAGCCCAAGCCGGGTGCTCGTCCGAAGCTGTCGAAGATGACTCCGACGGATGCAGCGGCGGGCGATGCCTCGAGCGCCGACACCACCGGTATCACCGGAGCCTCAGGTTCGAACGGCTCCCCGAAGCCGCGGTCGCAGGCCAATCGAAGTAAGCCGAAGCGCAAGCGTCGCTGACGCCCGGATATTGAGGACCGAAAATGTCTGCAGAAACTGAAGTAACCAACACGGACAACGCAGTGAGCGCTGGGGATGGAGCGAGTGAAGTCGTGGCAGTCGAGACCGACAAGTCGGACGAAGCGTTGAAGGATATCGAGTCGACAGTCGCGGAACCCGATACTGCTGACGCCGAAGAACTCGAGGACGACGACGAGGATTCGGAAGACTATCTCGTCGAAGAAGGCGAAATCGCCGGTGACTATCTGGAGCAACTCCTCGATGTCCTGGATTTCGACGGCGATATCGACCTGGATGTCGAAGGCGATCGGGCTGTAGTCAGCATCGACGGTGGGTCGGATCTGGCGAAACTGGTCGGACGCAAGGGTGAGGTCCTCGATGCGTTGCAGGAGTTGACGCGACTGGCGGTGCAGCAGTCGACTGGTGAGCGCAGCAAGTTGATGTTGGACGTCGCTGGATGGCGTGCCAACCGGCGTAGCGAATTGAGCACTCTCGGAATCGAGGCCGCGCGTCGCGTTCTCGAGGGTGGTGAGCGTGAGGAGTTGACTCCGATGACACCGTTCGAGCGGAAGATCGTTCACGATGCCGTCGCGAAGATCGATGGTGTCGACAGCGAAAGTACCGGTGTGGAGCCGTCTCGGCGTGTGGTCGTGGTCAAGACCCCGTAACCACTGGGTTAGTGAGCCACAGCGTCGCGAAATCGGTTGTCCTGTAAGGAATTACGGCGGAGTTTGCGGCGTCGGTCTTACAGGTGCGAACGGAAGTCGTCACTGCGCGAGTCCAAAGTGACTGCGATCACTTTGCTGTTGAACATGGTCTTCGAGGTGTCCTAGCATCGATACCACTCGGTCGGTTAGGCCGAGGTCCGATGAGACGACAGGAGAATCTGACTATGGATTCACTCGCGAACGGATACACGGCGTACACCACGCCAGCAGACGTCATGAATGACGCACGATCGGGGCTCGGTGCCTCGATGGTGGGACGGAGCATCATCAGCGACTCCCAGTTCAGCAACTCGATTAGCATCACGACCTTCTCACTTCACTGAGATACCGAGGGCACGTCGACCGCATGGCGGTCGACGTGCCCGAAGTTTGCGCGTCCGAAGGCCAATACCCAGGGGGTTTGGATTCTTGACCACTGTGAATGTGGAAGACGACACAGCTCCGCTATCCACGAAGTTCCGCACACGATTTGCAGGCCGCAACACCACTTACTCCACAACAGACGCCTTTGTGAAGGTGTTCGAGGGTGTCGGCGCCGAAAAACGGATTGCTCGTACGGTGGCATTCGACGAGGCGCAGTCTGCGTCAGAACACCGCGTATCACCCTCGATCACGTATCGCGACGATTCGAGAGTCGACTTCGAACTTCTGAAAGATCCGGGCACGCTGGGCACCATGCTCGCGGACGCTGAATCCGACGGCCTACAAAGAGAATTGCTTCTCGCCGGGGCAGGCAGGCTGATTGCCCGAGTACACACAGCTCCGGCCGAACCCTCGATGTCGGTGGAAGACGTACGAAACGAACGCTTGACCAGCTTCGGGTCCATCTCTCTGAGCAGGTGGATCGACGCAAGCGCGGGGGAACTCGAGTGCTGGCGCCTATTCCATCACGACACATCTTTGGTGAATGCCGTTGACAATTTCAGGTTGGCAATTTCCCGCGAGAAGACGCGTTCGCCGATCCATGCGGATCTGAGGCTCGATCAGGTGGTGTTCTCCGAGGGCCGCCTCTGGATCGTGGATTTCGAAGAGTACCGCTATGGATGGCCGGGGTTGGACCTCGGTTCCTTCGTCGGTTCAATTCTGCACGAGGCTGTGCTCCGCGCGGTGTCGTCAATCGATACGGAACATGATTCGGTCCTTGGTGCCCACGAAGAGATAGTCGGCACGATGGTCGATGCCCTGAGGACAGCAGCTCCGGATGCTAAGCAATTCCTCACGGCATACGAAGAGTCAGGAGGCTACCGGGTGGACCGCGTCGACCTCGGACGATGTGTCGGTTGGTTCATCATCGGTCGCACGATCGCGAGGTCGATGTTGGCTGCTCAACTTTCCGCGATCGACAAGGCTCTGGCGGGGATCGGAAGGCAGGCACTGATCGATCCTGAATCTGCTTCCGAACTGTTCGGAAACGTCCGATGACGGCGGTGGCGGCGGGGCCCGGGAAGCAACAGGTATGCGTACCTTCGGTGGAGCACGTTGCGCAGCGCTTGCGTGTCGATGGAACTCAATTGGTGACAGCGGATCGAAATGTCGGGGGCATCGAAGATCAGACCGAGCAAGAATTGTCGGACCGGATCTACAGGGCGGCTCACGCAGGAAACACAGACGACACCAAGACCCTGGACGGAGTTCTGCAGGACTACGAGTTCGAACGGTTTGTTCGAGGTCGCGTTGTCGATGGATTGACCGATGTCGCAGTCGATTCCATCTCTACAGGAGCGCTGTCGATAGGACGGGTCTCTGTCTCCGCGAGTCCGACGGAAGAGGCACTTTTCGAGGTCGACGGGACAACATATCTTCGAACCACGTCGTGGCGGCCGAATCTATCGCCCGGGTTCCTGTTGTACGACCATCGACTGGCAAGTCATCGAGCGACGAGCGACGATGCTCCGATCGAACGGATTTACATAGCGCAGTCCGACCCCGAGACGGCAGTAAGCGAATGGGCGGTATGCATCGAGAGGTTGATCGAGCTCGGAATTCCGTTCCGGACAAAACTGCTCTCGCGCCGGGTTCGTTACCCCCGATCCGACGCGCTCGTGGTTTACGCACAGCAGCGAGGGTCCGAGATCCTGGAGGCAGTGCTCGACGTCAGACGGCAGCGGACTACGAACGAGTTCGAGAAGTCGACCTCGCTGTTCGTCGCTGATCACGGACACGGAGTTGGTACGGCGCAGGAACCTCTGAGAGGTCACCAACGCGGTGTCAAGGAGAGTTTTGGCCAACATCGTTCGACGGTCGTGGCTCGTGCGTTTGCTCGCCATCGGTCCGAGGGAATCTCGTTGACCACGGCGTTGGAGCAGAGCGCAAGTGTGTCGGGAGTGGACCTCGCGGATTTCAGCAGAAACTCGCAGGCGTAGGAAGAGAGCACACACATGCAGATTTCGGCGCTGTATCCGGAGCAGCCCCGGGAAATAGGCGCTATCGATCCGTTTGCTGAAGTGGTTTCGACTACAAGCTTGAGCCGGTTATGGATGGGCCAATCCTTCGTAATCGATTCTCACTCGACTCTTGCGGCTCTGGGACGAACGCCGTGGGCGGTTCCCGTTGGAATTGGTACCGCTCTTGCCGTTCTGCGTTCGCCGTACGACGCTGCAATGCAGGCCCGATCGGTCGCGATCGCAACTGGTAACAATGTCTCGATCGCATACGGGTCGGCTGATCCAGCTTTCGTTTCGTCTGTGCGCGGGCGGCCGTTTTCCAAGCCGGCGACGTATATGTCGACCTACGTTCGTATCGTTCGCGATCTGCTTTCCGGCGTCCACGTCAGGGATGATCTGGAAGGTGAGATCGTTGGCGGTGTATTACCTCCCGCGGAACACCCCCGTGTAGAAATCGGCATCGGGGTGCTGCGTGAAGGTATGGCACGTGTTGGAGCGCCGAGCGCCGAATTTCAGGTGTCGTGGCTCGCTCCGAAGAACTACATCCGTGATGTTTTGAATCCTGCCTCCACCCGCTCCGATGGCACGCATCCGAGGACAGTCGCCTACGTTCAGTGCGCGGTCGATCGCCCGGGACGCAGTGGAACGTTGCTCGCACATACCGGGGCTGGCAAACACTTGGAAACACATCACTACACCGAGATGCTTCGGCGCGCGGGTTTGGATGTCGACGCATCGGATCCGGCGTCGGGGGCTCGGGAGTTGATGGAGAAGCGCGTCTTCGTATTCGACACGGCAGACCGGATCGCCGAGGAATTGTTGTCATACAGCGAGTGCGGTGTGGATGAGGTCATCGTGAACGTCACTGGCGTCTCGCTGTTGTATGGGGCGAGTGCTGCGATCGAAGACCTCGCTGACATCGTAGCCGCGGCCGACAGAGTCACTCCCGGAAGCTGAGGTTTCACGTGAAACACCGGAGCGGGCTGGTTTCACGTGAAACAACGGAGTGGGCTGGTTTCACGTGAAACAACGGACGGCAACGCATTACGCGTGCTGTAAGACATTGGGACTGGAAGTAGATCCACGTTGTGGATGAGTTTGCTGGCCGTACTCATGACACTGGGATTGGTGTTCGCGCTAGGTTCCCGGATAGCGACCCGACGGACCTGCATTGGCGTTGGGTGCTCTCGCCGGCAGAGTGTGTCCATAACTTCTGTACGTTCGAGGCTGGAGTGGCGGGCCAAACGATGTGCGCCGAAGCTCCGAGTCAAGCTCGTATCGAAGTCCAAGCCAGGTGCGCGTCCGAAGGTATCGATGATCGCTCCGATGGACGCAGTGTCGGGCGGCACTCGGGCGTCGAGCGCGGGAAGACTGGATATCGCTGACACCGTTCGAGCCGAAGATCGTCCGCGATGCGCTGGCGAAGATTGACCGCGTCGGTAGCGAAAGTATCGGTGTCGAGCCGGTCCCCGGGTCCGGTCCTCGGGTCGTGATCGCGAGTTGGAATCCCCTCCGGTTCGTGTCAGCAGGTTGGTTCTGTCGACGTTCCATTGAAGCGGTGGGAAATGACATTCTTGTAAGTTGGAAGTCGGTCGTTATACCCGCAGGCAATGACATCAGGAAGAAACGTCACTGTGACAGTTGCGGGGCCAACAGTTCGGGTGACGGGTACGACCGCTGGCCGCTGTCAGCAGGTCGCGTCAGGGCACCGGGGAGGCGCGCAGCCCATCGGTTTGGGAACAAAGTTCACGACGTCGATATCATTGTCGACGCCTTTCTTTACTGCGGCTGGTGGCTACATCGGGTGCGTGCGATCTGTTTCACGTGAAACATCTTGATGGTCAAGCCGTCGTGATGTATCCGACTGGCGTCGCCGCGCCAGGCTGTCCACGCAAACGTCGGATTGTGTACTTGGGGGACCTCTCACCGTCAGCGATAGCTGACGGGCAGTAGGCGCCGTTCCCCCTCCCCCTGCCAATGAGTAGTCCAGTCGAACGGCTGATTGCGCACAACTGTTCCTGTTCACTCCAGGCCGACGGTGTTTCTCTCGACTCGCTGGAACGCTGTCGGGCTGTTGCAACGCAGTTCTGCAGGGACTCCATTCTGCCGAATACTCTAGTCGCGGTTTCACGTGAAACATCGTCGGAGACTGTCTGCGTAGACCCATGGTCGCAGACCACCGCCGGCATCAGCTGATCAAATATCGCCGCACGGGATAGCTGATCGAACCGAACTACCTACTCTTGCTCATCTTGCAGCAATCGTCAGTCGATCTGACCCGAGAGTTGATTCGTGTAGGACACGACGCGCCAAAGTCGCAACCGGCGGTCCACGGGATCCTCTTCTCGGCAGGACATCCGGACGGTTCGACGTCGGCACACTTCGGACCGCGATCGCGACCGACCAGTGCGGTGGGTGGCCACCCCACGCCATTGCATGGGAATCACTGTCCTGCCGTGTTCGGACAGTCTGATCATCCGACGCCCATGTAAGGCTGTTCAGACTGTGACATTCAACGGTGATCCACACGCGCTCGAGAGGTGTCTTCTGTCTGGCGAGCACGGATTGGGCGCCAGCGGTTGTAGGGCGACCCCGAGTATTCCGGTGGAATCGACGGACCGACCCAGTCTGGTGACGTCGCACCTCCCACTCAATTGTCGAGAACATGAAGGGGTGTGATCGGCCAATATTCTCGTCGGCCGGCGTCAGTACGTTGCGGCGTCGGGGTAGCAATATTGCGGGTGGACACCCTGACGCGCAGTGGACGTGTCTCGGTCGAGGGGCGGACACGACCACAACAGCATTTTTGCCTGGCCCGGGTCCGGACTCCGCGACGGGGTTGCGTGCGCGAGTCCAGGCGACCTTGGAGACGCGATGTTTCACGTGGAACATAGTTGGAGATGTGCGAGTCGGAAGTCCGTGGGTTTTGCGTTCGAAGTCCGTCACGGTAAGTCGGGGTCGGCTCGTTTCATCCCCCGCGTGTCCGGATTCGGTGATGGTGCGGCGTTGCATCAAGGAACACCGCACGATGTTTCACGTGAAACTGACGCCCGTGCCCGGGATCGACCAATGCACGCGTGATATTCGCCGAGAACATGTCATTGGTTTGGCGAAGTGCCCCGCGAGGCGGGAAGATGAACAGTGTGGAACCAGAGGCGTTGGACAACGATCAATTGATGGCAATTGCTGAGCGCGTGTTCGGTCCGCGTCTTGATCTGGCCAAGAAATATCATGAGTCTCTCGCTACGGATGGCGTCGAGCGCGGACTGATCGGTCCGAGGGAAGTCCCCCGACTCTGGGAGCGACACCTTTTGAACTGCGCAGTGATCGGCGAGCTAATCGATGAAGGCGAGCGGGTCGTAGACATCGGGAGTGGTGCGGGGCTCCCCGGGATCCCGCTTGCGATTGCGCGACCGGATCTTCACGTCACGCTTGTCGAGCCACTTCTTCGTCGAACGGTCTATCTCGCAGAATTCATCGAAGCGCACGATCTCGATGTTCTGGTCGTTCGTGGTCGTGCCGAGCAACCCGGTGTGAAGAAGGAGGCCGGCGGCGCTGATGTTGTCACGTCGAGAGCCGTCGCACCGCTCGAAAAGCTTGCGAAATGGTCGCTCCCGCTCATTCACGAACGCGGGCGGATGCTGGCGTTGAAGGGAAGTAGTGCAGAAGAGGAGATCGAACGCGATCGGGCTTCCCTTACTCGTATGGGTGCTGGCAAGCTAGAGGTTGTGAGGTGCGGCGTGGATGTAGTGCCGACACCGACAATCGTGGTTCGCGCCGAGAGAGTGCCTCGCCGCTTCGCTCGCTCGTAACTCCCCACGGCTTCTCCCTTAAATTTCTTCTACTTCAATCCGGTTCCGTATTAAGGAGCATGTATGTCGGGTGGATCCGATCCAACTGTTTCACGTGAAACAGAGTCCGCGACCGCGAGTGCGTCGAAAGCACGAAAGGGTTCTACATCGGACGAGACGGGTGGATCTGGCTTCGGCGCATACAGCAGCATTTCGTCCGACGACACCCCGATCGGGGCCGCCGCGCAGCGAGCAAGTCAGGTGCTTCATCCGGGCAGCGTCACGTTGCCCAAGCCGGTACGGCGGCGGACGCTGACGATCGCCAATCAGAAAGGCGGTGTCGGCAAGACGACGACAGCGGTCAATCTCGCGGCCGCCTTGGCGATCCAGGGCTTGACCGTACTGGTGGTCGATCTCGACCCTCAGGGCAACGCCAGCACGGCATTGGGCGTCGAGCACCACTCGGGTGTGCCCTCGAGTTACGAGGTCCTCATCGGCGAGGTGAGCGCCAAAGAGGCGATCCAACAGAGTCCGCACAGTGAACGGCTCTTCTGCATTCCAGCCACGATCGACCTGGCCGGTGCGGAGATCGAGCTCGTGTCGATGGTTGCGCGCGAAGGACGGCTCAAGACTGCGCTGACCAACTTGGACGATATCGACGCCGACTTCGTTCTCATCGATTGCCCACCGTCGCTCGGACTGCTCACCGTCAACGCATTGGTTGCGGCGAGCGAAGTGCTCATTCCCATTCAGTGTGAGTACTACGCCTTGGAGGGAGTCGGTCAGCTCCTCCGCAACATCGAACTTGTCCAGGCTCACCTCAACCCCGCCCTCCATGTGTCGACGGTCATCCTCACGATGTACGACGGTCGAACCAAGTTGGCCGATCAGGTTGCGGAGGAGGTCCGCAAACACTTCGGCGATGCGGTTCTCCGAGCCGTCATTCCCCGCAGCGTGAAGGTGTCGGAAGCTCCGGGTTACGGCATGACGGTGCTCGACTACGATCCCGGCTCGCGAGGCGCGATGAGCTATCTGGATGCAGGTAGGGAACTCGCAGCGCGTTCAGAATTCGCGTCCTCGACCACACAGCAGGAGCAGTAGAAAAGATGAGTCAGACACGTAAGGGCGGCTTGGGCCGTGGGTTGGCCGCGCTGATCCCGACCGGTCCGGAGGCCGGACCTCGGTTGGGTAGTGCAGCAGCAGACGTGGTGATCGGAAACGACAGTTCCGCTACCCGGGAGACTCGACCGGGATCGACTGCGGCCGAAAAAGTGGTGTCTGCCCCCACCCCGACTCCCCCGGTTCGCAGTTCGAAAGAGGACCTGGCACCCGCCGGAGCGGTGTATCGGGAGATAGCACCGGGGCTGATTCAGCCCAACCCGAAGCAGCCTCGAAGCGTGTTCGACGAGGAATCGCTCGCGGAATTGGTCCACTCGATCCGTGAATTCGGGTTGATGCAACCGATCGTTGTGCGCTCGATCGAGGGCGGCAAGTACGAACTCGTGATGGGTGAGCGACGGTGGCGAGCCAGCCAGGAAGCCGGACTCGACTCCATTCCGGCCATTGTCCGCGAGACAGCCGACGACGCGATGCTGCGCGACGCGCTCCTCGAGAACATCCATCGCGTGCAGTTGAACCCCCTCGAAGAAGCGGCTGCATATCAACAACTCCTCGAAGAATTCGACGTGACCCACGAGGAGCTGGCGGCGAAGATCGGTCGGTCCAGGCCCGTCGTGACCAACATGATTCGCCTTTTGAAGCTTCCGATCGCAGTTCAGCGACGCGTTGCGGCGGGCGTTTTGTCCGCCGGGCATGCGCGTGCACTGCTGTCTTTGGACGCTGGTTCGGATGCTCAAGAAGCACTGGCGACCCGGATCGTCGCGGAGGGACTGTCGGTACGGGCGACCGAAGAGGCGGTTACTCTCGCAAATCGAAACGACGATGTCACTCCGAATCCGTCCCCCAGGCGCAAGCCGATTCAGATGCCGGGACTCCAAGATGTCGCCGATCGCCTTTCCGACTCCTTCGATACACGAGTCACCGTGAGCCTCGGCAAGAAAAAAGGCAAGATCGTTGTCGAATTCGGGTCGGTCGACGATCTTCAGCGCATTGTGGAAATGATGGAAGATCAGAAGAAGAAGTAACCGCGATATTTCAGGTACAGATACCAGCGGTACTTATGTCACTGTGACGATAGTACCGTTCGCAGGTACTCGAAAGTTGCGATATATCATGAAAAATGATGCAGGACAGACTATTTCGCTCGCACTGCCCACGACGCGACCGAAGCCGTCAGCATCGCCTATTCTGGTCGAGTGGGTTGAAGCCGAACGGTACCCATACGAGACCATTTTGCGACAGAAGATGCACCGGGCTTGGAGGCTGAGGTAAGTAGTGTCGACGCTCGTCACCGGGGTCACGTTGGACTCCTTCGATCGACTGCCGAACCACACCCGGCGGTGTCGGTTCTGGGTTCTCGACTCTCCTACCCAGAAGGCTGACGGTGAGGCACTCGACCTCGAGTTGGAGAACGAGGCGTGGTTGTCGATGATTATGCTCGAGTGGGGATCGTGCGGACAGCTGCTGACGACAGCGGGTGCGACGACAGGGTGTGCGCTGTACGCCCCACCCGGTGCCGTCCCACGTGCCACGACATTTCCGACGTCCCCCGTCAGCGCCGACGCAGTTCTGCTCACGACATTGAGAATCGAGTCCGACGTCGATCGCGACAGCAACTCTGCCTCTCTCATCCAGGCCGTAGTAGCCGACCTCGTCAACCGTGGCGTTCGAGCCCTGGAAGCCTTCGGGATTCGGCGCACCGACTCCGATGAGGTCGACGGTCCTCGCGCGACCGCATCGCGCACCTGCTCGGACGTCACCTGCATGATCGATGCCGATTTTCTCGAGAAGGCAGGGTTCGAGGTAGTTGCACCACATCACCGCTACCCGAGACTGCGGCTCGAGCTGGATCGCGATCACGGATGGAAAGAAGACGTGGAGTCCGCATTGGAGCGACTACTCATCGCAGCAAGTTTGACCATGGTCGATATCGAGCACAAGGACACCGTCGGCGTTCGGTGACCGCGACACTTCGGCGGTCCGGTGTACACACCGGTGCAAAGCCGTGTAAGTCAGTGTCTTAAGTGATTCAGCGTCGATCTGCTGCGGCAAGTTCCTCGGCCAGTAGTTCGGCGAACGTGAAAGTGCCTGTCGGCTGGTCGTCCTGCCCGAGGAGATAAAGCCGCTTGACCGCGATGAGAATTGCCTCGGCAATGATGTCGCGTGAACGAGGATCTCCGAGTACAGCGACGTCCGCCGCGCTCGTCAGATAGCCGAGGTCGACCTGAACGGTCGGCATGTTGGTGAGCCGCAACAGGTCCCAGGTTCGTCCGTGACTGCGGCAGTCCAATAGCGGTGTGCGAGCAACAATTTCGCGTTGGATGTATCCGGTGAGAACTTGGCCGATGAGCGACGCCGAGCCATGGGAGTTGCCGAAGTGGAAGCTCGCGACGCCGTTGGCAGCTGGACTGGCACTGGACGCACAGCGAAGCGAGATCATCAGGTCGGCGTTGAAAGCGTTGGACGTCTCCGCACGATCGGCGACGCTGGGGTTGGTGCCCCGTGCTCGCGACAAGAACGTTTCCATCCCTGTGGCCGCCATTCGTCCCTCGAGGCGGCTTGCTACGTCCCACAGAATTTCGGCCTCGGAAATTTTGCCGTACAGCCCGTCGACGATGATTCCAGTGTCAGGGCCACCGAGGTCGGGATCGATGACAATGCGCTTACCCGTCAACTGAGGGCCGGATTGCCGGACAAGCTCTTCTTCGCTGATCGCGTGCGGCGAACCACCGGTGACGCGTGCACCGAGCAGATCGAGCGAACGCAGGGTCGCGGGACCGCAGATGCCGTCGGGCGACAATCCGATCTCCCGCTGGAACGAGGACAATCCTTCGTGAGTCTTCGGTCCGAAGTAGCCATCGACTCGTTCGCTGTAAAAACCGAGGTCTTGGAGACGAGTCTGGAGAGTGGCGACATCGTCGCCGTAGAGCGGCGCGGAGAGCTGGTAGATCAGGGTGCGGGCCCCGAGGCGGTATGACGCCTCTTTGAGGGAACGGTACGTGGCGGGTCCGACGGTGCCGTCGACCAGCAGGCCGCGGTGTTGCTGAAAGGCTCGTACCGCGCCGTCCAGGAGAGAATCGAAATTCGATGCTGGTGCGCTCCAGTGAAGCGGGTCTTCGACCCCACCCGCACCGCTGTTTTCCTCGTGAAGGAAGCCCAGCGAGATCAGGGTGCTCCGTACCTCCGCTACGGCGGGACCGGAATCGCCGTGACTGAGTCGGTGCATACCTCGTGACCTCTCGCAGAATGAACGGTTTTCATGTCGGTGCCGAACAGACCGGGCGGCATACTCCCCGCCCGACGATGCGCGTCCTCGAACACAAGCGTCGATGTGCCGACCCTGCGTCGGCACATCAGACGATTGTCGCAGAAGGAGGCCGAGGTATCGCAATCCACGCCGCCTCCGTCACGGAAACGGTTCTACTGCAGCTGCGTCACAAAACGGATTCGAGGTCCTTGAGCAGGGCGGCCTTGCCCTTGGCCCCGACAATCTGCTTCACGGGCTTGCCACCCTGGAACAGAATGAGCGTTGGGATGGACATGACCTTGAAGTCGCGAGCCGCCTGAGGATTGGCGTCGATGTCGAGCTTGGCGATGGTCAGCTTGTCGGCATGTTCGGCTGCGATCTCCTCGAGTACAGGGGCCACCATCTTGCACGGACCACACCAGGTGGCCCAGAAGTCAACCAGTACAGGCTTCTCGCTGGTGAGGACGTCGTCCGCGAACGATGCATCGGTGATCGTGACGGTCTTCTTGTCGTCGGACATCTGGTGTAGCTCCCTGTGAGTAGAAGTGGTGACTTTCGGGTTGGAACGGTCGAGCCCCAAACGGTCGTGTCAGGCAGACACTGCATCGACCGGTTGGTCGGCGTGCTCGAGGGTGTTGGTCGTGATATCGCCCTGCTCAGCTAGCCAACGCTCGGCGTCGATCGATGCGGTGCAGCCGGTCCCTGCCGCAGTGATCGCCTGCTGGTACACGTGGTCGACGAGGTCGCCCGCCGCGAAGACTCCCGCCACCGAAGTGGCCGACGTCGGAGACGCAACCGTGACGTAACCGGCGTCGTCGAGGGCGACCTGTCCCTTGACGAGCTCGTTGCGTGGATCGTGACCGATGGCGACGAACATGCCGGTCACAGCGAGGGTGCTTTTCTCACCTGTGAGTGCGTTTTCGATGGCCACACCCGTCACCGAGGAGTCACCCAGCACTTCCAACACCTTGGTGTCGGTCAGGAAATTGATCTTCTCGTTGTTCTTGGCGCGTTCGAGCATGATGCGTGACGCGCGGAACTCACTACGTCGGTGGACGATGGTAACGCTGCGCGCGAAGCGAGTGAGGAACGTTGCTTCCTCCATGGCAGAGTCGCCGCCGCCGATGACAGCGATGTCCTGATCACGGAAGAAGAATCCGTCACACGTGGCGCACGCACTTACCCCACGACCGAGTAGCTTCTCCTCGCCGGGGATGCCGAGGTACCGGGCTGCTGCGCCCATCGCCAAAATGACGGCGCGCGCGCGGTACGTCTCGCCTCCGGCAGATACGGTCTTGATTTCACCGTCGAGCTGAAGTTCCTCGACGTCTTCGGTGCGGATGTCGGCTCCGAAGCGCTTGGCCTGCTCGCGCATTTGTTCCATCAAGTCCGGACCCATGATTCCTTCGCGGAAGCCGGGGAAGTTCTCCACCTCGGTGGTGGTCATCAACGCGCCGCCGAATTGCGTTCCCTCGAACAGGAGGGGCTGGAGCTCAGCCCGGGCTGCGTAGACGCCAGCGGTGTACCCGGCCGGTCCAGAGCCGACGATGATGAGGTCGTGAACCTTGGGCGTAGTCATGCGGGCCTTCCGATAGATGCTTGAACAACGTGTGTGTCAACACCAGGGTAAAGGTTGTTGTTCCCGCCGACCCGCCACGCAGAGCAATCTCAATCGACGTCGCGGCGAACGAGGGTGCCTGGGTTGTCGACACCGCAGGTGGGCTCGACCGCCAACAACGTCAAACCGGACGACGCTCCGTTGCGCGGGATGACGAGCATGATGCCCGAGCGGCCGTCCAACTCGACGGCTGCGCTTCCCAAGACCACCGAGAAGCGATCGAATCCGTTGGCCTGCAGGCAATCTGGAAGTGCGACGGAATCGATCAGTTCGTTCGCGCCGCGATTGGCCATCACGTCGTATGCCAGTGAGGAATCCAGACGGTTCGAGTCGATCACCAATGCCGGCGGATCCACCACCAGTCCGGGAGCCTGGGCGACGGTCTCGGAGCCTGCGTCGTCGTTGGAAGAACTCACGAACGCAACGGCCGTGGTGATCCCGATAACAACCGCCACGGCGGCTGCAGCCCCGACAACCATCACAGTTCGCGGTACGCGACGCCGTGATGCAATCGGCGTCACCGGCGTCTGGTCTCGTGGCGGTTCGAGAGGTCCGGCGGTGCTGGAGACGGGGTTCTCGGCCGCGGCGAGTGCGCGATCGATTCGTTCGGCTACGGCAGGGGGCATGGCTTCGCCGCGGGCCAATTCGTTGCCGGAGGCAGCGAGTGTCGCGGTCACCGCGTCGAGTGCCGCCAAGACGCGGACGGCCTCCGGATCCCGACGGACGCGTGGCCACAGTTCCTCGCTCACGGACTCGCGCAGTACACCCGCATGCAGGTCGGCGAGCAATTCCATCGAGAACGGCTGTGAAGGGTACGGCTGCTCGGGCTCTGTACCGTGCGAAGCCATCGACGTCTCCTTCCCTACACAATCCGTCGTACACATGGTAGGACGCAGCAGCCGGGCTATCGGTTCCCATCCGTGCGCAGATATTCCAGAAGGACTGCCAACTTGAGCCGTCCGCGTGCGCAGCGACTCTTCACCGTCCCGGCTGGAACACCGAGAAGCCGCGCCGCATCGGCAACCGAGTAGCCCTCCATGTCGACGGCGACCACAGCTGCGCGTTGTTCGGGAGCGAGTGTCATCAGGGCAGAGTGGACCTCGATGGATGTCTCGACGGTTGCCATCGGGTCCCGCGCATCGGCCAGCTCGAGCGCATCGCCGTCAGGAAGCGGAATCGTCGGACGTGAGCGGTTGCGGCGAATGCGGTCGAGACATGCATTGACGACGATCTTGTGCAGCCAGCTTCGAACCGCTGCATCGGCGCGAAACGAGGCCGCCATGCGATGTGCGGACAGAAGGGCTTCTTGAAGCGCGTCTGCCGCATCCTCGTTCGTGTAGCTCGTTCGTCGAGCGGTCATCCACAAATGCTCGTGATGACGATGAACGAGCATGGTGAACGCCGTTGGATCACCCGCTACGTGAGCAGCGAGAAGTTCGACATCGGAACGTGCATTGAGCACTCCCCCCACGCCATTGTTTACACCAGCAGTCCCCATACGAAAACGGCTCCCCCCGTGTTACCGCATTGCTGGAGAGCCTAAAGCATCGAGACCGCAGAGTATGTAACGTTCGTATTTTCAAGCAATTTGCAGTAAAAAGTGCCGCTAAACAGACCGGAATCAGGATTGCGCGGTGAATCCGAACTCCGCGATGGAGGACTGATTACGCCCGCTGTCCGTACTCAAACCGGTGATCCACAGCAGCACGTGGCTGGTGGGCTCGCTCGCCTGGAGCGGGATTTCGGTGACACCGTTGCCCAGCGTCGCCTGTCCGATGACCGTCGTGTCGCTCAGGCTCGGCGAATCGCTCGGTGCCGACCGGATCTCCACCACGGTTCCAGGAGAAGGCGATGTCACCGAAGCACTGGTGAGGACCTGGGAAGACGGAAGCGTCGCGAGTAGGCCCACGCCGTTCTTCAGAGAGGGGAATGGCTGGAAGTACGAGTCGGATGCCCACTCTGTCGACGGATCGCCGTCCGCTGCGTTGGATGCCGTCGCCGCGTTGTCGGCACTTCCCTGGGGCGAGAACACCTCGACGGAATCGATTGCCACCGGCGCTGCCGCAGGTGCCGGAACCGGTGCTCCCGGGGCCCCGGGGGCCGGAGGTACGGTCTCGGGTGTCGTCAGGCCGAAGTCCTGCTGCGTGAGGGGTTCGTCCGTGCTGCCCCCAGCGATGGACGTGAACAGCCAGTAGCCGGCGAAACCGAGAACAACGACGGTGAGCACGCCCAACACGGCGAGAGCAATGTTGGTGTTCCGCGACCGTTGCTGTTGAGCCGCGATCTCCTCGGGGTCTGCGAGCGAATGCCCGGTCGCACCGGGTGCTCGCTGGCCCAACCGCAGCGCAGGCATCAGATCTGTCTTGTCGTTCACGACTGCAGCTTGATCGAGCACGTGCTGAACGGTCGCGGCGGTTCTGATGCCGCTGTTCTGCTCCAGCGCGCGAACTGCGACCGCAGAAATCTCGAAGGGAACGTCCGGCCGAATCCGGCGAGGCTCGACGGCGTTGCCGCTCGCGTCCCGATCGGCGATCTTCATGCCACCGACGGACCTGACCTGAGCGTCGGGCCGAGCAGTGGGGTCGGTCAGCGGCCATCGCGCTGTGATCAGGGCGTACAACATGGCACCGAGACCACGAACATCGGAACCAGGGTCCGCGTCGGCGAGGGTCGCGGGGAATGCGAGAACGGCGTTGCCGCTGGTACTGATGCGAACTCGATCCGGATGGTCGATCGAGAGCGCACCGCCACTACGGTGAGCTGCTTCAGCGGCGGCCGCGAGTGCTTTGATCGCTCTCGCAGCGCCGGTCGGAGAGGGCACCGTGTCGGCCATCTCGCGAAGCGACCGGCCAGGCGTCCACTCGGACACGACAATTCCACCGGAGCTGCCCCGGACAACGTCGAGAACACGTGCAAGCCCGGGTGAATTGATGCGCCCGAGGCGCAGCGTGCGCGAGAGAATTGCCTGAGGGCCTTCGGGCCGGTCCGCCGAGAGATTGGTGGCCTGCTGATCTGCATCGACGAAGGTCAGTGCAACTTCGCGATCGAGCTTGACGTCGTGCGCCTGCCAGAACTTCAGCCCTCGTGCGCCGCCGTGTGGGGCCAGCAGACGATAGCGGCCGCCTGCGACCGACGCACCGGGAATGAGCTTGGGACCGCGGAGCCCGCGAATGTCGCCACCTGCGGGTGGTGCGACCGAAGGGGCGGCCGAATTTCCGCCCGTTGCCGCAGCGGGGGCCGTCTTCGCACCAGGTCCACCCGAATCAGGTCCACCCGAATCAGGTCCGGCCGCTTTAGGCCCGGCCGGTTCGGTCTCGTCGGTGATGTTCAGAGCTTCCGTGGCGTCCAGAGTCTTCGGGTTCTTCGAAGACGCCGAAGTGTCGACGGCTTCGCCCTGCGCCGGGGCCGGCTTTGCTTCGGCAGCCTCGCCGGACTTTGCTTCAGCAGCGGTCGGCTTTGCTTCGGTCGGCTTCGCCTCGGTCTGTTCGGTCGGCTTCGCCTCGGCCCGTTGAGTCGGCTTCGCCTCGGCGGCACGGGGAGCTGGCTTTTCCGTTGCAGCAGAAGTTTTTTCGGTCACCGGGGCAGCAGACTTCTCGGAACCGACGGTGCTCTCGTCGGCGTCGCTGTCGGTGGAGGAAGGCGTATCGGACGAAGAGTCCTCGCTCGCAGCCGACGTGGATGACGCCGCGGCAGCACGAGCTGTGTTTGCCCGCTCATCCACCTCGACTCCACCAGGTGCTCGCTCGGCGCCGTTGGTCGCGGACTTGGCCGGCCCCCCAGCCACTTCGTCGTCGGTCACTCTCACTCCTTCACGCGTGTGATCCCCGGGTTGCCCCATGCGTCCGCCCCGTTCGAACAGATGCGACGAGGACGGCGTCCCGGTCCGCCGAGGACCAGGGTACGGGAGTCGGTCGCGTGCAGTGTCCCACGCAGGGGCAGATGTGACGGCGAGTATGCGTTCGGCCGGGACCGAAGCGACAGGTTCGGGGACGGGCCCCGACTTGCCGCGGACTTTGTCGACGAGTTTACGCAGTGCAACCGTCACCGCGAGCACTTCCGGAATGCGCCCGAACCACAGAATGCCGAAGGTGATGCCGAGCATGAGAACCGCACAGACGGCGACCCGTAGGATGGCACCGATCATCCCGAGCGGATCCGTCAATGCACCCAGATCGGCGATCCGATCGATAGCGAGCATCGCCGTGCCACCTGCGGCCGATGCGATGAGCACCATCCAGATCGTTTTACCGATGTTGATCATCCGCAAGTCGCCGAGACTGCGATGGAGCAGGAATCCGCCGATGCACGCACCGACGACGAAGCCGAAACCATTGGCTACGCCGAGCCAGAGCACGACCTGCTGATCGTTCTGTGCGAAGACCGGCGCCAGTGCCGACAGCGCGATCTTGACGCCGGTGATTCCGAGGATGATCCACGTCGGCGTCCAGGCTTGTTCCCGGGCGTAGAAGACACGGAGGTGGATCAGCACGAGTGCGTAGGGAATGAGCGTGAAGGCCGACCAACTGACGGCCTCGCCGAGCCGCGGTGCCTCGTCCTTGAAATTGCCGAACCCGAACAGTGCTTCGCCCACCCACGGGCCTGCGAACGTCAGGAACACTACGATCGGCACGAGTGTGACGAGGGTCAGTCGGGTAGCAACCGACAGGTCGTCGACCACCGCAGGGGTGTCACCGTTGGCGGCGTTTCGGCTCAGGCGCGGCATGATCGCCGTCAGGACGGTGACGCCGAGGATGCCGTACGGCAATTGCAGCAGGATCCACGCCTGCGAGTAGATGGCAGGGCCGGACTCGTCGGCAGCTGCGGAGATTCGGGTGGCGAACACCAGACCGAGCTGGCTGATCACGACATAGAGAATGATCGCGGCCGCCATGCCACCGAAAGCCTTCAAACGCGCGTCGAAACCCCAGAGCGGACGCAGATCGATCTTTTCGCGGCGCAATGCCGGGATCAGTGCCATCACCTGTGTCACCACGCCTGCCGTCACGCCGAGACCCAGGATCAGGATGTGCGGATCGCTCATCTCCACCGGGTTCAGCGTGATCTCGCCCGGTACCAGGAAGTACAGCGAGAAGATGCCGAGGACGACGAGGTTGTTCCATACCGGTGCCCACGCACCGGGCCGGAAGTTCTGCCTAGTGTTCAGGATTGCGGTCAACAGCCCGGACAGGCCGTAGAAGAGTATTGCCGGGAGAACCAGATAGGACAGAGCCGTGGTCAGCTCACTGCTGACTTTTGCGTCGTCCTCGATCAACATTTCGCTGAGCAGGGGCGCACTGATGGTCGCGATCACCGCGACAACGGCGAGCATGGTGAACGCCAGAGTGAACAGCCTTCGTACGAACGACGCACCGCCGTCGGAATCTTCCATTTCGGCGCGAACCAGAACCGGGACGACGATGGCGGTGAGGACTGCACCGAGGACCAGCTCGGAGATCATGTTCGGCAGGATCGTCGCGGAGGTGAACGAACTCGCAATCGCCCCGCCGAGAATCGCCAGCATGACGATCTGTTTGAAGAACCCGGTAATACGGCTGACCAGGGTCGCGACGGCGATCGATCCCGTCGCCGCCATCAAACTCTTCTGCGTCTTGGGCGCGGGCTCGTCGGGTTCGGCGGCCGGCTGTGGCGCGACAGGAGGGTAGTCCTCGTCCCGGAACCGCGGGATCAGCTGGGTGACGGAGTTGTCCGGTGCAGGCCCACCGTCGGGCGACGGCGGAGCCGGATAGCTGCGCATCTCGCGCACCGGTTGCCAGCCGAACTCCTGGCCCCTCGGCCTGCCGTAGCCGTCGCGCTCCCACGGTGCCTGACGAGGCGGAGCGGTGCGACGAAACACTTGGGCTGCGGGCAGCCGTGTCCGCGGATTCTCACCCTCGTACGGGATGTCACTACCTGTCATGAGTCACCGCCCGTCATGGCCTTTCGTATCCTTCGTCGGCGGGGTCCGGCTGACCCTTGAACCGATGCCACAGTCTGCGTCCTGCCAGCAGCAAGAGAAGTACACCGGCGCACGCGGTGATGATCGCCAATGCCTGTCCGTATGCGTTCGACCGTACGGATACCGTCGACGGTTCGCCCAATTGCTGGCCGTCGAGAGTGGTCAGCGAGAAGTCGACGGAGAGGTTGCGGCTGTCGTCGACCTCGGCGGGCACGGTGATCGTTCTGCTGCCTCGGGCCGGCAAAGCCATCGATCCGACGTCGCTGACCCTCATCACGGGCGGCGCATCGACCTTCAGTCGAACGTTCACACCGACGGGTAGGTCGTTGCGAGCGACGAGGAGTAGCGGACTTTGCTCCGACGCAAGCGTGTAGACGCCTCCGGGCGCCAGAACGGTCACCGAGCTGAACACCGCGTCGAGCCCCTGCTCGGAAACGTCCATCCGGTCGCGGGCGGAGTTCGACGCTGCCACCGAATCCACGGAACGATCGGCCGTACCGATCGTGCGCAAAAGGTCCTCGCGGAGCGGGGCGGTGAACAACCGCGGGGTCAAGGCCGACTGTGGGTCCTCGACCAGCGAGCCCCGCAAAGCCTCGATCCGCTTGCTCTGCGCTCTGACTCGGTCTTCGAGGTCCACGTCGCGGTCGCTCTGCCGAATCGTTCTGGTCTCGACGGGCAACCCGGTGGGCTGCGCGGCAGCAAGCTCTCCGAACGGGCGCGGAGTGGCAAGGCCCGAACGCAGCAGCGAGGAGACGGTTCCCAGAATTGCATCCGGTTCGTCGCCGCCCGCCGTCCAGTACTGGGGTGGCGCGATCGTCAGGGCGCGTTCGGCTGCCGTCACGGGCGCCAGTGCGTGGTACGTGATCGCGCCAAGAGCGTCTTGGAGACGCGCGGTCCTCGAGTCCGACGCCAGGTCGTACCGCTGATCGTCCGGCGTGTACGCCGGCGTGGCCGGGACGTCACCGACGCCTGCCAGTGCCGTCGCCGTAGCGGCGTCGAACACGGTCGCGTTCAACTCGGCGTCGGCAGTACTGCCCCCGACGACGCGGGCAACGCTCCCCGACGCACCCGGCGCAATGCTGTTGTCTGCCAGAAGCGCGGTTCGGGGGCCCGTCGACCGGACGGCGGCGGCACCGGTCTCGCCCAGCTGACCCGTCGAACTCCAGACGACCCCGCGGACCGAGGTGACCCCGAGGATGGCGTCGACGATGTCGGAGGGCGATTCGATGGCGGTCGACACCAGGGACGCGTCGCCGACGTTCCCGAGCGTGTCCAGATCCACCTGCGCGAACGGAAGCGCCGTCACACACGTCGATTGCGCCAGGTTCTCCAGCCTCGACAACCAATTGGACGCCGCGTCGCGACCCGCGCCCTCGCGGGCTGGGCCCTTCGGGTCGTTCGGATCGTCGACGACCAGGTAGCCGCGCGTCATGTTCGACACGGTGACCAGCAGATCGGGGTCGATGGCCAGACAGATGGACTCCGCCAATCGGCCCTCGGGATCGAGTTGGTCCGTCGTCGCGAACTCCACCGACTGCAGTAGCTCGTCCAGGCGCCCGCCCGAGACGAGTTCACCCGCAAGTTCGTCGTCGACGAGACGGACCTTCTCGTCCAGGGATCCGGGGAGTCCGGCGGCGAGGCGTGGCTTGTCTGCGAGGGGCCACATGAGCGTGGTGGCCACCGGGTCGGCAGTGCTCGGGGGCCTGGGCGCGGCGTCGGGAGACGCCGGATCGGGGACCGTCGGATCGCGAGGGACGCCGGTGACGGGCAGTAGAAAACGCGCGTCGTCGAGCCGTGCGGTTCCGCCGTATTCGGGGGTTCCGTTGACGTTGAGCAGCACCGGATACACCCCAGGCTGCTGGACACCCAACGAAGGTCCGACGGCACTGCGCAGCGGCATCGAGATGACGAACTCCGCGCTCGCGCCCCGCTCGAGGCTGCCTGCGACGAGTTGGAACTCGCCGACGGATCCGTATTCCTGCTGGTCGAGGGACAGTGCGGTGCGAAGCTCTTCGGGCCTTTCGACGGCATCTGCGCTCTGCATCCTGACGCTGATGTCGTCGACGCGTCGGTCACCGGTATTGGTGACGGTCGCCCTGACCGTGACGAACGGCTCACTGCTGGTGGTCACGGTTCCGGGAGCGACGGTATCGACCGAGAGGTTCAGAAACTGAGTGCCCTTGGTTGTCTCCGGCAGATCGGTCTCACTCGATTGATACGTCACTTCCGCCGACGTACTGGGATCCTCGGTGTCCTGAGCTGCGGCGACGCCAGTGCACGTCAGGGCAAGCATCAGCGCGGTCAATGCGGCCGCAGTGACCTTCGGGAGCCTCACCATCACTCCCTGCCGACGGGCGTCTCGGCGTCCGGCCCTGCCATACCCTCGATCAGCTGGCTGGCTATGGCGGCCAGCTTGCGTTCGTCGGCGTAGGCCAACCGCGAAGACAGCTCAGTGAGTGGGACCCAGGCAACCTCGGTGACCTCCACGTCCTCGTCCGACAACTCACCGCCGAGAAAACGCAGAAGATAGTGATGCACCGTCTTGTGGACGCGACGGCCCTCGGTGACGAACCAGTAGTCGATGCTCCCCAGCGACGCCAAGACCGATCCCTGGATACCCGTCTCCTCGGCAACTTCACGCATTGCGGTCTGCTCGGCGGTCTCGCCTTGCTCGATATGGCCCTTGGGCAGGGACCACAGCAGGCGTCCCCGGCGATCCGTCCGACCGATCAGTGCCGCGCACCGCAGCGAGGGAGGGCCATCGAGACCGTCCACGACCAGGCCCCCGGCAGAGGTTTCCCGAACGGTACGAAGCCTGGGCTTGTCACCATCGGCGCGCGCGTTTCGCCGCCGCGGGTTGCGGCGGCTCCTGTTCGCACGTTCGCCAGCAGACACCCAATCCATACTAGATGGAACACGCACCAACACCGCTTTGCCTCACCGTGCTCGTTCCGCGGGCTCCACTCGTGACCTCACCGTGGTCGTTCTGCGGGTTGCACCCACTAGGCTTTCTCGACGTGGCCGAGAAGTCTCCCTACCCCCAGCCGTCCGAGAAGTCTGCCGACCGTCGGGCGAGACTCACCGCGGCGGCCGAGCGCACTCTGGGAATGCTCTCCGACGTACTCGGACCGCTGGCCGACCGATTCGTCGACGAAGGTCACGAGCTGTACCTGGTCGGAGGCAGTGTCAGAGACGCCGTCCTCGGACGACTCGGCAACGACCTGGACTTCACGACGGACGCTCGACCGGAGGTCGTGCAACGACTCCTGTCGGGCTGGGCCGACAACCAATGGGACACGGGAATTGCCTTCGGCACGGTCAGCGCGGCCAAGGGCGATCACCTCATCGAGATCACCACGTTCCGCACCGACTCGTACGACCAGGTTTCCCGCAACCCCGAGGTGCAATACGGCACGAGCCTCGAGGAGGACCTCGTCCGTCGGGATTTCACCGTCAACGCGATGGCAGTTCGGCTCGGTGCGGACGGTGCGCAGGAGTTCGTCGACCCGCTCGGCGGCATGGACGCGTTGCTCGAAGGCCTTCTGGACACACCGTCGGCGCCCGAGAAGTCGTTCGGAGACGATCCGCTACGCATGCTCCGCGGCGCACGGTTCGTATCGCAGTTGGGCTTCTCACTGATGCCGAGGGTTCACACCGCGATCAAGGAGATGGCTGCGCAGATCGGACGCATCACCGCCGAACGCGTCCAGGTGGAATTGGACAAGCTGATTCTCGGTGAGTTCCCGATCGACGGTATCGACGTCATGTGCGAGACGGGGTTGGCCGGGTACGTGCTTCCCGAGGTTCCGGCGATGAAGCTCGAGATCGACGAACATCATCAGCACAAGGACGTGTACTGGCATTCACTGACGGTGTTGAAGCAGGCGATCGATCTGGAGGACGGGGATCCCGACCTCGTATTGCGCTGGGCTGCACTGCTTCACGACATCGGAAAGCCGGATACCCGTAAGCACGAGCCAGGCGGCGGCGTCAGTTTCCACCATCACGAGGTCGTCGGATCGAAAATGGTGCGTAAACGGATGCGCGCGCTGAAGTACTCCAAGAAGATGATCGACGACGTCTCGCAGCTCGTCTTCCTGCACCTGCGGTTCCACGGCTACGGCAAGGGGCAGTGGACCGACTCGGCTGTTCGCCGCTACGTCACCGACGCCGGTGAGCTACTTCCCAAGCTGCACAAGCTTGTTCGCGCCGACAGCACGACACGGAACAAGCGTCGGGCAGCGGCGTTGCAGGCCACCTACGACGACCTGGAAGAGCGAATTTCCGCACTCGCCGCGCAGGAGGATCTCGCCCGGGTACGCCCCGATCTCGACGGCAACGCGATCATGGAACTCCTCGGCATTCCCGCGGGCCCCGAGGTCGGCAAGGCGTGGAAGTTCCTCAAGGAGCTGCGACTCGACCGAGGGCCGCTCCCCCGAGACGAGGCCGAGAAAGAACTCCTGGCCTGGTGGAAGGGCGCTTCACCTGCTCAGCGAGCAGGAGTGGAGCCTGCGGAATGACTCTATGGGCACGAGTGGAGCCTGCGGAATGACCTTATGGGCAGGAGTGGAGCCTGCGGAATGACCTTATGAGACTGTCGCCTTCATGAGGTATACGTTGTAGCTGTCCCATTCGGAGACGGTGAAGTAGAGTTCGCCGCCCGAGGACCAGGGGTGCATGAAGCCGCCGTAGGTCTTGGGGTACTCGGCGGTTCTGACGAGCGTCGACGGGGCCGTCCATTGTCCCTGTGGTGAGTTCGATTCGCGCAGAACGATGTTGCCTGCGATGGGATCGAGGTACGTCATCTGCCAGATCGACCGCTCGGCGTCGAAACGCACGGACAGTTCGCTGGCGATTCCGCCGGCAATTTCGGTTGCGTCGTTGGAGTCCACGGGGGCCCAGGTACCGTTCACCCAGTACTGGTAGGCAGTCTTGTTGAGGACGTCGCCTTTGGGCACACGGGCAAGACCCACCGATCCGACACGGCCGTTGACGGTGCCGAACATGTATACGAAGTCGCCCTGTGGAACCATGGTCGAAACCTGAAACTTGGACAGCCCGAACATGTTGTCCCACCGCGCATGTGGATCCTTCGTCCAGGTCGATCCGTTGTCGTCCGAGTAGGCGATGCCGCCGTAGTTGGTCCACCACATCCCGGGGATCGTGCTCCAGCGACGGATGGACATGTACGACAGGTATTGACGGTCACCGATCGGGAAACCCGACGTGGGGATGACCGTCGTCTCCCAGTTCTTCACCTTGCGGCTGGACAGCAATTCGGCTGCGTGGCAACGGGAGTCCTGCACCATGCTGTCGATGGTCATGCCGTCGGACAAGTCGGTGTCGGTACTGAAGCCGAGTGTGTTGCTCCGCCAGTCGGGTCCTCCGACGACGCCGTACTGCCAGCCTTTGCCGAACGAATCCCCGAACGCCACAGCAACTTCGCCGGGCTTGTTCTCCCACATGATGCCCAGATCGGTGCCGTCGACCTGCCAGCGCTTGTCGGTCCGGTTGTCCGAGCCGTGACCGGTGAGCTGAGATACCACTCCGACATCCGCGACGACGGGCTTCGCGGGTGGGGCGCTTGTGGGACCTGGTTCCGCTGGGTTGACCGCCGCAGGTGGGGCTGGGTCGATCGGATCTCCCGGCGGTCCCGGTACTGGGATCGGGATGGTCTCAGGCTGAAGGTCCAACTCGATTCGCGGAAAGGGGAATCGAGCGGAGCCGGTTGAGCCGCTCACCTTGTCCGGGTCGTCGGTGAGGTCGGGACACGGGTCGAGGCATGGGTCGGTGAGTGGCTCTGCTTCGACGCGTGTGTTGTCGGGCTTCGGGTCGGGAAGCGGAACCAACTCGACGGACGGGTACGGGACCGGGATACCGATGCGGTCGGGTATCGGTGGCAGCACCGGAGGCGAGTCGAGGCTCAGCGGCTCCGGCGGGTAGTCCTTCGGATCGAATCCGGTCTCGCCGCACTGGTTGACGGGCAACGGCGGAGCCGCGTGCGCCGGCGTCACCAACACGGTGCTCGACGCGGTGAGGGCGAGAGCGCAGCCCAGAACGACAGAACGGGCGCGCATCCTCTGACCTCCTGATTACATCAACAGACCGGCTGGTTTGCGAGAAAGATAGCACTGAGCGCGGTCTCGCCGCGCGCTACCGCGCGCGGCGAGCGTTCATCGACACCAGTACAAGACCGAGAACGTAGACGAACCCACCTGCGAACACGACGACGTGTGCGGAGGTCTCACCGACGAGGTTCGTCGTGGCCGGCCCGACTGCGAATGCAGCGGCCGCAAGTGCGCCGACGAAGAAGATGTTGAAGACGGTGTCCTGCAACGCGAAGACGCGACCGCGGTGATCGTCGTCGATCTCGGTCTGCATGGACGCGTCGCCGGTGAGCTTGATGGTCTGGCCTGCGATGCCCAGCAGGAACGCGCCGAGTAGCAGGCTCGTCTGCGTGAGTGCGGCGATGAACGTGACTTGGACGACCGCTGCGAGTGCCAGGGCGCCGACGATGGATCGAACGCGGCCGAGCCGCGGCAGGAGAAAGGGCGTCAGGACAGCGGCGATCAACATGCCCGCAGCCGTTGCGCCGACGGCGATGCCGAAACCGGCCAACCCACCTGGGAGCGAGCTGGACGTGGTTTCTCGAAGAATGAGAACCATGATCAGGGTGTCGACGCCGAAGACGATGCGGTGAACGCCGATTCCTGCCATTGCCGCGGTGACCGTCGGGGACTTCCAGACTGCGACGGCACCCGATTTGAGCCCGGCCGCGATGTCGACAACGGCGTCGAGGGCGCCCCGATCGCTGCTCTCGATCAGAGTCGCCGGTCCCAGGGAGCGCCGGGCGAATCGCGCGGCAGCAAGGGTTCCGATGATCGAGCCCGAGGCCGAGGCAGCGACGGCCATGCCGGATCCGAAGTCCCCAGCGCCGAAATAGCCGATGATCCCGACGGCTGCTCCCGCTCCCGCGGCTGCGAATCCCGAACCGATCGTTGCGAGAAGCGAGTTCATCGGGACGAGCCACTCGGTGCGCACCACATGCGGTAGGGACGCCGACACGCCTGCGAGTACGAATCGGCTCAATCCGACTGTCGTCAGAGCGAGGAGAAGGAGAGGTGTCTCGCCTCCTCCGGCGCACAGGAGTGCTGCGGTGACGGCGATCAGCACCATTCGGAGAACGTTGGCCCACAGCACGACCGCTCGCCGGTCCCAGCGGTCGAGCATTGCGCCGGCGAACGGTCCGATCACCGAGTACGGAACCAGCAGAACGGCGAACCCGGCAGCGATGGCTGCCGGGTTCGATTCGCGTTCGGGATTGAACAGAATGGCGCCGCTCAAGGCCGCCTGGAAGAGACCGTCGCCGAATTGTCCAGCGAACCGAATGGCGGTGAGCTTGCCTGCGCCCGGTGAATCACGCAGTCGCGTCAGTAGGGTCTCGTCGCTCACTTACGGCACTTTAGCCTCAGGACCTCGTCACGAATGCGTCAGCTCCTTCGCTTCCCACCAGGCCACGGTCGCGGCAGTTCCCTCGGCCAACGGAGTTGGGCGCAGTCCGAGAACGGCTTCGCTGCGTGAACTGTCCAGCTGGTACGGCTTAGCGAATTGGTAGAGCGTGTCTCCGAGTTCTTTGAGCGGCCCGGGAACCACGCCGAGTGCTCGAACGCACCACGCCGGGATCGTGCCGACGGTCGGCGCCTGCACGTGCGCGGCGTCGGCGAAGAGTTCGATCATCCGACGCTGAGACACAGCGGGTGCCGTCGGTGCGTGCAAGACGGTGTTCCACAGATCGCGCCTGGATCCGGCGGTGATCAGTGCTGCAGCGAAGTCGGGCATGTACGTGAACGAATGCGGCAGATCGGCGTTCGCAATGACTCGAATACTTTTGCCGTTCAGAACGTTCGGAACCACGCGGTCGCCCATGTGCGAGGTGAGAACGCGGGGACCGTAGAAGTCCGAGGCGGCGACGCTGACGGTCGGGGTGCTGTGAGCGTCGCGGGCGGCCAGGAGCATGGTTCGGACGCCGAGCTTGCGGTGTGTTGCGTTCCGTGGGGCATCCTCGCGGATGGGTCCGTCGATGGGGCCGTAGGAGTACAGACCTTCGGGGAAGACCACGACGGTTCCGGCGGCGGCGTCGAGCACACGCTGTTCCATCTTCGGAAGCTTCTCTCGCCACACCTTGTCCTCGTACGCGACATGTGTGCACAGGTAGATGGCATGCGCGCCGTCGAATTCCGCTTGGAGATCATCGGATTCGATGTCGACGCGGCGACGCTCGATCGACGGGTGATCGGGTCCGGATCCGGACCTGGTGAGAATTCGAACCGAATGGCCGAGGTCGGCGAGCTGCTGCGCGACGGTCCACCCGACGGGTCCTGCTCCGACGACGATGTGTAGCTGGTTCATGATGCTTCCTTCATTCGATTCTGTGAGCGCTGCTCTCTGTTTCATCGAGTGTGCACCTGCTGGCGACGAAAAGCAAGAGCAGTGCTCTCAACAAAGACTGACCCGAACTATAGGAAATATGAAATGTAGTAGTTATGCTACGGAATATAAGCGAACAGCAACGCTGGAGGAATCATGAGCAGTAGGGGCAGCGTCGTCATCGACGTCCGTGATTTGAGAATGCGATATGGCACGAAAGATGTCCTGGAGGGGGTGACATTCCGCGCGCGTCGAGGCGAAGTCCTGGTGATGCTGGGCCCTAACGGCGCTGGGAAATCGACGACGCTCGAGATCCTAGAGGGATTTCGCCTACGGTCCGCCGGCCGAGTGGAGGTATTGGGCGCCGACCCCGCCGACGGGGACGAGCAGTGGCGGGCGAGGATAGGCGTCGTGCTGCAGTCGTGGCGCGACCACGGGAAGTGGCGGGTCGGCGAACTGCTGGACTACCTCGGCTCCTTCTATGCCCCATACGGGTCGGGCGATATCGCGAGGCCGTGGGCGGTCGAGGATCTACTCGGCCTCGTCGGACTGAGCGACCAGGCCGGCAAAAAGATCGCATCCCTTTCGGGTGGTCAACGACGCCGCATGGACGTGGCAATCGGGATCGTCGGCAAACCTGAGCTTCTGTTTCTCGACGAGCCGACAGCGGGATTCGATCCTGACGCCAGACGCGAATTCCACGACTTGGTGCACAGATTGGCCGATCTGGAGGGAACGACGATTTTGGTCACCACGCACGATCTCGACGAGGCCGAGAAGCTAGCCGACCGAATCGTTATTCTCGGCGGGGGAAGAATCATCGCCGACGGCACCCCGGACGAGCTGGCGCAGGCAATGCCTGCAGATTCGGAGGTGCGCTGGAGCGTCGACGGCAGGCGTTCGGTGCACAGCACCACCGAAGCGGCGAAGTTCGTGCACGAGTTGTTCGGTCAATACGGCGATCACGTAGTCGACCTGGAAGTACGACGCGCGACTCTGGAAGACACCTACATGGCTTTGGTGCATCGACATGAGAAGCCGAGTGCTGCTGCATTGGAAGAGGTTTCGCTATGAGCGCCAAAGGTGTCGCCATCCGTGCGGGACTTCGACGTACGAGAATCGAACTGCGCCAGATGTTCACCGATCCACAGGGTCTGGCCGCGCTCTTCCTCTTTCCAGCTCTGATCATGGTCGCTCTGTTCTTCATGCGTAACGGCAGCTTCCAACAGACCAATTTCGGGTTGGCCGTTCTTGCGTTGCCCGGGGTGATGGGTACCATCATCTTCTTCAACGGCGTCTACACCATCGGTGAGAGTCTCGTACTGGACCGTGAGGACGGAACGTTGCTGCGAGCCAAAGCAACTCCCAATGGGATGATCGGTTACTTCATCGGTCGAATCGGAACCAATGCAGCTGCAGTGACCGTTCAGGCCTTAGCGGTCTTGATAGCCGGGTGGATCATCGTCGGGGGTGTGTCGTTGTCGGGTGCGAGATCCTGGTTCGACCTGGTGTGGGTCGTGGTGCTCGGGTTGTTGGCTACGCTCCCTCTCGGGGCGGTGCTCGGCGCAGTGGTCGGAACTGCACGCGCGCTGTTCTTCGTGACCATGCCGATGATGTTGATCGTCGGCATCTCGGGAATCTTCTATCCGATCACGGCGCTACCGGCCTGGCTGCAAGGAATCGCGCAGGTGTTGCCCTGCTACTGGCTGGGTCTTGGATTGAGATCGGCGCTGCTGCCCGACAGTGCCGTCGACATCGAAATCGGGCACTCCTGGCGACATCTGGAGACTGCCGGGGTGCTGGGTGCATGGGCTGTGGTCGGGCTCGTGGTGGCACCGATAGTGTTGGGACGCATGGCCAGAAACGAATCCGGAAGCAAGATGGACGAGCGTCGAGACAAGGCCTTGCAGCGTGCCTACTGAAGTCATCTACAACCGCATCGCGATGCTGCGGGCGGAACGAGGAATTTCGCGACGGGACTTGGCCGAGGCGCTCGGCGTTCACTACCAGACCGTCGGATACCTCGAGCGCGGCGAATACAGCCCCAGCCTTTACCTTGCTCTGCGCATCGCCGCGTACTTCGAGGTCCCGGCCGAGGTGATCTTCTCGATCGAACCGTTCGCCCGGCTGGGATCGAAGGAGCTGGGTTGAGCGCTGTTGGCCCCGATAGTGTGAATCCATGACCACCCCCCGCGCACGTGCGAGAGAGCAGACTCTCGCCGACATCACCCGCATCGGACGGGAACACCTCGCCGCGGACGGCGCAGCGGCGCTCTCGCTCCGGGCGGTGGCGCGAGACTTGGGCGTGGTGTCCTCGGCGGTGTACCGGTACGTCAAGAGCCGGGACGAACTGCTCACGCTTCTGGTAGTCGACGCCTACACCGAATTGGGTGATGTCGTCGACGACGCCGTCGACGACGCCGGCGGACCGGCGCAGAAGTTCCTCGCGCTCGGCCGTGCAGTTCGAGGTTGGGGTCTGCGGGAGCCTGCCCGGTACGCACTACTGTTCGGCAGTCCGGTCCCCGGGTACAAGGCACCGGCCGAGCAGACGACCGGTCCGGGCACGCGGGTCATCGTGAAGCTGGTCTCGATCTTCGACGAGGCATGGAGATCCGAGCGTCTGGTGGATCGACCTACCTCGATCTCTCTCGCGTCGCTACACCAGAATTTCACCGAGGTTCGAGGCGACATGCGAACGGAAATGTCCGACGAGGTGATCGCCCGTGGAGTCCTGGTGTGGGCGTCCCTGTTCGGCGCGGTGAGCTTCGATGTGTTCGACCAGTACGGGAGGGACACGTTCAGCAGTAGGGACGACTTGTTCGAGTATCAGCTGGCGGGATTGGTCGAGCTCGCAGGGTTCATCGATACCTGACAAACTCGTCCGATTCCTTGCGTCACATCTACCGGTGCGCGGTGCCACAATGTGTTCTATGGCGGCGCACGCGGAGGAACCCGAAGACCAGACGGCATCCGTCGATCAGGCGGTCAGGCCGGGAAGCTTGTTGGTGTCGTCGATCGAGCTCGTGGAGCCCACCTTCCGGCGCACCGTCATCTACATCATCGAGCACAACGACGCCGGCAGCCTAGGCGTCGTGATCAATCGACCGAGCGAGACGGCCGTCGAGAACGTTCTGCCGCAGTGGGCTGGCCTGGCGGCGAAACCGAAGGCCCTCTATGTCGGCGGACCGGTCAAGCGTGATTCGGCGCTGTGCTTGGCGACGGTTCGCACCGGCGTGGACATCGACGGCATTCCCGGGATCAGACGTGTGGACGGCCGGGTGGTGATGATCGATCTGGATTCGAGTCCCGAGGACATAGCGCCGCTGGTCGAGGGCGTGCGTGTGTTCGCGGGCTATTCCGGTTGGACGCTGGGACAGCTGGAAGGCGAACTCGAACGCGACGATTGGATGGTCGTCTCGGCGCTCGCCTCGGATGTCATCGGACCAGCCAAGATCGACCTGTGGGCGCACGTGTTGCGACGCCAGCCGATGCCGCTGGCGATGCTGGCGTCGCATCCGATCGACGTCGAGCGGAATTAGCGCCTCCGGCGCCCGTGCGTGCGTAATACCCGCCCGGTGTCATTACGCACGCACGACCTACGGCCCGGGGTCGTGCGTGCGTAGTTACCGCCCGACGTAACTACGCACGCACAGGCGGCGAAGCCGCACTAGTGCGCGAAATGCGTCGCCGACGAATGTCCGCCTCCGGCAGCGGACTCTTCGAGCTGGTCGATCACCTCGCCGATCGCGATGCACAGTAGACGCCCGAGGTCGGCGCTGAACCCCTCACGCACGACGATGCGAAGCACAGCGACGTCGGTTGCGTTGTCCGGCATCGTGTATGCCGGGACCTGCCAGCCGCGGGCACGGAGTTCGTGGGAGACGTCGAAGACCGTGTACGCCCTGTCTCCTGTCAACTCGAACGACACAACCGGAATGGCACTGCCGTCGGTGATGACATGAAACGCGGGGTGTTCGGCCAGATGACTGCTTACGCGAACGGCGGTGCCCCGCAGAGCTTTCATGATGTCGGTGTATCCGCTTCGCCCGAGCCGAAGGAAGTTGTAGTACTGACCGATGACCTGGTTGCCCGGCCGTGAGAAGTTGAGGGTGAACGTCGGCATGTCGCCACCGAGGTAGTTCACGCGAAACACCAATTCCTCCGGCAGATCCTCGCGTGTGCGCCACACCGCGAAACCTATTCCAGGATAGGTGAGTCCGTACTTGTGGCCACTTGTGTTGATGGACTTGACCCGTGGGAGCCGAAAATCCCACTCGAGGTGCGGATCCAGGAACGGTACGACGAATCCTCCACTGGCCGCGTCGACGTGAACGGGAACGTCGGGTCCACCGCTTTCCGCAAGCGAATCGAGCATCTCGCAGATCTCCCGAACCGGCTCGAGCTCACCGGTGAAGGTCGTCCCCAGAATCGCAACCACACCGATCGTGTTCTCGTCGACAGCTTCTCGTACCTGTTCGGGAGTGATGACGTAGCGGCCTTCTTCCATCGGCAGATACTTCGGTTCCACGTCGAAATAGCGGCAGAACTTCTCCCACACCACCTGAACATTGCTTCCCAGAACGAGATTGGGCTTCGACGAGTCCCCGGTTCTGGCTGCCCGCCACCGCCACTTCAGTGCAAGTCCCGCGAGCATGACGGCCTCGCTCGAACCGATCGTGGACACACCGGTCGCGGTAGATGCGTCCTCGGGATCGAGTCCAGGGGCATGGAACAGGTCTGCGACCATGTTGACGCACCGCTCCTCGATCGACGCGGTCGCCGGATATTCGTCCTTGTCGATCATGTTCTTGTCGAACGTCTCGGCCATCAGTTTCTCGGCCTGCGGGTCCATCCACGTGGTGACGAAGGTCGCCAGGTTGAGGCGGGAGGAGCCGTCGAGCATCAATTCGTCGTGAATGAAACGATAGGCGGCTTCGGGATCGAGTTGCTCCTCGGGCAACCGCAGGGCCGGGATCGGGTTGGTGGCGAGACGGCCGGTGTAGGCGGCCGGGATGACGCCGCCCGGATGCTCGGCTCTCCTGGCCCGGCCGCTGCGCCGGTTCCGATCGTGTGATGCCACGTTCGACCTCTTTCCTCATAGGTGAACTCGACGCTAGCCTCGGGTGGCCGTCTCCACATCACCCTCGGCGTGCGACTTCGACGCGTATCGCTGGGCGATGACTGCGCACACGAGTAGCTGAATCTGATGGAACAGCAGTAGTGGGAGCACGATCAGGCCGACCGGCTGACCGACGAACAGCACCGATGCCATCGGAAGTCCGCTGGCCAGCGATTTCTTCGAGCCGCAGAAGACCAACACGATTCGGTCCGCTATCGGGAACCCGAAGGCTTTGCCGACGAAGTGTGTGAAGCCCAGGACCACCGCAAGAATCAGGATGCACACGGCCACCACGGCGAGAATCTGCGATATCGAAACCGACGACCACACATGTTGGTTCATGCTCTCGCTGAACGCCGAGTAGACGACGAGCAGGATCGATCCGCGGTCGACGACCTTGGTGGGCCCGGAGTGCCGCGTCAGCCAGCCGTGGACGAAAGGTCGAAGCAGTTGTCCGAGAACGAACGGAACCAGGAGTTGCGCAACGATGTTCAGAATCGAGGCCGCGCCCACGTGAGCGTCGCCCGTGGTGTTCATCAGCAGAATCACCAGCAACGGGGTCACGAAAACGCCGATGATGTTGGAGAACGATGCGCTGACGACGGCTCCCGCGACGTTGCCTTTGGCGATGGAGGTGAATGCGATGGACGACTGGACCGTCGACGGTACGAGGCACAGGAAGAGTATTCCGGTGTACAGATCGGCGGTGACGACCGTGGGTTCGAGGATTCGGAGCGCGAGGCCGATGAGCGGGAACACGATGTAGGTTGTCGCGAGCACGACCGAGTGCAGCCGCCAGTGTGTGACACCTTCCCACGCTTCGAGGGGTGAGAGCCGTGCGCCGTAGATGAGGAACAGCAGGCCGATCGCGAACTTCGTCGTCCACCCCAGAACGTTCTCGGCGGTCCCGGTGGCGGGAAGAATGCTTGCGAGCACCGCGACACCGATGATTCCGAGCACGAAGCCGTCCGGCTTGGCCTGTCGAAGAAGGTTCACTCTGCTTACGATATCGGCTCGGCTTTCGAAGGAGAGCACGCGTCGCACGCCAGAGTTGTGAGGGTGTCCAAGGATGTCGCGGCAGATCTTTCCTGTTCTCCAGTGATTGCCGCCATTCGTTGGTTTCGCCCGCTTGCGAATCTAGTGTTCGTTTCGGCTCGGCGGACAGCATCGACGCTGCGCCATTCACACGGTCGGCGATGGGCTCTCTTTCCTCGCCCTCCGCGTCGAATTCGGTGCAGCCACGGCAACTTCCGCTGCGACGTGACAGTTGCCGACGAATGAAAGCGAACGGCCTATGTCGATCAAGCATTCCAGGGTTCGGGGCAGAGCACGAGGTACTGCAACTATCGCGGCCATCTCGGCTGCGATCGTGTTCGCGGGTCTCGGTGTAGCGAGCGCGCAGCCTTCCGAGGAGCCGGCACCACCCGCAGCTACTTCCGACGAGCCTGCTGTCGTCACGAGCGATGGAACGGAGGTTGTTCCGCCGGAGGGGACCGAGGAAGAGCGTCCCAAGGCGGAAGAGCAGGGCATCGAGCGTCCCGATATCGCTGCTGTGCCGTCCGAAGCTCGAAGCACGTACGATCCCGAGAGCGAAACCGTCGGGTACGGGCCCGTGCAGAAGAACTTCCTGGCAGGGTTTCTCTACAACATCGTCCATCCGGACGTAGCGCCGCAGGGCGCCAACGACTGGAGTTGCAAGCCGACCGAGGCGCATCCGAATCCTGTAGTGCTGCTGCATGGTACGTGGGAGAACGCCTACAACAACTTTGCACGCATGTCCCCGGCGCTGAAGGAGGCGGGGTACTGCGTGTTCGCGCTGAACTACGGTGACACCGACTCGAGTGGTCTGGGGCATGTGAAGTCCGTTCGCGGTACCGGCCCGGTCACCGAGAGCGCCAAAGAGATCGCGACCTACGTCGACGCCGTGCTGGCGCGCACCGGTGCTTCGAAGGTCGACATCGTCGGGCATTCGCAGGGCGGTCTGGTCACTCGGCAGTACCTTCGTTTCGAGGGCGGCGCCAACCCGGCGGATCCCAGCCAGAACAAGGTCGGGAAAGTCGTCAGCGTAGCCGGATCGAACCACGGAACTACGCTTGTCGGAATTGGCACGCTCGGTCGCACGATCAACAATCTCGGCCTGAACGTCCTGGGCCTCGTCGGGGCCATCGCCGGTCCTGCTGCATCCGATCAGGTCATCGACTCGAAGGTCGTCAAGGCACTTGCCGTCGGCGGCGACACCGAGCCTGGGATCGATTACACCGTGCTCGGCACCAAGTACGACGAGGTTGTCACTCCGTACAAGACGACCTTCCTGACCGCTGGGCCTGGCGCAACTGTCAAGAATGTCCTGCTTCAGGACGGTTGCGGAATCGACCTGTCCGATCACCTGTCGATCTCGGTCTCGCCTCGAGCGATCGCCATTGTGAAGAATGCGCTCGATCCAGTCGGAACGCCCGCCAAAGACATCCCTTGCGTGTGGAATGCACCGGTGACCGGAGGCTAGGTCCTTCGGCAGCTCCATCGTGAGGCCCGAACTCAGCGGAGTTCGGGCCTCACTGCTACCGAAGTTACATTTGCATTGTGGCGGTGCGGTTTCCGCCGTCGTACTTGGCCCGGTACATCATCGAATCGGCCGCGCGAGTTGCCTTGACGATGACCGAGGCCCCGTCGCCCCACAGCTCCGATGGGTCGGACACGATGGCTGCACCGACGCTGACGGTGACCGGGATAGGGTCGCTCGGCCGATAGATGTGCTGTCCGATTCGGTAGATCAGATCGTGTGCTTGGTCGATAGGACTGGCGAACACGATCAGGAACTCCTCCCCTCCCGTACGCGCGACGACGCCCCCGTCCTCCACGACGGCGCGGAGCCTTGTGGCCACCGAGATGATGACCTCGTCCCCTGCATCGTGACCGTAGAAGTCGTTGACTGCCTTGAATCTGTCGATATCGACGACGACCACGACGAGACTGTGCCGGCGCTTGTGACTCTTACCGACCAGTTCGTGTGCTGCGTCGTCTATCCCGCGTCGATTGAGGAGGCCGGTCAGCGGATCCAGGAGCGAACGTCGCGCGTCGCGTCCGATGGCGGTCCAGGCGATGTGCGCGACGAATGGAATGGCGCTGTTGATGGCAAGTATCACCAGACCGCCGGCGATGGGTGTGGCGAGGTCCTCGACTTGGGCGTAACACGCCCGGATGGTCGTGATGGAAATGAATCCGACGCACCACGCCAAGTGTGCGAGCAGCCATCGGGGGCTCAGAAAGTACGTACACAATGCGCCGGTGACGACGAACAATCCGCACCCGATCAGGGCCCCGAACGGTTCGTACAGAACAAGCACCGACGTGAGACCTACATCGCCGAATATTGCGAAACCGATGAAGTCGCGGCGTACGGGTAGTGGACCGAAAAACCATCGAAGCGCGACGGCCATCTGGATCATCAGCACGACTACGACCCATGCTTGGGACAGGAATCCCTGTGGCCCGCGGCTGCTGAACAGCATCAATACGGACGCAGCAGCGAACAACAGCGTGGCCGCGCCGAAAACATTCTGCAGCGACCGATGCAGCCCTCGTGTGGATTTGTGAGTGACGATCCACTCGTAGTCGAACGGCTCGTGGTACCACTCTTTGAGCGAGGCCCATAAATTGTCGGCCGCAGGTCGGCGGTGGTTAGCCCTCCGAGGCCGCGTCGGGGGGCTGCCAGACGAAGGGTGCATGTCGTTCGTCATTGCCTCCAGTCGCTGCCCCTTGATGGGTGACAGCCTAGCGACGAAACTGGTGAACGGTTTGTTTTCTGCGATTCAGCGTTCGGACGCGAGAGTGTTGATGGCGCCCACGATCTGTTCGGCGCGCGGGGTGGTGATGGTCAATCGCTGTCCGTTTGCGAAGGTGATGAACACCGCCGGTCCCTTGGACGTCGCCACCGCGTAGTTGCCGTGCCCCTTGGAGCGTAGACCCCATCCGCCGAAGTCCGTGAAGGGATCGACCTCGCGGACCGAAGAGCCGGTGACCTCGTTCGCCGAATAGTCGAATGCGGCCATCCCGAGCGTCCTTACGTGGATCCCCAGGCGGTCGACGACGAGTTCGTAGCGCATCAGCGACGCCGACATCACCGCGAGCGGGACGAAGATCGCGACAGGCCACCAGGACTCTGACAACCAGCAGGTCAGCGCGGCCGCAGCCGCGAGTATTCCGAACAGGACGGTCATGGCGACTCGGCCTGCGCCGATGGGTTCGACGATCGGAAGCTCTTCGCTTCCACGCGGAAGCGAGGCAGGAGGCGGCGCGTCCGCGATGACGCGGTCGCGGTAGTCACGCAGCAGTGTCGCTCCCAGCAGGCCGACGGCAAATCCCACCAGTGTGCCGACACCGAGCGCCCAGCCGGGAACCTCGACGCTGTCGACATCGGTGACGTCGAGCTGAGTGGCCAACACTGCGAGTTGAAGGACGGTGATGAGACCGACGACCGTCAGGCCGATCATCAGCATCAGCCGACGCATGACGAGCAAAGCGTGCGCGAGAGCGGCAACCGCGCTGCACCCACCGCCGACCAAGACGATGACGATCGCCAATGTCCACGCGCTTGTCGACGGGTTGGTGAATCCGTCGGGTTCCGTGCCCGACCAGTGCGTCGCGATCTGCTCGGGTAGACGCGGGGTCCAGAGCCGCACAACGATCACGCCGAGAGCAGCGGCTGCGATAGGTACCAGGACGCCGAAGATCACGCCCGCGGGATCGAACGTCCGCTGTTTCGCCACTGTCAGCTCGGCGCGCATGCATCCTTGAGGCTGCACGAAATACAGGCGTGGCCGCAGCCGCCGACTTCCTCGACGGGCTTCGCGGCCGCTGCGCGTGCGCCGACCGAGCCACCGACGCCGGCCGTCACGAACGCGGCAATGATGCAGACGACGACCGCGACGACGGCGAATGCGCCGGTGAGCATCAGCGCGGCGGCGCCGCCGACGAACAGAAGAAGAGCCGCAGCGGCGGTCGTCGGTGCGGCGATCTTGTTGGCCAGAACGAATGTGTCGTCGTCACGCATCGACTCGGCAGTGCGTACGCCTGCCCACCGGTTGCGCGGCAACTTACCCGCCAGGGCACTGGCGGCAACCGAGCCGACGACGAGGGCCAGCACGAACATCAGTATCGACACAACGATCACACAGCCAAGGATACGGCCTACTACATGCGTCGGTGGCGAGCGGCTTAGATCATGCACGAGGGCGGAAGTAATGCCTGGACGAACCCCATTAGGCTGGTGGGTGTGACCGATCCAGTCGAACCGTCGTCAGCGACCGTCCCCGAGCACCGCTACACCGCGGACGTGGCAGGGCGCATCGAACAGCAGTGGCAGGACCTGTGGGATGAGCAGGGCATTTTCGACGCCCCCAACCCCGTCGGTGAGCTCGCAGGCGAGGTCCCCAAGGACAAGCTCTTCGTGCAGGACATGTTCCCGTATCCGTCGGGCAGCGGGCTACACGTCGGACACCCACTCGGATACATCGCCACGGACGTCTTCGCCCGGTTCCACCGCATGCACGGACGCAACGTTCTGCACGCTCTCGGTTACGACGCCTTCGGGCTGCCGGCCGAGCAGTACGCCGTGCAGACCGGCACACACCCTCGATCGACCACCGAGGCCAACATCGCGAACATGCGGCGCCAGCTGCGTCGGCTGGGTCTCGGGCATGATCGACGGCGATCCTTCTCGACGACGGACGTGGATTTCTACCACTGGACTCAGTGGATCTTCCTGCAGATCTTCAACTCCTGGTACGACGAGGACCAGCAGAAGGCACGGCCGATCTCGGAGCTGGAATCGTCGTTCGCCGACGGTTCGCGCGCGTTGGACGACGGCCGGGAATGGTCGTCGCTGACTGCGTCGGACAAGGCGTCCGTGCTGGATTCGTTCCGTCTGGTCTACGAGTCCAACTCGATGGTCAACTGGTGCCCGGGTCTGGGAACCGTGCTGGCGAACGAGGAAGTGACCGCGGACGGACGAAGCGATCGAGGGAACTTCCCTGTCTTCCGAAAGAACCTCCGGCAGTGGATGATGCGTATCACTGCGTACTCCGATCGCCTCATCGACGACCTCGAGTACCTGGACTGGCCGGACAAAATCAAGACCATTCAGCGCAACTGGATCGGCCGGTCCCGCGGTGCCGAGGTGTCGTTCGCAAGCAGCTCGTCATCTAAAATTTGGGTGTTCACAACTCGTCCGGACACCCTGTTCGGCGCGAGCTACATCGTCCTTGCCCCCGAACACGACCTGGTCGACGGATTGGTCGCGTCGGAGTGGCCCGCCGACGTTTCCGATGTGTGGACCGGTGGCGCCCCGACACCCGCGGAAGCCGTTGCGGCGTATCGCAGTTCGATCGCGGCCAAGTCCGACCTCGAGCGTCAGGAGAACAAGGAGAAGACCGGCGTCTTCCTCGGTTCCTACGCCGAGAACCCAGTCAACGGTGAGCAGGTTCCGGTATTCATCGCCGACTACGTCCTCACTGGATACGGCACCGGCGCGATCATGGCCGTTCCCGGTCACGATCAGCGCGACTGGGAATTCGCCACCAAGTTCGGTCTGCCCATCCGGGAAGTCATCGCGGGTGGTGACGTCACCGAGGCGGCTTACACCGGCGAGGGCGCGTTGGTGAACTCTGGGTTCCTGGAGGGACTTTCGACCTCCGATGCGAAGGCCGCGGTGATCGCCAAGCTGGAAGAGGACGGCAACGGCCGCGGAACCATTCAGTACAAGCTGCGCGACTGGCTGTTCGCCCGTCAGCGTTACTGGGGCGAACCGTTCCCCATCGTCTACGACGCCGACGGCAACGCCCATGCCCTCCCGGAATCGGTTCTGCCGGTGGAGCTTCCCGAGGTCGAGGACTTCGCACCGGTCTCCTTCGACCCGGATGACGCAAGTTCCGAGCCCTCCCCGCCGCTGGCGAAGGCGTCGGATTGGGTGAATATCGAGCTCGATCTGGGTGACGGTCTGCAGACCTACCGGCGTGACACCAACGTCATGCCGCAGTGGGCGGGCAGCTCGTGGTACCAGCTGCGCTACATCGATCCGACCAACTCCGAGACATTCGCGGACCCGGAGAACGAGAAGTACTGGGTCGGACCGCGTCCGGACATTCACGGGCCCAACGATCCTGGCGGAGTAGACCTCTATGTCGGTGGGCAGGAACATGCCGTCCTGCACCTGATGTACGCACGGTTCTGGCACAAGGTGCTGTTCGACCTGGGCCACGTGAGTTCGAGTGAGCCGTACCGTCGTCTCTACAACCAGGGTTACATCCAGGCGTACGCGTTCACCGATGCGCGCGGGGTCTACGTGCCCGCGGAAGAAGTCGAAGAGCGCGACGGCGGCTGGTTCTACCAGGGTGAACCGGTCAATCGTGAGTACGGGAAGATGGGCAAGAGCCTCAAGAACTCCGTCTCCCCCGACGACATCTTCGCCGAGTACGGCGCCGACACCCTGCGGTTCTACGAGATGTCGATGGGGCCGCTGGACACCTCGCGTCCGTGGGCGACCAAGGACGTCGTCGGCGCGCAGCGTTTCCTGCAGCGCGTATGGCGTCTGGTGCTCGACGAGGAGACCGGCGACGTGCGCGTCACCGACGAGAAGCCCACCGAGGACACGCTGCGTGTCCTCAACCGGATCATCGACGGTGTCGAAGCGGATTACACTGCGCTGCGCGACAATACGGCAGGCGCGAAGCTGATCGAGCTGACCAATCACCTCACCAAGGCGTACCCGGACGGTGCTCCGCGCGGAGTTGTCGAGCCGTTGATCCTGATGCTCGCACCCATGGCGCCTCACCTGTCCGAGGAGCTGTGGAAGCAACTGGGTCACGACCGCTCACTCGCGCACGGTCCGTTCCCGCGGGTGGAGAAGAAGTGGCTCGTCGCCGACACTGTCGACTACCCCATCCAGGTCAACGGCAAGGTCCGCAGTCGCATCACCGTTCCGGCCGACTCCACCAACGGCGACGTCGAGAAAGCCGCGTTGGCCGAGGAGAAGATTGCTGCACTCCTGGACGGCAAAGCGCCGACGAAGGTCATCGTGATCCCGGGTCGAATGGTCAACATCGTTCTGAAGTAAGGCCGCTCGACGGCAGAGAACCCACCCGAAGAGGATGAATCTGAGCGTATGTGGGGCATTCGGGGTGCCCATACGCTCTAATTTGTGTCATGTCACAGTTCGGTAAAGGCTTTCTCGTCAGGGTGGTTGCTGCAGCGGCGCTCGTCCTCGGCTCCAGCGCGTACGTTGCTCAGGCTGATCCTGGGCCAGGCTCGCCGATTCCGGCGAACGATCCGTTCTACAGCTGGGACGGCTCACTCGACGTCGCTCCCGGCTCTGTGCTCCGCTCGCGACCGATGACGTTCGCGACGCCGACGCAGACCACACCCATCAAGGGTGATCAGGTCCTCTACCGAACCACCGATCAGCAGGGCGACAGCGTCGTCACAGTTGCGACGGTTCTGCGGCCTCTGATCCCCGGGCCGACGAAGATCGTCTCCTACCACATGGCCTACGACGCTCTCGGATCTCAGTGCGATCCGTCGTACACACTCAGTGGTGGCGCGACCAGCCAGATCGCCACTGCCGAACAAGCCGTCATCGCCGGGTATCTCGCCGCGGGATACACCGTCGTCGCACCCGATTACGAGGGTGAAGAGCTCGAGTGGACGGTTGGGCGGCAGTCCGGATACGCCGCGCTCGACGGAGTTCGAGCGGCGCAGGCGTTCTTGCAGCTGCCCACCTCGACGCCGGTCGGATTGCTCGGGTACTCCGGCGGGTCGGTTCCGACGCAGTGGGGAGCCGAGGTCGCGCCGAGCTACGCGCCGGAACTGAACATCGTCGGCGTCGCCGCAGGTGGTGTGCCCGTCGACTTCGCGCACAATCTTCCGTATGTGAGTGGCAGCCCCAAATGGGCAGGTGTGATTCCGGCACTCATCGTCGCCTACCAGCGCGCGTACGGTCTCGACACGAGCGAGTTCGTTTCGGACTACGGCTTACAGGTGATGGATCAGGTCGACCAGGAATGTATCGCCCAGTTCGCCGACGACTACCCCACTCTCACCGACGCCGACATGGTGAAGGCGCCGTACACCTCGCTCCTCGATGTTCCGGCCGTCGTCGAAATCATCAACGACAACATCATGGGTATCTCCGGCACACCGAGAGCTCCGTTGTTCTTGGCGGTCGGGCATTCGGATCCCATCGGCGATACCGTCATGATCACCGCCGATGTTCAAGCGCTCGCGCACGAATACTGCGGCCGCGGCGTGAACGTGCAGTATGCGCAGTACGACGGGTTGAACCACGAGCTGGCGTTCCCGCCGTTCGAGGCCCAAGCGTTCCAGTTCCTTGGCGAGCGGTTCGCGGGCGGACCGACGCACAGTAACTGCGCAACTATTCCGGTGGGCAATTCCTTGGCGCCGACGCCGGTTCCGTAAGTGCGGCTCCGCCGCCCGTGCGTGCGTAGTAACAGCGGAACGTAACTACGCACGCACGGGGCGCGAAGCGCCAATGCCCCCGTCGACGCGCACGGCAGTGCCGTTGGTCGCAGATGCAGCGGGGCTGGCGAGGAATGCCACCATGTTCGCTATTTCGGCGGGCTCGATGAATCTCTGCAGTAGAGACGCCGAGTTCGCGCTCACGATCGCTGCTTTCATGTCGTCGACGGGAATCGACTGCTGTTCGGCGATCATCTCGACGGTCCGTGCGACGCCAGCCGAGTAGGTGGGCCCACCGAGTACCGAATTGACGGTCACGGCAGTGCCTTCGGTGAGCTTGGCGAGACCGTTCCCGAGCGACAGCAGTGCTGCCTTGGTGGCGCCGTAGTGAATCATGTCCGCCGGAACGTCGACGGCGGATTCACTGTTCACGAACACGATCCGACCCCAGTTCCTCCGCAGCATCCCCGGCATCAGACGTCGCGCGAGTCGGACGCCGCTCATGACGTTGACGTCGAAGTACCGCTGCCAGTCGGCGTCGGATATGTCCTGGAAGGCTTTGAGTTCGAAGAGTCCGACATTGCACACGAGTATGTCCACGTCGACGATCTCGCTGCACAGACGCTCGACGTCTGCCGCCACACCGAAATCTGCTGCGACGCCGTCGACCGATACTGCAGGGGCCTCGCGCTGCAGCGACGCGACGGCGTGATCGAGCTTCGCTGCGTCACGGCCGTTGACGGTCACGTCTACACCTTCGACCGCCAGACTCCTGGCGATCTCATAGCCGATTCCCTCGGTGGAACCGCTGACGAACGCCGACCTGCCGCTGAGATTCATATCCATTCCCTGATGGTCACGTACGTCGATCAGCGGTCGATCAGCGGAAACTAGACTCGGTCGGGTGAGCGAACTGCGGATCCGTGTCCTCGGGCCCGTGCAGGCCGAGCTGGATGGTTCGGAAGTTCGTCTGTCCAAGCCCCGGCACCGCGAGATCCTGTCTCTGCTGGTGATCGGCCGTGGCAGAACGGTGTCGACGACGAGTCTCGTCGACGATCTCTGGGAGGATGCTCCGGCCGGTGCTGCTGGGATCGTTCAGACCTTCATCGGGGAGCTTCGGAAAATCATCGAACCCGATCGCGCCGCCCGGGTGCCCGCGTCGATCCTGGTGACGCGAGGGTCCGGGTACGCGCTGAACCTGCCACGAGGTGCGGTGGATCTGTGGCGAGCCGAACAATTGCTTGGGGCCCACGAGCACGAGTGTGCGTTGGCGGAATGGCGAGGTAGCGCGTTCGAGGAGTTCGACGATCGGATGTGGGCGAGAGGTGAACGCGCTCGAATCGCCGAACTACGCGCAGGCGCCGTCGAACATCTCGCAGGCGGCAGGTTGGCGCTCGGCCGTACCGACGAGGTGATCGCACTGATCGACCCACATGTAGACGCGCACCCGTGGAGGGAGGATGGCTGGCGGCTGCTCGCGCTTGCTCTGTACCGGTCGGGGCGCCAGGGCGACGCGCTTGCAGTTCTTCGACGCGCCCGAACCACTCTCGCCCGCGGGCTCGGCTTGGACCCCAGCGAACGCTTGACCGATCTCGAACAGCGCATCCGAGAACACGACCGCGATCTGCTTGCCCAAGGCACTTCGATCCTCATGCAGACTGCGTCGATTCAGGCCCGCGCCGGCGCACGTTCTCAACTCGAGAGTGCCACAGCACTTCTCCCGTTGCTCGCTTTGTCCGGATCGGTCGACGCGGCCACCGAACGCCGGGTTGCGACGATCATTGCAGCCGAGGAATTCGGAGATCCCGAACTGAGTGCACGGGTGATCGTCCGGTACGACGTTCCAGGAAGTTGGACTCGGTCGGACGACCCGGCGAAGTCTGCAGTCATCGTCGCCGCTGCCGACCGTGTCATAGCCGCACTGCCTTCGACAGCATCGGATCGAGTGCGGGCGCGGCTGCTCGCCACGATTGCGATGGAGTCGCGAGGCATCGGGAGCCGGATGGCCGAGGCACAGGAGGCCGAAGCAATCGCCCGTCGCCTCGGGGATCCTGCCCTTCTGGCCCTTGCGCTGAGCGCCCGCTATCTACAGAGTTTCGAGACGACCGGTCGGGCTGGCATCAGAGCGGATATCGGCAGCGAAATCACCCGGCTTGCACTGGATTCCGAGCTGTCGACGTTCGAGATTGCGGGACGCCTCATCAGAATGCAGGCTCTGTGCGCGCTCGACGACATCTCGAGTGCCGCCGTCGAAGCTGACCTTGTCGACGCTCTGGCAGGGCGTTTCGAGCGTCCATTGGCGTCGGTGTTCACCGCGTGGTTTCGGCACACTTTCCTCGGCGGTCCACGTCCATCGGACGGTCCGGAGATGCCAGGCTTCCGAACCGGACTGAAGGAACTGGCAGACCTCACGACGGCGGTCCGAAACGGAAACGATCTTCCCGGCGCGCACTGTGGACCCTACGAGCCGTGGTGTCGACCGATCATACTGGCGCACAACGAAAGACATGAGGAAGCGTCGAGCAGCTTGGATGTCGTCCCCGATCCACCGAATGACTTGATGACCGAGGTGTGTTGGTACCTGATCGGGACGGCGGCTCTCGCCGAACAGCATGAAGATTCTGCCCGACGCGCGTACGACGCTCTTCGGCCCGCGGTACACGAGCGGGCCGCAGGCAGCGGGGCCGTCGACTCAGGTCCGGTCGGACCGCTGGTCGAGGCGCTCGGGAATGCTATCGGACGACGCGATTGAGTAGTTGCCCGACAAGCGCGAGGTCGGCGATGTCGGGAACGGTGTACTTGAGAACATCACCGCTGACGAAGGGGTGCCACGCGGAGCCGTTGTCGGCGTCCACGGCGGATACGACGAACGCCGTTCCGACGAAGACGCCGGGGAAATGCCCGAGGGCCAACTTCTCGTTGTGACTGGCGAGAGCGAGCATCTCCTCTGCACGACTGCGATCGATGACATCGCCCATTCGTTCCAGAAGATCGTTCTGGGGGTCGGAAGATCGGCGCATCGGGTCGATACCGACCATGACGAGGTTGTCGACGACGCTTCCTCGCTGCTGCAGTTCGACGGCGATGGCGTGAGCAAGTAGGCCCCCGAATGCCATCCCGACGAGATGTACCGGTCGACCCGCACTGACTGCGAGAATCTCATCGGCGTAGTGGGTGGCGAGGGCCGTGAGTGTCGCGGGGCGTCCGCTGACCGCCTGCACACCGTAGACCGGACGATCCTCGTCGAAGTGTTCGACCAGCTCTGCGTAGCAACTGGTGAGGCCCTCGATCGGATGAATGCAGAATGCCGGCGCCAGGGTTCCCGTCGCTCGGATCGGCACGATGGTCGGTGTTGCGTACGCGGTGACCGTGCTGTCTACAAGGTCCGTGAAGGCCATCTTCGAGTAGTCGTTCACAACGGTCATGCGGAGCCTCCGAAGGTAGAGTCTTGGTGCTGGGCGTGGTTCGATCCGCCCGTTCGATGTTCGCTCGACGAGTATGTCGCCTGTTCAACCAGATTTGTTACCCGCGTCACAAGTTTGTGATCATTCAGTGTTCATACCGTTCCCGGCCACAAATGGCGGCACACGGCCGGATTTGGACCGGCAGACCCCTCACGCAGGGCGGGGTTCGGAATCAGGCCCGATATCCGGGTCACTTTCCGCGTACAGCCTGGTTCTCACCGTTACGCAGGCCGGTGCCCGTTTTGTCGGCATCGCACAAGGCACTGCGTCGCCGCGAGGCTCCCGAGTTTGTACTTGTGCAGATGACACGCCGGTGCGGATCTGCACAAGTACGAACTCGACGGATCAGAAGACCCAGTTCATCAGCCCGACGCACACCACGGTGCCGCTGAGGATGCTGAGGGCGATGTTGCGACGCCAGAGGTGTATGCCGACCGTCGTGACGACGCCGGCGACCTGTGGGACGCCGTGTGACGAGGTGCCCAGGTCGATGGAGGACAGCGCGTAGACCGCGAGGATGGCGACGGCGCCGAGTGGCATCCACTTCCCCAGTGCGTCGAGCAGTGCGGATTCACGCAACCTCGAGCGCACCACGAACGGAACTGCTCGCAGTGAGAACGTAATTCCTACGGCGACGGCCAGGGACGCCGCGACGTACCAGTAATCAACCACGTCGGTGCCTGACCAACAGCGCGGCGGTGAAGACGGACATCGACACGACAAGCATTGACCCCGGAGCCACGACGTAGCCGATCAGTCCGGCACCGAGGGCCAGCCACAGGGTCGTTTTGTCAGGGTTCTCGCGGTACACGTCGAGGAACAGCACGAGGAACAGAGCGGTCAGGACGAAGTCGAGTCCCTCGAGTCCAGCGAGCACAGAGCTGCCCATCGCGGCGCCGACGAGGGATCCGACCATCCACGACGAGTGAAGGCCGAACTGGGTCCACAGGATGTGCCCGCTCTTCATGCGCGTGGAGGCCAGGGCGAAGGCTTCGTCGCACAACGCAAAGATGCTGTACAGCTTGGCAAAACGACCGTCGACGCGGTGCAACGGAAACGACAATCCGTAGAACAGGTGTCGGGAGTTCACCAGAAACGTGGTGATCGCAATCGCGGCCAGCGGCGCGGACGCGGCCAGAAGTCCGACCAGGATGAACTCGACGGATCCGGCGAACATGACGCCGGACATGATGGGCGCGAGCCACCAGGGCAGATCGTGGGCGGTGACGATGACGCCGAAACCGATTCCCAGAACGAACAATCCGAGCCAGACGACGCCCGCGGATCGGGTGGCGTCGTGGAACGAGGATCGAACCCGTGTTGGGGCTAACGTGGTCATGCGGCAATGATAGGAAAAGCGTCGAGCGATTTTGTTGCTGCATCTTGTGTTGAGCCCGAGATGCACGCAATATATGGAGTGTGGATGCTATCGATGAGCACATTTTGTTGCTATTGCAGGAGAACGGCCGACTGACCAACCAGGAATTGGCGGCGCACGTCGGGCTCACACCTGCGCCGTGCCTGCGGCGTGTGCGCAAGTTGGAGCAAGACGGCGTCATCACGGGCTACTCCGCGAACATCGACAGGACCCGGATGGGTCGCGGGTTCGAGGTCATCATCCACGCCGACCTCGTCGCGAAGGACTTCCGAACGGTTGCGGCGTTCGAGGAGAGAATCGCCGGGATGAGTGAGGTGGCCGAAGTGAGGCGCATGTTCGGCATCCCCGATTACTTCATACGTGTCCGGGTTGCCGATCTCGCCGCATTCGAGAAGTGGTTGACGACGCAGCTCATGGGAGACCCGGCAATCGCGCGGGTGGATTCTCGCATCACCATGAAGATCCTCAAGTCCGATGCTTGAGGGTGTCGGCTGACCTACCATCGGGAGGGTGAAAAGGCTTCTGGCACTGTGTCTCGTCGGATTGGTCACGCTGTTGACAGGCATGCAGTCCGCGAGCGCTCAGCCCAGGCCTCTGCGAGTGGCAATTGTGGGCGATTCCTTCGCCGTCGGCGTGGGTGCGAACAGCAGCGGCGACAGTTTCGCGAACGTTCTGGCTGCACGTGGATGCTGGAATCTAGATCTGGTCGCACGGTCCGGTAGCGGATACGCCGCGAGTGCAGATCCGTACGTCAGCTTCTCGCGGGTGGCAGCGGTGGCGTCGGCGATCCCGGACGTGATCATCATCCAAGGAAGTGGAAACGATCGGGGCGACGCCCGGCTGTTCGTGGCTGCTGCCGGCCTCTACGCGACATTCCGAGTGGTGGCCCCTCAAGCGAGGATTGTCGTCGTCGGGCCGACGGGTGCACCGAACGCCAAGCACGAGAACATCGACAACATCCGTCGCACCCTTCGGGACGCCGCAGGTGTAGCGGGAGTGACGTTCATCGACCCGAAGGCCGAGGGCTGGTTGAACGCCGCCACCGACTACGCGCCCGACGGGATTCATCCGAACACTCGCGGTCACGCGCGCATGGCAACCCGAGTGTTCGACGCCTTGTCCGCCCAGGGGATCCCGCGCAGCTGCAGGTGAGCGGGTGCAGTTGTTCGGTCGACGGGAGGTCCCGCGGCCGCCGCTTGAATGTCGCGTACATGCCCAGTCCCGCCGCTTGAATGTCGCATCCAAGCTATCTGTTCGTATGGATGGACCATTCAAGCGATGCCGGGCGGGCCTATGCGAGCGATGCGAACGCTAGCGGATTTCCGGGAACCTGCCGTCACCGAGATCGGGATCGGGCAGGACCCCGTCGGGATCGATCAGCGCGACGGTCCGATCGTCCAGCGCGAGGCGTCGCATTCCCTCGAGCACCATCCGGCGACCGACGTCGCTGAGTCGATCCACTCTGGAGACATCGACGACGACGGTGCCGGCCCCTGAGTCGTCGTTCTCCAGCGCGTCGAGGATGTTCTCGGCGCCGGTGAACTGGATGACGCCTTGCAACTCGACTCTGAGTTCACCGTCCACGACGCGTATATCGCGCAGGACCGAGGAACCGTAGGGCTCGGCTTCCATCAGGTGCAGGCCCATGTCGTCGGACAGTCGCTCGAAGACCTTGACTCCGCGGACGCTGTTGCCGTGACTGTCGAGCCTGGGTGAGAAGACCCCGACACCGGCTTGCCCCGGGAGTGCGCCGAGAAGTCCGCCCGCGACACCGCTTTTGGCGGGAATTCCGACTCTGGTGAGCCAGTGCCCGGCCGCGTCGTACATTCCCGCACCGGCCATCACCGACAAGGTCTGTCGTGCAACGGCTCTGGAGACCACCTGATCGCCGGTGGCAGGGTGGACCCCAGCATTGGCGAGGGTGGCACCCATGACGGCCAGATCCCGGACGGTCACGTTGATCGAACATTGTGACGTGTAGCCCTCGACGATCGAATGGGCCTCGTCGTCGATGATGCCGTAGTTACGCAGCATGTGTGCGATCGCGAGATTGCGGTCGGCAGTGTCCATTTCGGATCGACACACCGACTCGTCGATCGAAAGTCGGCGCCCGGCGAGCGTCGAGAAGAAGTCCACGGCCTTCGTTACGCGTTCGTCGACGCTCCCGCCCAGCAACGAATGAGTGGCGATGGCACCTGCGTTGATCATCGGGTTCTTCGGGCGCCGGGACTCGCCTTCGAGGGAGAGTTCGTTGAAGGCCTCGCCCGACGGCTCGACCCCGACCGTGTTCGCGACTGCGTCGAAGCCCCGATCGGTCAGCGCGGCTGCGTAGGCGAACGGCTTGGAGATCGACTGGATCGAGAACTCGGTTTCGTCGTCACCGACGGCGTGGGTGCGACCGTCGACGGTGGTAACGGCGATCCCGAACACGTCAGGGTTCGCGTTCTTCAGATCCGGAATGTAGTCGGCTACGGCACCGTCGGAGTTGTCCGCCAGGCTGTCCAGTACTTCGCGCAGGTAATCGGGTACAGGTGACTTCACGGCAGAAATCTAGCACCGGCCCTCCCCCGCCCGTGCGCGCGTAGTTACGGCGGAAGGTAATTACCCGCTCACGACCTGTGGCCAGGCTCGTGAGTGAATAATTACGGCGGAGGGTAATTACTCACGCACGGGCGGCGGAGCCGCTAGATCGCGCCCAGATCCGCGCCGAGCCAGTGCTCGATGCGCAGGGCGAACAAGGTCTGATCCCCGTGATCGGACGCCGCGAACTGGAGGTACCCCTCGACCTTCTCGGGAGCGAGATAGCGGGCAGCCATCTCCCTGAGCTGATCCAGCGTGCCCGGCTCTTCGCGAGTCACCGGGCCGTCGACCGCCACGTATTTGATGGTGGGTTCGACTTGCTCGACCATCAAACTGAAACGCCCTGCGGCGCGGATCAACTCGGCCTTCTTGGAGTTCTTGCCGGTGAGCAACCAGGCTTCGCCGCCAGGGCTGTACTGGTACCAGATGGGCACCGTCAACGGGCCCCGGTCGTTGCCGGCGAACACCGACAGGGCCGCGATGTGCGGCTCGGACAGAAACTCTTCACGTTCCGACTTCGACAGTGGCATGTGGCCAGCTTAGGTCGATCTCTACAGGTCGTCGAAGGGTTTCGCGTGTCGAATCGGGCGGTTTGGATCCACTCTCTTACAACGCTGCCATCCGTTTACAACGCGAATTTCGGTTGTGAACGCACGGAATCGTTGTGAACGTCAGCGCGTCTTCAGCACTATCTCGGTCGGATGGGCGTCGGCCGGGGTGTCGACGGCATTGCGCACCGCCAAAGCGACGGTGTCGGCTTGCAAGAACTTCGAGCCGTCGTACTCGTCTCCTTCATCGCGGACGATCGCGCGCTGCATGTCGGTGTCGATACGACCCGGGTGGACGGAGGTGACCCGCAGGGAAGTCTCCTCGGCGCGCAAGGCGTCGCCGAACGCTCTCAACGCGAACTTCGACGCCGCATAACCGCCCCAGCCCGGGTTCACCCGCAGTCCAGCTCCCGAGTTGATCAAAACGACATGCCCGCCTGCGCGTCGCAACGCAGGAAGCAGAGCCTGGGTGAGCGATACAACCGCGAGAACATTCGACTCGTACTGCGAGCGCCAGTCGTCGACCGACGATTCCTCCACGGTCCCCAGCGCCGCAACACCTGCGTTGTGAACCAGAACGTCGAGCGAATCGATGTGCTGAACCGAAGCGCGAACCGCATCGTGGTCGAGAAGATCCACCGGCCACGGCGTCGAACCCGGGAGTTCCGAAGAGATGGCTGCGAGCGAATCCAAGGACCGTCCGCCCAGGTAAAGATGATGATCGGGTGCCAGTTTACGTGCAATCGCGGCGCCGAGGCCTCTGCTCGCGCCTGTCACCAGTGCCGTGGAAGTCATGGCCTCCAGCGTAGGTGGACCCGATCACCACGGGTTCCAGCACCGGCCTCAGTCGAACGTCATGCCGGCTTCGATGGCCATGTGCCGCGTCGTGTTCCCGCCGTCGAGCGATTCTCTGATGATGTCGGCGTGCCCGGCGTGTTGCGAGACCTCGCGCAGGATGTGCAGCAACGTGAAGCGCACCGACTGCCATGCGCGTTCGGGTGCCCACGGGGCTGTGGGGAGCGGGATCTGCTCGTCGAGATCCAACGAGGCGACAGCCTGCTCTGTTGCTTCTGCGACGCGCGCGTACTCCTCGACAAGACCGGCGACCGTCTGATCAGCGCTGAGGATGTACTCCTCGCTCATTGCCGACATGTCGAATTCGGCGGTCTCGTCCTTGGCCGCGATGATTCCCATCCAACTCTTCTCGTTGCCGACGACGTGGCTCAGAAGACCGCCGAGGGTGAGGTCACTGACCGTCGTCCGCTGCCCCGCCTGCTCGTCCGTGATGCCGCGAACGGTGATGAGAAAGTTCTTTCGTTGTTCGGCGAGCATTCTGAGAATGTCGGCCTTCTCACCGGTGAGTGTCATTGTCGATCCCTTCGTTGCTGGTGAGGACAACACTAGGGCGGATTGCGGTCAGCTTCGGTCCTCGATCGAATCACGGTCTCGAGAGGCGAAAAACTGTGATCGGTCGCAAACTAGAGCGATGGGCGACCGTGGGTTCACTTCGACACAGCTGGCAGGCCGGGCTGCCTACCTCCTGCGCGGCAACGACCTGGGCACGATGACGAGTGCCGCCCCCAAGCTGTACCCGCACATGTGGAGCTGGGACGCAGCGTTCGTGTCCGTCGGACTAGCCCCGCTGAGCGTCGAACGTGCTGTCGTCGAACTCGACACGCTGCTGTCGGCCCAGTGGAAGAACGGGATGATTCCGCACATCGTCTTCGCCAATGGAGTCGACGGCTACTTCCCTGGCCCGTCGAGGTGGGAGACCAGCGAGCTGGCTGTTCATTCACCCATTGGCCCGCATACGTCGGGCATCACACAGCCTCCGGTGCACGCCATCGCCGTCCAGCGCATCCTCGATCATTCCCGACGCCACGGCCGCACGACGAGGGCCGTCGCCGAGGAGTTCCTCGACCGGCGGTGGGACAACCTCGTTCGCTGGCACCGGTGGCTCGCCGAAGCGCGCGACATCGCCGACAACGGCAGGGTCACCCTGTTCCACGGCTGGGAGTCCGGGATGGACAACTCACCGCGGTGGGACGCGTCGTACCGGAATGTCGTGCCCGGGGAAATGCCGCCGTACATCCGTAAGGACGACGCCGTCATCACAGACTCCTCGCAACGGCCGAGCAACATCGAGTACGACCGGTACATCTGGCTCGTCGAAGAGATGAAACAGGCTGGATACGACGACTCGGCCCTGGCGGAGAAGATGAGCTTTGCGGTCGAGGACGTGTTCGTCAGTGCCATCTTCGCGATGGCGTGCGACGTACTGGCGACCATCGGCGAAGAACATTCGAAGCCCAATTCCGACGTTCGTGAGCTGCGCGGCTGGGCCGAGAAGTTCCGCAAGGGCGTCATCGCGACGACCGACGCCCGGTCAGGAGCGGCACGAGACTTCGACCTACGTGCAGGCCGATGGATCACCACCGACACCATTGCGATGTTCGCACCCCTGCTGTGCGGTGGATTGCCACGTGAGCAGGAACGCACGCTGCTCCGAATATTCGAGGGCACCAGGTTCTGTGGTCACCCCGATCTTCGCTATGCGGTTCCGCCGTCGACTTCGCCCGTGTCGCGCGACTTCAAGCCGCGTGAATACTGGCGCGGACCCGTGTGGCCTGTCATCACTTGGCTGTTCTCGTGGGCGTTCTCGCGACGGGGGTGGGCCGAGCGATCGCTGAACCTCCGCGAGGAAGGTCTGCGCCAAGCCAGCGACGGGACGTTCGCGGAGTACTACGAACCGTTCACCGGAGAGCCTCTCGGAAGCATGCAGCAATCCTGGACAGCCGCAGCAGTTCTCGACTGGTTGGGTTAGGCGCCTCCGGCGCATGTGAACGAAAATACATAGCCCACTGTGTATTTCCGTTCACGTTCAGATGTCTGTGACGATTCACCATGTACGTATCCGCGACGGTTACCTACCGTCAGACGGTGGTCATGAAACGCGCGCTCGTCCCATTTCTTCTCGCTGGTGCACTTGTCACCGGCCTCCCGGCGGCGGCGTCGGCCAACCCGCAGGGGCCGGACGTGTCGTCGTGGCAGCACATCGACGGCACCAAGATCGACTGGCACAAGGTGCGTAGCTCCGGTCATGACTTTGCGATGGTGAAAGCCACCGAGGGGCTCGATTACATCAACCCGCACTTCGTCCAGGATTGCCTGGTGATGCGGGCGGCTGGGGTTGCACGGGGCGCGTATCACTATGCGGACGTGCGTCTTTCGCCCGAGGCGCAGGGGGCGTACTACGCCGCAGTCGTGCTCGGCATCAACGGTCCCGGCGATCTACCGCCGGTGTTGGATCTGGAGAATTCGCGTGGCTTGCCGCCGGAGCAGCTCATCGATTGGACGCACCGATACCTGAACACGGTGCAGGCGTTGACCGGTCGCCAACCGATCATCTACACCTACCCCAACTTCTGGCGTACCGCGATGGCCGACACCCACGAGTTCAACCACTACCCATTGTGGATCGCGGACTACAACGACACGCTCGGACCGTTGCCGGGCGGATGGAAGAACTGGTTGTTCTGGCAGTTCACCGACAACGGCCGCATCCCCGGCATCGAAGCACCCACCGATATCAACGAATACAGCGGGGCCGGCGGGGATATCAGGCGGCTCGCTCGCTGGTAGCCCTAGGTGACCAGTGTTGGGCCGGGTTGCCTAGTGGCATGATTAAGTGCCCTACAACGCACCTAATCATGCCACTGGCGCGGAGCGCCCGGCTCCTTACAGTTCCAGCGCGCGCTCGAGCGTCGGCCAGGATGTCCGCAGAGCGTCCTGCCAGTATCCCCAGGAGTGCGTTCCCGGGTAGTCGAGGTCGAACTGTGCAGGGATGCCGAGTTCGTTCAGTCGGTCTCGGAGTCGATGTGCGCATGTGTTCGACGCAGCTTCGATGGCGCCGCCGAGAACGATTTGCTCGGGTAGCGGCGGTGAGTTGACCGGCAGCACGGCGCCGGGCATCTCGTACTCACCTGGGAGGCCGGTGGCGTTGGAGACGAACAGTTCCAGCCCCCTCAGCTTCTCGGCGTTGACGTATGGATCGTGTTGGATCCACTGGGCGTCGGTGCTCCACATGTTGTCGACGTTTCCTTTGCCTCGCAACGCGACGAGAGCACGGACAACGCGTCGAGACACCGGATCGGAGGTCTGCGCGCACCCGCTGTACGACGCCACCCCGCGGTAGAGGCCTGGGGCCTGGATCGCCAGATCGAGCACCGATCCGGCAGACATGGACAGTCCGCCGATTGCGTTGACGCCGTTGGTGTTCAATTCTTTCTCGAGAACCGGTGGCAATTCTTCGGTGAGAAAGGTCTGCCATTTGTTTCGGCCGAGGTTGGGGTCGTCCTGGTTCCAATCGGTGTAGTAGCTCCATCCGCCGCCGACGGGAAGGACGACATTGACGTTCTTGTCCTCGAAGAACGCAGGCATGTCGGTCTTGTTCAGCCAGTTCGCGCCGTCCTCGCCGCCGCCTGCGCCGTTGAGCATGTACAGCGTCGGCCGCGCGATCGACGTATCGGCCGGCCGGAGTACCTGTAGCTGGATCACTCGGTCCATGGATGGCGAATGGACATACACGTCCCAGCGCCGATCACTCGTCTTGTCGATGTGGTCGACCGAGGCACCCGACGGTTGTGCGAGAGCGATGGCGTTCGGACCCAGGAGAACCATGGCAAGGGCGACGAGGACAACTCGTCGGAGCCACATCATGAGTGTGCACCGAGGTGTCGTGCGACGAGCGGTCCCACTGCGCGCAGGGACGCCGCCGACGTCATCTGCCAATGCGATTGCGGCACGCTGAAATTGGAGATGGTCCCCCGGACGTACGGGTGCCATGTCGGCAATCCCTGGACCTCCTCGTGAGCCGCGCCGACGAAGAGAACGTCGCCGTCGTAGACGCCGGGTACGTGGTCGACGGCAAGGTCGTGGTTGTGGCGAGCCGACGCGATGAGGCGCTCGACCTCCGCGGTTTCGATGATGCCGGACCCTGCGACGAGTGAGGGCAGCGAATCGAGCCTGATGCGTTGACCGTTGATTCCGGGCATCGTGATTCCGACGGCATCCAACAGATCGGCTGCGGGTAGATCGGTCTCCCACACATCCTCGGTCTGTACGGCATGGCTGTCCAGCAGCACGAGCGATCCGACCTGCTTTCCTTGCTCGCGCAACCGAACTGCCATGGCGTGCGCGATGGTTCCGCCCAGCGACCATCCCAGCAGGTGGAAGGGCCCGTCCGGGACCACGGCAGTGATCTCGTCGATGTACCGCTGCGCCAGCGCGTCCAAGGTGTCGGGTAGATCGGATCGTGCGGGAGTCTGGATACCGTAGATCGGTCGATCGGTGTACTTGTCGAGTCCGTTGTAGCACCAGGACAATCCGACGATCGGGTGGATGCAGAACAGCGGGGTACCCGCTCCTTCGCTCCTGATGGGGAACACGACGTCGAACGAGGACCGCGAGTCGGAACCGGAATCGAGCAGTGACGCCAACGATTCCGGGGTCGGCTCCGCGAGCAGCGCCTGGAGAGACAGGGTCGTGCCCGTCGTTGCCCGCAACTTGCTGAGCACGCGCATCGCCGTCAGCGACGATCCTCCGCGTTCGAAGAAGTCGTCCGTGACTGCGATGTCGTCCACTGCAAGTACCTCCGAGAATGTGTCGATGACGAGCCGTTCGCTCGTCGTGGATGGGGATCGAGACGCTCGCGTGCGTCCGAAGTCAGGTGGCGGGAGCGCGCCGATGTCGAGCTTGCCGGTGGAGGTGCGAGGCACCGAATCCAAGGACGTGACGGCAGCGGGAATCATGTAGCCGGGCAGGCGCTTACGCAGGTGTTCACGCACGCCGTCGACGTTCCCGAGAACGTACGACACCAGAATCTGCTCGCCCGACGGCCCTGTCTGCCCCAGCGTCACAGCGAAGTCCACCGAGGGATGCGTCGCCAGTGCTGCGTCGATCTCGCCGAGTTCGACGCGGAACCCGCGGATCTTGACCTGACTGTCGGCGCGCCCGCTGTACCGGATGCGGCCGTCGGGCGTCCACCGAACGATGTCGCCCGTGCGATACATGCGGCCTCCGCCGTACGGATTTGCGACGAAGCGGCCCGCGGTCAGGTCCGGCCGTCCATGATATCCGCGCGCCAGCGCAGGCCCCGCGAGAAACAGTTCGCCCGGCACGCCGACAGGGACGGGGTGCAGCCGAACATCGAGCACCAGCGCCTCGAAACCTGCTATCGGAGTACCGATATCGATCGGAGCACCGGATTCGACCTCGCCGAGAGTCGAGATGTCGGTGGCCTCCGTCGGGCCGTATCCGTTGAGCATGATGCGGCCAGGTGCCCACCGGGCGACCAGATCGGGGCTGCATGCTTCACCGCCGACACAGACGACCTCGAGCGCGTCGAGTCCGGCCGGGTCGAGACTCGAGAGCGTCGACGGCGTCGTCAGGGTGTGGGTCACGGCCTCGTCGCGAAGGAACTTCGTCAGTTCGTCGCCACCGAGTATCTCGGGCGGTGAGATGACGAGCGTTGCGGCAGCGGACAGAGCCGACACCATCTCTCCGACTGCCATGTCGAAGCTCGGCGAGGTGTTGTGCAGGAATCGTGACGACGGCTGTATCCGATGCAGCAGGCGTCTCGATTCGGCGAGGTTCGCCAGACCGCGATGGGACACGACCACGCCCTTGGGTAGACCGGTCGATCCCGAGGTGTAGATCATGTACGCCGCCGTGTCGAGCCCGACGGCACCGCTGAGTTCGTTCGAGGACAGCGGTGCGGCTGGTGCACGCTCCAGTTCGGCGCTGTTCTCCGGCTCGTCCAGTTCGAGCCACGTGATGGCGCCGGGCAAAGCGCCGCGGAATGCCGCGACGGTGATACCCATGACGGCACCCGAGTCGGACACCATGTGTTCGAGGCGATCTCGCGGATACATCGGGTCGACCGGCACATACGCAGCACCGGTCTTGGCCACGGCCCAGACGGCGAGAACCGACTCGAGCGACCGCGGCAGTCCGATCGCCACGACGGTCTCGGGTCCGATGCCGTACCCGAGTAGCACGCGGGCCAGCTGGGTCGATCGTTCGTCGGCCTCGCGGTAGGTGTGGTCGGTGCCGTTCCAGCGCAGCGCGATGCCGTCCGGATTCTGCTGCACCGCAGCATGAACGAGCTCCGGCAGTGTGCGAGCGGGTACGGACGCTCCTGCCCGGACGGGCGCGAGCGCGGTGCGTTCCTCGCTGTCGAGGATGTCGATGTCTCCGACTGCCGTGGACGGCTCGGTCACTGCCGCGGCGAGAATGCGGACGAAGCGCGCCGCGAACGTCGCGACCGTCGACTCATCGAACAGGTCGGTGCTGTACCGCAATGAACCGCGGAGGCCCTGCGCAGTCTCGGAGAGTGTCAGAGCCAGATCGAAGCGGGTCACCCCCGATTCGTACGGAAACTCGGAGATCGTGAGGCCGGGGAGTTCCAACGACGACGGACGATCCGGCTCGTAGGCAAGCAAGGCCTGGAACAGCGGCGAGTGTGATGTCGCCCGGCTCGGGCGCACGGCCTCGACGACGCTCTCGAACGGTACGTCCGCGTGCGCCAGCGCATCGAGGTTTCGCTCTCGGACCTGCGCGAGGAGCTCGGTGAAGGTCGCGTCCGGCCTGACGTCACTCCGTAGGACGACCGTTCCGACGAACATGCCCACGACGTCGTCCAGAGCGCCCGCACCGCGCCCGGACACCGTTGTGCCGACAGCGATGTCGGTGGTTCCGGACAACCGAGCCAGTAGGACCGCGTACGCGGCGTTCATCACCATGAAGACCGAAGCGCTGCTCCGGTGTGCGAGCGACCGGGCAGCGGACAGCACGGCAGGCGGGATCTCGAATTCGACCTGGGCACCGCGCTGCGACGCAACCGCCTGTCGTGGCCGGTCCGTGGGAAGTTCGAGGACGTCGGGGAGGCCGTCCAACGTCCGGCGCCAGAAGTCGAGCTGGGTCGACAGGACGGAGGCGCGATCGTCGACGGATCCGAGTACGTTCGCCTGCCACAGGGCGTAGTCGGCGTACTGGACTTCCAAGGGTTCCCAGGGTGCGGGCCCTCCGTGCAGACGCGCGGCATACGCGGAGATGACGTCGCGGGCGAGCGGTCCCATCGAGATGCCGTCCGCCGAGATGTGGTGGACGACGAGCACCAGTACGTACTCGTCCGGCGACGTTCGAAAAAGACTGCCGCGCAGCGGTACCGACGACGTGACGTCGAAGCCTCGGTTCAATACGGCGGCGGCCTCGGCGAGCACCGAATGTTCCGCGATGTCCTGCGGAGTCAAGTCGAGGGCGACGTCGTCGGCCGCCAGGATGACTTGGTGCGGGTCCTCGGCGACGGGGTAGACGGTGCGCAGGGTCTCGTGCCGGTCCAGGACGTCGCGCACGGCGTCGGCCAACGCCCCGGCGTCGAGAGTTCCCGTCAGCCGAACTGCGAATGCGATGTTGTAGGCCGCCGAGGTCGGCTCGGCCTGATTGAGCAACCACATCCTGCGCTGAGCCGCCGACAGCGGAATCCTCTCCGGACGTGGCCCTGCGTGGAGAGTGGGAAGAGAGGACGACTCCGAGCTCTCGACGACAGCGGCGAACTGCCCGACCGTCGGCGCCTCGAACAATGCTCGTACCGGCAGGGCCGTTCGTGCTTGTTCGTTGACTCTCGCGACCACCCGAGTGGCGACGAGCGAGTTACCGCCCAGATCGAAGAAATGATCTTCGACGCCGACGCGCTCGGCCGCAAGGACGGCAGCGAAGACGTCGGCAACGATGGTCTCGGTGTTCGTGCGTGGTGCTACGTACTCACGCGTCGTGAAGACCGGATCCGGCAACGCTCGCCGGTCGATCTTGTTCGACCCTGTCAACGGCACCGTGTCGATCACGGTGACGGCCTGCGGCACCATGTGCACCGGCAACGAGGCCCGAGCATGGTCGACCAACTCCGCGCGCTCGATATGGCGCGCAAGCACCACATAGGCGACGACGCTTCCGCCACGTATGTCCGCTACCGCCTGTTCGACGGCGTCGTGGCGCAGGAGAACTGCCTCGATCTCACCCAGTTCCACGCGGAACCCGCGGATCTTGACCTGGCCGTCGGCGCGACCGTGGAACTCGAACGCGTCGCCGACGATTCGGACTCGATCACCCGTGCGGTAGAGACGACCCCCGGCACGACTGAATGGATCGGCGACGAACGCTCCCGAGGTCTTGCCGGGATTGTGCTGGTATCCGCGTGCGAGCGCGTCGCCTCCGAGGTAGAGCTCTCCGGTGACGCCCGTCGGAACCGGATGAAGCCTGTCGTCCAGGACGTACGCGGCGACGCCGCGGGTGGGTCCACCGATGAGGACCGGTCCTGCACCGGACATCGGGCCTGCCAGTGTCGTGACGATGGTGGCCTCGGTCGGTCCGTATCCGTTGAACAGTGCGACACGAGAAGCCCACTTCTGCACCAAGTCCTGTCCGCTGGCCTCACCAGCGACGATGAGGAGGCGGAGGTCGGGCACCGAATCGGGATCGATGGTCGCGGCCGCGGCGGGCGTGAGGAACGCGTGGGTGACGCCCTCGAGCGCCGTCACCAGTTCGGCGCCGCCGTAGATGTCCGGGGGCGCGATGTGCATCGCCGCGCCGGCTCCGACGGTGATCAACAGCTCCATCACCGATGAATCGAAACTGGTGGATGCGAAATGCAGTGTCCGACTGTCCGTGTCGAGCCGAAGACGTTCGACGAATTCGGTGGAAAGATCGGCCAGTCCGGTGTGGGTGACGGTGACGCCCTTGGGCAATCCGGTAGAACCAGACGTGTAGATGACGTAGGCCGCGTGATGTGGCAGGAGGTCTGACATGCGGTCGCGGTCCGTGATGGGTACGGGCGACCCGAGCGTCGGGTCGAGTTCGTCGGGGTGAATCCAGTCGAGAGCGCCGAGTCGGACAGTATCGGTGATTCCGATGCTTGCACCGGAGTCGTTCAGCGTGTGCAGAATTCGGTCGGCTGGATACTTCGGGTCGATCGGTACGAACGCCGCACCGGTCTTGGCCACCGCCCACAGCATTGTCACGGCAGTGATGCTGCGAGGCAACACGATAGCGACGAAGGTCTCGGGACCGGCGCCGCGGGCGATCAACTGCCGCGCGATGCGAGTGGATGCGTCGTCCAGCTCGGGGTACCCGACGGTCGTCTCACCGAACTTGAGTGCCGGCCCGCCGCCCGACAGAACGACACCCGAGGACAGGGCGTCGGGAAGGGTCAGGGGGCGTTGCGCCGGCGTTCCGTGTAGAACACTCGGGTCGGCGAGCGCGATGTCACCGACGACGACCTCGGTGTCGTTCGTGACTTCCTCGAGAATCGAGACGTACAGCCGGGCAAAACGTTCGACCGTGCCTCGATCGAACAGATCTGTTGCGTACGTGAATGTTCCGCTCAGATCGTCCGATTCGACGGTGATTTGCAGATCGAATTTGGCGACTGCGGCGACCGGCGCGAGAGGTTCGACGGTCAGTCCCGGCAGTTCGATCGTCGGGGTCGGCTCGTCGAGCGCGAGCATCACCTGAAACAACGGGTGGTGCGCAGTCGAGCGCGTGGGCGTGAGTTCCTCGACCACACGATCGAACGGAAGGTCGGAGTTGGCGTACGCCGCGAGGTCGCGGTCACGGACGTGGGAGAGCAGCTCGGTGAACGTCGCCGCCGGATCGACGGACGTTCGAAGCGCAAGGGTTCCCACGAACATTCCGACGAGGTCGTCGAGAGCACGGTCTCCTCGTCCTGCGACGGGGGTGCCGACAGTGATGTCCTGCTCCCCGGAGATCCGCGCGAGAAGCACTGCGAGGACGGCGTGCAGGATCATGAAGTTCGTTGTGCTGCTGCGGGTAGCCACCTCACCGACCGCTCGGCGGACAGGCTCGGGAACCGAGAAGGCAACCGATTCACCGCGGTACGACGCCATGGCCGGGTGACGTCGATCGGTCGGCAGCGGTAGGAGATCGGGCGCACCCGCCAGTTCGTGCGTCCAGAACGCGAGTTGTTTCGATGCGACGGACTCGGGATCGGTGTCGGACCCGAGAGCAGTTGCCTTCCACAGTGAATAGTCGACGTACTGCACGTCGAGTGGGGTCCAGGAGGGTGTGTCGCCTGCCGCCCGAGCGACGTAGGCGATCATGACGTCGCGAGCCAATGGCCGCATGGACCATCCGTCGGCCGCGATGTGGTGCGTGACGACGAGCAGCACGTGCTGATCGGGAGCGACTCGGAAGATCGATGCACGGACGGGCGGTGCCGCTGTGATGTCGAAGCCGCGCGCTGCGATTCCGACGAGCGCGCCGGTGAGTGTGGCGTCGGTCGTGTCGGTGACGGTGACGTCGAGGAACTCGGAACTGGCCACCACCTGACGAGGTCCGTCCGGTGAATCCGGGTAGACGGTCCGCAGGGCCTCGTGACGGTCGACGACGTCGAATACTGCTTCGACCAGGGCATCGATGTCCAGCGTTCCGGTCAACCGAACGGCACCGGCGATGTTGTACGCACCGGACGACGGGTCGAACCGGTTGAGCAGCCACATCCGATGCTGGTTGGGAGCCAACGGGATCGACGCCGGGCGATCTGCGCGCACCAGTGCCGGCCCGGAGGTTCCGGCAGTGATGCGTCTACTCAGACCGCGAACCGTCGGCTCCTCGAACAGATCTCGCACGCTCAGGTTGCCGCCGAGCTCCGCGTTGATTCGAGCTGTGACCTGAGTTGCGGTCAGCGAGTTCCCACCCAGCTCGAACCAACTGGTGGTGGCACCGACCTGTTCGATCCCCAGAACGTCGGCGAAGATATGTGCGACAACTACCTCCCTGTCCCCCGCAGGCGGTTCGCTCGGAGCGAGCGACTCGGCGGGCTCGGGAAGTGCGCCGCGGTCGAGCTTTCCGGTGCGGCCGAGGGGAAGCCGCGGCAAGGACACATATGTCGACGGGACCATGAATGCGGGGAGCTCGGACTCGGCATGAGCCCGGACGGTCTCGGTGTCCGCGGTTCCGCACACGTACGCGACGAGGCGCTCGTTGGTACCGGCTCCTCGCACGGTCACCACTGCGTTGCTCACGCCGGGAGCCCGCAGCAGCGAAGCCTCGATCTCACCGAGCTCCAGACGCTGGCCACGCAGCTTCACCTGGAAGTCGTTGCGGCCCTTGTACTCCAATTCGCCATCGAGGGTCCATGACGCCAGGTCGCCGGTCCGGTACAGGCGCCCACCGTCGCCGAAGGGGTCGGCAACGAAGCGGTCGGACGTGAGGGCCGCTCTGCCCATGTATCCACGCGCGAGTTGCACACCGGAGAGATAGAGTTCGCCGATCGCACCGATGGGGACGGTCCGCAGCGCACCGTCGAGCACCCGTACTCCGGTATTCCACACCGGCACGCCGATCGGCACCGGACCGGTGTTCGACGTCTCGGTGCGGTGATAGGTGACGTCGACCGCTGCCTCCGTCGGACCGTACAGGTTGTGCAGTGACGCGCTCAGCGCGGAATGTGTCTTCTCGACGGTCCTGCGCGTGAGGGCCTCGCCGCTGGCGAAGATATGGCGCAGCGTCGAGCAGTTCTCGATGTCAGCGTGTTCGAGGAACAGATCCAACATCGACGGAACGAAATGCGCTGTCGTGATCCGCTCGTCCCGGATGAGAGAAGACAGGTACTTCGGATCGCGATGCCCCTCGGGTTCGGCGATCACCGTTCGGGCGCCGGTCAGGTGCGGCCAGAACAATTCCCAGACCGAGACGTCGAATGTCGTCGGAGTCTTGTGCAGAACCACGTCCGATCGGTCGATCGAGTAGGTGTCCTGCATCCACAGCAACCTGTTCACGATCGACGCGTGCGAGACCGCGACACCCTTGGGGCGCCCGGTCGAACCGGAGGTGAAGAGCACGTACGCGGTGTTGTCGGGACGCACGACTCCGAGACGCTCGGCTGCCGAGATCGGACCCGTGCGGAACCCGGACAGGTCGAGCGTGCGCGGGTCGATGACCGGGACGCCGCACTCGGTATCCGCCCCGAGGACAAGGGCGGGCGATGCGGTGTCGATCATGTGGGCAATACGCGCCGCGGGCAGGGAAGCGTCGAGCGGTAGGTACGCGGCACCGGCATGAATCACGGCGTGAATCGCAACGAGTTGGTCGATCGACCGCGGAAGCGAGACGGCAACAACAGATTCCGGACCGACGCCGCGAGAGATCAGGTATCGCGCCAAGCACTGCACTCGGGCTGCGAAGTTGTCGTAGGTCAACGAGCGGCCGTCGAACACGACGCACGTGTAGCCTCCGTGGACGAGCGACGATGCCCTGAGCAGATCGACGAGTGTGTCCGATCCGCAGTCGACGGATGTTGCGATCCAGTCTTCGGTCACTGCTTGCCGCTCCAGCTCACCCAGTGTGTCGATGTCGACGACACGTCCATCGGGTCGAGCGGCCATGGAGTGGAGTATTCGCTGCAGACGTTCGGCGAACGTGGCGACGTGGTTCGCCGCGAACGTCTCCGGTGAATAACGAAGTGTCATGGTCGGTGTCGGCTTCAGCACCGTCACCAGCGTCAGCGGATAGTGCGTGGAATCGGCGACCTCGATGCCGCGGACCCGCATGCCTGCGATGTCGGTATCGGAATCGAGTGCACTGTGATCGATGGGGTAGGACTCGAACACCACCAAAGTGTCGAAACCCGCCCCTGGTCCCGCCGCGGCGTGAATCTCGGCGAGACCGACGTGGTGCGCGTCGAGCAACTCCACCTGTTCCTGCTGAATCCTCTGGGCCAACTCTGTGACGGTGTCGCGCAAACCGATTCGAGCACGCAGGGGAAGAGTGTTGATGAACAATCCGAGCATCTCGGTGGATCCGGGCAGCTCGCCCGGGCGCCCGGACACGGTGGCGCCGAACACGACATCCGAGCGCGTGAGAACGGTCGACAGCAACAGCGACCAGGCGGTTTGGACGACGGTGTTGACGGTGACACCTGCCGCGGCAGCGAAGGATTCGAGCGCTGCGGCGTCGACGCGCACGGCGACATCGAGCGGCGGGGACGACTCGACCGTACGAGCGGGCGCAAGCAGGGTCGGTTCCACCGCGCCCGACAGGTGCGAGGTCCACTTCGCGATAGCACTGTCGTCGCGAGCGGCCAACCACGCCAGGTAATCACGGTAGGGGCGCGCAGGTACGGAGATCTCCGTGTCCGCCGCGTACAACACCAGGAATTCCTTGATCAGAATCGGCATGGACCAGCCGTCGAACAGGATGTGGTGATTGGTGATCTCGAGTCTCGTCCGGTCGGCCTCGTGTACGAGTGCAAAACGGATCAGCGGCGGCGTCTGCATGTCGAAACGCGCGTCCTCGCTGTTCTCGCCGAAATCACCGGAGATTTCGCGCCACGGCACGATGACGCTGCTCTGCACGACCTGAACTGGAAGGCCGCGGGAGTCGTGGGTGAACGCAACGCGGAGGTTGTCGTGCCGATCCAGAAGTCTTTGGGCAGCACGTCGCAGGCGGTCTGCATCGATATCGCCGTCCAGATCGAACACGATCCGGGCGGTGTACGGGTCGACGCCGCCGCGAGTCAGGTCGGCGTGGAACAGAAGTCCGCGTTGAAGAGGGGTCAGCGGCCACACGTCGTCGATCGACCGATAGGTCTTCTGCCACACGTCGAGCCTGGCTTGGTCGACGGTGACGAGCGGCACGTCGGACGGGGTGAGAGCGCCTGCGGCGTCGGACTTTCCGTGCTGGGCAAGCTCGGAGATCGCGTCCGCGAGGTGGCCGGCGAGCACGCGAACGTCACTGTCTTCGAGCACACCCGTCGGGAACGTGATGCGTGTGGACAGCACCCCGTCCTTGACTGCGGCGTTGATGTCGAGCACGGATTCGGTTCGGAGTTTGCTCCCGCTCCCCGCATCGGCGCTGACGGACAGGTCGGGTGTCCATGGCCCACCCTGCATCTCAGCCGGAAGTGTCGCCGTGACCTTGCCGAGGTAGTTGAAGCTGATTTGCGGGTTCGGTGCGTCGGCCAATTCGCCTCGCATGCGCGCAATTCCGTATCCGAGGGCAGGAGACGGCACGCCGCGAAGCTGTTCTTTCACCGCCGTCACAGCGGCCCGCGGATCGGCCCCGCGGGCCACTGTCAGGCGTACGGGATGCGTCGTGGTGAACCACCCCACGGTACGGGTGAGGTCGGCGCCTTCGATCGCGTCGAAGTCACGCCCGTGGCCTTCGATCGACACGAGATGGGACGTATCGGTGCGCCAACGGCTCAGTGCCACAGCAAGAGCGGTCAGGAGCGCATCCTCCGGGCCCATGCGGTACTTGTTGGGGAGTCGCTCGAGCAGTGCTTCGGTGTCCTCGGCGCCGACCTCGAGTTCCACCTGCCGCGTCGTCGCACCGGTGTCACGCGAATCGAGTGACCGGGCGCCCAGGTCGGCTGCGCCGTCACCCAGGACTGCACGCCAGGCGTCGGCATTGTCGACGACGAGGTCGTGCACCGCGGAAGCCCAGCGCCGCACGGATGTCTCCACCGGCGCGATGGGCGCGCCCGCGTACGCAGTCGCCAGGTCGGGAAGAAGGATTCGCCAGGAAACACCGTCGATCACGAGGTGGTGGGCCACCAGCACTAGCCGCGCACGATCGGAGGACTGCACGTGAACGACCTGCAGCATCACACCCTCGCGTGGCCGTAGTCGAGCACCTGCGCGTCGGACGACGTCGTCCAGATCGTCCGTCGATTCCTCGGTGATCAGCGTGCTGGCATCCACGGATCCCGCGGGCCCGACTGCGAGCGTGTTCGGAGCGAGGGTCGAGCGCAGGACGTCGTGATGATCGAGCAGGGTAGCAACGGCGCCCGCGAGCGTATCGAGAGCGAGGTCGTCGGGAGCCACCAACGTGAGTGCTTGGAAGAACGAATCGATGTCCGACGGACTCTCTGCCCTGCTCAGGACGGTGTGGGCGATGGGGAGCAACGGCATCTCCCCGACCCCGCCGCCCGGCAGCTCCTCGAGGACGATGCGCTCACCGCCGCCGACGGCGACCTCGGCGAGTCCCGCGACGGTTCGACGCTCGAACACGTCCCTCGGCGTGAACACGATTCCCGACGCCTTGGCCCGCGACACCAGTTGGATGGCCACGATGCTGTCTCCACCGAGGGCGAAGAACGAGTCGTCGACACCGACGGATTCACGGCCCAGAACCTCGGCCATGGCGTCGGCGATCTCCTGCTGAACCCGGCTGCTCGCTTCGCGGAAGGGTACGACGTCGGTGTGGGCGATCGGGTCGGGCAAGGCGGACCGGTCGACCTTCCCCGACGGGGTCAACGGAATCTCGTCGAGCTCGACGAGATGAGCTGGAATCATCTGCGACGGAAGGAAATCGGAGGCGAGCGCGACGAGCGACGAGCGGTCGAACTCGTGCCCGTCCTTGATCTTCACGTACGAAACCAGGGCGGATCGGTCCCCCCTGTGGACCAGGGTCGAGAGCACGAAATCGACCGACTGATGCCACGAGAGAACGGCGTCGACCTCGCCCAATTCGATTCGCAGACCGTGTAGTTGCACCTGAAAATCACTGCGTCCGACGAACTCGAGTGCGGTGCCGTGTGTGCCCACGCGCCAGCGGACTATGTCGCCGGTGCGGTACAGGCGCGTACCGCTGCCGTAGGGATCGGCGACGAATCTGGCCGAGGTGAGTGCAGTCCGGTGGTGGTAGCCGCGGGCGAGTCCGGCGCCGCCGACGTAGAGTTCGCCGGTCATGCCTATGGGAACCGGGCGTAGCCAGCGGTCCAGCACGACGGCCGATGCTCCTTGCAACGGTGATCCGATGGAGACCGCTCGCGGGTCGGTCTGAGGAGTCGACATCGTGATGACGATCGTGGACTCGGTAGGGCCGTAGCTGTTTCGCAGCTCCGCGCGTCCGCGCAAGCGTTGGACCAGTTCGGGTGGGCAGACATCGCCGCCCACGACGACCGACTGCAGGGAGTCGACTTTGTCCACCTCGACGGTGGCCAGGAGAGCGGGTGCGGTCACGATATGGGTGACCGCGCGTTCCGTCAGCAGGTCGGTCAGGTCGCTGCCACCGTAGACGTCCGCCGGAGCGACGATCATCGTCGCGCCCGCGCTGAACGCGGCGAGCATCTCGAAGATGGAGGCGTCGAAACTCGACGACGAGAAGCGAAGAACCCTCGAATCCGTCTGCAGCGCAAGTTCCGGTCGCGCGTCGGCGGTGAACGCACCGAGACCGCGGTGAGTGACGAGCACGCCCTTCGGCGTCCCCGTAGATCCGGACGTGTAGATCATGTACGCGGCGTGGTCGAGGGTGAGGTGTCCCCGGCGGTCGGCGTCGGAAACCGGTGCCGAAGAATGCGAGGACAACTCCTCGGCGAAGGACGCGTCGTCGAGGCCGAGCCAGTCGACCGTGTCGGGTAGCGACTGGCCGCGCGTGAGCGAACCGAGTCCGACTTCGGCACCGGAGTCCACGACCATGTGGCCGATTCTCTCGGCCGGGTACGTCGGGTCGATCGGAACCAATGCTGCGCCGGATTTCGCTACCGCCCAGAACGCGACGACGGAGTCGATGGACCGCGGCAACGCAACCGCCACCACGGTATCCGGTCCCGCGCCTCGTGCGATCAGTGCTCGCGCAACGGCATTCGAGGTGCTGTCCAGTTCGGCGTAGGTGACCTCGCGACCTGATTCGATCAGTGCGACACCGTGGCGGTTCCGCTGCACACCGGCGGCGAGTATGTCCGGCAGAAGCATCTGCTCGGCGTCCTCGCCGCCCCTGGCGGGCACGATCGCATCGAGCTCGGCGGGGTCGAGGATGTCGAGCGCGAGAACCGAGGATTCGGAATCAGTGCTGAGAAACTGGGCGAGCAAACCGATGAAACGGCGGTACAGATCCTCGAAGACCTCTGCGCCGTAGACATTGGGGTTGGCCTCGAAGTCGATACGCGACCGCCCACCGTCGACCGGGGGGTAGATGTTGACCGACAGATCCTCGACCGGCCCGGTGGACAGCACGTTGAAGTGCCCGGTCTCGCGACCGAACTGCACCTCGGTCTCGTAGGCCATGATGTTGATGGCCGGGCCGAAGAATCCGCGCTGCTCCCGCGTGGCCCCGGCGTCGCGACGGATGTCCTCGGCTCGGTAGCGCTGGTGACGCAGGGCTCCGGTCAGCTCGAGTTGCACGTCGGCGACCAAGCTAGCCACCGTGGTGGCGTCGTCGACCCGTACTCGAATAGGGAGAACGTTGGAGACCATTCCGCCCGAGCGTCGTAGAACTGCTGTGGTCCGGCCGGCCACCGGCAGGCTGAGCACGATGTCGTCGGCTCCGGTGAGCCTGGAGAGGAACGCGGCCACCGCGGCGACGGCGATGGGAGCGAAAGCAGAATCGAGGCGCTCCGCGGCGAGCGTCAGCGCGCGTTCGACGGTCTCGGGGAGTGGCTCGCCGCAGATGCGGGAACGGGGAGCGGGGGGTGCGACGATGCCTGTCGGACTGATCGGCGTCGGAAGGTCGAGGGTCTTCTCCGACCAGTACTGCCGGTCCTTCTCGAATCGGGGGGACGTGCGGTAGTCCGCCTCGGCAGCGTACACGTCCTCCAGATCGCTTGCCTTGGAAGGAGTCGGCTCTTCACCCGCGGAGACTGCGGTGTAGATCTCGGCGGCACGACTCATCAGCCGGACCGCGCCGTAACCGTCGAGCGCGATGTGGTGAACATGGGAGTACCAGAACGTTCGGTTCTCGGCGATACGAAGCGTCGCGGCCTTGATCAGCGGACCTGCGATCAAGTCGACGGGCTCGGAGTACGCCGCGCGCATCCAGTCGAGCGCGGCCTTCGCGGGATCCTTCTCTGCCCTGAAGTCGATCTGCACCGAGTCTTCCTCGGTGGGCTCGTCGACGTACTGGTGTGGTTCGCCCTCGATCTCGACGAGACGGAGCGATCCCGCACCGAGTTCGCCCGCAGCGCGGCTTACGGACGACCGCATCAGGTCCTCGTCGAGTTCACCGTGGACGTCGATGTAATTGGCGATGGTGATCGGAACATTCGGCATCAGATGCTGGGCGAACCACAGCCCTCGTTGCGCCGCGGTGAGCGGGAACGCATCGGTGCCCTGCACCGATGTCACTGGTTCAGCCGATTCCAATTTTTTCGCTCTCTCGATCGAAGGAGCGGCGTCCTGGCGTCGTGATGGGTGTGGGATCGGCGAAGAGTACGTTGCCCCGAACGCCCCCCGCTGTGAGTCGGACGCGCACCCGGTCGTTCTGCACAGTGCGCTTCCATCCCAACCGCCAGGTCTGTCTTTTCTAGAGGTTTACACAACCGTTATCAATGGTCAACCGGGTAGGAGTGGCTGACCGGGAGCGTGCAGAGAAGTCACAGCCTCGTCCGAACGATTTCGATGACACCTAACAACGACGAAGACGCACACAGCCGTTCACCACCGGCTATGTGCGTCTTCGGGCCTGAAAAAAGTCAGGCTTTCCAGACCGCAACCATGGACGGACGCGGCTGGGAATCGCCGCCGTCGGGCCAGTGCGACATGGGGTTGTCCGCCGACGCCTCGTCGAACTCACCCGGGTGCTGGACTGCGACGACGACGCGTTCGTCCTGAATGATCGGGCCGCACGTCTCGCCGCCGGCGGGCACCGTCAGGAACTGACGAGTCTCGCCGCGACGCTCGCCGTCGAGCACCACCGCGAACAAGCCGTCGTTCGACTCCAACGCGTTGCCGTCCGTCGAGATCCACAGGTTTCCCTTGGAGTCGAAGGCGAGATTGTCCGGGCAGGAGATCGGGCTGACCTGGCTCTTGTCGAAGCCGCCGAAGTAGGTGTCGGCTTCGTTCGGGTCGCCCGCGACGATGAGAAGGTTCCACACGAACGTGGTCCCGGCGTGCTCGTCTTCGATCTCGAGAACCTGTCCGTTCTTGTTCTTGTTCCTGGGGTTCGCCTCGTCCGCCGCTGCCTTGCCCTCGGTGCCGCGGTTGGAGTTGTTGGTCAGCGCGACGTAGACCTTGCCGGTGACCGGGTTGGGCTCGAAGTCCTCAGGGCGGTCCATCTTGGTGGCACCGACCTTGTCCCCTGCCTGACGCGTGAACACGGCAACCTCCTCGGCGGACATGCCGTCGACGAGAGACTCTCCACGGCCGTCCTCGCCGGTGCGGAGCAGCGGGATCCACTCACCCTTACCCGCGAATTTGCCCGACGCCGGGAGCGTCCCACTGCCGTCGATGGAGTCGGGAGCGTCGCCGGTGAGCACGGCGACGTACAAGGTACCCGCGTCGAGGATCGTGGTGTTGTGCCGCATGGCCGCCTGGCCGTTGCCGGACATCACCTTTCGGCTCGAGACGAACTTGTACATGTAGTCGAAGCGCTCGTCGTCACCGCTGTAGGCGACGACCGTGCCGTCGTCGGTGACGTAGATGGTGGCGGCCTCGTGCTTGAAGCGGCCGAGCGCGGTGTGCTTGATCGGAGTCGAGTTCGGGTCCCAGGGATCCACCTCGACGACGTAGCCGAATCGGTTGACCTCGTTGGGCTCCTGGGCGATGTCGAAGCGCTTGTCGAAGCGTTCCCACTTGCGATCGCTCGCGGCGCCTTCGATGCCGTAGCGCGCGAGGCGGGCTGCCTGGACAGGTTCGGTAACAGATTCCGCGTTGCCGAAGTACTGGTTGATGTTCTCCTCGCCCGAGAGCACCGTTCCCCACGGCGTCAATCCGCCCGAGCAGTTGTTGAACGTGCCGAATGCGGTGGTGCCCGTCGGATCGACGGAGGTCTTGAGGAGGTCGCTGCCTGCTGCAGGGCCGGTGATGACGAACTTCGTCGTTCCGGTGATGCGGCGGTTGTACTCGCTGAAGGCCGGAGTCAGCTTGCCCGAGCCGGACTCGCCGTCGACCCGAAGAACCGAAAGGCCATGTGCGGCAAGTGCGATATCGAACTGCTCGCGAGTGGGGTTTTCCTCGTCGTAGCCCTTGAAGAGGAATGGTTCGGTGGTGTACTCGTGGTTGACCACCAGCAGGTACGAGTTGTCGGAACCCTCGATCGGGAGCAGGCCTGCGAAATCGTTGTTGAAACCGAACTGCTGAGCCTGTGCCGCCGCGGTCTGGCTGTCGAAATCGAAGGCAGGTGCACCCTCGAGCACCGGATCACCCCAGCGGATGATGACGGCCTGCTCGTAGCCCTCGGGGACGACAACGGCGTCTTCGGTGTTCGGCTCGACCGCAGTGAAGTCGACGCCGTCGACCGGTGGGGTCGTCGTCGAGCCACCGGCGGACCCGCCGGACGCAGGTTCATCGGTACTGCACGCCGCGAGCACTCCACCCGCTCCGACCGCGACGACGGCCATGGCGCCGCCGCGCAGGATCCCCCGCCTGGTCATCGCCGTCTTGACGATGTCGCCGAAGTACTGACCCTTGGACGTGTTGGGGACCTCGTGGAAGCAGGCGTCGCCGCACTTGTACTTGCACGTCAGGTTCGACCTCGCCGAGCTGCCGTCGTGGGTCGCGAATATGGGGAGAAGCTTCATGAGAGCGAACGGTGACAGATTAAAGCGAAAGCAAAGAGAAGCCCAGGTGAACCGGGCGAGAACGAGCCTGCCCTAAGGCGCCCCCAGTGGCATGGTTGAGTGCCCCCTGAGGCGCTTAACCGCACCACTGGCGGCGGAGCTGCTACAAGACCTGGGAGAGGAACTGCTTCAGGCGGTCAGTGTGAGGATCGTCGAAAAGCTGCGCCGGCGTGCCGGTCTCGACGGCACTGCCGTGGTCCATGAACAGCACCTTGTTCGACACCGAACGGGCGAATCCCATTTCGTGGGTCACGACGACCATGGTCATGCCGCCCGAGGCGAGGTCGGCCATCAACGCAAGGACGCCTTTGACCAACTCGGGGTCCAGCGCCGACGTGGCCTCGTCGAAGAACATGATCTCGGGCTTCATCGCGAGGGCGCGGGCGATCGCGACGCGTTGCTGCTGCCCTCCGGAAAGGTTGCCCGGCCGTGAATCCGCCTTGGCCGAAAGCCCGACCAATTCGAGCTGTTCCAGCGCAGCCTCGCGCGCGGCATCCTTCGACAGGCCCTTGAGCTTCTGCGGGGCAAGGGCGATGTTCTCGGCAACCGTCTTGTGCGGGAAAAGATTGAAGTGCTGAAAAACCATCCCGATGCGCTGACGTAGTTCGTCGGGATTGTCCTTCAATACCGACGTGCCCCCGAGCAGGATGTCGCCCTGATCGGGCTCGTGAAGGCGATTAAGTGCACGCAGCAGCGTGGACTTGCCCGATCCGGACGGGCCGATGACGGTGGTGGTGTTGCCGGCGTCGACATGGATGTTCACCCCGCGCAGCACCTTGTTGGTGCCGAACGCCAGATGAATGTCGTTGCCCGTCAATGAGACAGCCATGTTCTTACCTCTCCACCACTATGGAAACCTCGACCGGATCGAGGGTTCCCGAGGTGTCTGCCTTGCCGGAGCGCAGTCGCTTGTCGATGAAGTTCACCAGGTGGGTCAGCGGAACCGTCAGGATCAGATAGAAGACGCCCGCCGCCAGCAGCGGCGACAGGTTGCCGGTCTGCGCGGCGGTGTCCTGCCCGACTCGGAACAACTCACGTTGCGACGCGAGTAGCCCGAGAAAGTAGATCAGCGAGCTGTCCTTGATGAGCGAGATGAACTGATTGACGATGGCGGGCAGGACCCGTCGGATGCCCTGTGGCACGACGACGAGCGTCATGGACTTCCGATAGCTGAAGCCGAGCGCACGGGAGGCCTCGAGCTGACCGGAGTCGACGCTTTGAATTCCCGAGCGGAAGATCTCGCCGAAATACGCCGCCGCCATCAGCGACAACGCGGCGATGCCCAGCGGGAACGGGCTTCGGCTGCCGGTGTACTCGGTGAGCGTCGGTCCGAAGCCGAGCCCGATGAGCAGAATGACCAGCGCAGCTGGGAGACCACGGAAGATGTCCGTGTACACCCGGGCCGGCCAGCGAAGCCACCGGGTGCGCGAGATACCCGCAACCGCCAACCCGAGGCCGATCACCGTACCGATCACCCCGGATGACGCAGCCAGGATCAGGGTGTTCGGCAATCCGACGGTGATCAGCTTAGGAACGGTGTCCCAGATGAGTTCCCAGTTGAAGAACGTGTCGTACAGATTCGACAGTGTGCTCATGCGTCAGCTAGCGGGAGGGGTGGAGGCCTTGCTGCCCGGCTTCCAGTCGGAGGGGACCTCGCGGTCCGGGTACCACTCCTTCTCGAGGGTGTTCCAGGTTCCGTCGGCCACCACGGCGTCGAGCCCCGAGTTGAGGGCGTCGATCAGCGGTTGGTTGTCCTTGTTCACTGCGTACGCCGTGAAGTTGGTGGTGTTGATCGTCTTCTCGAGGATCGCGACGCCGTCCTCGGCCTTGACCTGGCCCGAAGCCTGCTGCGACGGCGCAACCCATGCATCGATCTGGCCGGACTTCACGTTCGCATATGCGGTGTTGTAATCCGGGAAGCGAACGGGTTCGATGCCGAGGGTGTTGGTGACGTAGTCGTCCTGGACGGTGCCCTGAACGACGCCGATGCGCTGCTGATCGTCGAGCTCGGCAATCGTCTTGACCGAGTAGTCGTTCTTGGCGACGAGCGCCATCTCACCGAAGTCGTAGCCGTTGGTGAATCCGACGGTCTGACGGCGAGCGTCCGTCGTCGAGATGGACGAGGAACCGGCGTCGTAGACCTTGTTTCCGACCGATGCGAGAAGGCCCGAGAACTCGGTTGCCGAGAACTCGACGGTGAGGTCGAGCTTGGCGGCGACAGCCCTGAGCAGCTCGTTGTCGAAGCCGGTGAAGTTACCCGCCTCGTCGATGAAGATGTTCGGCGGTGCGTCGGACAGAGTTCCGACGTACAACTTGCCCGGCTCGATGAGACCGAGGTTCGCGGTGTCGATCTCGTCGAGCGGGGTGACGTTCTCGGTCGTGTACTTGTCGAGAGACACCTGGTCGGATCCCGCAAGTGCGTTCTCACCGGTTCCGCCGGAAGAGTTGTCACTGGAGCAGGCGACGGCCCCGAGCGTGAGTGCGAGCGTCGCAGCGATGGCTGCAATGGCACGGCCTCGTATAGGTCGACTGGTCAAGAGAACTCCTTGTTGACGGATCGAAATGACGACTGAGGCTAGCGCGGACGTCTGCGACCCTGAAAGTCACAGCGCGTTTTTGTTAACCAAGTCTCCGTCGCAGTCATTCCCCGATCGACGGAATTCAATCAGTGCCGACGAGCTCTCAGTACCGTGTCGTGGGTGTGTCCAGAGCCCTCGGGTGCCGGCGTGGTCCGGCTCCTGGTCTCGTCGAGTTCGATACTCCAACCGTCCCCGAGTAGTAGTCCCACGTCGTGGGGTTCGAGGAAATCCGTCGGCGAGATGCCGTTCCAGCTGTTGCCTTCGCGGATTGCGTGTCCGACGATCAACAGCGTGCCACCCGACGCGACGGACTGGGCGATCCCGAGCGCAGCCGTGGACCCGTTCGCCTTGGGGAGTGCGAAGTAGTGCACCGAGACAAGATCGAACGACTCCGCGGGCGGTGGGGCCGCCGACAAGTCCGCCTGTAACCAGGTGATCGCGGCATCGGCTGCGGTGAGGCGGCGCGCTCGGTCGAGTGCGACCGTCGAGATGTCTGCTGCCGTCACCGTCCATCCCTGGGCTGCGAGCCAGCGGGCGTCGTCACCTTCCCCGCAGCCGACGTCGAGTGCACGGCCTACGGTGAGGCCCGAAGCCTGCTGCATCAGAACGGGATTCGGGTTGCCGCTCCAGTTCCGCTCGCGGGCGGAGTACATGCCGTCCCAGAATGATTTGTCCATGATCACCGTGTCATGCGTGGTTTCCGCGGTGTGCAGTCCGTGCGCTCTTGTCCCGAGGACGATGGCACACACTTCGGCTTCGGATGCCCCGGAGAACGGGTGATTGTCTTCCATGGCAACGACAATGCACCCGTCCAGGCGGGTTGGCAACTATTCTTGCCGAAGCAGCAAATCAACGGTGGGAGTTTCGCCAGGCGATAGCGTCCTTCAACTCGGTCAGGTCGTACTCGGGACCGCCCGTGCCGACGGTGAACAAGGTGGCCCCGGCGTCGACGAATCCCTGCGCCTTGTCCGCCCCCGGCCAGGAAACCGAACGGGCGATCGCGGTGACATCGCGCCCGACGGCCTCGCCGTGCTCGGCGAGGATTCCGGACTTGCGCTTCAGCTCGTCCAGATCGGCGAAACTGTGCCAGATGTGGGCATGCTCGGCGACGAGCCTGAGGGTCTTCTTCTCTCCCCCGCCGCCGATGAGGATGGGGATCTCGCGCGTCGGTGCCGGATTTCCGGCCTTCAGGCGGTTGACGATGCGCGGCAGGTACTCGGCGAGGAGCTTCAATCGGCTACCCGGGGTACCGAACTCGTAGCCGAAGTTGTCGTAGTCCTTCTGGTTCCAACCTGCGCCGATACCGAGGATCAGCCGGCCGCCGCTGATGTGGTCGACCGTGCGCGCCATGTCCGCGAGCAGGTCGGGGTTGCGGTATCCACCGCCGGTGACGAGTGCGCCGATCTCGACGTTCGAGGTCTGCTCGGCCCACGCGCCGAGCATGGTCCAGCACTCGAAGTGTGCGCCGTCCAGGTCGCCGTACAGCGGATAGAAGTGGTCCCAGTTGAAGACGATGTCGACACCTGCATCCTCGGAGCGGAGAACCGCGTCACGGATGAGCTGGTAGTCGGGGGAATGCTGCGGCTGAAGTTGAACACCAATTTTCACAGTCATGGAATCCAGTGTGCCTTTCGCGGCGCGTCACCCGATTTTCACGCCCGTCTCGAGCATCGTCGTCCTGAGCAGGAAACCGGCCTCGTATCCGACGATCTCGGAGACCAGGGTGACAAATCGATCGACGAACTGTCCGCCGTGCGAGGGTGTGTCGGACTCCTCCGGCTCGAAGTGATGTGCAAGTTCGTGCAGCACCACCAGTTCACGGAGTGCCCACGCCTCGTTTCGGCGGTGCAGAGGAACCGCGATCGTTGCGGTGTCCGTTTCGTAATGCGACGCGCCCGCGCCGGACCTCTCGCGTACCCGCACGGTCGTACTCGCGTGCGGCCAGGTCTCGCGCACCCAGTTCAGTGTCAGTACCGAGTCGACGTAACTCTGGACCGAATCGATGGACGCGAACTTCCGCTCGATGGGCAGCGTGAGGGTCGAGCCGAGGACGTCGACGGTACGTAGATTGCGTTCGTCGGCGCGGTCGAAGATGCGCCTGACCATCGTTTCCGCCTCGTACACCTTGGAGCGTTGCGAGTCCCTCGTCTTCACCGAGGCGAGTGTAGCGACGGTCTCCGTCACGTCTTCAGGCTCAACTCCATGCTGTCCTCGTGCTTGGAGGGGAAGTTGAAGGTGTTCGCGGTGTGATCAACTCTACCCGCCGTGCCCGAGTTGCCCTTTCGCCGAACCGATCTCGGTCTCTCCGCCCAGACGCGCTGCCCGCCCGGCACGATCCCCCGCGGAACGGGCGCCGCGGGAAACAGTGGCGTTCGCGCTCTGCTGTCGCCAAGTCCCTCGTGCCTTGGAAGTAGCCGAATAGAAGTCGCGCAGCTCGACCTCCTTGTTGCGTAGGACGAGAGCGGTTCCGGTCTCGGGTTTCTCGTCGGCGATCGCCTCCATCTCGGCTGCCTTCCTGACCGCACCGAGCCGCTTGCCGATGCGCTCGGCGAAGGCGGTCTGAAAGTTGAGCCTGGCCGTGATCGGCGCGACGATCACAGTTTCCTGACGCCTGTATCGCCTGCGGCCGATCTTCTCGATCACCGGACGCACCGCGGTCTCGTTCTTGTAGGCACCGGACTTGATGTAGGCGTCGGAGGCCCGCACCATCTGAACGAGAAGACTGGAGTACAGCGCCTCACACGTATCGATGTCCGACTCGAATCCGTACGCGAACACCTGTGAGGACGACTGGGCGATATCGCACTTGACGTCGTTCGCGAACGCAATGGACACGAACAGGTGCACGTATGTCTTCAGTCCGCGCTTGCCGGGCTCGCCTATCCGTATCACTCGCTGCGTCGGGGTCGCACGCTTCTCACGCGACGCACTGTGCGAGCGTGCCACGGCAAGATCGATCGACGTAGCCGTCGCGAGGCGTTGAGCGGCCTCCATGAATGCCTCGGCTTCGTGCGGATTGTCGGTCGACTCGGCCTGGCGCAACAGCCCACCGATACGGGTCAACATCTTGTCCGAACTCACAGTGGGCAACCTACAACCAATCACCGACAGCCCCCACCCGGTCTTTCCGTGGGCTCTCTCATGTGTACCGATTCAGCTTCGGCGCAAATCACCCACTTCGGGCGAGTTGTGTGTCACAGTGCGTATCGACATGTGCGCGTCGGGGGGAGCACATTCGCAGTTTCCCTGTGGCCCTCCCCACGCACACCACCGTGTACCAAGCAAGTGGAGAAGAACAATGGCGTCTTTGATCTCGAAGGTGGCGGTCCTGGCAACAGCGGCAACGCTGCTGACGCTCACCGCGTGTTCCAGTGACAGCGGATCGACGGATTCCGCGTCGGAAAACACCGACGGCCGCGGCCCCATTACCTACGTCGAAGGCAAGGACACCACCGAGACCGGTGTCGTGCGCCAGATCGTCGACCAGTGGAACGCGACGCATGCCGACGAGCAGGTCACCTTCAAGGAGCAGTCCAACGACGCCGACCAGGCACACGACGACCTGGTTCAGCACCTGCAGGCCGAGCAGACCGATTACGACGTGATGGCCCTCGACGTCATCTGGACCGCCGAGTTCGCCGCCAAGGGCTGGCTCACGCCGCTCGAAGGCGAGTTCGCGCTCGACAACGCAGGTGTATTGCCCGCCACCGTTGCGAGTGCAACCTACAACGGCACCCAGTACGCAGCTCCGAAGAACACCAACGGCGGCCTGCTGTTCTACCGCAGCGACCTCGTTCCGGCGGCTCCCACCACCTGGGACGAGCTCAACGCCAGCTGCACCGTCGCCGTCGAGAACAACATCGATTGCTACGCAGGTCAGTTCGCCTCCTACGAGGGCTTGACCGCCAACGCATCGGAGATCATCAACGCGCACGGGGGATCGTTCGTCGCCGAAGACGGCAAGACTCCCACCGTCGACAGCCCCGAAGCCAAGGCAGGACTTCAGGCGCTCGTGACGGCGTTCGAGTCCGGTGTCATCCCGGCTCAGGACACCACCTTCAAGGAGCCCGAAAGCCAGCAGGCATTCGAGGACGGCAAGGCTCTCTACCTGCGCAACTGGCCGTATGTCTACGGCACCGCAGCCAAGGAAGGGTCGGCAGTCGCCGGAAAGTACTCCGTCGCACCGCTTCCCGGAGTTACCGGCGTCGGCACCTCCACGCTCGGTGGCTACAACGCAGCGATAAGCGCATTCTCGGAGAACAAGGCGACGGCAGCGGACTTCCTGCGCTTCCTCCAGGGCGAGCAGGCTCAGCGGATCATCGCCGAAGGCGCACTGCCTCCCGTGCTCGCCTCGCTGTACGACGACCCGGCCCTTATCGCCGAGATGCCGTACCTCCCCGCGTTGAAGGCATCGATCGAGAACGCCGTCCCGCGTCCGGTCACGCCGTTCTACCCGGCAGTGTCGAAGGCCATACAGGACAACGTGTCCGCTGCGATCAAGGGTGACAAGGACGTCGATCAGGCTATTGCGGACATCCAGGCAGGCATCGAATCTGCCGGCTCCAACTAGTTCGTACACCTTCATCGGGAGAATTCATGGCTCTACCTACTGGTGACACCAGTGGGGCTGTAGACGTCGCCGCGGCCGGGGGAACTTCCCCCGGCCGCGGTCGTCATGCACGCACCGACAAGAAGAAGCCGTTCGGACTGACGCCCGGACGCGCCTGGCTGCTCATTGCGCCGACGCTGGTGATCCTTGCGATCGTCATCGCGTACCCGGTGATCAGGGCGCTGATCATGTCCTTTCAGAAGGACGCCGGCCTCGATCCGGCTACCGGCATGTTCGTCAAGGGCGGCAGTGCCGGATTCTCCAACTACACGCACTGGATTCTTCAGCAGTGCACGTCGGCATCCGGCACGCTCGTGCCGTGTCCTCCTGGAACTTTGGGTTCGCAGTTCTGGGGAGCGGTGGGCAACACCGCGTTCTTCACCGTTGTGACGGTGTCCATCGAGGTGGTCATCGGATTCGCGATGGCGGTCATCATGGGCAAGACATTCGCCGGTCGCGCTCTGCTGCGCGCCGCGATCTTGATCCCGTGGGCCATCCCGACCGCGGTCACCGCCAAGCTGTGGTACTTCATCTTCGCGTACGACGGAATTGCCAACAAGATCCTGGGAACGAACATCTTGTGGACCGGTGATGCGTGGCCTGCCCGGTTCGCCGTCATCATCGCCGACGTCTGGAAGACGACGCCGTTCATGGCGTTGCTGATTCTGGCGGGCCTGCAGATGATCCCGTCGGACGTCTACGAAGCCGCTCGCGTCGACGGAGCGTCGGCATGGCAGCGGTTCACCAAGATCACGCTTCCTCTCGTGAAGCCTGCGCTGATGGTGGCCATCCTGTTCCGCACGATGGACGCTCTGCGGATGTACGACTTGCCCGCCATCCTCACCGAGGGCAATCCGGCAACGAGGACGATCTCCATTTTGGTGGTCGAGCAGATACGCCAGGGATTCAACAGCGCGGCGTCGCTGTCGACCATCTCGTTCGTGATGATATTCATCGTGGCGTTCGTGCTGGTCAAGTTCCTCGGTGCCAATGCCGTTGCGACGCAGGAAAATCAACGTAAGGGAACGGCCTCGTGAAGACGGCACGCATATACGTCGGCGTCGTGATCATTCTTGTCTGGGGTCTTGCCCCGTTCTACTGGATGGCGGTGACCGCATTCCGCGATCCGAGGTACACGTTCGACACCACACCGTGGCCTACGCACGTGACCTTCGAAAACTTCTCCAACGCACTGTCGACGAGCAACGGAAACAACTTCATCCGAGCGGTGATCAACAGCCTCATCATCGGTGGTGTGACAACGTTCATCGCTCTGGTGATCGGCATCTTCTGTGCATATGCGCTCTCACGCATCGACTTTCGATTCAAGTACATCGTGGTCGGGATCGTCCTCGGTGCATCGATGTTCCCCGTCGTCGCACTCGTGACTCCACTGTTCCAGTTCTTCACCAATATCGGCTGGATCGGTACCTACCAGGCGATGATCATTCCGAACATCTCGTTCGTACTTCCACTCACGATCTACACGCTGGCTGCGTTCTTCGCTGAATTGCCTTGGGAGCTGGAGGAAGCCGCTCGCATCGACGGCGCCGGACGCTTCCAAGCGTTCCGCCTCGTGATGCTGCCGCTGGCTGCGCCTGCACTGTTCACGACTGCAATCCTCGCGTTCATCGCGGCCGTCAACGAGTACCTTCTCGCCAGCCAGCTCTCGAGTGACAAGACCGAACCGGTCACCGTTGCCATCGCGCGGTTCTCCGGCAACGATCCGCACGTGGTTCCGTACGCGGCGATCATGGCGGCAGGAACCATCGTCGCAATCCCCTTGGTGATCATGGTGCTGATCTTCCAGCGCCGCATCATCTCCGGCCTCACCGCTGGTGGCGTGAAGTCATGACCGCTCAGGACCACCTGCAATTGCTCGCGGGGATCCTGGGCTTCTTCGCACTCATGGCATTCATCGCCGCGGTCGCCGGGATAATCGGTGGGGACCCTCAGGTCTGGCCATCGGTCGTGCTGCTCGCGTTGTTGGGCGCCTTGGCCTTCGTGGCGCGCAGAATCCGCGCCTGACGTCTGGGTGTGTGTGCGGCCTGGAGTGACCGAATGAGCCGTTCGGTCTCGCTGGGGGTGTCGGATTCGTGGGTGCGCGTGTTGCAGCGGGAGCGTGGGTTGCAGCACGTGCGTGGGCTGGAACCCGCGCGTTCAGGGTGTGTGTGCGGCCTGGAGTGACCGAATGAGTCGTTCGCTGCCGATTCGAGGTGTTCGCACACTGTGCGTGTCATTGCACAGGTTGCAGCGTGTGCGCTTGTCTGGAAGGTGTGCGGTCGAAGCCGTAACTCCGCTCCAGGCACGGCACTACCCTTTGAGCCGCGCGAGCGTCATGAAGATCGGGTCGTTGCCGTCGAGGTCGATTTCCTTGCGCCGCAGGAAGGCGTCGAGCAGACCCCACACGAGCGCCGAGATCTGGTCGACGAAATCCGCCGCTTCGAGCGTCGGGTCGTCGAGCCACAGGTCTGTTGCCGCCAGAACGGCGCCGACGGCTGCCCGACAGGCGTAGTCGATGCCTGCGGTGTCGGCGTCCACTGATTTCAGGATCGATGCGGCGACGGAGGAGAACCGGGTCGCGATGTCGCGTCCGATGTCGAGCGGCGGTGCGACCGTCGAATCCTCGGAGGTGCTCCGTGACTGCGCCAGGAACCGAAACACGTTGGGGTGACGGGCGACGACGTCGGCGTACCCGGTGATGGCGTGGCGCAGGGCCGATACCGGCGCATCGAGCAGGAAATTGAAATCGGAGACGGCGAGCGAGTAGACCTCGTCGGCCATCCGTTGTGCGACGGCGCTGTAGAGGTCGGCTTTGTCGGCGAACTGGCGGTACAACCGCGGCTTGGTAGCGCCGGCTTCGCGGGCGATGTCGTTCATGCTCGGATTCGGACCATGAGCGTCGATGACCCGGTACGCGGCGTCGACGAACTCTTCCCTGGCACGTGTCCTGCGTGCTTCCGGATCGCGTGACGTCGGCATCCGCTCATCTTAAGCGTCGCCCCAGGTGACGGGCCACAAGGGTTGACAGGGTGCGCCGAATTGAGGAGAGTGCAACCAGTGCGTACCGGCGGTAACGTTTATCGTACTGTCGGTAATGCTGTAGATACGGGAGCGGAAATGACAATCGAGAAACAGCGCGTGGACGCACGCACCGTCTATGTCGACGGGGCAACGTTGTCGGTGTACGAGCAGGGTGACCCGAACGGGGAGATCCTTGTGCTCGTCCACGGATGGCCCGACACCCACCACCTGTGGGACGGCGTGCTTCCACACCTCACCTCGAGATTTCGCGTCGTCACCTACGACACGCGAGGGCACGGCCGCTCCACCGGCCGAGGCACCGTCGAGGAGATGAAACTCGAGCAGTTGGCGTCGGACTTCATGGCAGTCGTCGACGCAGTGGCAGGTTCGACGCCTGTGCATGTGCTCGCACACGACTGGGGTTCGGTGCAGGTGTGGGAAGCCATCTGTGAACCCGGGGCCGACACCAGAATCAGCTCCTTCACCTCCATCTCGGGTCCGAGCCTCGACCACATGGGAACGTGGCTACAGAATCCACGCTTCACCCCGATGGGCATGTGGCAGTGGATTTCTCAGATGGCGTCGGGCGCATACACTCTGTTCTTCATGTCGGGTCCAGTGCCAAGGTTGTTTTTCCGGGTCTTCGGGCGACGGTGGATCTGGTCGTTGTTGCTGCGCATCGTCGAACGCGTCGACAAGCGCCAGCTCCAGTTCGCGCCCACGTTTCGGCAGGACATGGTGGCCGGGCTGAGGATCTACCGAGCCAACGTGCTTCGGAAAGTCCTCAGGCCGCAAGAGCGTTACACCCATGTGCCGGTGCACCTACTTGTCACCACTCGCGACCCGGCAATCAGACCGGCATCGTTCGCCGGCGTCGAACGGTGGGCCTCGAAGGTCAGTCGAACCGATGTGCGCTCCGGACATTGGCTTCCGTTGAAGGACCCCGCCTTGGTTGCGCGGGAGACCACCGCATTTGTGGAGAGGATTCAAAAATGAACGAGCACGACCCAGGCGAGGTGTCCTTGCAGGCCTGTAACGTGACGTTCGACTGGACCCGAACGCCGCTGCACTGGATGCCGACCGAACCCATAGCGTCCCACACCGTCAGCGCTCTGAATCTGCTTCTTCCCGAGGGTGAACGGTGGTTCTGCACTACTTACACCGAGGCCCTGCCGCTGATCGCCGACGCCAAACTACGCGAAGACGTCCTCGGGTTCATCGGTCAGGAGTCGATGCACGCAGAAACCCACAACGTGGTGCTCTACGACTACCTCGACGCACACGGTGTGGATCCGAGGCCGTTCGCCGCGCATGCGGAATACCTGATGCGCAAAGTGCTCGGTCCCCGGCCTGCGATGTCGGCGAAGGGGCAGAACCAACAACTCGTCGAGCGGATCGCGTTGATCGGCGCAATCGAGCACATGACCGCGTTCCTCGGTGATTACGCACTCAATTCGCAGTGGGACAGCTTCGGTGGCGATGCGAACATGGTCGACCTCTATCGCTGGCACGGCGCCGAGGAAGTCGAGCATCGGAACGTCGCGCATGACGTCGCACTGTATTTCGGCGTCGGCTATTTCCGTAGAAATTTCTCGATGCTCGTGGCTTTCCTCGGGTTCATCGTGTTGATGCTGCGCGGAACCAAGTACATCGTCGAGCAAGATCCGACGACGAAGAATCGCGGCTATGTCTCGCTGTGGTTCGCCTGGATGTCCGCGATGCGGCGAGGATCACTGCCCTCGCTGGCTCAGATGACGAAAGGTGTTGCGCGGTATCTCAAACCGTCGTACTCGCCCGAGAACGAAGGAAGCACTGCGCAGGCGGTCGCTTATCTTGCCAAATCCCCTGCCGCACGGGCGGCTCTGCCATGAACGTGATGCTCCCGATTCCGGAGAAGCTGCCACCGGATCTGTACGGACGCCGTGAACGCGACCCCTTGCTCAGGGTGCTCGAGCGACTGATGAACGCACACATGCATTCTCTCCGGTTTCTGCACCGGCGGGACGTCGTCGGGGAGTCGAACGACCGACGTCTTCCCGTAGTGATCATGGCAAGACGCGTCGAAGCACATGACGAGAACGTAGTGAGCTTCATCCTCGCGGCTCCGGACGGCGGCGAGCTGCCGACGTGGCGTGCGGGCGCGCACATCGATGTCGAAATGCCATCGGGCCGAACCAGGCAGTACTCACTGTGTGGGGATCCGGCCGACAGTAAGCGCTACCGAATTGCTGTGCGGCGCATACCGAACGGTGAGGGCGGATCGATCGAGATGCACGAGTTGGCACCTGGAAGCCGACTGACGATCCGAGGCCCCCGCAATGCGTTCGCCTTCGCGGTGCCGGGTCACGGGTCAGCTGCCGAGCACCTGCATTTCGTTGCAGGAGGTATCGGGATCACGCCGATTCTTCCGATGATGCGGCTGGCGCACCGGCTCGGGGTCGACTGGTCGATGGTGTACACCGGTAGAAGTAAAGACTCGTTGCCGTTCTTGGGAGAGCTCGCAGAGTTCCGGAGCCGAATTGCAGTCGTCACCGACGATGAGGGCGGAATGCCGTCGGCAGAAGTGCTTCTGACCGGCTCGCGCTCGGATTCTGCGATCTACGCGTGCGGGCCGATGCCGATGATCGACACCCTCGGCAAAGGGGTGCAGGCAGATTCGGAGTTTCACTTCGAACGGTTCTCGCCACCACCCATCGTGAACGGGGTGGAGTTCGAGGTGGAACTCGCCGACACCGGTCAGCGAATCACGGTGGCCGCGAACCAGTCCGTTCTGGATGCCGTGAAGCCGTTCAGACCTGATCTTGCATACTCCTGCAAGCAGGGATTCTGCGGCACGTGCCGGGTAGGCGTCGAAGGCAGACCTGAGGGGATGCTGATCTGCACCGAACGGTCCGCCGGCGGCCGGCTCGTCCTGGATATCTAGCGTCTGCGCCCGTGCGTGCGTAATGATCGCGGAAGGTAATTACGCACGCACGAGGGTCGTGAGTGGGTAGTTACGTCGGAACGTAACTACCCACTCACCGGCAGCGGAGCTGCCTACGCGTCGATGATGAACGCTTCGAGCTGCGTGCGCGCGACGTCGTCGGCGAGCTGCTTCGGCGGGCTCTTCATCAGGTAAGCGGAAGCCGGGATGACCGGTCCACCGATGCCGCGATCGAGTGCGATCTTGGCTGCACGCACTGCGTCGATGATGACGCCTGCGGAGTTGGGCGAATCCCAGACCTCGAGCTTGTACTCCAGGTTCAGTGGCACGTCGCCGAATGCTCGGCCTTCGAGGCGAACGTATGCCCATTTGCGGTCGTCGAGCCAGCCGACATGGTCGGACGGTCCGATGTGAACGTCCTTGGCGTTGAACTCCTTCTGGAGATTCGACGTGACCGCCTGGGTCTTGGAGATCTTCTTCGACTCGAGGCGCGTGCGCTCGAGCATGTTGAGGAAGTCCATGTTGCCGCCGACATTGAGCTGCATGGTGCGGTCGAGCTGAACACCGCGGTCCTCGAACAGCTTCGCCATGACGCGGTGCGTGATGGTCGCGCCGACCTGGCTCTTGATGTCGTCGCCGACGATAGGCACGCCTGCGTCTTCGAACTTCTTGGCCCAGACGGGATCGCTGGCAATGAAGACGGGCAGTGCGTTGACGAACGCTACACCCGCGTCGATGGACGCCTGTGCGTAGAACTTGTCGGCCTCTTCGGATCCGACAGGCAGGTAGGAGACGAGCACGTCGACCTTGGCGTCACGCAGAGCCTGCGCGACGTCGACGGCATCGCCGTCGGCCTCGGTGATGGTCTCGCGGTAGTACTTTCCGAGCCCGTCGAGAGTCGGTCCGCGCAGAACCTGTACGTCCTTGGGGGCGACGTCAGCGATCTTGATGGTGTTGTTCTCGCTGGAGAAGATCGCGTCGGACAGGTCGAAACCGACCTTCTTCGCGTCCACGTCGAACGCGGCGACGAACTCGACGTCGCGGACGTGGTACTTGCCGAACTTGACGTGCATGAGGCCTGGGACGGTGACGTTCTCGTCGGCGTCCTTGTAGTACTCCACGCCCTGAACCAGGGACGAGGCGCAGTTGCCCACACCCACAATGGCTACGCGGATACTGTTCTCACCCATGGTCGGGTTCTCCTTCTGTCTTCGAAACGCTTTTCGGATTGGGAGTGGCGGGCGGGCCCGCCTGCTCGGCTGCGATGACCTCGTTCAGCCAGCGGACTTCTCGATCGCTGGACTCGAGTCCGAGTTCGTGTAGTTGACGGGTGTAGCGATCGAACGTCCCGCTCGCTCGATCGACGGCCTCGCGGAGCCCTTCGCGGCGCTCCTCGACCTGACGGCGTCTGCCTTCGAGGATTCGCATCCTGGCTTCCGCCGGGGTGCGACTGAAGAAGGCGAGGTGAACGCCGAATCCGTCATCCGTGTAGTTCTGCGGTCCTGTGTCGGCAACGAGCTCGGCGAACCGTGCCTTGCCTTCCGGCGTGAGCTGGTAAACGCGCCGTGCCCGACGCTTGACGAGCAAGTCCGGACCGGCATCCTCGGCTATCAGCCCGTCCGCCTGTAGGCGGCGCAAAGCTGGATACAGCGAGCCGTAGGAGAACGCTCTGAATGCTCCGAGCAAACCGGTGAGGCGCTTACGAAGCTCGTACCCGTGCATCGGGGATTCGAGCAGCAATCCGAGAATCGCGAGCTCGAGCATGCCTACCCCCTTCGCGAGTACTGGACCACTTTCCTGATGCGATGACCGAGCATATACACAAAATGTATCGCGCCGATATATGTACATACATAGCGACAAGTAATCTTGTACGGACATTAGGAGTTTTCATGCCGGTCCTAGGTGACCGAATGAGCCGTTCGGTGCAGCCGGGGTGCGGATTCGTGAGTGCGCGGGTTTCAGCGGGTGCGCGGGTTGCAACAGGTGTCCTGGCTGGAATGCGCGCGTGGAGGGGCCGGGGTGACCGAATGAGCCGTTCGGTCCGGTGAGGTGACCGAAAGGCTCGTTCGCACACTCTGAGTGACCGAAAGTCTCGTTCGCACACTCTGAGTGACCGAAAGGCTCGTTCGCACACTCTGAGTGACCGAAACAGTCATTCGGTCGTCCCGGGCCCCGGACACCCCGAAACCCCGGACCCCGGACCCCGGACCCCGGGCCCCGGACCCCGGACCCGAACTTCAGCCCGAGACGCTGACCCTCGTGATGACCCCGGCAAAATCGGATTCGATTCGTCCGCCACGCCTGTCGGCGTCGGAGACGGTGATGGAGATTTGTTGACCCTCACGTGCGTTCTCGATGGTCACGTACTCGACCTCGGCTCCCGGAACGCCGACGGTCTCGGGTGCGCCCGCGATGAGACCAGCGACGACGGCAGGGTCGACGAGGGTCCAGTCGAACGGTTTCTCGACCTCGTCCAGCAACGAGGTGCTGCTGTCCACCTCGAATCCGCCCGCCACGAAGACTCGCTCGCGGCGACCGTCGGCCGAGATCCGGTAGACGTCGGCGCGGTTGTCGACGTCGGCCTGAATACTCACCTCCAGCACCTCGGAACTGCCGAACCGCTCGATGTATCGGGCGCGGAAGTCCTCGAGACCCTCGGCGGTGTCGAAGACGAAAGGGCGGGCGACGATCGGCGTGACGTCGGCCGGTAGGTCCATGGGGACGGTCGGGGCCGTAGTCGTTGTGGCGACGGCGGCCACAACGGGTGTCGGATCGTCTTGGTCGCGGGTGGACAGGAACACGACGAGTCCGGCAACTACGACGGCGACCGATCCCAATGCAAGGAACACGCGACCGCGTGGCGGCTCCGAGCGAGGCTCGGGCTCGGGCAGGTCGACGTCCATCTGCAGGTCCGACATCAGCCGTCGAAGATCTGCCAACGTCGTCGCGACGCGCGCGCGTTCGACCCGCAGCCGATGTTCGTCGAAGGTCAGTTGTCCGTCGGCGTAGGCGTTGTCCAGCGCTGTGACCGCGATCGCGCGATCGATGTCCCGAGCGCGGACATCCGGGCGTTGTGTCATCGGAAACTCAGGTCCTCTCAGCCGAACGAGAATGGAGTGACGCGGAGGAAATTCCCCGCGGGATCGAAGGCGAGGTTTCCGCTTTCCTTGTCGGTGTTCTCGGCGGACAGAGAGATCTGCGGACCGTTGTCACCGCCCGCGAACCGGATGTTGTAGCTGTCGACGCGTTGCAGGTTCAGGCTCTGCGCTGCACCTGCGATGATTCCTGCCGTCTTGGTCAGGTCGATCGTCGTCAGGTCGATCTGCGGTTCGTCGAATTTACGGGTACCGGCAAAAGCGTCGTTGTAGTCCCCCAGTTCACCGTCGCGGAAGTCGTAGGTGACCTGCTTCTGAGGCGCGTTCGGTGCGGGCATCCAGACGATCGCGTAGCCGTCGTAGAGGCCGAGAGAGTCGACGACGGTCGTTCCGGTCTTCGCGCGCAGGGCGTCGACGATGTCGGCGATGACAGCGGGGTTCTGATAGCCGCCAGTTCCGTAGACCGACTCCGGGTCGTCGGCGACAGTGCAGGCCCGAATGCCGAACGTGAGCGCCAGGAGAGCTACGACCAGCGGAACCGCGACGGAGAAGAACCCGATACGCGACGCCCGGGCGGTCTTCAGCGGGTGTGTGATCTCGATTCCCGACGCCATCGGCGCCAGGTTCGACTCGTTCTGCAGGTCCTCGATCAGTGCGTGTAGGTCGGCCAGCGTTCCCGCTTCTGTGGCGAGGTCGAGTCGCGCTCGATATTCGAACTCGGAGAGCTGACCGTCGGCAAGCGCTTCGTCGAGAGTCGCACATGCGTCCGTGCGATCGACGTCACGTGCACGCATGGTGGGTGATCGACGCGTCGGCACAGGTGGAGCATAGTTTCGCCCACTTCGATTGCACAGGACGGACGCCGCCCGGCCCGTATGTCGTCGGCCGCACGTACTCTGGTTCTCGTGCGACTTCAGCGACAGGTGGTGGACTACGCCCTTCAGCGACGGTCGCTGCTTGCCGAGGTGTACTCGGGCAGGACGGGCGTCACCGCAGTGTGCGACGCGGATCCGTATCTGCTCCGTGCTGCCAAGTTCCACGGCCGCGGCAGCGACGTGGTGTGCCCGATCTGCAGAAAAGAGCAGCTCACGCACGTGTCTTGGGTGTTCGGCGAGAAGCTCGGCGCCCTGTCGGGCTCGGCCCGCACAGCCGAGGAGTTGGTCCGTCTGGCCGCAACGCAGGAGGAGTTCTCGGTACACGTCGTCGAGGTGTGCAGGTCGTGTAGTTGGAATCACCTCGTGCAGTCCTATGTATTGGGAGCAGTTCCTGCCCCGAAGCAACCGCGACGATCACGACCCGGTTCTCGTGGACCGAACCGTCGAACAGCGAGCGAGTGACACAATCGCCGTGCCGACCGCATCGGTCGACACGCGAGATGTGCCCGCCCAACCACTGGAGACCCGTACGTGAGTTCCCCCTACGACAACAACCCTGGCGGTAATTCAGGAGATCGCGACCCGTCCCGCAGGCCGCCGAACGTGCCGCCCGGCACGCCGGGTCGTCCTCCGGGTCCGCGGCCACCTGTCCCACCGCCGGGTCGTCCGGCTGGACCTCCCTCCGGTGTCCGGCGCGACGGGCAGGGCAGACCACTCGGTCCCGAACATGGCCGAGTTCCACGTGACGCGCAGGGCAGGCCGCTACCGCCGACGCAGGGTCGCCCGCCCAACATCCCTCGTGACGCCCAGGGTCGCCCACTTCCCCCAGTCGGAGGACCGATGCGACGTGACGCCCAGGGGCGCCCGCTCGGGCCGCCCCCTGGCCGCCCACCGATACCCAATCCCCGTCAGCCGCAAGCGCGCCAACCCGGCGCAGGTCAGCCGGAAGCGCGCCAACCCGGCGCAGGTCAGTCGGGCGGTTGGCAGTCCGACTCGCGCGCAGGCGGTCAGGATCGGATCCCGCCTCCCAGGCGCGGAACGGGCGCACCGCCACCGATCGATCCGCCCGACAACGATTCCCCGCAATTTTCGGGTAGCGAACCACCCGAACCGCCCGAGAGAGGCTCAGCCGCGAAAACGAAGAAGAAGTCCAGGTGGCGTACCGTTCGTCGAACGTTGTACTCCCTCGTCGCGCTGGGTCTGATCGTCCCGATCCTCGTGTTCATGGTCGCGTACGTCACTCAGGACGTGCCTCGTCCCGGCGATCTCAAAACCAACCAGGTTGCGACGATTTTCGCTTCCGACGGCACCAGCGAGATCGGTCGCGTCGTTCCCGAAGAGGGCAATCGCACCGACGTGACGATCGATCAGATCCCGCTGCACGTGCGCAACGCGGTGCTCTCGGCCGAGGATCGCGACTTCTACTCCAATCCGGGCTTCTCGATCACCGGTTTCGGACGAGCATTGCGCGACAACGTCCTGGGCCGCGACAGCGCCGGTGGTGGTTCGACGATCACACAGCAGTACGTCAAGAACGCGCTCGTCGGTTCCGATCGAACTTTGACGCGCAAGATGCGCGAGCTCGTCATCTCTTCCAAGATGGCGCGCGAGTGGTCCAAGGACGACATTCTCGCCGCGTATCTCAACACCATCTATTTCGGTCGCGGTGCGTACGGCATTGCCGCGGCGTCGAAGGCGTACTTCGGCAAACCTGTCGACCAGCTGACGGTCGAGGAGGGCGCAGTTCTGGCTGCGACCATTCAGCAGCCGTCCGGGCTCGATCCGGAATTCAACCCGGAAGGGGCGCAGTCGCGCTGGAACTACGTCCTCGACGGGATGGTGAGCCAGGGCAACATCGATCAGGCTCAGCGTGCGGCGATGGTGTATCCGCCGTGGATCCCCAGCGCGCAAGCGAACGCGAGCGAGGCCGACAGCGGACCCAACGGGCTGATCAAGGCGCAGGTTCTGCGCGAACTTTCCGCATCTGGTGTCAGTGAACAGGATCTCAACACCGAAGGACTGCAGATCACCACGACCATCGATCCGGTGGCGCAGGCCGCCGCCATCGATGCCGTGAACTCCAACATGGAGGGTGAACCGGAGGAACTACGCACTGCGTCGGTGTCGATCGACCCGCGCACCGGTGCAGTGAAGTCGTACTACGGCGGAGCGGACGGCAGCGGTTTCGACTTTGCGCAATCCGGGCTCCAGACGGGTTCGTCGTTCAAGGTGTTCGGTCTCGCCGCCGCACTCGATCAGGGCATCCCGCTCTCGCAGATGTACGACAGCTCGCCGCTGACGGTCAACGGCATCTCCATCGGCAACGTCGAGGGCGAATCGTGCGGTACGTGCACCATCGCCGAGGCGCTCAAGCGGTCCCTCAACACGAGCTTCTACCGCATGCAGTTGGCCATGGACAATGGCTCGCAGTCGATCGCCGATATGGCGCACAAACTCGGTGTGGCCGAGGAAATTCCAGGCGTCGGACCGACGCTGACCGAGCCGGGCGGTGTCGGACCGAACAACGGGATCGTGCTCGGCCAGTACCAGTCTCGGGTCATCGACATGGCGTCGGCGTACGCCACGTTGGCAGCATCGGGTGTCTATCACGCACCGCACTTCGTGCAGAAGGTCGTCACGGCGGACGGAACCGTCCTGCTCGATCGGGGCGCCGAGCCCGGCCAACAGGTCACCTCGGCTGCTGTCGCAGACAACGTCACGGCTGCGATGCGTCCGATCGCGGGGTACTCCAACGGCCACAACCTCGCCGGTGGACGTCAGTCCGCCGCCAAGACCGGCACCGCTCAGCTAGGCGACACCGGCGAGAACAAGGACGCATGGATGGTGGGTTACACACCGTCGCTCTCGACTGCCGTGTGGGTCGGCACCGAACAGGGTCTGCCGCTGGAGAACAGCTACGGCGGTTCGATCTACGGCTCCGGTATTCCGTCGGACATCTGGAAGGACACGATGGACGGCACGCTGGAGGGAACGAGCAACGAGACGTTCCCGACGCCGGAGCCGATCGCGGGACAGGCTGGTGTGCCCCAGTATTCGGCTCCCGCTGCGCCATCGACCACGGCCACGACGACGGCACCGCCGCCGATCACGCTGCCCATTCCGACCGAGATCTCACCTCCCGTGGTCATCACCCCACGGCAGGTCGAGATTCTGCCGGGCGTGAGCATTCCACTTCCGGGCTTGGCACCCGCGCAGCCGGCGCAGCCAGTGGAACCGGAGGGTCCTGCGCAGCAGCCAGAACCAGTGCCGGCCCGGTAGCCTCACCGGAGTGAACGAGAGAAGATCCGGGCGTAGCGGCGTGCGCAGAATCGCAAGCCCGGTCACCCCCGCTCCGGTTCTTCTCTCGGACGGTCGACGCGACCTCCCGGCGACCACGGATCCGACGACGGCACAGCTCGCCGGCGTGATCGGTGGCCCCGCAGGAAAGCATGCGCTGGTCGGACGGCAACGGTTCATGACTCCGCTACGTGTTCTCCTACTGCTGGCGGTGGTGTTTCTCGCGTTCGGTTGGTTCGCGAAAGCCGGCTGTATTCAGCAGGCTCCGAACGGGCCCGGCGGCGAGCTGGGCCTCGACTGGAGCGGCAGCAGGCAGTACGTGGCGATGTGCTACTCCGATACCGTGCCGCTCTTCGGAGCCGAACGACTCGATCAAGGCGCGTTCCCGTACAAGAAGTCATGGGAGGAAGTCGCCGCCGACGGGACCACCCAGATCAGGTACATGGAGTACCCGGTGCTGTCGGGGCTCTATCAGTACGGGTCGATGGTCGTTGCGAAGACATGGAATTCGGTTTCGTGGCTCCCTCAGGCGTTGCAGGTCGCCGTCTACTTCAACGTCGTAGCAATCGGCCTCGCTCTCGCGTGGCTGGTGACGGTGTGGGCCACCGCGATGTCTGCAGGCAGGCGGATCTGGGATGCGGCTATCGTCGCGGCGTCACCGCTGGTGATCGTGCACGGGTTCACCAATTTCGATGCGCTGGCAACAGCGTTCGCGGCGGGCGGTGTGCTGGCGTGGGGGAAGAAGAGACCCGTGCTGGCAGGCGTCCTTCTCGGTCTCGGTGGTGCGGCGAAGATGTACCCGCTGCTGCTGCTCGGGCCGCTGCTCGTATTGTGTTGGCGTGCAGGGAAGTTGCGCGAATGGGGTCAAGCTGCGTGCGCTGCCCTCGCCGCATGGATCGTGGTGAATCTCCCGATCGCACTGTTGTATCCGAGTGGGTGGTACGAATTCTTCCGGCTCAACTCGGTTCGCGGCGCCGATCCGGACTCGATCTACAACGTGATCTCGTCGTTCACCGGGTGGAGCGGGTTCGACGGAACACTGTATCCCGGCGACGAACCGATCTTCCTCAACGCCGTGACACTCGCCCTCTTCGCGGCTGTGTGCGGGGCAGTGGCGTACATCGCGATGAATGCGCCCACCAGGCCGCGACTCGCGCAGCTCGGATTCCTCGTCGTCGCGGGTTTTCTGTTGACCAACAAGGTGTGGAGCCCGCAGTACTCGCTGTGGCTGGTTCCGCTGGCGGTGCTGGCGCTTCCACATCGACGAATTCTGTTGGCGTGGATGACGATCGACGCTCTGGTCTGGTTCCCGCGTATGTACTACTACCTCGGCGTCGGTAACAAGGGTGTACCCGAGCAGTGGTTCACGGGCACCGTTGTGGTGCGCGATCTGGCCGTCGCCGGACTGTGCGCACTCGTGGTTCGCCAGATCTACCGTCCGCGCGAGGATTTGGTTCGCCGATTCGGTGTGGACGATCCGAACGGCGGGGTACTCGATCGAGCCCCCGACGTCCGTTCACGCTCCAAAACCGTTCGTCGGCAAGCGCTCGATCAAGCCTGAATGTACGGCCCCAGCTGGGGTACTGCTTCACCTGCATGCTTGGCGTTGATGCCTTCACCGAGTGCCTGGAGCTTCCAGTTTCCTCCGTCGCGGTAGACCTTGGCCATGACCAGACCGGTGTACGGCATTCCGCCCTGCAGGGTGAAGCGCGCGAGTTCGCTGTTGTTCGTGTCGTCGACTAAGCGGCAGAACGCGTTGGCGACCTGCTCGAAGGTCTGCCCCCGGTACGAGGTCACCGTGAACACGATGGCCGTGACGTGTTGGGGAACCCGAGTCAAGTCCACGTTCACCACCTCGTCGTCGCCCTCGCCCTCTCCGGTGAGGTTGTCGCCCTGGTGATTGATCGAGCCGTCTTTCGCTTTGAGCTGGCCGTAGTAGACCACGTCGGCGACCTTGGTGCCGGCGAACATGATCGCCGAGGCGTCGAGGTCGATATTGCCGCCCTTGTTGACGGCACCGGCCAGACCGCCGAGGAAGCCTGACTTCTTCGGCGCCTGCACCGGGTCCCAGCCAAGCCCCATTCTGATGACGGTCAGCGCGACGCCGCCGTCTTTCCTCAACGTCACCTTCTGCCCCTTGGTGAGGCTGACAGGCCTCGCCTTGGTCAGGCTGACCTCGGGCGGGCCTGCGGGTGCAACCGGAGCAGCGGGCGCCGCAACCGGAGCAGCAGGCGGTGGTGTCGGCGCTGCCGGCGGTGGCGTCGGGGCAGCGGCGGCGGGCTGCGCGGCAGGCGCGTCGTCCACGGAGACACCGTGATCGGTTACCAGGGCGGCGAACCCGCCCGCATAGCCTTGTCCGACTGCGCGAACCTTCCAGGCGCCTGCGCGGCGATAGATCTCGACGGCGATCACGATCGATTCATTGCTCAGCCCGTCGATCGCGTACTGAAAGAGTGGGGTCCCCTGCCCATCACTGACGAACGCCGTCGGAGGCGCGGAACGGCCGAAGCTGCTCGACGCGTCCTCCAGGGTGATGACCGCGCGGATCTGTTCGATGTCCGCGGGAATCTGCGACAGCGACACGGCCAGCTGCGCAGGCTGTCCGCCCTGACCAGGTACCAAGCGAACGCCGGGGCCGGTGGGTTGGTTGAAGAACACGAAGTCCGCATCGGAGCGGACTTTTCCGTTTGCGCCCACGAGCAGCGCGGACAGGTCGGCCGGTGCGGTGAGCTGGACGGAGACGACGACGTCGCCTGCGCTGATCGGGCCGTTCTGACCTTTTGTCAAGGAGTGGCCTTGAACAGACATGGAGAGTCCTTCGTGTCGGATGGCAGATGCTTGCACACCAATGTACTGGGTGGATTTGTCCGAATGGCGCTACTGCCTTCGGACGGTGAACAGGTCCCCGGGTGTGCAGTTCAGGGCCAGGCACACTGCCGTCAGCGTGCTGAATCGAATTGCCTTCGCTCGATCGTTCTTCAGAACGGACAGATTCACCACGCTCACACCTGCCAACCGGGACAGGTCGGCCAGAGTCATACCTCTGGCGTCGAGAACCGCACCGAGGTGGCACGACACGAGATGGTCGACGGGTTCGGCCATCAGACGAGCCCTTCGGCGTCTCTGGCGAGCTTCGAGCCCTGTTGGATTGTGGCGTAAACGAATTGGAGGCCTGCGGCGACGAGCAGTGCGAACAGCGGTCCGCTGAAGCTTCGTGCGGTATCCACGACGTCGCCCAACTCGAGGGAGCTGACGACGCTGTTGGTCGTCATGGTCCGAATCATGCTTCCGGCGAACGGAAACAGGACGAGGGATCCGGCGATGGCAGCGACGTCGACGGTCGCCCCACGCCCGAACGCACGACCCTCGATGACCCGGTCGCAGAAGCGATAGAGGAACGTGATCAGCAGCAGGAGAAACACCAGAGCACCGAGAATCTCGGTGTACCGGAACACGTCGATGTATGTGATCAACCTGGCCACGTCTGTCTTCGCGACACTGAGTTCGACGGCATCTCCTTCTCGAACGACACCACCGAACAATTCGATCGGCGGTGTTCCGCTCACCGGTTCCACCGATACCCGGACGAAGGGCGAACGGGCGTAGTCGACCACTCGCCACACTGTCCACCCGACGGCGGCGAGCGCCCAGGCCGCCATAACTATTCGATTGCTTCTGCGTGAACCAAGCCCCTGAGCCATGACGCCTCCGTATCGATAATCGATAACAACGAATATCGATACTGTATCGAAAATCGATATGGTGTCAACCCCTGTCGTTCACCCCCCGGCTTTCAACCCCCTGTCAGCCAGCTGCAGCCTTCTCGACGAGCCCACGAACCTCCGTTGCAAGATCGGAAGCGGATGCTCCGATCACGCTGATGATCGAGGTGTGACGGATCATGTATCGGCCGTCGTCCTCGAAATCCACCCACTGGATCCCAGTCGTGCCCTCGGTCAGCCTGCTGTCCGGTGCAGGTCCCGCGCACACCAAGATCTCACCGGCCGACGAGGGGGCGCGCGAGAACAGGCGCTTGTATCGCTCCTCGCCGCTCGTCCTCGGAACACTCTGGTGCAGCGGAGAATCCTGTTCGTCGACCGACAGTCGAGGTCGGTCGACCTCGATCCTCGGGCTCGCTCCGCCGGCAACACGCGGCAGCACTTCGAGAGCGTTGGTCACACCGCGGAACGGATCGACGCATTCCATCCTGATCGTTCCCCCGGACCGGTCGTCGATTCCCGGTTGCTGAGTGAGAACCACCGCGAAGTCGTATCCGATCGCGGCGTGCGCTCGAACTTTCCGGTGCTCCATCCGACCGGATCGGACGTGCCCGACGACTTCGACGCGCACCCGAGGTTCGACGATCGTGTGTACTGCCGCTCGGAGATCCTCGTCCATCACGGCGTCGATTACGTGTGCCGCGTCGTCTCGTTGACGGTCGTAGTCGGCGGCCGAGTCGGCGCTCGGCCGAAACTGGAGCGGGAACGGAAGTCTGTCTCGCCCAGCCTGTTCCAGCAGTATTCGAAAGGGAAGTCCCTCGAACGTCCATTGACGACTGTTCACTCGCCTAGCACCGGAGGCGCAACGAGTGGCAGTGAGCCGATCAGTTCGTCGCCGTTGACGGCGTCGATCAGATATCCGGGTGTCTTGTGCACGTCGTCATCGCCGCCACCGCCGCGGCCAGCTGCGGGCGCCATCCCGCCCATTCCGCCCATGCCTGCCGCCCCTGCGCGGCCCGTCGTCGATCCGCCGCCGAGAGCTCCGCCGGAGGCGCCTGCGCCCGAACCAGCGCCTGCCAAGGGGCCGCTCAGGCCCGAGCCACCCTCCCGCACCCGAGCCGAAACCGCCGGCGCCACTGCCACTGCCACTGCCACTGCCCCCGAGACTGCCACCTCCGGAACTGCCCCTACCTCCGGAACCTCCACTGCCGCCGCCGAACCGGGATCCGTTTCCGCCTGGGCCCGCGCTGCGTGCACCCGACCCAGCGGAGCCGGGGAGAAGCCCGCCGCCGGTTGAACCGGCCGCTGGGGTGCCGGTCGAGTTGGCGGTTCCGCCGCCCGACCCGCCCGACCCGCCGCCGCCGTTTGCGGTGTTCGCGCCGCCCGCAGCCGCAGGCGATCCTGTCGACGGAGGAGGCGCTGAACTCGCAGATTGGGTCGCGGTGCCCTGAGCGGCGCCGCTTCCATCGGGCGAACCGCTGCCCGGGCTTCCGGCTCCACCCGACGGCGCCTGGTAAGTGCCGCCACCCGCCGAGCCGGGTCCGGTGCTCCATCCTCCGCCCGGGACGGTAAACGTCTCGGAACCGTTCAACGGGTTCACCGCCTGTGGGATCACGGGGATCTGCCCTGCCGCCTGACGAATGGCCGGGGCGTAATGGGTCTTCATCACGGTGCGTGCGGCCTGCTCGGCTTCCTCGTGCATGTGCTGGACGCTCTTGATGTCACCGGGGAGGATCGTCCTGGCCAGCCAGCTGGCTGCGTCGAGGAACTTTTCGCCCCCTGCGTAGGGCACCGGCGGCGGCAGCTGACTCTTGGTCGCGGTGACGCCGTCGAACGTGGCTCGCACCTTGTCCGCCAGACTGTCCGCGGACAATCTGAGCTCGACCGCCGAGCTCGCGTACCGACCTACCCCTTGACCGGCGGCTTCTGCTGCGGGCCCTTGCCAGTTGGTTCCGATCTGCCTCGAAATCGCCAAGGCGAACGCGCCTGCGTCCATTGCTGCATTCACGCCGAGTGCCTGCCAGCTGCTCGACGTCCGAGAGATGTCGTCGCCGCTGAGCGGGTGTGCCTTGTCCCAGATGTCTTCGTGGGACATCACCTCGAACGGATCGTCGGTGACGGATCTGCTCTCCAGCAGCTCGGTGTACCCGAGCTGCTCCTGCAATTCACGAAGTTTCGTGCCGCCGATCTCGAGGCCCTTGGGCGTGCCCCCTTCGACCATCCCCTGAATGCTCTCGAGCGAGAGGAGCATGGTGATGGCTGCTTCGGGGGTGACGGACTCCGGGCTCACCTCGGAATCCTCACGCCGGATCTGACGACGTACCTCATGACGCCCGTAATCGAGTGCGTCTTCATAGCTCTACCCCCTAGTGCGCCCGAAACCCCTCTATCAGTTGGACGCACCCGACGGCGCTACGGTTCCACCCCGTTCCTGGTTTTCTCACCCAGCCACTCGAGGATCTCCTCTCCGGCCCTGCCGCCCGAGAACTCGGTGACATCGAGGTTCGGACGTGAGAAGTTCAGCGCATGCAATTCACCGTGCGCAGGCCTGATCGCGCGGTCGGCAGCGATCAGCATGTCGGCGTCGAGTGCCCCGTCGCCAGCGGCGACGGTGAGGTGATGCGCATCAAGCACGCCGTCGTCGACACATCGCCTCACGACCTCGGCCACGGCGCGACTCTTGCTCACCACGTCGGGCATCGTGTAGATCTTGCGACCCTGCTGGGACACGTTCCATCCCCGGGCCGCGCACCACAGGGACCACTCGTCGAGAAAGCCCTCCGGAACCTGGGTGGGTTCGACGACGAGGTAGCAGAACAGATCGTCGGCGGTGCGCTGCTTCAGAACCCAGTCCCCGGTCGACCGTGCATGAAGTTCGGTGCGTACGAGCTCGAGCTCGACGCCGTCGAAGCTGCTGCGCCACGACTTGTCAGGTTCGCCGTCGACGAGAATGTTCCCCCCGTTGCTGGTGATCGCATACCGCCACGGCGCGCCGGGAAGTGCGATCCGCTCGAACTGCTCGATGGTGCGGGTCGTGGTCGGGACCACTACGGCGTCTGCGGTCAGATCGACCAACAGACCGGCGGCCCGCGTCGTCATGTAGGACAGCGGCCCACCGTCGTACATCTCCACACACGTGACCGAATCGTCGATCGGAAAGCCGAGCGCAGACTCCGAATAGATCATCGTCCGGTCCAGATCCACCGATGCGAACGTCCTTCTCACGTGACGTCCTTGATCAGTCCCATGCAGGAGTACGCCAGGTCAGGTACCTCGGTCACCGGTACCCCTCTTGCCTCGGCGAGCATGCGGATGTGTCGATGTTCGGGAGCGTTCGCGTCACGAACCAGCACTCGCCACGGCACTCGGCGCAGGAGCACCCGCGTCGTCTCGCCGACACCGGGCTTGACGAAGTTGACGTGCGAGATCCCGAACTCCTCGCGAACCTTCTCCACCGATGCCCACCCGCTCCAACTCGGGGTTCGGTCGGACCGCTCGACGGTCTTCGCGGCGGTCACCGCCTGGTCGCGCACACCGGCGAACTGGGCCGAGACGGTATCGAGCAGATAGTTCGAGACGTCGGCCTCGGCGAGTTCGGCGTAGTACTTGGCACCGTGGAAGTCGCCGTCCCGGATGAGCTCGCTGTTCAGGACCGTCCGCGAAACCAGTCCTGACACAGTCGAATTGAGACACGCAGACGCGATCAGAAAGTCGTCGCGGGTTCCGTAGGTCCGCGCGCAATGGCCGGGATCGGCGAGAACCGCGAGATCGTCGTTGAACTCGGCCCCGTCGAACGCGGTCAGTGCCGCAGACAACTCGCGCGCGATTGCACCCTTGCCGGTCCACCCGTCGACGAACACCACCGAGCGTGAATCGTGGTGATCGGCGAGGTATCGCAGGGCAACCGCGTCGATACCACGGTCTCGTACGATCGAGACTGCGTAGTGCGGAAGCTCGAGCCCGTGCATCTCGAATGCCCAGCGTCGCATCAGTATTCCCACCGGCGTTCCTGCCCGCGCCAAGGATGCAAGCACGATGTCGTGGCCACGTTCGGCGAGCACGAGCTCGGTGACGGTTCCCACGGCGAGTGCGAGCCGAGAGGCGCTGTCGTGCAGGACGTTGTCGAACAGTTCGCGGTAGGCGGCGTCGGGCTGATACTCGACGGGCAGGGACTCGGCGTAGTGCGCGCTACCTTCCTGGATGAGCTTCTCGCGCTCGGTGATATCGGCTTCGAGCGCCACTGCGGACAGATCCTTGAGCAGCCACGTGACCTCGTGCGGAGCGTACGAGCCGAATGCGGGGCCGGTCAGCGGTAGTGCACGCCTGGACATCGTCAGCGCTACCGGATCCGCGCCGCGCACGACGACCACCATCACGTCGGACCCCGACGCTGCGATGGTGTGCGCTGCGCCCGCAGGATCGAACAGCGCCGCGGTGTCGGCGGGTTCGTCGACGACGAGCACGATCTGTGCGCCCTCGGGTCCCGACGCGTTGTAGACGTAGCGTGCTTCCGCCTCCCCCGCCTCGGGCGCGAGGAACCGAAAGCCACGCCGAAGCGGGTAGCCGGGGTCGTCGAGGACGTACGCCGGTGAGCGAGTGGTTGTTTGGTAGAGCGCCGGATGGCCGCGATCCTGCAGTGCGGATGCGAGGCGGAGCGGTAGGTGCATCAGCTCCTCATGACCGAGGACGATCACCGGCCGACTGGTGTCGAGCGACTCTGCGACGACGTCGGCGACGGCGGAGGCCGCTGCGTCGAACGATGTGGCGTCGGAGGCGAGAAAGCCGTGACGCCCACCGTCGGGAACGGTGGCAGGCCAGTGCGCGTCGACGCGCGTCACACGTCCTGGGCGTGGGCCGACGGGGTTGTATTCGGGTTCGGGAAGGGCGAGGACGGATTCGATCAGATCCGCGCCGAGTGCCACGTTACCCTGAGCGAGACTGACGCTGTCGATGACGACACCGAGTTCTGCTGCGACGGAACTGGATTCGGCGTGATGTTCGGGTGCGCGCATGTCGACGAGAGAGGCCACCACGTAGTGTGTGCGCGGACTGACCGCGTGGATGGAACGCACCGCCTCCAACGCTGTTCTTCCGGTGGAGATCTCGTCGTCCACCAGAACGAGTGGCAACTGGGTCGACAGCACGCTTGGCGAGGTGGGAAGCAGTCGATGATCGGTCGCGTGCGAGTGTCCCTCTTGGAACTCCGCGAACACCTCGGTACCCGGTACGTCTCGACGTGTGGAGTGCAGATAGCAGTGAGCGTCGAGATGTGCGGCGACGCCGTGGCCCAATCCTGTTGCGGTCTCGGCGAAACCGAGGACATCCACGTCGGAGTCACCTACCGCCGCGCGCACCAGGTCGGCGAGAGTGTCTGCGGCTTCGGTGACCACGGCGGGGTCGATCGGAATGTGTTTGCCCAGAACCTCGGACACCAGGAGGTGCGCACGCCGCGGATTCCGACGCAAGCCGGGTCGGACCAATTGATCCACCGACCTATCCGACGAGCGTCCGTTCGGGGTGATGCGAATGTCGGCGGTGGGGTTTTTCATCTACCTGCCAGTTCCGTCAAGAGGTCCACGAACGTGATCCCTTCGTTCGTGACTCCGAAAGCGTGGGCGCGCAACACCGTTTGGCGTGCCCAGTTCCGGTGTGGGCCGAGCTCGTTCATCTTGTTCCCGTAGCCGGATGCGCGAACCCCACCGGCGTCGGACTCGAGAATGTCCACGGCATCGTGATACTCCTCGTGGGTGACGGCGGACAACGCGTGCACCGCGGTGACGTGGGACGGGTGTATGACGGTCTTGCCTTGAATTCCGTTGGCGCGATCGAGCGCAACCTCGCGAAGCAACGCATCCAGGTCGTGGCTGACCAATTGGTGGCGGAAACGAACAGCCTCCTGTTCGGCGAACGGTGTCTGCCTGAGCATGGGCCTGAACATGCGTTCGTGGTCGGCGAAGTACTCCCAGACGGGTCCGGTGATGACGAAGCCGTCGTCGTTGCTGCGTCCGAGGTGGTTGACGATGGCGCTGATCACGTCGGCCACGACCCGGACGTCGTAGATCGTCAGATCGCGGTCGCGCCTGATTCCGAACATCCCGCACATGTCGGTCGCACCGATGCGTACGGCAAGAACTCGTTCTCTGTGCCGATGAAGCAGATCGCGAATCGCGACGAGTTCGGAGTCCCGCGTCTCGCGGAACACGACCTCGGGCGATTCCAGCACCGGCATGGCCAGCAGTCGTCGACCGAGAGCCTCGGATCCCGCGGCAATTTCGTCGAGAAACTCGCCGCCACGTTCGGCAGTGAACTTGGGGATGACGAACCCAGCCAACAGATTGGTCGAGGGACTCAACGCAGCGCAGATTCGTCGTACCTGCTCAGCGGTGCGGGTGCGAACGAATACGAGCGAACCGAACACATCGGCGACATCGAGCGAGCCGAGAGTGTCCACGGCATTGGCAACCGCCTGCTCGAGGTAGTGATCGGCGACAGCATCCTCGAGGTCGATGACCAGCGAGCAGACACCCTCCGAACTCCGCTTGACGAGCGTCTCGGAGAGGTCGTCGCGCGTCGCGGGCATGTACAGCGTCGCTCCGAGGCCCGTCGCGATCACCGCGATGTCGCCGGAGGTGTCGATGGGCTGCGGGGCGCGCAGGAACAGTCGCTCCACCACCGCCGGTTCGAGATGTCTGAAGTGCTGCACGGGGGTCCTTAGTGTCCGTAGTGGATGATCAGCGAGCCGAACCGCGCATGCGATCGATCACCCCGGTGATGAATCTGGAAATGCTGTCCAGGTCTTGGATGTAGGACCAGTAGTCCGGGTGTGTTCCTGTCAATGCTGCGTGCGCGCGGTCGATTCGAGCCAGCTGAGCATCCAACACCGACCCCCATTCGGCAACCAGCCCGCGATTGATCGCGAGCTGTTGGGCGTCTCGTAACGTGAAGCGCACCGAATGTTCCTTGCGTGTTGGGTCGGCTTTCACTTCGCGCAGCAGATCGACACGATCGGTCACCGCGTCGACGAGGCGTTCGGCGTCGGCAAGATGCGCACGGGCCTGCGCGATGTAGTCCAGTGCTTCTTCGGGACTGCCCGAGCTGTTGGATGCGCGTGCGGCCGACAGATCTTCCTGGGCTTGTTCGATGTGCCGGGCCGCGAGCCGTTCGTTGCCCGACAAGTCGGCCGAGCTCGCCGCGTTGAACTCTCTGAGCAGCGCCGAGAACGCGGGTGCGAGACGGTCGAATCGGGTGTTCACCGCCTCGACTCTGGTGCGGACCGAAGCCAGCGCCGACCGTGCCTCCTGTGCCCGTGCGGGTGCAGCGGCGATTGCCTCGTCCAGCTCGGTGGCAGCTTCTCGTACCCTCGCCGCCGCCGTTCTGGCGCCGAGCGCATCGCCTGCGGCCGTCGCGGAATCGAGCGTCGACACCGCGTCGTCGACCCCGCGCCATGCGGCGCGAACCGACGGGTAGTCGACGAATGCAGGATCGGCCTCCGCGACCGCCAGTTGAGCTTTCTCAGCGAGAGACTTCGCATCCTGTGCCAGCCGCGGCGTGGCGGCGAGGGCCGACCGGGCCTGTTCCAGTTCACTGCGGTGACGCGAGTAGAAGCGGTCGACTGCCTGCGCGGCTTCGCCGAGTCCATGGGCCGCGTTCTGAAATGCCGCCTGCGCGCGGGCGGTCGCGATCCCGTCGAACTGCTCGACGGCGGCCAGATAGGCCGCGCCGGCGTCGAAGCATGCTTTCTCGGTAGGAGCCCACTCGTCGGCCAGGCTTCGGTCGGGGTGCAGGCTGCGAACGGCGTCGACTCCCGAGGATGCGATCGACTGGCGCTTGTCCATGTCCAAGAACGCAGCGACGGCCGAGTCCTGGGCAGCACGGTCCTTAGCTGCGCGCGCGCTGGGATCCGGTCCGCCGGAGCGTCGGAAGAGTCCAGGTCGGCGACTTGTCACCCGCCCGATAGTACTGACGGGAACTTCTCGGCGTGGGGTGCGCGTTGGCGTTATGAACCAGGACGAACAGTGAGCAAACGGACACTGGGACGACTACGGTGATCCCGACAGGGGATCCACAGCGAAAGGACTTCTCAATGGGCGTCAGCCTCAGCAAGGGCGGCAATGTTTCTCTCACGAAGGCAGCTCCGAACCTGACCGCAGTGACGGTCGGTCTCGGGTGGGATATTCGCTCGACCACCGGCACCGACTTCGACCTCGATGCGAGCGCGATCGCGTTGGGCGCGGACAAGAAGGCGTTGAGCGACGGACATTTCGTGTTCTTCAACAACCTCAAGTCCCCCGACGGTTCCATCGAGCACACCGGTGACAACACCACGGGTGAAGGAGACGGCGACGACGAGCAGATCAAGGTCGACCTCGCGGCAGTTCCGCCGAACGTCGACACGATCACCTTCCCCGTCTCCATCTACGACGCCGATGCGCGTTCGCAGTCGTTCGGTCAGGTTCGTAACGCCTTCATCCGGGTGATCAACCAGGCCGACCAGACCGAACTTGCCCGCTACGACCTCAGTGAGGACGCATCGACCGAGACCGCGATGGTGTTCGGCGAGCTGTACCGCAACGGCGCCGAGTGGAAGTTCCGTGCAGTGGGCCAGGGCTACGCGTCCGGTCTTGCCGGAATCGCCCGTGATTTCGGAGTAAACGTCTAGTAAAGCGCTGGTCAAGATTGGGCCTAACCCCGCTTCATCGTTCATGATGAAGCGGGGTTTTCGCGTTTCATCCCGGTCCGTTTCGTCCCATCTTGCGCCGGCTACAGAAAGGCCACACGCCCGTGGTTCTACGCATCTTCGGTTGGTCCATCGGCGTCACGATCGTCTCCGTGATCGTGGCCTACCTCTACGGGGGATGGCAAGCGCTGTTCCTCGTGCTCATCCTCGGCATCCTCGAAGTGTCCCTGTCCTTCGACAATGCCGTCATCAACGCAACCGTGCTGCGGCGGATGAGCGAGTTCTGGCAGAAGATCTTCCTGACGATCGGCATCATCATCGCCGTCTTCGGTATGCGCCTGCTTTTCCCACTCGTCATCGTCTGGGCAGCATCCGGTCTAGGCCCCGTCGCCGCGATCGACCTTGCGCTCAACCCACCCGCGGACGGTGCCGCAACGTTCCCGGACGGTTCGAAGAGCTACGAAACGCTTCTGACCGACGCGCACCCGCAGATCGCGGCATTCGGCGGCATGTTCCTGCTGATGCTGTTCCTCGGCTTCATCTTCGAGGACCGCGAGATCACCTGGCTCAGTTGGCTCGAGAAGCCACTCGCGAAGATCGGCCGGCTCGACCAGCTGTCCGTCGTCGTCGCCAGCATCATTCTGGTTCTCACCGCCGAGTTCCTGGCGGAGGACGACAAGATCTCGACCGTCATGGTGGCGGGAGTGCTCGGCATGGTCACCTACATCGCCGTCAACGGGTTGGGCGAGTTGTTCCACATCGAAGAAGAAGGTGAAGAAGGCGCCGACGCAGTAGAAGGTGCCACCGCATCCTCGGGTGGCCCGACGCAACTGGCCAAGGCCACCGGCAAGGCCGGGTTCTTCCTGTTCCTCTACCTGGAGGTTCTCGACGCCTCCTTCTCCTTCGACGGTGTAATAGGCGCGTTCGCCATCACTGCCGACCCGATCATCATCGCCCTCGGCCTCGGCTTCATCGGCGCGATGTTCGTCCGTTCGATCACGGTGTTCCTGGTTCGCAAGGGAACGCTGTCCGACTACGTGTACCTCGAGCACGGCGCGCACTGGGCCATCGGCGCACTGGCCATCATTCTGATGGTCTCCATCGGAGTGCACATCAACGAGATCATCACCGGCCTCGTCGGCGTGTTCTTCATCGGCGCCGCGTTCATCAGCTCGGTGATGCGGAACCGAAAGCTCGAGGCCAAGGGCACCGACACCCACGTTCACGTCTGACGCTTCGATCTCACCAGTCGTCGAGTTTCGTATGGCCGTCCTGTAGCGCACGCGCGAACAGGGCGGCCTTCGTCGGTGCATGCCGTCCGACTGCGGCGTACTTGTGCCGAATCCGTGTGAGGTGGGTGTTGATCGTTCCGACCGAAATATGGACCGATGCAGCAGCGTCCATCTTCGAATCCGACGCGAACCACGCGATCATCACTTCCACCTCACGGGCGCTCAGCGGCGGCTTGCGGTACACACGTTCCTCCCGTTCGGGATCCGATGTTCTCCGTCCCGTCACGAGAAGCTGGGACGTGATCGAGGAACGTGACGACGGTGCACGTGTCTGGGTGATGATCACAGCGAAAGACCCCCTCGCGGGAAGGTGAAGCGTCGAGGGATACTCCCCGGCGCCCTCGTGGCGTCCCGACCGCCTGGTTCGATCCTCTGGTCTTTCTCACCCCTCCGCTACCTGGACCAGGGAGTCCGTACAAGTCAATACATCCGTACTGCCTCCGAGCAGCCTGTACGCCTCGAGTCCCGGAAAACCGACCGTCCGCTTATAGTCTGGCAATGAACGCAGTCCCCCTCGATCCCGTGTCCATTACGGACCGGGCTCAACTCGCCGCGGGGCTCCGCGCGCTTCGCGAGAATTCCGGCGTCACGTTTCGTGAATTGGTGCAGCGCTCCGGCGGATTGCAGGGCACGATCAGCGGTTGGTTCTCCGGGCACCATCTGCCGATCAAGTCGAGCGCAGACATGTTCGACCGCGTGCTCGTCGAACTCGGCATCGAGGACTTGGACGAGCGTCAGCGATGGTGGGATGCGGTCGGCAGGGTCCGATCTGCCCGAGGCCGTAAGCAGTCGGGTCGCGGCCCCGCCCCGTACAAGGGTCTGGAGTCGTTCGACGCCTCGGATGCGGAGTGGTTCTTCGGGCGCGGTGACGTCGTCGAGATTCTCAGGGCGAGAGTGCATGCCGTCGCCGACGGTGGTGGCGGTGTCGTCGTCGTGCTCGGCGCCTCCGGCTCGGGTAAGTCGTCGCTTCTGCGGGCGGGTCTTGCCACTACGTTCCCGGGTCTCGGTGTCCGTTCCGGAATCTCCGACATGCTGGATTTCGCCGAGAACTCGGCCGGAGAGAGCGTCCTGATATTCGATCAGCTCGAGGAGTTGTGGACCCACGCGGACGGTGACGAGCGCACTCGCTTCATGTCAGCGGTCCAGTCGCGTATCGATGCAGGTGCGGTGGCAGTTCTCGGCCTGCGCGCCGACTTCTACTCGAACGCGATCGACGAGCCGGTGCTCACCCAGGGCCTGGTCGACAACCCGGTCGTGCTCGGTCGTCTGAGCCCGGACCAACTGCGCGAGGTCATCGTCGAGCCCGCCCGTAAGGCGGGAATGACCGTCGACGACGCGCTTCTCCGTGTTCTGCTCGCCGAGATGGAACCGTCGGGATCGGTGTTCGCACACGACCAAGGCGCGCTGCCGATGTTGTCGCACGCACTGTTGGGGACCTGGCAGTCGGCGTCGGGATCGGTCATGACCGTCGACGATTACGTCGCGACGGGTGGCTTGCCGGGAGCCGTACAGCAGTCGGCCGAGAAGGTGTACTCCTCGCTGTCCGACGTGCAGCAGAGTGCAGCGAGGCGCACGTTCGTTCGGCTGGTCAACATCGACGGCGACGTGCTGACCAGGCGTCGAGTGGCTCGGGCCGAGCTTTTTCGTAACGAGTCGACCGACGGTGACGTCGAGGCCGTTCTGGAGGACTTCACCGGCGCGCGGTTGCTCACGGTCGAAGAAGAGACCGTATCGGTGACCCACGAGGTGCTGCTCACCGCGTGGGATCGGCTCAGGAGATGGATCGACGACGACAGGCAGTGGCACCTCACACACCGTCGCCTCACCGACGCGGCAGTCCAATGGGACGAAAGTGGCCGAGACGTGGGCAGCGTTCTCCCCGTCTCCCGGCTCGCCTCCGTCCGGGAGTCGTTGGCCGAAGGTGATCGCGAAGACGACCTCAACGCTGTCGAACGTGACTTCGTCGCGGTGAGCGAAGCGCGTCACCGGCAGGAGGTAGCCGTCGACCGCAGGCGGCGTCGAACACTCAAGGGGTTGGCTGCGTCGCTGACGGTCATCACCGTTCTCGCCGTCTCGGCTGCGGCTCTGGCGTTCTCGGCTCGATCGGAAGCCGACGAACGGCGGGTCGACGCGGAAGCCGCTCTTTCCGGGCAGCTGGCGTTCCAAGCGGAGCGCCTTCGAGGTGTCGATCCGGCTCTGTCCGTGCAGGTCGCATTGGCCGCCTACGAATTGAATCCGACGGTGGTAGCACGGTCTGCTCTGCTGGATGCTTCCGCTCTGCAGGCCCCGGTGCGGTTCGCGGGTCCGCCGGGAGAGGCGATGGTGCGCACCGACTCCTCCGGCGAGGTGTTGTTCACTGCCGGTGCCGACGGGGTCGTGACGCTACGATCGCTGACCGCGACCGGTCGACCGGTGTTGTCGTCGATCGATCTCGGCGGACGTGGCGAGTCGCGGGTGATTGCGATCGCACCGTTCGCGCCCATCCTTGCCGTCGGTGGGACGTCAGGGACAAGTCTCTGGGAGTTCGCGGATCCGACCGCTCCCCAGAAGCTGGCCCAATTGCCGACACCGGTCACTGCGCTCGTGTCGTTCGATCCGCGTGGGCGGTGGCTCGCAACCGGCACATTCCGCGGAAATGCGACCCTGTGGGATCTCGGCGATATTCGAGCGCCGCGTGAGCTGGATACGTTGACCAACCCTGGAGGCGTGTCCTCGGTTGCGTTCTCGCCGGACGGGACCGCCATCGTCACCGGCGGAACCGGACGCTCGATTCGGGTATGGGACGTCATGGCACGTGAGCGGCCGATCTACGACTCCGAGCGGGATGCAAGCACGTACGAATATCGTCAGCTTGCCTTCAGTCCTGACGGTAGGACTCTCGTTGCAGGAACGACCGGTCGTGAGGTGGCGCGCTGGTCGGTGGACGGTTCCGGTCGCCTACTCGGGCAGGCCTCGTTGACGGGGTTCGACGATTCCGTGACCGATGTGGCATTCAGCCGCGACGGCGAACGGATTGTGGGCGTCGGCGCCGATTCCACGCTTCGGCTGTGGAACACGGGCGACGGTGAGTTGCTCGAAGCCTTGCCGGGTGGGGCGCAGCTCTCGTCCGTCGCCTTCGGTTCGGACGACCGAGTACTGGCAACAGCGGGCAAGGACGGGGTCGTGCGACTGTGGCCGCAGCCGGGCCCCGTGCTGGGAGGGCACGGTGACACGGTCTTCATCAATCCGATCGACGGAAGTGGCACCAAGTTGGTCGCCGGAGTGGGTGTGCGTGGCCCGGGCCTTCGGGTATGGGATCTGGCGGATCCTGCTGCAGCAGTGTCCGGCCGCGTGCCGTTGTCGGGAGTAGGCAACGAACGAGTGGACGGCGCAGCTGCGATCACGTCGGATGGCCGCATAGTTGCCGGTGGGCTGGTGAGTGGTGGGTTTCAACTGTGGGATGTCTCCGACGTGAACGATCCGGTTCTGCTGTCCGGCCCCAATCCTGCGGTTCGGACGCTCGTCGGATCCTTGAGTTTCGACGAGGCCGGTCGCATACTCGCGGTCTCGCCGCAGGACTCGACGGATGTCGCGTTGTGGGATGTGAGTGATCCGACCGATCCGAAGCCGTTGTCCGTGATCGAGGTCGGAGACAATCCCGTGGTGCTCGCGATCTCGCCGGATGGCTCGACGCTGGCGGTACCGACGGTCGGAGACGTGGTCGAATTGTGGAATATCACCTCTCCCGAGACTCCAACTTTGCGTACGGTTCTCGGCGGCTTCGAGAACGACGTCAACGTCGCGGTCTTCAGTCCGGATGGCGCCGTGCTCGCAGCAGGCAGCGCTGACAACTCGGTTCGACTGTGGAACGTCGCCGATCCCGACGTCCCCACTCAGCTGTCCAGAATCGACGGGCTTCGTGCAGCGATCTTTTCACTCAATTTCGATCCGGCAGGCACGAGACTGGTTGCCGGCGTCGATGGAGTGTCGATGTGGGTGCTGAACATCGAGGACCCGACCTCGCCGAGCATCTACGCGACACTCACCGCGTACGGCGATCGGGTGAACGACGCAGATTTCGGTGCGGATGGGTCAGTCATCTTCGGCGGCGGTCCGGCTCGCAACATCAGGGTGTGGCAGACCGACCCCGAGGTGGTCAAAGAGCGTATCTGTAGCTCGGGCGGGATGGGTATGACCCCGGAGGAATGGGACCGATATGCACCCGGCATCGAATACCGAGTGCTGTGCTGAACCCAGCGCTACAGCTCGGCGATGTCGATCAGGCCGTCTTGCAAGGCCCTGGCGACCAGCGACGCCTTGGTCGATGCGGGTCTGCCGACGGAGGCGTACTTGGTCCGAATTCGGGTCAGGTGTGTGTTGACGGTTCCAAGCGACAAGAAAAGTGACTTGGCTACCTCGACCTTCGAATCGCATTTGATCCAGCCCGTCAGGACCTGGATTTCGCGCTGGGTGAGCATCGGTCGCACGGCGAAGGGCGCCGACGCAAGCGGATTCGGGGGAACCTGAACCGCGGGCGGCACGAGCGAGATGGTCCGACGACGCGGAACTTCGGTGGCCCGATCGGTCGAAGGCACGAGTGTGGTGGTGTCCAAGCTGGCTGTCATCGAAAGTCTCCCCCAGTTTCCGCGGTCGTGGCGGAGCACAACCGTTCGCGCAAATGATCTTCACATGTAACTTGCAGGCTGTCTGCCCTGAAAAGTAGGGGCATTGAAACTACAACTATCTTTTATTGTGAGGCTTTCAGGTCTGGTGCGGCAGCTCCGGCATCGGCAGCCACCCGTCCTCGACCGCTCGCTTGTACAGATCGGTCTTGGTCGGGGCTGGACGGCCTGCCTCGGCATACTTGTTTCTGATGCGAACCAGGTAGTCGTTGACGGTTTGCTCCGAGAGACCGGCCAACCGGGCGACTCGCGCCGCTTTCTCACCCGACGCATACAGGGCGAGGACCTCACGCTGCCGTGGGCTCAGCCCGACGTCGGGAAGTTGCGGGTCGCCGTCGATGGCCGCTGCCCAATCGGTTGTGACGACCTGACCGCCTGCAGCAGCGCGACGGATCGCGGAGACGATGGCGGCGGCAGGCTCGGATTTGCGTACGACACCGAGAACCCCCGCACGTGCCGCCGATCGGACGAGGAACGGGTTTTCGGCACCGGTGTAGACAAGCACCTGAGTACCGGCGGCGTGGAGCTTCTCGACGTTCGACCGAGGGGATGACCCGTCGCCGAGTCGAAGATCGAGAACGACGAGGTCGAATGCGGGTCCGCCGGCGAGAAGGTCGTCGACGGTTGCCGCGACTGCCACGAGGTCGAGGTCGGCTTCGCCCGAGAGGATCGCGCGCAGACCCACCGCCACCGATTCGTGATCCTCGACGAGGCCGATTCGGCGCAGATCGATCTGTCCGCCGGAATCGCCCTCGGCCGACATGGAGTCCCCCGTGGTTTGTATCATCCTCACCCTTGCTCGAGCCGTGGGTGCACTCTGCGCGCCCGACCGATAGTCGGCGGAAAGGGACTAATCGTTACGTTTGACCTGAAGGGGTGGTCAAGAAGTGGCGGTCGCCGGTGATGCGCGGACGTCTCCAGGCTCGGCGTCGGTTTCCGAAGGGGCGTCCTCGAACCGGGTCCGAGCGCGGGCGAACACGAAGAATGCGACGACCAGAAGAACCGCCCGACCCCAGACGCCTACTTCGACGAAGAACTCCTCGGTCGCCGAGTCCGTTCCCTGAGCCAGCGCCGCGAAGTACTTGAACACGCCGATTCCCATCGACAGATCGGCGACGAGATAGGCCGCGACGAGTGCCCACGGCACTCGCAGCAACACGAAGAACGGAATCAACCACAGCGTGTACTGAGGCGAATGCACCTTGTGCAACAGCAGGAAGCCGCACAGCATCGATCCGCTGACGGCGACCCAGGGGTACACGCCGTCGGTGCCTGCTCGACGTACGCCGAGCCATAACGCGAGAGCGAACGCGGCGAAGACGAGAGCAGGTGAGGCGACGTCGACGGCACTTTGGAATGACGCCTCGGCTTGCTCGTGGGCTTCGGGCGTCACCGCGTCGGTGACGAAGATGTGCCGCACACCCCAGTACCAGATCGAGTTGGTGGTGATGTCGGCCTGGCGCAAGGTCTGGAATGCGAACGACGCTCGCCACCCTTCGTAACCGAGGATGGCGAACGGGGCGTTGACGGCAACGACGGTGGCGGTTGCGGCAGCAAGCACGGACAGCGCACCCCGGATGTCCAGCCGTGTGCCCGCTACTCGCCCCGACGCACCGCCGTACGCGACGAAGGCTGCAAGGGGTAGTACGAACGCGCCCGGATACAGCTTGAGGCAGAAACCGATGGCGAGCAGAACGGCAGCGAAAATCGCCTTGACACGCAACGGAATTCGCGTGCTCATGACGAATACCGCGCCGACGGCCGTGGCGACGACGGGCAGTTCCCAGTTGTGGAACGCGTACAACACCAGCGGCGGGCCGACCGACCAGAGCAAGGCTGCTTTGCCTGCGAGACGGCCGAGCATCCATGCAGTCAGCAGTCCGAACGGGGCCAACAGAAGGGCCGAGTACAGCAGGAACTCCGCATCGGTGTGCGCCGGGATTGCCCCGAGCCACATGAGAACGCCGCTGAGGACCGGATACTCGACCGTTCCACCCGTCAGCACCCCGTTCGAGGTGATGGCACCGTCGAGGTACGGGAAGATGTGGTTGTCGATGTCGCGGCCGAGCCACAGGAACTGGATGTCGGAGTAGCAGACCCAGCTGTCCTTGACGGCGTCGAACGTCGTACTTCTGCCGTTGTCGTAGAACGGTGCGACGGCGCAGCGTGCCTTGTTCAGGTAGCCGAGGATGAGAGTGAACGCACACAGTGCGACGACGGCGACCATGGCTGCGGTGGACGTCCTCGGTCCGCGCAGGCGCAGCCCGCGAGATGACTGTCCGTCCGGTCGCATGAGGCAAGCCTATGACGTGTCGAGGCCCGCTCCGAACCGTCCGCTGATTTCGCAGGTCAAGCCCACCTCGTGTACCCTCCAAGGGTTGCTGACGCAACGACCCTCCTGCCACGGATAGTCCGTGGCCGTTTTCACTAGTCCACAGGAGGTGATGAGGTCTTATGCGTCATTACGAATTGATGGTTATTCTCGACCCCAATCTGGACGAGCGCACTGTCGCTCCGTCGCTCGATACGTTCCTCAACGTCGTTCGCAAGGACGGCGGAAGTGTCGACAAGGTCGATGTCTGGGGCAAGCGTCGTCTTGCTTACGAGATCTTGAAGCACGCCGAGGGCATCTACGCCGTTGTCAACATCAACGCCGAACCTGCCACCGTCAGCGAGCTCGACCGCCAGCTCGGACTCAACGAGTCCGTCCTGCGCACGAAGGTCCTGCGACAGGGCAAGTAATTGTCGTTGCTCGCCTCTAGGCTGGCATCAACAAAGACTTACCTACTGAAAGAGGAACCATGGCAGGCGAGACCGTCATCACCGTCGTCGGGAACTTGACGGCAGATCCAGAACTTCGCTTCACTCCGGCCGGCGCGGCCGTGGCCAACTTCACCGTTGCCTCCACACCGCGCACGTTCGACCGTAATTCCAACGAATGGAAAGACGGAGACGCACTCTTCATGCGCTGCAACATCTGGCGTGAAGCTGCTGAGAACGTGGCCGAGAGCTTGACCCGCGGTGCACGCGTCGTCGTCACCGGCAGGCTCAGGCAGCGTTCGTACGAAACGCGCGAGGGCGAGAAGCGGACTGTCGTCGAACTCGAGGTCGACGAGATCGGCCCCTCGCTTCGCTATGCCACCGCCAAGGTCAACAAGGCCAATCGCGGCGGCGGAGGTGGAGGCGGCGGATTCAGCGGCGGCTCCGGTGGTTCCTCAGGCGGATCGGGTGGAGGACGCCCGTCCTCGAACTCGGGATCCAATTCCGGTGGAGACGATCCGTGGGGCAGCGCCCCGCAGGCATCCGGCTCCTTCGGTGGATCGCGTGGCGGGGACGACGAGCCTCCGTTCTAGATCCTTCGCGATCGAACAACGAAGATGTAACGGAGAAAGACCCATGCCCAAACCGCCATTGCGCGACAAGGTGCTCAAGAAGAAAGCGTGTTCCTTCTGCAAGGAAAAGAACACGCAGATCGATTACAAGGACACGACGCTGCTGCGTAAGTACGTCAGCGACCGCGGAAAAATCCGCGCGCGTCGGGTCACCGGCAACTGCGTCCAGCATCAGCGTGACGTGGCCGTTGCCGTGAAGAACTCGCGTGAGGTAGCTCTGCTCCCTTACGCCGCGACGGCTCGATAGAAAGGGGCGATCAACTATGAAGCTGATCCTCACCGCTGATGTAGACAACCTCGGTGCGCCTGGCGACACCGTAGAGGTCAAAGACGGATACGGTCGCAACTTCCTGCTGCCCCGCGGATTGGCCATTGCGGCTACCCGTGGCGCTCAGAAGCAGGTCGAAGGCATCCGCCGCGCTCAGGAAGCTCGTGCCGTCCGCGGCCTCGAGCACGCCAACGAGCTCAAGCAGGCCATCGAAGGACTCGAGTCCGTGTCGCTGTCGGTCAAGACCGCAGGCGACGCGGGCAAGCTGTTCGGCTCGGTCACGGCCTCGGACGTTGCTGCTGCCCTCAAGGCTGCAGGCGGACCGGTCGTCGACAAGCGCAGCATCGAGCTGCCGAAGGCTCACATCAAGGCAACAGGCAAGCACGACGTCGTCGTGAACCTGCACCCCGATGTGACTGCGAAGTTCAAGCTGGAGGTCGTCGGAAGCTGATAGTCGGCTTCCGGACGACTGCAGTCCGATCTGGGCCTTTGGCCCGTTACGGCTCGAAAAAAGCCTTACGAACTCTGGTTCGTGAGGCTTTTTTCGTGTCTTGTCACAAAAAATGATCCCCCGCAACAGGTTTCGTTTGTGAAGCATGTCTCTTGAACGCCAAGTCGAGGTTAGTTTGCGTACCCTTTAACGAGGGGCGACACGAACACGCAGACAAGACGCGTGCGAGAACATTCACGACTACCGACCGACCAGACGCCTAGACGCCCGGAGGACCTGCCGTGACAACGACAGCTGACAAGGATTCATCGGAATCCACAGAATCATCAGAGGGATCCGAGCGCCCGTCTCGGATCGGGGGAATCCTCAAGTACGACGTGCCGGCATCGCTGGTCGTATTTCTTGTAGCAGTGCCACTTTCGATCGGCATCGCGGTTGCGTCCGGTGCACCCGTGATGGCCGGTCTCATCGCCGCCGTGATCGGCGGAATTCTTGCCGGACTGCTCGGCGGATCGCCGTTGCAGGTGAGTGGCCCGGCAGCAGGCCTCACCGTGGTGGTCGCCGAGCTCGTCAATCAATTCGGTTGGGCAGTAACGTGTTTAATCACCGTTGGCGCCGGCGCCGTTCAAATTCTATTGGGGCTGAGCAAGATTGCACGACATGCGCTGGCGATCTCGCCGGTGGTAGTCCACGCGATGCTCGCCGGAATCGGCGTCACCATTGCGCTGCAACAGATTCACGTTCTACTCGGCGGTGAATCCGAGAGCTCGGCCGTGGACAACCTTCTTGCTATACCCACCTCGATCGCCGGCAGTCAGTGGCCGTCGATTCTCGTCGGAGGCGTCGTCATCGCGCTGATGCTGCTGTGGCCGCGGCTGCCGGGAGTGGTGTCCAAGGTGCCAGGCGCTCTGGTAGCAGTGGTGACTGCGACGGCAATCTCGGTGCTGCTCGATCTGAACGTCGAGCGAATCGAATTGCCCGGCAACCTCATCGAGGCGCTGAGCCTTCCAACTATGCCCGACGGCCAGTGGGCGGGTATCGCCACCGGCGTGCTGACCATCGCGCTGATTGCCAGCGTCGAAAGCCTCCTCTCGGCAGTCGCCGTCGACAAGATGCACACCGGGCCGCGGACCAACTTCGATCGTGAGCTTCTCGGTCAGGGTGCGGCCAACATGGTCTCCGGTGTGGCAGGCGGACTTCCGGTCACCGGCGTCATCGTGCGCAGCTCGACCAACGTCAAGGCGGGTGCCCAGTCTCGCGCATCGGCGGTCCTGCACGGCGTGTGGATTCTGGTGTTCTCGGTTCTGTTCATCTCGGTAGTGGAACTCGTGCCGTTCGCGGCACTCGCCGGTCTCTTGGTGATGATCGGTGTTCAGCTGATCAAGCTGGCGGACATCAGGATTGCCAGCAAGACCGGAGACATCGCGGTGTACGCAGTCACCGTCATCGGTGTGGTTGCGCTCAACCTTCTCGAGGGTGTTCTGATCGGTCTCGCGCTCGCAGTCTTCCTTGTGTTGCGACGCGTCGTCTGGGCGAACGTCCACGCCGACGAGACGGTGGACGGGACGTGGCGCGTGCACATGCAGGGCTCACTGAGCTTCCTGTCGCTGCCGAGGCTCACGCACGTGTTGTCCTCGGTGCCGAGCGGCGCGGACGTCAACATGGAACTCGCCGTCGACTTCATCGATCATGCTGTGCACGAACACCTTCACGAGTGGGTTCGCCAGCACGAGCTCGGTGGTGGCACGGTCAGTATCGAGGAGAACGGCTCGGCGTCGCTCGCCGCAGCCGCGGAAGGCCCGCCGAAGCGAGGTATGGACGGAGTGCGCGGCTCGCTCGCCCCGTGGTCGGCGTGGCAGCTCAAGAGCGATACCGCACAGGACGAGAACCCACCCGCGTTGCGGCCGGTGTTGTCCGGAATCGCCGAGTACCACCGCTCGAATGCCGACGCGATCAAGCCACACCTGCAGGGCATGAAGGAGTTTCAGGACCCCGACACCTTCTTCCTCTGCTGCGTGGATTCGCGTGTCATGCCGAACACCATCACCAACAGTGGTCCGGGCGACCTGTTCACCGTCCGAAACTTGGGCAACATGATTCCGGCGCAGGGACAGGACACGTCGGTCGAGGCGTCTCTCGCCTATGGCGTCGACGTGCTCGGGACAAGTTCGGTCGTGGTGTGCGGGCATTCGGGTTGCGGGGCCATGAAAGCGATCCTGTCCGGCCCGGAGAACTCAGGTGACGAACGTGTCGTGGAATGGCTCGAACACGGCTTGACGAGCCTCGAGGCGCTTCGCAGCGGTCACCCCGTGGGTCGAGCAGCCGCCGAACTCGGCTTCTCGGAGGGTGACCAGTTGGCCATGGTCAACGTCGCCGTGCAGTTGCAGACCCTCACCCGCCACCGTGTGGTCGGCCGCGCAGCATCCGAAGGCAAGCTCCGGGTGACGGGACTGTTCTTCGACATCCCGTCTGCCCGTGTCCTTCAGATCAGCACCAAGGAGATCACCGTCCTCGACACAGCGGAGGTCTGACCTAGGTCTCTCCCGGCGCCCGCGCAGTGGATCTGTCCGCTGCGCGGGTTTCGTCGTGTGTGGGGGTGCCATGGGCCTGGGTGGGCCTGGGTTTGGGTGAGCCTGGGTTTGGGTGGGCCTGGGTGACCGAATGAGCCGTTCGCTCCGCGTGGGTGCTTGCCGCACGGGTTTCAGCGGGTGCGCGGGTTGCAACACGTGCGTGGGCTGGAACGTGTGCGTGTGGGTGCCGGGGTGACCGAATGAGTCGTTCGCTCGGCCGCGGCGCTTGCCGCACGGGTTTCAGCGGGTGCGCGGGCTCCAACACGTGCGTGGGCTGGAACGTGTGCGTGCGGGTGCCTGGGGTGACCGAATGAGTCGTTCGCTCGGCCCCCGCGTGCGGAATCCACGGGTGGAAACGAGGTCTGACGGGTATGTGTTCGCGCGAAGATTCGGTGGCGCGGCGTGACGCGGCAGTCCGGCGAGGGCAGGTGACCAGATCAGTCTCCAGTGCCGAGCGCTCCGGGGATGTTCGCAAGTTGAATCTGGATAGATACGGCAGATCAGACCTCGAGCCCGGAATTGTGAGTGTTCCCAGACACTGTGACCTATTTCACTCATTCGTTCACTTGCCATTTACTCAACACGCCCGAGTTGTCAACTCGGACGACACGCCGGTCACTAATCCATACACAGGACAGAAACTTTATATACACCCTCTAAGCTGGCGAAAGACCGCTCTGAGCAGAAGTTATACCCAGGTTATCCCCAGATGGTCAACACAGTTGTTCAGCACTATCCACAATTGCTCCACACATTCATCCACAGGCCGGTTTGTGACTGGAGACGAGACCACCTAACGTCCCTCCAGCGTGTCTCCACTGCCCGATCGGGGGTCTTGGGCGGCAGGCGATATTCGACCTCGCTGGGGTGTCGGATGCGAGGGGTACAACTTGTTTCAGTACGCGTCCGAGCGCTCGACGGTCGCGATTCCGACGGGGAAAGGACGGTCGACTTCACGTGGCAGTTGTGGACGATCGAGGACAGTCGGACTACTCCTCCGAACCACCCCCTAGCGAGGCCCCCGGTGAAGACTTCGGCCGTCAGCCTCCACAGGACATGGCTGCCGAACAGTCCGTACTGGGCGGCATGCTCCTGAGCAAGGACGCCATCGCCGACGTCCTCGAAGTCCTCCGTCCCGGCGACTTCTACCGACCGGCCCACCAGAGCGTGTACGACGCGATCCTTGACCTCTACAGCCGCGGTGAGCCCGCCGACCCCGTGACGGTGTCCGCTGAGCTCGACCGCCGTGGTGATCTCAAGAGGATCGGCGGACCTCCGTACCTGATCACTCTCACTCAGACGGTCCCGACGGCAGCGAACGCCGGCTACTACGCAGAGATCGTCGCGGAAAAGTCCATTCTGCGCAGGCTCGTGCAGGCCGGCACGCGCATCGTGCAGTTCGGATACGCAGGATCCGACGGGCAGGACGTCGCCGAGGTCGTCGACCGCGCACAGGCCGAGGTCTACGAGGTCACCGAGCGTCGAACGTCCGAGGACTTCCTTCCTCTCGAAGAACTCCTGCAACCGACGATGGACGAGATCGACTCGATCGCCAGCCGCGGCGGCATCTCGCTCGGTGTGCCCACGGGCTTCGCCGAACTCGACGAGATCACCAACGGACTTCACCCAGGTCAGATGATCATTGTCGCGGCGAGGCCTGGCGTGGGTAAGGCACTGGCACTGGATACGCCGCTACCGACGCCCGACGGCTGGACCACGATGGGTGAAGTCGCAGTCGGTGACCATCTCATCGACGCACACGGCATGCCGACGCGTGTCGTCGCTGCAACGGACGTGATGATCGACCGTCCCTGCTACGAGGTCGAGTTTTCCGATGGCACCGTCATTGTCGCCGACGCTCAGCACCAATGGCTCACCACGCGGTGTGATGAATCTGCAGTGTCTACCACGGAGAACCTTGCGGCGAGCGAAGGTCACTCGGTATGCAACGTCGCTGCTCTACAGTTTCCCGAAGCAGATTTGCCCGTGCCCGCCTACGTCACCGGTGTCGCCCTGGGTGGTGGTCTCGAGGGCGCGGACTGCGCTATCGCCGCTCGGATCGAAGTGCAGTTCGATGCAATTCCGCGCCTGTACCTTCGATCGTCCGAGGCTCAGCGACGAGACCTGCTGGCGGGACTGCTCGATGCATGCGGCCGTATCGGTGCGGACGGTTCGATCGCGGTTCCTGCTCTCGACGGTCTACCGGAGTTGGTCGTCGGTCTTGGAATGGTGTGGACCGGTTCGTCGATCCTGACGGACGACAGTATTTTCACAATCGACCAAAAAAGGTTGCTACACAAAGAACTCCGTGTCGGGGCTGATTCGGCGACAGACCGCCGAATAGTCGCAGTTCGGCAAGTCGCATCAGTGCCGGTTCGCTGCGTCGAGGTCGACAATGCCGAACACCTATACCTTGCAAGCGAATCGATGGTGCCGACGCACAACTCGACGCTGTCGATGGACTTCATGCGGTCCTGCTCGATCAAGCACGGTATGCCCAGCGTCATTTTCTCTCTGGAAATGAGTCGTACCGAGATCGTGATGCGCCTGCTGTCGGCGGAGGCGAAGATCAAGCTCGGTGACATGCGTTCGGGGAAGATGACCGATGACGACTGGACCAGGCTTGCCCGTCGTATGAGCGAGATCAGTGAGGCGCCGCTGTTCGTCGACGACTCCCCCAACCTGACGATGATGGAGATCCGCGCCAAGGCGCGACGGTTGAAGCAGCGCAACGGACTCAAACTCATTGTGGTGGACTACCTTCAGCTGATGTCCTCGGGCAAGAAGGTGGAATCCAGGCAGCAGGAAGTCTCGGACTTCTCCCGTCAGCTCAAGCTGTTGGCCAAGGAACTCGAATGCCCGGTGGTCGCGGTGTGCCAGCTCAACCGTGGACCCGAGCAGCGAACCGACAAGAAGCCGATGGTGTCGGACCTTCGTGAGTCCGGATCATTGGAGCAGGACGCCGACATGGTCATCCTGCTGCACCGCCCCGACGCCATCGAGCGAGACGACCCGAGAGGTGGCGAGGCCGACCTCATCCTCGGCAAGCACCGTAACGGTCCTACCGCCACCATCACGGTCGCCCATCAGCTGCATCTGTCGAGATTTGTGGACATGGCGCGAGGCTGACAACCATTCGTGTCGAGATGCACAGAGGATTGCCCACGTGCCGGGGCCGTCTGGTCGATCAGGTGGAGAAGACCGATCGCATCGGATTCGCGTCTCGGCTGACGTCATCAATCGTCCGACTGGGTCCGACCTAGTCGCGTCCCGAGCCGGTGCAGGCGAACCGTGATCTCCGGGGGTGCGTCCAGGATGAACTCGGCTCCGAGAGCGGCGACGAGGGCGATGTACTGGGTGACCAGCACTGGAGACTCGCCCGTAAGGCGGATTCGGCATCGGCCGGGGCCGAGGTCGTCGATCTCGCCGGGGATCGGGCCGAAAATGCCTGCCCTGACGTCCGCTGCCGAGAGTTCAACGGTCAGCAGCGCCGTGTATCGGTACGTGGCCGTTGCCAGTGAGCGCATGACGTAGCTGACAGCGTCGGTGGCCGGCAGGTCCCGTCGTTCGGAGGGTCGGTGGGTGCGCAGGGGTGCGGTAATCCGATCGAGGCGGAAGATGCGCCAGTCCTTGCGATCGCGGTCGTATGCCACGAGGTACCACATTCCGCGGAGGGTGACGAGGCTGTGTGGATCGACCCGTCGCGCGCTACGCCGCCCGGTACGGTCGCGATAGTCGAATCCGACAACCTCATGCTCGCGGGAACAGGTGGCCAACATGGCCAGTGTGGCGGGGTCGATCGGTGCCACATCATCGCTGGGGGCGGCGGCGCTGGTGGCGCGGGAGATCGCAGCCAGCCGGGGACGTAGCCGGGCGGGGATCATTTGCTCGAGCTTGACCAGGGCCGTGAGCGACGCGTCTGCCACCCCGCTGATAGCGCCCCGGCTGGCCATGACCAACCCGACAGCCACCGCGACCACCTCGTCGTCCTCGAGCGACAGGGGCGGGGTGCTACTTCCTGATCCGAGCCGGTACCCGCCCGCCGTTCCGGTGGTTCCGGTTACTGCGTAATCGAGGGCACGCAGTCGGTCGATGTCGCGGCGCACCGTTCGCTCGGTCACGTGCAACCGCTGGGCCAGATCGGCGCCCGACCACGTCCGTCGCGTTTGCAGAAGGGCGAGCAGCCGCAGCATCCGCTCGGGCAGATCCCTCCGTCGAGGTTCGTCCGTCATGAGATCAGACTGCCACTCGTTGCGGACGTCCAATGTCCGGAACAGTGCCTAGCGTCGCGGTCATGGAGATCACCGAGAATCTGGAGAACGACATCGCAGCCCTCGACCATCACGTGGACGGGGCCGTATACATAGGCACTCAGGACCCGGCGGACAGGGCGGGCGCACAGCTCCTCGCGTCGCATCGACCGGCGGTCGTGTTGGAGGCGAGCAGCGTCGAGGATGTCTCTCGAGCAATCACTTTCGCTGCAGATCACGGGATGCGGGTCGCGGTCCAGGCCACCGGGCACGGGCGCACGCGCGCTCTCGACGGGGGCCTGCTGATCGATACGGGTCGTATGTGTGAGGTGACGGTCGATGTCGCAACGCGTAGGGCATGGGTCGCGGCCGGGGCGACGTGGCAGCATGTCATCGAGCAGGCGGCACCACACGGGCTAGCGCCGTTGTCGGGCAGCCTCCCCACGGTCGGCGCAGTCGCCTACACCCTGGGCGGGGGCATCGGGCTCCTCGCCCGACGCTACGGCTACTCCGCCGACCACGTAACGCGATTCGAGGCCGTGACCGCCGACGGCAAGATCCGGAAGGTGAGCCCAGCGGACGAACCCGACCTGTACTGGGCACTGCGTGGAGGTGGCGGCAACGTTGCCGTCGTGACTGGCATGGAGATCGACCTCATGCCCGTTGCACAGCTCTACGGCGGTGGCCTGATGTTCGACCTCGCGAAATCCCCCGAGGTGCTCACCGTCTGGACCGCGTGGACCAGGTCGGTACCGGAGTCGATGACCTCGGCGGTGGCGGTGATCCCCTTCCCCGACCAACCTTTTGTCCCAGCGGATCTGCGGGGGCGTCAGGTGGCCCAACTTCAGATCAGCTTCGCCGGACCGGAGGAAGAGGGACAACGCCTCGTCGAGCCGCTGCTTCGCCCCGGACCACAGCTGCGGAACACGCTGCGCACCCTTCCCTACATCCAATCCCGGGCGGTCTTCGACGAACCAGACCGGCCGGCGGCCTACCGGGGGAAGAGCGTCCTGGTCGACGACCTCGATCCGCGCGCCCTGACTGCACTCGCCCATCGAGCTGGCGCCACACCCGGCGGATGCATCGTCGGGGTGCGACACCTCGGGGGCGCTTTGACGCGCACCCCGAGTGTTCCGAACGCCGTGGGCCATCGGTCTGCCCAGTACTCGGTCGGCTTGTTGTCCCTGCTCCACGATTTGTCCCTGCTCGACGGCGGCGATACGAGCGGAGTGTCTCAGGTCCAGGACGAGCTGCTCGAACCCTTCGCGCCCAACCGGCTCGGCCTCTCGCTGAACTTCGCCTTCGGACTTCTCGAGCCGGATCAGGTGCGGTCTGCTTTCGCGCCAGCAGATGCCGATCGCCTTGGCGACATCGCGAGACGCTACGACCCGCGCGGCGTCCTGTACGCCAACCACCCGATCCCGGCACCTGTGCTCCCGAAAACTCTGACGCAGAACTAATCCGACGGTCGTCGCAACTTGTCGGCACGATTCGCACGCAGGGCACAACGTTCGCCGGAAAATCTCTAAGCGTCAACAGTTTGCAGGCCGGAAACCTTCTGTGCGAGTGCGTCGGCGAGTTCACGGACTTCCGACGCCAGGGCGTCACGGCTCTTCGATTCGGACTCGTGCACGAAGGTGGTCGAACCGACCGTCGCACCGACGTATTCGACGATTCCGCGTTCGATCTGGATGCGGAAGGCGTCGTGTATCCCGTGGCGTTCGAAGCTCGAGTTGTCGTCGGCGGCAACGGCAACGAGGTGGACGGTCAGGCGGTCGAGCTTTGTGGTGAACGCGTTGTCCGGCGTCAAGTCGAATGCCCACCCGTTGATGAAGACGCGATCGATCCACCCCTTGAGCAGCGCAGGCATCGACCACCAGTACATCGGAAAGACAAGAATCAACTGGTCCGCTCGGTCGACGCGATCTTGTTCGGCCTTGACGTCCGCGGGGAGAATTCCGGTGCGGCGGTACTGATCCAGGTCGGCTTGCGAGAACCTGGGATCGAAATTCTCGGCGGTCAGATCCGCGAGCTCGACGCCTCCCCCGGTCGCGGCGATGGCGTCGACAGTCGCGTGCGCGATGTGCTGGGTGAGGGAGTTCGGATCGGAATGGGAGACTACGACGAGACTGCTCACGGCAGATCCTTTCGATGGAGGAAACGGTATGTACGAACAGTAGGTTACTATTGGTACATAGCGCAAGGAGGTGTTCGATGGCCCGAACGAGACTGTCCCGTGCCGACAGGTACGACCAGCTGATAGACGTTTCCTGGGCGCTCGTCCGGGCGGAGGGTGCGGATGCACTGACGCTTGGGCATCTCGCTGAACGTGCGGGTGTCGCAAAGCCGGTGGTCTACAGCCACTTCGCGTCGCGACCGGCATTGCTTGCTGCGTTGTTCAAGGAGTTCGACGATCGTCAGACCACCATGTTGGAGGAGTATCTCGACGCCGCCGACGCAACTCTGGACGGCCGCGCGAGCGCTATCGCGAACTCCTACGTCGGGTGCGCGCTGGCGCAGGGTCGGGAGCTGACGGGCGTGCTGGCCGCGTTGGAGGGCTCGCCCGAACTCGAACAGGTGAAAAGAGATGCGGACCAGGCATACTCAGGTCGTTGCCGTGAGATCCTCGCCCCGTTCACCGGGCCGGCAGGTGTATCGGTCCCTTCGATCACCGCGATATTCGGTGCGGCAGAGGCGCTCTCGCACGCTGCAGTAACCGGGACGCTGACGGCGGATCAGGCCAGAAGCGAGTTGACCGAGATGATCACTGCGATAGTGGGCAGGGCGCGGACCTAGCACCACGGGTGGTAGCTCTGCCGGGATGTCACGACTACGGATCGTATCTACGTCGCCGCTGCTTGTGGGGTGGAGTGGAGAGTGTCGGCAATGTTCGTCGGATGAATCCTTCGAAGTGTGGAGTCGTGAACGCTGCCGAACCGCTCTCGGAGAGGTGAATCAGGCCCCGGTCGATCAGTGCGGACCGAGTTTCCGCGCATTGCGCAGTCGTTCGTTCGAGCAGGCGTGCCGTCTCGGCTTCTATCGGCGAGTCCACGACGGCACGAAGGTACGCGATGTCCATATCGCCTGCACGCGAGAGGTGTTCGCGGAAGAATCCCTCGTCGACGAACTTCTCGTACTCGGCCGATGCGTACTCGACGGCATCGGCGGTCACCTTCTGGGGGCCGTGCTTCTCCCACAGAACGTGACCGAGGGCCTGTACCAGCCTTGGGTATCCGCCGGTCAACGTCTGTGCCACGGCTATTGCGTCGTCGTCGCACTCGCTAGTCCAGCGCAAAAGCGTAGCCGTATCGCTATCGATGAAGGCGTCGAGCGAGCTGAACTCGAAAAGTCGATTGGCGCGCACCTGCGTTTCGGCGAACAGGGCGTCGGATCGGGGTAGGCCGGCGCCGACGAGTGTGATGGGGAGCTCGCGCAGATAGGTGCGGTGCAAGCCGTCGATCAGTGCTCCGAGTTGCCCCGTCGTGAAGCGTTGGAGTTCGTCGATGACGAAAACTATTCCCGTGCTGTGCGATCGGGCCGCCTCACCGAGGGCTAGCAGCAGAGCTGTCACGTCGGGCGAAAGGGCTCCGGAGTCCGCGGACCCCGGAGCCGACTCCGTCCACTCGGACGTCAGTGGACTATCGCCGCCGAGCAGTGACGCGAACGAACCGAGCACGCCGGAGGCGGTAGTGGCCTCACTGGTCCACTTCGAACGCGGCGACACCGCGAGAAGCGAACTTCGTGCTTCGAACGCGAGCTGACGCCTGAACCCGTGATCGTCGCGACGGGCCGCATCTATGTCGACGATCGCCCAGCGACGAGCGCGCGCAGTGCGTACATGGTCGCGCAGCATGACGGTCTTCCCAGTCCCGCGTACACCGGTCAGAATGTGCGAGCGCTGTGCATGTCCTCGCTCCAGACCGTCCAACAGGGCAGCAAATCTCGTGCGTACGACATCGCGTCCGACCAGGTCCCTCGGCACCGCGCCCGACTCGGGTGTGTAGGGATTGTCCATACGAAGAGTTATAGGGCGATCGGCCAGGTAAGTAAATCGGTACGAAAAACTCTGTGAGATGGCCAGAACTTGACAGCAAGAAATAACTGTGGCGCGCAGTAATTGCAGGAAGCAAGTAATTCGTCTACCCTCGTGCGCGGCATCGACGAGAGGGCAGCAAGTACATGGGCAAGAAGCTGACGGTGGATGGCATCGTCGAACTACTGCCGGACTGGGGGCACTCGATCGCGCAACTCAACGCCGTCATCGCCGAGAGGTTGGGCGTGTCGGTCCGTGACCTCGACGCCCTCCACGCACTTGTTCGACTGGGACCGGCGACCGCGAAGGCGTTGGGCGAGCGGGTCGGGCTCACGTCGGGATCCGCGAGCCGCATGATCGATCGTCTGGACGGTGCCGGCCTTGTGGAACGGGTCCGCGACAACGAGGACCGTCGCCGAGTAGTGATCGCCGCCACAGCGGAGGGCCTTCAACACGCAGGTGCGTACTACCTCGAACTGACACGCGCAACGCGTCGGGATTTGTCGGACTTCACAGTGCCCGAACTGGAGACGATCGAGAAATTCCTGACGCGTTCCACTGCAAGTACGTCTGCCGAGCTCGATAGGCTCAGATCGGAGTGACCCCAGTGCCCGCAAATACAGTGCTTCCCGGCGTGCTGCAGGCGAGCTTCTCGATCGAGTTGGAGAAGTTTCTGTGGTGGGGCACGCTCACCCCGGATCTCGACGCGCTCGCACTCGGCCTGCCTGCCGGTGAGTCGTCCGAGATGTCGATGGCGCTTCCGGATGCCTTGTCGGAATCGGTTGTAGTCAAAGAAATTCCAGCTGCCCTCGTCGATCCGCAGCGGGCTCTGTCCGCTCTGGCGGCGTGGGACCCGCCACCGGCGGTCAGCGCTTCCCTCCGCGCGTGGTCCGAGATTTCGGCTGCGGCCGAACACGGCCGCGACACGGGCACCCTGACCTCCTCTCTTCCGACGGCCGGACATGCCGTGGTCGGATTGGACGGCGAAACGATCTGGTCGGCACCTGCGACGGTCGATGCCGCGGTACGACGGTTGTCGAGTGGTCCGGTCGAGTTGATGGCCGAACTCAGGCCGTACCAGCGAGCGGGCGTTGCGTGGATGGACGCGGTACCGAACGGCGGTGGCGGAATCCTCGCCGACGAGATGGGTCTGGGAAAGACCGTGCAGGCCATTGCGGTCTTTACACGGAGATCAGCAGGCACGCACCTCGTTGTATGCCCAACGTCGTTGGTGAGCAACTGGGTTCGCGAACTCACCAAGTTCGCGCCGAGCCTTGCGGTGATTGTCCACCACGGAAGTGGCCGGTCGCGAGACATGCAGTCTCTGGGCCTCGGAACCGTTGTCGTCACCAGCTATCCGACGCTTCGAAGCGACGTCGGTCCGATCAGCGAAAAAGCCTGGGACGTAGCGGTTCTCGATGAGGCGCAGCAGATCAAGAACGCCGATTCTCAGCAATCGCGTGCAGCGAGGCGGATACAGGCCCAGGTGCGTATCGCCATGACCGGTACCCCTGTGGAGAATCGACTGGACGAGTTGTGGTCGTTGATGGCGTTCGCGGCACCGGAAGTCCTGGGTGCGCGTGCACGGTTTCGACGGCGCTTCGTCGTCGCGATCGAACAGAATCGGTCGGAGGCAGCGGCAGGACGACTGCGTGACCTCGTGGGTCCCCATGTACTGCGGCGTCGGAAAGTCGATGTTGCGCCCGAATTGCCGGCCAAGGTCGAGAATTCGGTGATCTGCTCGCTCACCTCCGAGCAGGAGCGCCTCTACCGAGCGCAACTCGACGACACGCTGCGCGACGGCTTCGGATCCGGGATCGGGAGGCGGGGGCGTGTGTTGACGCTGCTCACTCGTCTCAAGCAGATCTGCAATCATCCCGAGTTGGTCGACGAGACCGGCGCCGGTCTGGGAGGCAGGTCCGGCAAGCTCGATCGGCTCACCGAAATGCTCTCGGAAATTGTCGACGACGATCAGGCCGCGCTCGTGTTCACGCAGTACCGCCAGACCGGCGAGTTGTTGGCCGCGCATCTGTCTTCGGAAATCGGCTGTGGCACTGTCCCGTTCCTGCACGGAGGATTGTCGATGTCGGCGCGAGATGCCATGGTGGACGGTTTCCAGAACGAGCAAGCCCCGCCGATTCTGATTCTCAGTCTTCGAGCGGCCGGATTCGGACTCAACCTGACGCGGGCCTCACACGTCGTGCATTACGACAGGTGGTGGAACCCGGCGGTGGAAAGCCAGGCGAGCGACCGCGCGCACCGCATCGGGCAGACACGCACGGTCACCGTGCACACCCTGCTCACCGAGCGGACCATCGAACAATCCATCGACGACATGCACACACGAAAACGCGGTGTCGCCGAAGTAGCCACGAGCAGTGATGCTCTGGATATCGGGGCGGACTTGGCCGCGCTGTCGGACAGTCAACTGCGCGAACTGTTGGAGGTCGGCCGATGAGCGACGTGTTCGGAGTGACGGCATGGGGCAAGGACTGGCTGCGGATGGCCCAACCCACGTCCATCACTCGACCGAACCCCGCGCTTCCCCGCGCGCGGACCCTCGCACGAACCGACCGAGTCGGTGATGTCGTGCTCGCGCCAGGATCGATCAAGGCCACTGTGACCGTCTCGGACAAGCAACAGCACCAAGTGTTTCTGACGTTACAGGTGTGGAACGCAGATCAGTCCGCGGCAGCGAGAGGCGCGATCGCCGATGTGTCCGCGAGCGATCTACCGGACGCTGTCCATGCAGACCTCACGCGGCGTGGCATCCCCGTGGGGCCGAAAGCCGACAGCGTTGCCGCGAGCTGTGATTGCACTGGGCGCACCACTCCGTGCGTGCACGTTCTGGCGGTGTACTTCGAAGTTGCTCGACGGGTCGACGAGCAGCCCAGGTTGGCTTTCGACCTACGCGGGGTGAGTCCGCGACCGGCGCGAGATGCGTCGCGGATACCGATCGAACAGATCGATCCTGCGACGTTCTACGGCCACGGCACCACTGTCAGCGCAGGCCACACCGAGGTCCACCGCGCAGCTTTGGACTCGTAGACCTCCCGCATGGGCAGCATTGGATTCGGACGAATCACTCCGGCTGCCACATCCTCGAACCCATGAGGCGCGTACACGACCCGAGCGCCGCCGGGTTCGCTGCGTACCCCGAAACAGCACGTGGTCGACACGAAGTGATCGATGGCATCCTCGGTGCTTCGATAGGGGCGCAGCGGAACACCGAAGTGATCCTCGTACCAGAGGTGGACACGAGCCTGGTTGCGCACTTCGACGTCCACTCCCAGATCGCCGAAGAGGCGGGCAGCGTGACCGATCGCCCGGTCTTCGGCGTCGTAGGACGTGTCCGAATCGTCGAAGTAGAAGAAGTCGTAATCTCTGATGCCGTTCTGCGGGTCAAGACCTGCGCGGTGGTTCCACACGGTCTGGAACAGTCCGCCCGCGGTGAGATACCACTGTGGTAAACGCAATTGGTCCGCACGGTCGAGTATCGCCGCGACCGCAGGATTGCCTTCGATGATCGCGAGAAATTCGTCCTGCTGCACCGCCCCATCGTGCCCAGTGTCAGGCGATCGGGCAACCTACGGTGTAGTTCCAGTCGGTTCCGCCGGGGCCGGTGACCTTGACCAGTACAGAGGTCTCGGACCCCGGTGGGACGTTGATGACGGCCGAGCCCGTCCCCTCGTTCATGTCGTCCCCGACATACCCGGTGCTGAAGATGAGCCCGCCTTGGTAGAACACGTCGATGACATCCGGGATGTCGAAGGTCTCGTACCGGAGAACGAACGAGTTGGGGCCAGTCCGCCCCAGGTCGTGGTTGGTCTGTGTGACGCCGGGACCGCCGGCGATCGTGTCCTGGTTGCAGAACTGCCGCGGTGCCGTCGACCCGCTACCGGGCAGCGTGTTGTAGATCGAGCTTCCGCTGTCGAGAATTCCGCGGGCGCCGTCGATGATGCTTCCGCCGTTCAGGATGCTGCTTCCGTTGTCCAGAATTGCGCTTCCGCTGTCGATCACGCCTTCTGCACTGCCGGCCGACGGCTGGGCCGAGGCAGCGCCAGGTGCGATGAGCGCGATTGCGGCGAGTGCTGCCGACGCGGCGATGGAATTTCGAACGAGGTTATTGCTCAACATGATTGCTCCGCGCGGTGGTGAGTGTCATCGGTCGAACCCATGGTTTCACCGCGAGCATCGTTTCGGATATCCGCCGTTCGGATTACATGCGTCTGAATGACTGTGCGAAAGATACATCCGTAGAGGGATGTACCGAAGGGCGTGTTTTCGTAAGGTCGGGTAAGTAAGAAGTCGACCGAATCGAGGAGGACATGATGTACGAAGCTGCGGTACTTGCGGCGGAGAACGGTACGACGGCAGAGACGGTGTTCGGGGTGGGTTTCGGCGCGATCGTCCTGATCGTGCTCGTGGCGGCGTTGGCCCTCTTCGTTGCGGCGCTCGTCAGCATCCTGCAATCGAAGAGCTACACGAGTGCTGGAAAAGCTGTGTGGATTCTCGTCGTACTGGCATTTCCGTTCCTGGGCACGATCGTGTGGTTCGTGTGGGGCCGGGGATCTAGCTTCAGTGTCGACCGGACCCACTGAAAGCTCGCCAACTCGCAGTGCGCATGCGACTCTATTCGAATGCGGATTGCGCAGTTCTCGACTCGGATCGGCGTCACGGCAGCGCTTGCCGCCGGACTCTGGGTCGGTGCGGCACCGCCGTCGGCTCAGGCTTGCACCTGCGAGACCGGGCCGACCGAGGTCGAGCAGAGGGTGGCATCGCAGCACGGTAGTGACAATGCTGTGTTCGTCGGTGTGCCCGCCGACGCCTCTATCGAAGGCGCCTCGGTCACCTACACTTTCGACGTCCGCGAGATCTACGACGGCAGTCTCGACGACTCTGTGCTCGTCACCACCGCGTCGGAGACCACAGCGTGCGGATCGGTGTTCTCCGTCGGCGACGAGTACATCGTCTTCGCGAGTCGATCCGGAAGCTCCTCCCGCGAGCTCAGTGTGAACAAGTGCTCGGCAACCACGTCGGCTAGCGACCGTGCCACCCGCGATGCCGCCGAAAGCGTCTACGGCGCACCTATTGTCTTGGTCGAAGAACCCACACCGATCAGTGCGACGCTGTGGCTCGGCGTCGCCGGTGGTGTGAGCGTCTTAATCGCAGTTCTCGGAACCCTGTTGCTGGGTAGGCGTCCACGCTGATCGGAGAGTAGACCTTTCTCTACCGCCTGACCCGCGGCCGAGAACCTACACTGAAATCGGTGAACAGCACGACGATAGGTCCCGCAGTAGCCCCTGTGGCCCGCTGGCGTGCGGTGTTCTACGTCGCCGCTATTGCCACTCGAACACTTCTTGCATTGGCTGCGTCGGCTTTTCTCGCCGCACCGATTCTGTCCGCGGCAATTGCACAGGATATGAGCACCGATCGTGTGGGATTGCTCGTCATTGCAGGTCTGGCGCTGATGGGCGCCGGGCTTCCGGTCATTTCGGCAGCCTTGGCTCTCACCGACTGGGACAGCGCTTCGGCGCTGAAGGGCGGCGTGCTGCAGGTACGTCCCACAATCCGGTTGCGTGAGCCGAAAACGTTGGTGCGTCCGTTGGCCTACAGCATTGTCATGCTCACATTCGGTGGGACCATCGCTGCCGTCGGTTCGTTGCTTGCGATCGGATCCCTGGTCGCGCTGTTCAGCCCATTTCTGGCGATGACCGGAGACGTAGCTGTAATCGGTCCCTTCATGGTAACGACTTTGCCGCACAGTCTGATTGCAGCCAGCGTCGGTGGGCTCGTACTGTTTGCGGCGGTGCGGGCGTCACCGTATATCGCCTCTGCGCATCTGCGGCTTGTGCAGCAAGTATTGACCCAACCGGAGGACCACCTGCGACATGATCTCGCAGTCACAACGCGATCGAGAGCACGGCTTGTACGATCGTTCGATCTCGAGCGCCGCCGCATCGAACGCGACCTGCACGATGGCGTCCAACCGCAGTTGCTTTCCGTCAGCATGACATTGGGTCTCGCTCTCGCCGCATTCCCCGAAGGGACCCCGGGACGCGACGATGTAGTGCGAGCTCAGAAACAAGCGCGCCGAACACTCGACGACCTTCGTCGAGTCGTGCGGAACATACATCCTCAGGTACTGGTCGATCACGGCCTTGGACCCGCAATCAGGGAAATCGCAGACAATCTCACCATCGCGGTATCCGTCGACGACCGTCTCGATCCGCGGCTTCCAGCAGACGCCGAGTCCAATCTGTACTTCTGTGTGTCCGAGTTACTGTCGAACGTCGTCAAACACAGCGATGCAACACGAACAGATATCCTCCTGCATAGACCCACACCCGGTCATGTTCACATTTGTGTCCGAGACGACGGCAGCGGCGGAGCCGGTATTCGTCGACGCGAAGACGGCGGGTTGAACGGAATCGCCGATCGGCTCGCCGCGCTGAACGGCACCCTGACCATCGATTCCCCGTCGGGCGGGCCGACGGTCGTCACCATCGACGTTGCCCTCACCGAGGCAGGAACACAATGACCGTGCCTCGAACCGAACACCCCGCCTCACTGCGTGTTGTGCTGGCGGAAGACAACACGTTGCTTCGCGAGGGCCTGCAGATGCTGTTGAGCCGCAGCGGCTTCGTCACGGTCGCCGCGGTGGGAACTGCGGAGGAGCTCGTGCAAGCCTGCCACCAACACGATCCCGACCTAGTCATCACCGACGTCCGAATGCCGCCCAACTTCAGGTCCGAAGGTCTCGCCGCGGCCTCACAGCTGCGTCGCGAACGACCCGATCTTCCTATCGTGGTCCTGAGTCAATACATCGAACAGAGCTATGTTGCAGATCTACTCGACGGCGCAGATGTGGCGGGAATCGGATACCTGCTCAAAGACCGCGTCAGCGATGTTCAGGAGTTCGCGGACACTCTGCGCCGGGTGCATGCCGGCGGCACCGCAGTAGATCCCGCCGTGATCAATCAGATGATCAATCGACGGCGAGACCCGCTGGAGAAGCTCACTCCACGCGAACGTGACGTTCTCGTCGTGGTCGCGGAAGGTCACTCCAACGCTGCAATCGCGCGGATGTTGTTCGTCAGCGAAGCAGCTGTGGTCAAACACATCGGCAACATCATGATGAAACTGGACATCCCACCGAACAGCGATCTGAACCGCCGAGTTGCCGCCGTCCTCGCTTACCTTCGATTCCATGACCGCGGTTGATCCGCAGGATCTCACTTCGTGGAAGTAGGAACACCGTCTACAAAAATCGCTGTCCCGGCTGGGACAGCGATCGAATAGCTGCCTTCGCAGTATCCGATCATGCTGCCCTCGCAAGGCGTTCCCAAATCGAGACTGCTTCCATTGAGTGCCCATGCTGGTGTGCTGGCGCTTTTGGCCAGTGTCTGAGTCTGCACGGTCACGACGATGCCGTCGGCACCTTCGACCTCGGTAGCAGTCACCGGCATGTTTGCATTGGAGTTCACGACGTCCAATCTCGACCCTTCGAATTCGAAGGACTGCTCCTGTATTTCGTTGGTGGCTGTACAGCCTGACAACGCCAGCGCGCTGATCATTACGGTCCCGACTACGCCTGCTCGAACGAGAATGTTCATACCCCTATTCCATCGGAGCGGACCCGCTCGCGACATGGGCCGAACCAGTGCATCAGTGGTAGATCCAGCCCCACCTTCGTGGAGCGAACCCGGCTACCGACATGGAGGTAGAGGTCAACGTGGACGGACCAGCGACTCGGCCATCCAATCGAGATTCCGGGCTACGACCTCGCGCGTGCGGGGTTCGTCGGCCAACGCGTCGAAACCGTGGCCCACCCCGGCGACCGTGTGGACGTCGAGCGGTACCCCGTGGTCGGCCGCGAGCACCACGAAGTTCCGTTGGTCTGCAACATAGTCCGGGATCTCGTTCTCGACGAGCGTCAATCGCGTCGGTACGGAGGCGATTCCAGCGATTGCGGCCTCCGGCGTCGGCCATCCGGGTGTATCCGGGCCGGGAAGTGCCGGGTAGGTCAGTTGCACGGCGCGGAGCCATGGCTGCGGATCGACGAGGAACGGATACGACAGCGGGCCACCGCCGGAGAAGAACCACATACCGACTGCGTCACCGTCGGTCTCGGGTCGCGCGCGAAGCTGCTCCATTGCGTTCCCGACGGTCGCGAGGGCCTCGTGATAGAAGAATCCTCGAGTCAGATCATGGTCGACGACGGCAGCGACCAGCCCACGGCGGGCTAGATGGCTGGCGTAGGCAGGATAGAACGAGGAGAACCGCGGAGAAACCTCAGGTTGTTCCGGGTAGAGACCGTGGACAAGAAGAACACACGGTGCCGGAGTTCCCGAGTCCGGCAGATACAGGTCGAGGCCCTCGTGGGTTTCGGGAGTGACGGAATCGACGGGCAGGATCAACAACGGGCCGGCAGTCTGAGGCAACTTCAGGATCCTGTTCTTCTTCGGGTCAGCGGTCACGGCAAGCATTCCTGGTTGCGGGGTCGGTGTCCACGACTTTTCCGATACGTTGGCTTCCAACAGGGAGAGACTCCGCAGGTACGACAAAAGGTGGACATGACGCGATTCGGTGTAGTGCTACGGCCGGAACTTCCGCCCGAAACGATCGTCGGATCGGCACGTGCTGCAGATGCAGCGGGTGTCGACGAGATCTGGTTGTGGGAGGACTGCTTCTTCTCGGGCGGAATATCGATGGCTGCAACGGTTCTCGCGTCCACCGAGTCGGTGAACGTCGGAATCGGTGTACTGCCGACACCACTGCGGAATGTCGCGGCGACGGCTATGGAAATCGCGACGCTGGCGCGCCTGCATCCGGGTCGGTTACGTGTGGGGCTTGGTCACGGAGTGCAGTCCTGGATGGGACAGGTCGGAGCCCGCGTGCAGTCACCGTTGACGCTGCTGCGCGAGCAGATGGATGCGCTGACGAAGCTGCTCGCCGGGGAGACCGTCGATGTTCGCGGCCGGTACGTGGTGCTGGACAGCGTGAAGCTGGACTGGCCGCCGATGCAGCCACCACCCCTGCTGGTCGGGGCTACGGGTCCCAAAACCCTTGCACTGAGCGGGCAGACGAGCGTCGGTACGATCCTGACGAGTTCGACGACTCCCGATCAGGTTCGAGATGCGATAGCGCATATCGACGGCGGGCCCGATCACGACATCGTCGTCTACATAGCGGCTGTCGACCAATCCGATGTGGCCGACGAAAACATCGCACGCTTCGTGACTGCTGGCACCGGGACGGTCGTGTTCGAACCCGCGCCCGACCGAGTCGATCTGGGGGATCTGTTTCGGCGCGCAGCAGAATTGCGTTCCTGATACAGCCGTCGCGGTGTGCATACTCGCGCCAGTGAATGGTCAACGTGGGCACTAGGTTTCGGAGCCGACGGAGTCGCGGTCGATTTACCCAAGGGGTGGTCAGGTATCGCAGGCGGCGATGATCTGTCGGTAGACGTCGAACGCAGGCTTCGGACGGTAGTCGTCGGTGACGATTCCGAACCGGTGGAACACGTCGGGATTGGAACTGTCGGCATCCCGTAGCGAAAAAAGTTCGTAGGCCTCGATGAGGAGTTCCTCTTCGAGGTGCACGACGGTATCGATGATCGACCCCAGTGCCGCCGCATCGATCTGCGGAGAATCGCCTGTTCCGCTCGGCCACCCGTTCTCGGTTATACGGAGTGGTAAGTGGCCGAGTCCCGCCGGTTCCATCACGTTTGTGCGGTGATGCCTCAACAGGCCCGTGACAGCGGGACGAAGATCGTCGAACGCGACCTGCGAGAAAACCCCGGGAAACATGTCCAATCCGATGTAGTCGAGTGACTCCACGAACCGTCTTCCGCCGCTCTCGGTCACTGATCTCAAGAAGCCCACGTCGTCGCCGAACAGTGGCGTCGTGTTGATACCGATCCGTAGACGCCCTAACCCGAGTTCGTCTGCCCTCGAACGCGCAGCGCCGACCCCAGCGATCATTGCCTCTATTACGCCGGCGTAGTGGCCGTCCAGTGTTGGATTACCTTGAACGTTCGGCTCTTCCGTGATCTGTATCGAATTGGCGACTGGACCGTAGCGATCGACCACGTTGCGGACGAACTCGACGTATCCGGTGATGTCGGAGGACCTGGACTGAAACTGCGCCACCACATCCAAGGGCGTGACCAGAGTTGCGAACTGGTCGGCGTCGATCGGTGCAGTGGTGTCCGTGGCGCAGGGACCTCGTTCGTCGTCGAAAATGCAATATGCCCGCAACAGCAGTATCGAGGCGTGCCCTCTCAGAACGTCGAGGCATGACTTGATGTGCTGGCCGTTGTCGGGTGAACCGACGGCCATCGTGCCGTCCGCCGCGCCCGCAACGCTCCCGGGGTAGATTCCGAAGATCATTGCCGTATCTCGACTTTCGTAGTCCACTCCAATTCTCCGGACCGAATGTCCAAAAGTACGGACTCGACCCAGTCGCGTTCTGCGGCACGGGCCTGCAGTGCACCCTCCGTTTCGATCATCGTCAGTCGAGGCAACCCGTCTGCCAGAGCCGCGTCGTACGACTGCGTCAGTGCGGCTATGGATTCCTCGAGCGATCGGAGCCGGGCGTCCAAGGCATCGAGCGCTGCAGCCCTCTCGACGGCGCCGAGGTATCCCGCGGCGCCCAGGAAGCGCGAGAATTCAGGCGTCGTATCCCGGATCTGTAGGACCACTCGTCGACCAAGTTCTTCGAAACCGCTCGATGTGAGGGCGTACACGGTCCTAGTCGAGGCGGGGGTGCCCTTCTCCGCGGGTGCCTTCTCCACCCAACCTGCGGTGTTCAAGGCGGAAACGACGCTGTTGAGTGAACCCCTGTTGACGGGCCATCCGTTCGACGGGCTTCTCTCGCGAAGGGTCATCTCGATCAAGTACGGATGCATGGAGCGTTCGGCGAGCAGGCCCAGGATCGGGAGAACCAAGGGGTTTTCCAGCATGCGTGACGGCATATCGGGAAAGTACCAGTCTAATTAGACCTACGCAACGAATCGAGGCGAGTGGCTACACTCGCCGGTGATGGAGATCCAGTTGAAGTCACTGCGCGTGCGGAATGTTCATCTGGACTTCGACTTGAGTCTCGAGTTCGACGACGGCTCGACGGTCGGGCTGAGCGAGCTCGACGTCGATGGGTTGCTCGTCGACGAGGACAATCAGTTCGAGGGTTTGCGTGCGTTGAATCCTCTCGTCGGGGCGATCTGCAGCACCGCCGAGGTGACTACCTCGGGTGCATTGGTGATCGGATTCGGCAGCCGGGCCGTGATCCGTGCGTCTCCGCGCGACGACGTGGAGTCTTGGGAATACACAGCAGCGAGCGGCGCGACGGTGCTGTGCCTGCCTGGCGGCGAAATCGAGTATCTCGCCGCACCCGAGGCTCGCAGAGCCGAATCTCATCGACCCGGTCTGCCTGCGATCGACGCCACGGCTGTGCGCATCTCGGTGGGTGAGGATGGCGGTATTACGTTCTCGGACAACACGATGATTCGAACGACTGTCGACCTCGCATCGGCGTATCTGGTGCTACGTGAGAGCGTGAGGGCTATTCGCCATCTCGATGGCGTGCACTGTCTGGAGCTGTCGTCCGGTTACGTGGTGCGTTCATCGTCGCCGTAGAAAATCCATGATCGGCTCGGTCTGGCCGAGTACAGCGTGTCCGACCCCCGGGAGGAGTGTCACCGAAGCGTCTGGCACGCAGCGGGAGATTCGCTTCGCAGTCTGCGACGAGTCAATCATGACGTCGTCGGCGCCGAGGATCACGCGCACGGGAACCGAAATCGACTCCAGCGCAGTTTCGGAGAAGATCGGAAGCGTGCCGGTTCGGGGTTTGAAGTGTGTGAAGATCAACGTGACGTCATCTAGCGCGTCCTTGGTGAGCGCGTCGTCCAGGCCGGTGACCATGCGCGCTGTGCGTCGCCGACCACGCGAGCCGAACGCTCCGAGCAGCAGGGCCGCAGGAAGCCAGCCCCAGGTTTGCCTTCCGATCCCGCCGGGGCACAACAGGGCGAGGGACGTGACACGGCTCGGTCTACGAATCGTGTAATCGGCTGCCACCCAACCGCCGAGCGACATGCCGACAAACGTGGCACTCTCGATTTCGAGTGCGCCGAGGACTTCATCCATCCATGCCGCGGTGGCGTCGGTCTCCAGAGCTAGGCGTACTCCGGCGCTCCCGCCGGGTTCGCCGAGCATGTCCACGGCGTACACCCTGAATTCGCTGGACCATACGGCAATGTCACCGGCCCAGGTGCTCGCGTTCGCTCCGGACCCGTGCAGCAACACCACCGGCGGTGCGCCCGGCGGACCGGAGGCGACCACGAAGGTCTCACCTGCCGATGTCGGGATTCGAAGGTGATCGGCCGGGGCTGGCCATCGATCGAGCTGCTCCGCGTAGCGACGACGGACCGCGTCTGCACCCGATTGGGACTTGAAAATTGTGCTCATGAACCTCCTTAATTGCACTCAAAGTAACCTATTGGGAAGTTATAGGGAAGTATGAGGTATCAGGCCGAGGTTGAGGCGGTGAACGTGGGTGCGAAACCGCTCGACCGCGGCGGTGGGTTTCCGCGCGGTTGTTGCGAGCCCGACCTGACGCGCACGTGCTCCGGTGAGAGGTACGGCTTTCACCCCCACGTCCTGAACTTCCGCAGCCGGCAGGAGCGCAACTCCCAGGCCTGTCCGGACAAGCGCTCGAATCGTGTCGATCTCGTTGATCTCGAATGGAACTCGGGGGACGAAGCCGGCCTCGGCGCACCACTCGTCGAGGAGGGTCCGCAAATGGAAGGACGGTGGGCTCGCAACGAACGACTCGTCGACGAGGTCCAGTATCGACACTTCCCCCCGCGCCGCCAGAGGATGTGTCGATGCCACGTGAGCGTAGATCTGTTGTGCGCCGATCACTGTGGTGTCGACGTCGGTAGGCGGAGGGATGAGTACCGCGATATCGAGCCTGCCGTCTCGGATCATGTCGGCAAGCGATTCACCGTGCGCCTGTACGAGCCGGACGCGCACCCGCGGTGCTTCTCGGTGGAAGTCCTCCAGTAGCGCCGCAATGGAGTGCGATCCGAGCGTGAGCGGAAACCCGAACCGAACGAGTCCGCTGTCCGGATCGGCGTCGGAACGGACCGAGGCGACGGCGTCGTCGAGATCGGCTACCAGGCGATGGGTGCGCTCGTACAGGTCTCGTCCTGCGGCAGTGAGCGTCACCCCGCGTCCTGCGGGCTGGATCAACGCTAGGCCGAGTATCCGCTCCAAGGCCTTCACCCGTCTGCTGATCGACGACTGTGGGACGTCGAGGGCATCGGCTGCACGCGTCACATGGCCTTCGGACGCGACGGCGTCGAATGCAGCAAGCAAAGGTGCGACAGATTCGCCTGGATTCTTCCATTCATCCATAAACGGATCATAAACCTACCCAAATTTCATTGGACGGATTGATCGGCTAACGCGACGATGGTGATGCGACGAACGAGAGGGGACAAACATGAACTCGCGCAACGAAATTCTGGATGTGGCGCTCATCGGTGGTGGAGTTATGTCGACGACGCTCGGGGCATTGCTGTGCAAGGTGTTGCCGGACAGATCGATTGCGTTGTTCGAGCGACAGGGCAGCCTGGCGGGCGAGAGTTCGAATGCGTGGAACAACGCGGGGACCGGCCATGCCGGGCTCTGCGAACTCAACTACATGCCGGATCCGGAGGATCCGTCCACGACGGCAGCTATTGCCGAGAAGTTTCAGTTCTCCGTGGACTATTGGAGTGCGTTGACTGCCTGCGGTGATCTCGACCGGTCGTTCATGAACAGTGTTCCGCACATGAATGTGGTCCTCGGTGAGGCCGACGTCGACTACCTGCGGCGACGGTGGACGACGCTGCAGAAGGACCCGAAGTTCTCGGCGATGGAGTTCACCGAGGACCTCGAGGCGATCGCGGGGTGGGCTCCCCTGCTCGTGAAAGGTCGGCCGCCACACGAGCGCGTCGCTGCGACGCGACACGAGGGCGGGACCGACGTCGACTTCGGGAAGCTGTCTCGCTCACAGGCAGAGTTCATGGAGAACAGGGGATGCCTCATCCGAACCGGCCACGACATCACACGCATTCGACGCGGGAGCGACGGGGTGTGGTCGTTGTCCGGCCGAATTCACGGCTCGCGTAAGCGGTTTCATGTTCGCTCTCGGTTCGTCTTCGTCGGCGCAGGCGGATATGCGTTGCGTATGCTCCAGAAGGCCCGCGTTCGTGAGGTTCGTGGTTACGGCGTGTTCCCGTTCGGTGCGCAGTTTCTTCGTACGGATCGGGCAGAGGTGGTGGACCGGCACGACGCGAAGGTCTACGGAAAGCCGGCGCTCGGTGCACCGCCGATGTCGTTGCCGCACTTGGACAAGAGAATCGTCGACGGTGAACCCTCCTTGATGTTCGGGCCGTACGCAACGTTCAGTACTCGTCTCCTGAAGCACGGTGGGCTGCGAGACCTGTTCACTACCATCAGGCCCGGCAACGTGCCGAGTGTGCTCTCGGTCGGTGTGCAGAACTGGCCTCTCGTTCGCTATCTGGTCGGTCAGCTCGTCGCCTCGAACGAGAAGAAGTTCGACGAACTGCGCAGGTTCTGCCCGTCGGCAGATCCGTCCGACTGGTACCGCATTCAGGCAGGTCAACGTGCGCAACTGATCAAACCGGTGTCGAGGTTCCGCGGCGAGCTCATGTTCGGCACCGAGATCGTCACCGGCGAGGACGGGACAATCGCCGGTCTACTCGGAGCCTCGCCCGGTGCCTCGGTTGCTCCCGCCGCCATGGTCGAAGTTCTGCAGAAATGTTTCGGCGGGGACAGGCACCTGTGGGAGCCCCGCTTGCGGGCACTGATTCCGACGTTCGGTAGAGCCGACACCACGGTTGGCTAGATTGGCGTCGGAGTCTCAGATCGTCATGTCCACACGTCTGTAGGCGCGGTATCGGCTAATGCAGCCACAAGGTCGCGCTGAATGGCGGTGACGGGCACCGAGGCGTCGACCACGGCCGAGACCGGTAGTTGCAGCCTGTGTTGCGCCTCGGTCCGGAAGACGAGACCGGTTTTGGGAGTGCTCTCGGCGGTGCTCGCGTACAGGATCGACCAGCATTCCGGGTGGTTGAGCAGTTCGGCACTTGCGGTGTGATCGAGTGCGATCGGAGGTCCGAACGCCAGACGGAGCCCGCTGCGCTTCATCGCGCCCTCGACGACCCGGTGCAGCAGGATCTGCTCGCTTCGTTTGGGGAGCAGTAGGGGGTACTCGGCGAGCTGCCCCAAGTTCGGATGCTCGACGCCTGCGAGCGGATGCCCCTCGGCAAGGGCGATCACCAGATCCTCCGTCCAGAGTTCTGTCACATGTAGACCGGAGCGTTCGACGCTGCCCCGGATCAGGGCTACCTGACAGTCTCCCGAGGTGACGGCTTCGATTTGCTCGGCGAATCGTTTCAGTACGAAATCGATTTCGGCTTCCGGATGGTGCTCACGAACCTGCACGATTGCCGCGATGGCGTTGGCCGCAAACGTCATGTTGGCGGTGAGTCGTAGTTGGTTCTGTCTCCGAGCGGTCAGCGCCAACGCGGTGTGTTCCAGCTCGACCATATGCCGGGCGATGGACACCAATTGTGCTCCGACAACGGTCAATCGAACCGTACGCGAAGACCGCTCGAACAACGCCTCGCCCATCTCACGTTCGAGTTTGGCGATCTGCAGACTGATGGCCGATTGGGACACGTAGCACCGCTCTGCGGCGCGAGAGAAGTTCAGTTCCTCGGCGACCGCGAGGAAGTACTTGAGCTGACGCAGTTCCACCCTGGTGCTCCATCCATGAGTTCTACTCATTGATGCTATTCCATCTTTCGCGTTGATAACGAGGCGGGCCTGCAGTTTCATGGAGTGAGGAAGTTGGAATCGAACAGGAAGAGAAGGCAGTGGACACGTACGAGGTCGTCATCGTTGGATCGGGATTCGGAGCATTGGCTGCGGCCAAGTCTCTGGGTAAGGCCGGCGTGAGGTTCTCGCTCATCTCCAGCACCACGGAACATCTCTTCCAGCCGTTGCTGTACCAGGCCGCTACCGGAATGATCTCGACCGGAGAGATCGCACCCCCGATCAGGCAGATTCTCGCGCAGTACGACTCGGCTGATGTGCGCCTCGGCAGGGTCGTCGACGTCGATCCGGACAAGAATCAGGTCAGCTACGTCGGCGCCGGCACGCAGCACACCATCGGTTTCGGCAGGCTCATCGTCGCCACCGGCGCGACGCAGGCGTACTTCGGCCGCGACGAGTTCAAGGACCGCACCTTCGCGCTCAAGACCGTCGACGATGCCATTGCGCTGCGGGAACAGATCCTGAACTGCTACGAGACCGCGCACCTGACCGAGGATCCGAAAGCAAAGAAGGATTTGCTGAGCTTCGTCGTGGTCGGCGCGGGCGCGACTGGTGTCGAGCTTGCTGGCCAGATCATGGATCTCGCCCACCGCTACTTCGCCGGTTCGTTCCCCGACATCACTGCGGACGACGTGACGGTCACCCTCGTCGACGGCGTCAAGGACGTACTGCCGGCATTCGGAGGCAAGCTGAGCGCCTACGCCCGCGCCAAGCTGGAGAAGTCCGGCGTCGAGGTCGTCACCGGAGCCATGGTGACCGACATCGTCGACGACACGGTCACCGTGCAGGACGTCGATACCAAGACCTCGCGAACGATCGCAGCCAAGACGGTCGTCTGGTCGGCGGGTGTCCAGGCCAGCGACTTGGCGTCAACCATCGCAGAGCGCACCGGATGCGAAACAGACCGTGCAGGAAGACTTCTCGTGCACGATGATCTGACCGTGGGTACCGCGCAGAACATCTACGCCATCGGCGACGTGACGTCGCTGAACAAGCTTCCCGGGCAGTCGCCCGTCGCGATGCAGCAGGGTCGCCACGTTGCCAAGACCATCACCGGCAAAGTCGACGCAGGAACCCCGTTCAAGTACGTCGACAAGGGCAGTATGTCGATCGTCGGGCGATTCAGCGCCGTTGCTCGGCTATTCGGCAAGGTCGACATGTCGGGTCCGATCGCCTGGGTCATGTGGCTGGCGGTTCACCTGATGTACATGGTGGGATTCAGGAACCGCTACGTCGCAGTGGTGTCGTGGATGAGCTCGTACATCGGGGACAAGCGCCCGCACTTCCAGTACACGGACAGGGTGGCGCTCCGCCTTGCAACGCGTGAGGAAGAAGAGCGACAGGCGGCCTAGTTCGTCGGCCTGAGCGCCTTCCCGCGGTCGTATTTCGTTCCCGCGACCCCGATCGGGGTCGCGGGAACGCAACGTATACGCGGGAGCTGCGCGCAATCGGGAAGTCTCACATCGGTCCACCGGCAACAATCGGTACATCTCAATAAATCCGACCGCCGGTCGGACGGAATCCTCGAAAACAGTCTGTACGACGGTTTATTGCCCTATCGTGATTTTCGCAGCCCCGGGTCGTTTCGGCATTGGGCAACTCACAGATTCGGTTAGCCGGAAGAACAGCTTGGGGGTTCGGACGTGACCACACTCGAGGCGAAGGTCAACGCACGCGAGACACTCGGTGCCAGGCGTTCGGGTCGGCATCGGCGCAGCTGGCTTTCCCAGGGCTCGGCGGCGTTCTCGGATTGGTTTCATGCCCCGCACGATTACTCGTGGATCGTTCAACATCGTTCGGTTCGACACCTGCATCCGGTTATTCGGGGAGTCTTCTGCGCCGCGACGCTGATCTACGCCCTGACGTCGGCAATCATGATGTTCAGTCCCCGCGGTCCCCAGGGGCTGGAGGCGCGAGCCTGGGTGTGTTTCATGCTGGTCGTCCAGCTGGGCGTCGCGTACGTCCTACTCACCTGTCCGGTGCCGAACAAGCTGGGTTTCGTTGCTTTCGGAATCTTCGGTGACGTAGGTCTTGCATCGGTGCTTGTCTGCTACGACGCGACCGCGGCAACGATGGGCAGTGCCTTGTTCGTCGTCACCGGTGCCTACTGCATCTTCTTCCTCAGTCCTCGCTGGATGGTGGCGCACCTGCTCTTCGCGTGCGGGTTCGTCGTGTTCTCGGCTTGGCGGGGTTGGTCCACCTCCGGCGAGCATCCTGCGACCACTCTTGCAGTCCTGACCGTGATCCTCACAGCTGTTGCCGGTGTACCGGTCTTCGCACACATTGCATGGACTGCCATCGGAGGAGATGCTCGCCGCTCGGCGCGAGACCCGTTGACCGGTTTGCTGAACAGACGCGGACTGGATTCCGCCGTTCTCGATCTGTGGGACGCCGCGGTTGTCCGAAGCGAGTCGATTGCGGTCGCGATGGTCGACGTCGACAAGTTCAAAGCGGTCAACGACATCCACGGACACGACGCAGGTGATCGCGTCTTGATCAACATCGCCCGCAGGCTCGAAGGCGTCGTCGGTTCCTGCGGGGTCGCTGCGCGAACTGGCGGGGAGGAGTTCGTCGTGGTGATGACGGGCGAGCGGACGGCCGTCGAATTCAGGATGGTCCAGGCCCTGTCCGTTGTTCACGACGAGAGCGACGAGGTGCCCATCACGGCAAGCTTCGGAGTGACCGTCCTCGAATCCGATTCGGTGCTGCGGTCGGCCGGCCACTCGATCGTCGGTCGGATGCTCAGGTCGTCCGACGCCATGATGTACCGGTCCAAGGCTGCCGGAGGTAACAGAATCTCCGTCGCTTCTCTGTGAGACTTCGTCAAAACAAACTTACAGTTGGTTTAAGGCCGAGAAATACGCCCGATAGTTTGATTTGTGCGCTACCTTTCTCGGGCAGGGATTTCAGCGACTGTGTGGAAGGGGCGGAGGTCGTATGGCAACAACGATGGCGTCGAAGGATCCGAGGGTGTCCGCAGATCCGACGGAGGGTCTGAGTCTGGGTGGTCAGCCCGCGTCGCATCGATTGCGCGACGTGCGGGAAACGACGAAGAGTCTGGTCGATCACGTACTCGACACCACGGAATATCGAGAGCTGACCGCTGACCGCGGGCGCGAAATCGTCACCGACGTCACTGCCGAATGCGTCGCATTGGCGGCCGACGTACTCGACAGCGGAATTCAACCTGCAGCCGAGGATCTGGCGAGCCTACGTAGAACGGCGGCGAAATGGGCACGGGCGGGTGTACCTCTAGCGCCCATTCAGCATGCATTTCACGAGGGGTTCTCCGTCGGACTCCGCATGGTCGCCGGATCCGCAGTGGACGGTGAGCACGCAGCGCTCGTGGACGGGGCAGTACTGATGTTCGGCCTGCTCGACGTCGTGTCCGAAGCCGTGTCCTCCGCGTATCTCGACGAATACAAGGCCGTCGCCGTCCAAGGCCATGATCAGGCCCACGCAGTCGTGACGGCTCTGCTCGCCGGCGAGTCGCACGCGGGTGCAGTCGCCGAACGGCACGGCACGGAGCTGGCCGACGGGTACGAAGTCCTCGCAGTGCACTTTCCACCACACCCAGACGAAACCGGCGTACCGAGCTCGCGCGAAACCGCTGCGGGCCGCAAACTCCAATCGATACTGGTTGCGCTGTCGGACTTCTGCGCACCCGCGCTTCCGCTGGCGATCCTCAGTCCGTCCGGTGGCACGATCCTGATCCCGGATGCGACGCCCACGACGGCAGGCAGCCTGGTCGCACGCCTCAGCGAGGCAGGTGGGGTGCCGGTATTCGCGGCGGCCGCGACGGCATCGCCCGCGCGCATCCCCGACGCGGCCGACAACGTCTACGAACTACTCCGGCTCGTGCTGCGTCTCGGTTACCGACCTGACGTGTATCGGATCTCCGATCTGGCATTGGAATTTCAGATTGCGCGGCCGGGTGTGGGTCGACGCCATCTGAAGAAGATCCTCGACCCGCTGCGCCGAATCCCCGACCTGCTCCCCACGTTGGAAGCGTTCGTCTCCACCGAGGCCAATCGCAAGAAGGCCGCAACGCAACTCGTGGTTCATCCGAACACCGTCGACTATCGACTCAAGCGGATCGAGCAGATCACGGGGATCGACCCGATGAAATCGTCGGGGCTCCGATCGCTTCATGCGGCTTTGATCGCCGATTCACTCGACCCCGAGAAGTCCGTGTGAGCGCGACACGCATTGCCCCGGTCACCTCGATCGCCGCACGAGCCGCGCTCAATGCAATCGACGCAATGGTCCCGCGTTTCCAGCCGGTGGTGTCCCTGGTCTCGGGCGACATCGTCGGAATCGAGGCGTTGGCGCGGTGGCCTACGGTCATCGGTGTCGACCCGGCCGAGGTCTTCGCGCTCGCTCGGGCGAAGGGTGTGGTGTCCGATATCGACTTCGCGTGTCGCACCGCAGCGGTCAAGGAGGCACGATCGGCCAAGCTGACCGACGGATTGGCGCTCTATCTGAACTATGAACCGTCGGGCATTGCCAACCAGGCCCGGAACAACGCACATCTCGATGCACTCCAGTGCGAAGCCGACGTCGTTCTCGAGATCACCGAGCGGGGGCTGGACGGTGACCGAGAGAGCTTGCGCTCGTTGGTGAGTTCGGCACGGCAGCGGGGATTCTCGATTGCGTTGGACGACGTCGGGTCGAATGCCGCCACGCTGAGGGCGCTGCCGGTGGTTCGGCCGGACATCGTCAAGCTCGACGCGTCGATACTTCGTCGTCCCCACTCGCTTCACACTGCGCGTGTGCTGTTCTCGGTTCGCCGATATGTGGCCACCACCGGCGCGGTGGTTCTCGCCGAGGGCATCGAGTCCGAGCGGGATCGCGCCAAGGCGATCGAATGGGGAGCAACCCTCGGACAGGGTTGGTTGTTCGGCGCGGCAGCGACCGGCGCCGACGTGCGGATGACGATCGGCTGACGCTGTCGACCCCGGCGTCAGGCGTCAGGCGTCAGGCGTCAGAGACGGGCCGGATCGGAGCTGGGAACGAGCGGGGTGACGAGTCCTGCGTCCGGCTTCGTATCAGCCGGCCGAAACCGGAATCCGGGAAAGCGGACCCAGCCGAAATCGAACCGTCGGAGCACTGTTCGTCGGGCCAGCGCGAGCAGAACCGCGGCGCCGGTGACTGCCATCCACGCAGGCATCGGGTAGAGGGCCAGCCGCTCGCCGAGCCCGAAGTGCAGGGTCTGCGCCAGCATCAGAACGGCACCCACGACGCCGACCGTCGCACACAGGGCCGACCACAGGGCCACCACCCGGTTCGTACTCCACAGGTGCCACGCGATCAGGGCGAGCACGACGTGCCGCGCCACGAACCCGGGCAGCACCGCCGCCCAATGCACGATCGTCCCGTCGTTGGCGGGGAACAGTCCGGTCGCCGCAGTACTGACGGCGATGACCACGGCCAGCGCGAGTATCCACCTCTTGGAACGCCCGCTCCTGATGTGTCGGTGCAGGAAGAACGCACCCACCAGAGTCAAGCCACCGAGTGCGACGAACGTCGAGTTCATGACGTCGTGCATCGGCGAACACGCACCCACTTCGCATGTTGTAACGCCAAGGGAACTGATCGAGTTCTGCGCAAAGCTGTAGGGAGTGTGCCAGGCCGCTGCCGTGAACAGTTCCGCAAGCAAGTACGCAAAGCTCAGAATCCATGCGGTGCCTGCTGCAGCATGGCGCAGGTTGTGTGCCGTGGTCGGTGAGGTGATGGCGTGATCTTTCTGTAGAACCGGTGATCCTGACACTACGTGCTCAACCTGAGAGCGAGTCCGTTTTGTCCGGCGAAATCTCAGGTCTGACTCTCGGATTCTGTGTATCCTCCGTTCCAACGTGTCCGGGGGACACCGAGGCGACACCGGGGGGCGTCCAGACGTGGTTTGCCATGATGAAGTGACTTCGCGCGTGGAATCGATCGGGTCGTATCTGCCGTCGCGCATCGTCACCAACGACGAGCTCGTCGCAGGAATGGCACACCCACCGGGCTTGGACATACAGAAGGTCACCGGGATCGAGCGCCGCCGGGTGTACGACAGAGACGCGCAACCACCGGAAGACTCGCTGAGCATGGCCTTGCGAGCCGCACGGACCGCTCTCGAACGATCGGAGTACGACGCAGCCGATCTCGATGTCATCGTCAGCTGCTCCATCACGAGGTTTCGTGACGGCGACACGCTGTGCTTCGAACCGTCGTTCGCGCTGAGCATCAAGAACGATCTGGGTGCTGAGCGCGCGATTCACTTCGACGTCTCGAACGCGTGCGCAGGAATGTTGACCGGAGTCCTCGTTGTCGACGCGATGATCCGCAGCGGTGCGGTCCGCCGAGGTCTGGTCGTTTCCGGTGAACGCATCACCCCGATCGCCGAGACTGCCGTCATCGAGATTGCCGACAGGTACGACCCGCAGTTCGCGTCACTGACGGTCGGCGACGCCGCAGCCGCGGTAATTCTCGACAATCGCGGTACCGACGACGACAGAATCGAATACATCGAGTTGATGACCTGTTCCAAGTACTCCGACCTGTGTATCGGCACCGCAAGTGAGCAGGGGCCGAGAGTTGCGCTCTACACCGACAACCGGGCCATGCACAACGCCGATCGCTATCGTTTGTGGACCACCCGGCAGCGAGACTTTCTCGATAGCCGTGGATCGTCCTTTGCTGCAGAAGAATTCGACTTCATCGTCCATCACCAGTTCTCCAAACCCGCGGCCGACGTCATCAACGCGCTTGCGACACAGGAGTTCGATGCCGAGATTCCGACGAGTCTCGACGTGTTGACGGACTACGGCAATACCGCATCGACATCCCATTTCGTCGTCCTCGACCACTATCTGCGGCGTGGTGACATACCTGCCGGGTCGAAACTGCTTCTCGTGCCTGCGGCGTCGGGAGTCGTCGCCGGATACCTCTCTCTGACCCTCGGAGAGGTGTAAGCCGTGGGAGTCGTCATCGCTTCGACCGCTACCGAGCCGATCCTCGCCAGTGGCATCGATGCAGCCGCCGTCGCAGTGCGGGAGGCACTGGATGGAGCTGGACTCGACCCTGCGCGGGTACACGCACTCATCAACGTCGGCGTCTACCGCGACTCGAACATCGTCGAACCCGCCGTTTCTGCGCTTGTCTCGAACAAGGCCGGGATCGGTCTCGAGTACTTCACCGGTGCGGTGCCGACATTTTCGTTCGATCTCATGAACGGACCATGCGGATTTCTCAACGCAGTACAGGTGGCCACGTCCCTGCTGTCGACAGGCAGTGTCGCCAACGTGGTCATCTGCTCCGGAGACGTCCACCCGTCGATGACCCCGCAACCCCACGAGGTGTTCCCGATCGCCGGGATAGCCGCAGCGGTGGTGCTCGTCCAGGATGACACCGATGCGGGTTTCGGGGTGCTGCGCACCGATTCCGTGACCGGACCGGTCGAGACCGAGGGCGGGGTCACGATCTCGAAAGCCGGAACCACAGGCCGGGCGTCGATCACCGTCACACGGTCGATCGACGGTGCCGCATCGGTCGCGTTGGCCGCATCCGTCGCCCGGAGTGCGGTCGAGTCCGCGCAACTCGATCCAGCGGGCGTGGCTTTGATCGCGGGGTGTCCGTTCGATGGGTTCGGCGCCGAGGTCGGGGACATGCTCGGTGCAGGTGGCGTCGTCGTGCCGGAACATCAGGGGGATCCGCATACCTCGTCGCTGCAACTGGCCTATCAGCAGGCGATGAAAAATGAACGCCTAGTGGAATATCGAGATCTCGTCTTCGTAGCAGGCGGCGGCCCGACGGCTGCCGCAATCACGTACCGGCAGAAGATCGGGGTTCGGGTATGAAGTGGATGCGCGTGATTCCAGTGCTCGGCTGGGTGTACTTGCTGTGGGGCGCGCAGGCTGTCACGCGCGGGCGACTTCCGGCGTCGCGCACGGTACGCAGCATCCTGGTGGTCGACGCGGCACTCAGTGTCGGAGCGCACGCAGCCCAGATCCCTTCCGCGATACGCGCCGCGACTCAGCTCGGATACTCCGAGCGTCGAATCGCACTGATGACCATGGTATTCGGGGCGACCTGGTATCGGACGCTGACGTGAAAGTGCTTGTCACCGGGGCCGGTGGATTCATCGGATCGAACGTCGTCCGCCATCTTCGTGATCAGGGGCACGACGTGCGAGCGGGAGTGCGAACGGCGGTGAATCCCGGCGAGGTCGCTGCGGAACTGGGTGACCGGCGAGGTCTGGACGCCGCATGCGACGGGGTCCAGACCGTTGTCCACGCCGCCGCGAGGCTCGGCCAGTTCGGGAGTCGCCGTCGATATTGGGAAGACAACGTCGACGGCACCCGACGGTTGCTGTCGGCGGCCGCTTCCTCGGGTGTGCAGCGCTTCGTATTCGTCTCGAGTCCCAGTGCGTTGATGAGCCCTGAAGACGGCGACCGATTCGGTATCGACGAGTCGATGCCGTACCCGAACCGGTTCCTCAACGCCTACTGCGAGACCAAGGCGGAGGCCGAACGGATCGTGTTGGACTCCAATGCAGATGGCTTCACGACGGTGGCTCTGCGGCCCAGGGCGGTGTGGGGGCCGGGCGACCGGCACGGTCCGGTTGCCAAGGTCATCGACCGAATGCGTGCGGGGACGATGCCAGATCTGAACCGCGGCCGTCAGGTGCATGTGAGCATCTGCCACATCGACAACTTCGTATCTGCATGCGGCGCGGCGTTGCACGCCGACGCGCAAAAGATCGGCGGCCGTTCGTATTTCGTCGCCGACGACCGACCGGTCGAGCTAGGCGACGCGCTCGAAAGGCTGGCCGGCGCTCTGGGCCTCACTCCCCCGACTCGGACCGTGCCCGCTGTCATCCTGACGCCGGCACTCACGGCCATCGAAGCGATCTGGTCGATACCTGCAGTAGGCAACCGCGTCGACCCGCCGTTGTCGAAGTACTCGGTTGCGTTGCTGACACGATCGGCTACCTACGACCTCAGTGCCGCGCGCCGAGATCTGAATTGGCAGCCACTCGTCGACTTCGATACCGCGCTGCAGGGGTTGGCGGCACATGAGTGACGCACTGTGGGTGATAATTCCGGCATACAATGAGGAAGCAGGCATTTCCGATACCCTCGGTGCGCTTGCAGCCCAGCAGGATTCCGACTTCACGCTGCTCGTGGTGGACAACGGGTCGACCGACGATACCTGTGCCACGATCGTCGATTTCGCCGAGCGGCATCCAGAGATGCGAATACACGTGCTTTCCGAGCCGGTCAAAGGCACCGGTGCAGCGGCGGATACCGGTATGCGTCACGCAATCGGCGAAGGAGCGGAATTGTTGGCTCGCACGGACGCGGACTGCCTACCGGCGCCGGACTGGACTGCTCAGGTCCGGTGCGGATTCGCGTCGGGACTACGTCTGCTGAGCGGTGAGCTTCGGCCCAGGACCGATGAAGGAGTCGGGCGCGCACAGCTCCTGGTGGTCCGGGCAGCAGTGGAACTGGCGTCGTTCGCGGGCAGGTACCGGTCGGGCAATCAGGATCCGTCCTACCTGGGTCCCTACATGATGACTCCGGGCTGCAACATGGCGATCACCGCCGAGCTGTACATCGAGGCGGGTGGGTTCCCGCGTACTCGTATCGAAGATGTCCACGAGGACCGGGCACTCGTCAACGCCGTCCGTACCATCACCACCGACTACGGACGTCGTCGGACGATGCGCGTGTACGGATCGCAACGCCGAGTGAAGGCGTGGGGGATCGTGAAAACCCTGCAGTGGTATGCCGATCACAGGTATCGCCCCGAGCTCGTGGACATTCGATGACCGGGTTGATGGAGTTGATCAGAGCGCACGCCGACGCCGCGGGTGACGCTCCCGCTGTCGCCTCCTCACCGGGAGAAACCTGGTCCTACCGCGACCTGGTGAGCCGAATCGACTCTGTTGCAGACTATCTCGTGCGTGTCGGACTACGTCCTGGGCAACGAATGCTGTTCTCCATCCGTCCGTCACCGAAGTCGATTGCTGTGGTCCTGGGGACGATTGCCGCCGGTGGATCGATCGTGTTCCTCGATCCAGGCATGGGCGAGAGTCTCTTTCGCAACCGAGTGTCCTCGATCGACCCCGCTTGGATCGCAGCGGAATCGATCCTGTACTCGGCCGCAGCGCCTGGTCCCCTCCGATATCTCACACGCAAACGCGGACTTACGCTGCCTCGATTGAGCGAGATACGCGCACACCACATCCGATCGGGATGTTGGCTGCCGGGTGTGCCGCGCAAAGCCGTCGATGTCCGAAAGCTGTTGCATACCCAGACCGCCGCGCGAATATCGCCGAACCGGGACCCCGACACGGAAGCGCTCGTCGTCTTCACTTCCGGCACCACTGCCGAGCCGAAGGCCGTGGTGCATTCGGAGAGATCACTCGTTGCAGCGTTTCGGGCACTCGTGGAACGCGCCGAACTCGGCCGCGACTCCGTTGTGCACACGGAACAAGCCATGATCGGCCTGCCCGCCCTGCTAGCAGGTGGGACGTGGAGCATTCCCAAGCACGGCCTGCTCTCGGGTGTGGACGAACGTGGGTTCCTGCGAACGATCGGCGACGCGACACATACGTTCGTCGTTCCTGCTCGTCTTCCGAAAGTGTTGAGGCTTATCGAGTCCGGAGCGGCGACGGCACCTCGAGATCTGCGGCATCTCCTGCTCGGTGGGGCACCGGTGAACGCGGGGTTGCTGCGATCGGTTCGGAACGTACTACCGAACGTAGACGTCATGGCCATCTACGGGATGACCGAGATACTCCCCGTTGCCACGGTGTCGGCGGCAGACAAACTTGCCTTCGACGGTCCGGGTGATCTCGTCGGGACGCCCGTCACCGGTGTCGAGGTCCGCATTGGAGACGACGGCGAGCTGCACTTGCGCGGGCCGAACCTGTGTACCGGGTACCTGGGATCGGACTCGATGACCGAGCACGCATCGGGGGATCTCGGCACGGTGGTGAACGGTCGAATTGTTCTGTCCGGCCGCAAGAAGGACATGTTCATCCGCGGTGAGACGAACATCTATCCGGGACTGTACGAGCCGGCCATCAGTTCGCTCCCCGGCGTCGACGGTTGTGCTTTCGTGGCCGTCGCCGACACTGTCGGCGACGAGCGGGTCACGCTCGCTCTCGTCACGGTCGACGCCACCGCGTTTGCCGAGGCGAGCCAGGCGGTGGCGTCGATCGTCGACCATGCGGCAATGCCCGATCGGATTGTGCGTGTCGACGCCATCCCCACATCGGGACGATCGATGAAGCCCGACCGTACGATGCTGGCCCGTCAGCTGGAGAGAGCAGGTTTGCTATGAGTCTCACGTCGATCGTGGCCCCGTTTCGAACCGTCGAGAGTAGACAGGAACTGAAACTTCTGTTCCTCGCGCAACCGATCGTTCCTGTTGTGCTGCTCAGTGTTCGGCTGTTCGGCAAGATTCGCAAAGTCCCTGGACTCGGATGGGTCGTCACCGATCCACTTCTGGCGCGGCAGGTGTTCAACGATGCCAACCACTTCACCATCGTCGGTTTGGGCGGAGCTGGATTCTGGTGGAAGCAGGTTCTCGGCGAATGGGTACTGGAGCTGTTCGACGGCGTCGGCCATCACCGCATACGAACTGCGGTGCGAGATTTGTTCGCCGCTGACTTCACGAACCTTCTGATCGAGCGGGCCGGCGGCGAGAGTTTTAGGTCCTTGGCCGAGGATCTAGCAGCAGGGAAGCAGGTCGACATCGTCGCGTGGTCTCGTGTGACGGTAGGCCGAGTCGTCGCCGATCTCGTCGGCATGGACAGCAACGACATCGCGGACACGTTCCCCGACGCGGACCCGTCGGACATCCCCGGGCTGTTTCGTCTGTTGAGCAAAGAAGGCGAGAACCTCGCCAACTATGCAATGGGAATCGGGTCGCCGGACATGACCGAGGAGGATATGGCGTCGTCGAGGCAGGTGGTGCACAGGATCACCTCGATGGTGCCGCGCGCGTACGCGACCGCCGGAAGCGACACTGTGCTCGGACGCCTGCGTGACAGCGGTGTGAGCGAACAACATGCAGTGGGACTCACGGCGTTGATGGTGGTCGCGGGAACGCAAACCACGATCGCGACGATCGGAAGAATGGTTGCACTGCTGCATGATTCGGGCGAGCAGCACACGCTGCTCGCGGATCCGAGTATTACCCCGGACACGGTACGGGAGTCTCTCCGGGTTACCAGCGCCGCGGCGGCAGTCGGACGGGGTGTCTCGCGGGACGTGGAAGTCGGCGGCAAGATGTTGAAAGAAGGAGACGAGGTCAAGATCTTCGTCTGGTCCATCAACAACGCGATCGGCCCGTTCAAGGCCGATCGCGCGTACGTGCCGGAGTTGAGGCAACTCTGGTTCAGTGGTGGTCGACACCTGTGTATCGGCGCGACGCTGGTGAACGTGGAACTGGCCCGTGTGCTCGGCGCTCTGATCGCCGACGGTCGGCCGTGGAGGATCGTCGAGCGCAAAGCACGGTCCCGCTTGTTGGTTCCCGGCTACGAAAAGTTGGTTATCGAGCTGGTCTGAGATCGACCAGTACTTGAACGTCCACTGCTAGACCGTCCAGAGCTCGCGCGCAGTCGTCTCGTAGGGCTGCCGCGGATTCGACGAGTTCCTCGTGGGTGATGTCGGAACCGTCGGTGTAACCCGAAATTCTGAGAACCCTGTTTTTCTTCAGTTGAAGCACTCGGCCTGTGGCGGAGGAGATTCCGGGTGCAGATTCGAACTGGGCTGCTGCATTGCCTGCAGCGGACACCAGGTCGACGGATGCGTGCTCGTCGCTCTCGCTGACCAAGCGTGCAGGCCCGCGCCGAGGGCGGTGCGCGTAGAGCCAGCGCAGGCCGACGAGCAATGCAAGTACTGCGGCACCGGTCAGTGCCCACGGCCACCAGCTGTTCGACGCCCAGTCGGTGGGTGACCACGTCTCCACCGTGCGTCGTGCGTCGTGCACGGGGTCGGGGAGCTGGTCACGCTGCCACGCTGCGGCAGCCAAGCCGACTGCGATCAGTAGCGCGCCGACCAGAAACGTCGCGAGTCGGTCGAAGACGGACGCCCCAGCTCCGATCGAGGAGATTCGGGCGCGGCCCGGGCGACGACTGATCCACACGCCGTCCGATTCGGTTGGGCGGTGTGTCTTTCGTCGGGGAAGAAGCGTGAGCAGCACCAGGACCAGGCCGACCACAGCCGCAGCGATACCGGCGGGCAACATCCATCCCTGCGCAGTAGTCCCCATCAGGGTGTCGATGGCTGGGGCGATCCAGGTTCCGCCGGTCAAGGCGCCGAACTCGATGAGCGCATCGCGGCCTGCGACCACTGCAAGTGCGCAGAGGGCCAGCGCCAGTAGCACCGCGACTGCCGTCGCTTTCGGTGCTGCCTTCGGGGTCACTCGACTCTCCTGGGGTTCTTCGTGTTTCGTTCGGGCGCAACGTAGTGGATGCGTACGTCGATCGAATCGACGTCGAGACCACTGTTCTGGGAAAGATCCTCGGCCACGGCGACGCGGATGCGGCTGGCGACGTCGGCAATAGGCGTCGGCCATCGGGTGGCGGCCTCGACTGTCGCGCGGACGCGGCCATTCCGAATGTCGGCGTCGACTCGCGGCAGTGAGCGCGCGGTGATACCGCCCACGACCTGTTCGACGCCTGTCACACGGCCGGCGGCGATTTCGGCGATTCGCGTCACGGCTCGCTGGCGTACGTCGAGTGAGCCTCGTTCGCTATCGGTCATGCCGGCGTCCACGGGAGAATGCCGAGACGTCCAGTTCGCCGTCGATGTAACGTCCGACCGCGAAGCCTGCGACCGCAAGGATCACGGCGAACAGAAAGCCGGTGAAACCGCCTGCGGCTGCGGCGATCGCCAGCAGAAGTCCGACGAACAAGCCGATGGTCGAGGTTGTCATGGGTGGTGGTTCTCCTGGCTAGATGTCGAAGTAGCGCTTGGTCCTGGATCGGGTCAGCGCGCGAATCAGTGTCCGGCGGCGGCGCTTCCACGGGCTGGCCCGGAAGCTGACCGGACCAGTCTCGGGCGTAGTGGCGAACCGGCGTTCGACGGCAGCGAGCTCAGCGGCGTAGACATCGGCGTCTCCGCCTACGTCGGGGTGGTGTGCTCGGGCCACCGCCCGCCTGGCCGCTGTGTGTTCGGCAGATCGGGTCATGCCCGAACGATATCCTCCACCGTCACGTGAACGGGTCCGGTGAACAGAGATGCGACGACGGTCCGAACGGCGTCGGCCGTTTCTCGGATCGAGCTTCCCGACGTCACCGCCACGTGTATCTCGACACCGTCGTCACCGATCCGGACTCCGGAAACTCGTTTGCCCGGCAAATAGGTGGCTGCCTCGCCGAACATACCGCCGTGCAGGCTGGCGACCCCAGGGGTCGCCAGCACCGCATCGGCGATGAGTTCGGATAGGTCTGGCTCAGTCACTGAACTCGCGTTCCGGTGACTTCCTGGCTGTCGTCGTCACCCTCGTCGAGGTAGACGTCGTGAACGACGATGTTGACCTCGGTGACCTCGAGGCCCGTCATGCGCTCGACGGCGGTGATGACGTTACGACGGATGCCCGACGCCAAATCGGCGATGGAGACGCCGTACTCGGCGACGATGTCGATGTCGACCGCTGCCTGGCGCTCGCCGACCTCGACGGAGACGCCCTGCGACTGGTTGACGCGGGCACCCGGAATGCGTTCACGGAGAGCGCCGATCGCGCGGGAGGTACCGCCGCCGACGTCGTGCACTCCGTTGACCTCACGGGTTGCGATGCCTGCGATCTTCGATACGACGGTGTCGGCGATCGTGGTGCGGCCGGTGGTGCTGACGAGAGCGGACTCGGTCTTGGGGGTGACCGTAGCCTTGGCGTCTGCAGCGTCCGACTTGTCCAGCGTCTGGGTGCTCATGCTGTGTGCGTCCCTTCCAGTTCGATTGTGTCGGGAGTAGGTCGTACCCAGTTTCGGAAAGCGCACGCCTGTCGACTGTGATCTAGGCCATAGACGCGCGGGCGTGTAGAACAGTGTTGTGACCGACGAGGAGGTGTGGTGACCGACGAGGACCCCCGGACTGATCACGTACTCGTCAGCAACGCGGTCCTCGGTGACACCGATGCGTTCGAGCAGATAGTTGCGCGGTACGGGCCGGAGATGTTCCGCTACGCACGCAACATGTTGTCCGACCACGGTGCCGCGGAGGAAGTGGTGCAGGATGCGTTCGTCGCAGCGTGGAAGGGCCTCGACAACTTCCGAGGCGACTCGAAGCTGCGAACCTGGTTGTTCTCGCTGGTGTCGCACAAAGTTGTCGACCACCGGCGGAAGCGAGCCATCGCGCCTGCCGAGGACTGGGTGTTCGAGCGAAGAAGCACGGACGCTCACCTCGATCCTGAGACGCGGGCTACCGGTGACGACTTCATGCAGGATCTCGCCCGCGCGCTCTCGGAACTGCCTTACCGCCAACGCGCATGCTGGTTGCTGCGGGAAGTGGAAGGGATGACGCATCCGGAAATCGGACAGATCATGACATTGTCGGCAGGCGCAGTTCGCGGACAATTGCAGCGAGCGCGAGTGACTCTGAGCGAAAGGTTGGCGGAATGGCAGTGATGCGACGATGACGCCGGACCCCGACTCGATCCTCGACAGGGCCGCACGCGAACTCCGCGAGCAGCCCGAAGAGCCTCGATGGTTGGACATCAGTAGCAACATCCTGTCCAAGGTCCGGTCGACTACCAGGCGGACCTGGCCGGTGGACGCGCGCTATCCGGTTGCACGTGACGGGCGTGACGCGGACACCCTGCGGGTCAGCGATCACGTGGCGCGCCGGGCGGTTCTGGGTGCGTTGACTGGCGTCCACGGATGCCAACCGATCGACATTTCGCTGTACCTCGACGAGCACGTGTGCACTGGTCTGTCCATCTCGGTCGTCGGTGTGTACGGCAGCGATCTGCAGGTTGTGGGAAACGACCTGGCGGGCATAGCAATCGGAGTTCTCGGCGAAGTGCTGGGGATTTCTCTGACCCGCGACGACGTGGACGTGAGAGTCGACGACATCGAGGTCTGACGGGTGCTCGGCGGCGCCACTTCTAGGGTGACCGAATGACTCATTCGGTCACTTTCTGGGGTGAGCGCGCGGGTTTCAGCCCAGGCACGTGTTGCAACCCGCGCTCCCGCTGAAACGCGCGCTCCCGCTTAAACCCGCGCGGCGTAGCGGATCCAGCGATCGCCCATATGCGGTCTGCGGTGGCCGAGCTCCGGTCGCCCGGTTCGGAGGCGTGACCCGTATACGGCTCGGGGGCAACTTGCCGGCACTTCAGCTGGCAGGATCATGGAATGAAATGGGCACGAATCGCTTGGCTGACGTTGGCTGCCGCTGCTGCTGGCCTCGGCATCTGGGCGGCTGGGTGGCCGATTTATCAGATCAGCAGTTGCGAAATCGGCGCGTACAGCGCCGCCGTACCCACGGTGGAGGCGTGCAACGAGCCGATCCGCGATCATTTCGGTGCGGATCTGTACCTCGTGCTGGCTGTTCCCGTGGTTCTCTGCCTGCTGCCGGCGATCAGACCGCGTCCGGCCGTCGAGTGGGCTGTCGCTTGGGTGTTGTTCTTGTCGTCTGCAGTTGGGTGGTTCACCGTGATCGGTGCTTCGTCACCATCATTGCTTTCCATGTTGGGGAGTCTCCCGATCACTGTGTCGGCGTTCCTGGTGACGATCAGCCATCGATTGGTATCCGCGGGACGAGATCGAAGGTCGAATCCTGTTAGCTAGCAGCCTCTTATCTCGAGGTTGACGACAGGCTTCTCCCTCCCCTCGGTTGTGAACCCTTGTCTCTGGCATACGCCGCGCCTCTGTGGCATGGGCGGCTGACGCTGCAAAGTCTCTGCAACGCTGCCTCCTTCGGATATTTTAGGTGTGGGGTTTTCGTCGTCGGTGGTAGCTGGGAATCGGTGTCCGGTACGGGTCGGTCACTGCCGGCGGTATCGCATACGGGTGACCGTCCTGACCCATCAGCAGCTGCCAACCGTCGTAATGCACCAACCGGTGGCACCGCCCGCAGACGAGCGCGAGGTTGTTCAGATCGGTCGGGCCACCATCACGGGCGTAGACGATGTGGTGGACCTGGCACCAACTGGCGGGCCGTCCACACATCACGCAGCACCGGTCGCGGATCTTCACCGCGATCCGCTGCTCGTCCGTAGCCAGACGTACCTCGGTGCCCATCGCCAACGGCACTCCTGCACAGTCGACGACCACCACACCCAGATCGGCATCGCAGGTGATCAACTCCGCCAAGGACTCACTGACCGGTCCGGCCCACTCGAGATCCAACGGCCACCCATGCTCCCCCGCAGCCCGATTGCTCGGATGTGGGCAGCCCGTCGTAGCCAGATCTTCGAGTCGGACGACGAGATTGACCCGCGCGCTCGAACCACTCCCGGGCCCCGGCCTGCGGTACAGGTGGTAATCGACGATGACTCCGAGCCCGTCGGCCGCGCGTTTGGCAGATGATCTCTGATCGTGTGTGCCGTCGGCTTCGGGCTGCGGTCGGGTGAGCGGGTCCAGCGCTGTGCGCATCTTCCCGATGGTGAAGACATCGAGGTTGCCTTCGATGCGCCACCGCCCATCCGCCAGCTCGAAGATCTTCAGCGTGTTCAACGCCGGGTTCTCCGCCGCCGACACCGGCCGTGGCCCCAGCCCTGACCCTGACCCCGACCCCAGCCCCGACATAGGCCCCGGCCCTGTCCCAAGCCCCGGACCTGACCGTGGGCCTGCCAACGCGGCGGGCACGACTCCGGCCCCTCCCGCAGAATCGGATTCGGATTCATCGTCGGGCACCGGCGTCCCACCTGAGGCGGCCCGTTCACGACGCAGCTGCTCCTCCTCCTGCAGCCGTTGTTCCTCGCGCAGCCGTTCTTCCTCGGCCCGCCGGCGTTGTTCGTCGTCGTGGCGGGCTTGCGCGTCGGCAACTGCTCGGGCGACGAGCGCGCGAGCGCGGTGAGTGACACCGCCTGGCGTGGTGTGCAGTGCCACCTCGAGCAATGTGGCCAGGTGGATGCGCAGAGTGCCCTCGTCCTGAGCTGGATCGGCGACGGCGATGGTGCAGTATGCGTCGTGGAGAGCTCTGGTGTGGCCGGCGTGGATGTCGCTGGCAGAGAGGGCGTCGGCGACGGTGGGGTGCTCTCGCAGCCACGCCCCGAGGTCCACGAGATGCTGAACCGAACCTTCGGTGCAACGAGTGTTCTTCGAGTACCAGTGCGCAACAGAGGAGTACCCGTGGGCTTTGCCGATCCCACGGCGGTCCGCTTCGGTGAGCAGACTGTATCGCTCGGCGGCGCGGCCAGCGTCGGAGACATGAAGCTCCACCAGTCTGCACTCGATCTCCCTGTCGGAGAGCGAATGCGCGCCCTGGTGATCCCCCGATGTCCCCATGCGAAGGAAAGTACAACACCCCACCGACACATTCTTCGAACAGAATTTCGACAGCCTTGTGGCATTCAAACGGGTTGCACGTCAGGATCAGACGTTGTTAGGTTCAGGTCGTGTCCAGTCCCAAGGCGTCCAGACTCTAGCCACCGGCGGTAGCCCGGTGGCCGCTACAGTCGCGCTCGATCTGCCGTGAATGCTCCCGGCTGTCTTCGTGTGCGATTGATGTGTGGACTACCACTGCCGTCTGACGCTCGAGGCGGGCCTTGGCATCGCACATCCTGCACTGTGACGCTGTCAGGTCAGCCGCTCCGCGGTCCTCTCGTTTTCTTCGAATCAACCGAGGCGCGGAGCTTCCTTGACCCTTTTCAGACACATGGAGTTTCACCGTGCCATTTGCAATCTATGTCCTGGGAATAGCTGTATTCACCCAGGGCACATCCGAATTCATGCTCTCCGGCCTCATACCGGAACTGGCTCGGGACATGCACGTATCGGTCCCGGCCGCCGGGCTTCTCACATCGGCCTTCGCCGTGGGAATGATCGTCGGTGCTCCCCTGATGGCAGTTGTCAGTATCCGATGGCAGCGTAGACGTGCCCTCTTGATCTTCCTGATCGCATTCATGGTCGTCCATGTGGTCGGCGCGCTCACAACAAGTTTCACGCTTCTTTTCATCTCTCGAATTGCAGGTGCACTGGCTAACGCCGGCTTCTTGGCCGTCGCTCTCAGTGCTGCCATGTCGATGGTCCCGAGCAATATGAAAGGTCGGGCGACCGCTGTTCTCCTGGGTGGAGTGACCGTTGCTTGCGTTTTGGGCGTTCCGGGTGGTGCGCTCGTGGGAGAACTATGGGGATGGCGCGCGGCCTTCTGGGCGGTAGCGGTGATCTCCGCGCCTGCTGTAGTGGCCATCATGTTCACTGCCCCAGCTGATCCAGACACAACATTCGTTCCGAACACGGCACGCGAATTGGCTTCGCTTCGTCAGCGCCCGCTCCAACTCACCTTGGTACTTGGCGCGCTGATCAACGGTGCAACGTTCTGTTCCTTTACCTACTTGGCGCCGACGCTCACCGATATCACTGGGTTCGATTCACGCTGGGTACCGCTGCTTCTCGGAGTGTTCGGACTCGGATCGTTCATCGGTGTCACGATCGGTGGCCGGCTCGCCGACACATACCCGTTTCAACTGCTGGTTGCGGGAGCGACTGCCCTACTACTCGGCTGGATTGTATTCGCGCTGAGCGCCGCTCATCCGGTAACGGCTCTGACGATGTTGTTCGTGCAAGGAGCGCTTTCGTTCGCAGTCGGGTCGACGCTGATCTCACGAGTGCTGTACGCCGCAGACGCAGCGCCGACGCTGGGTGGGTCTTTCGCGACCGCTGCGTTCAACGTCGGAGCCGCTCTGGGGCCGGGTCTTGGAGGTGTAGCGATCGGAATCGGTTTCGGCTACCGCGCTCCACTATGGACGAGCGCAGCGCTGGTTGCGCTGGCGATCGTGATCGCCGCGGCCGCCACGTCCTCATTCAAGAAACTCGCTTGTGGCCCGGACTCTGCACTCGTGTGAAAGTCACCTTCGACCAGTTCACGCGGGCGACAGTGCTGCTTCTGACAGGTCCCGTGCACCTGCAACCGCACGGTAACGTGCAACGGCCACAGTCGATCCCAGCACTAGGACTACCGACGCGATCACGACGGCGAATACTGTCGAGCTTGTGTTGAAGCTTCTCCACCAGGCAATCCCAACGCCGGTCCCGGTGCTCACCATGGCGCCCACCGGCAGCAATACCGCGAGCCAACGTATCGTCGAGGACACGTTGGGATCGCCGCGAAGCACCACCCACACGGACAGCAACGCGCACAGGTAAGCCAACAGGCCCGCCGATGCGTACATGGGAAGAACGAACGGCCCGAAATCGGCGGTCGGGCGATTGGCGAACGCGGCGAACACTGCGAACAAGACCACCGCCAATCCAGCCGCTACGCCGAGTACCGCAGCAGGGACAACGACAGCAAGCCTGAAGGCGCGGCCGGAAAGATCACGTTCGTCAGCCCACTGCCGAAGCATCTGACCACTGTTCTCGCCCAGGACTGTTGTCACACTGTGCCCGTCCTGGCGGGCACCGTCGAGTTCCGCTGCGAGCTCGTCGAGTAGATCCCTGCGATCTGCACCGCGAACCCCAGCTCGGCGCCACAGGCGATTCGCTGTCCGAAAAATATGCTGTTGCTTGCCATTCTCCGCTTCCGTAACTTCCGTGGTGTTCATGCGACGCCCGTTCTGTTGTCGGTAGATGGTTTCGGAGACTGAAGCAACGAAGTGACACTGCTCGAGACTGCAATCCATTCCGCTGTTCCGTCCTTCAGTGCATCAGCTCCAGTTTCAGTAAGCGAGTAGTACTTTCGAGGTGGACCGGATTGAGATGGGTACCTCTCGGACATCACCAGTCCTGCCTTCTCGAGACGTGCAAGCAATGGATATACCGACCCTCCGGATACGAGCAGATCCCGCTCGGCCAGCCGTTCGGTCAGCTCGTATCCGTATACCGGTCGCTCCCCGAGCAGGGACAGAAGGCAGAGGTCAAGCACTCCTCGGAGCACTAGGCTCCGCCGTTCGATCGCACTCATGCTCAACAAGGTAGCGCGAAGTAGCTTGCTGAGCAAGGTATCGACCGAGGAACTCCTGACATCGCATCTACCGCTGACGGATCCCATCTAGGAAGGAGTCCAATGCCGAGGTCTGTTGCTGGGAATCGAAGCGGTCCGGATGGCACACCGCGTTGAGTACGAGTCCGTCCGTGAACAACCGCAATGCTCGGACATCTACGTCGGTACCGCCGAGAACATCGATCGACCACTCGCACAGTTCGTTCAATGCGCGATCTGCGGAGTCGAGCACGGTTCGGGTCTTCGGATCTTTCAGTGAGATCGTGGCAGCAAGCCACACTTCACATTCGAGTAGACGTTCCTTGTCCAGGGGCAGAGTGTGTCGCCACAATGCATAGACCAACTCGACTGGGACCGCTGGCAAGGCTGCAGATTCGAGTCGTGCCTTCTGCTGTTCTATGACCAGCTCGAGCGAATGGCTCAGCATCTGAGCTCGGTCGACGAAGTAGTGCTGAAGAGTCGACGGCTTCATGCCCGCCTCGGCTGCCACTGCTCGCATCGACACAGCGTCGATACCGTCGCGCGAAAGAACCTGCCACAGTGCATGACTGGCATGACGCCGCCGAGCGTCGTGGTCAACAATCTTCGGCACAGCCGCTCCATCCTCTGTTATGGTTCAACTGTACGATAACAGAGGCCGGAAGGAGTGTCCGATGCTGACGGTGATCATCGTGTGCGAAGTACTTTTCTGGGTCGTACTACTCATCGGGCTCGCGGTGAGGTACAAGCTTGGATGGTCGTCAGCATCGTGGCTTCTGCTCGCCTCTACCCCGGTAATCGACGCGATTCTGCTGGTCGTCACTCTGGCCGATCTGGCGAGAGGAGCGGATTCGAATTTTTCCCATGGACTCTCGGCGTTCTACATCGGCTACTCCTTGATATTCGGGCGGCAGACCATTCGGTGGATGGACAGGTTGGCCGCCTACCGGTTCGGTCGACAGCGTAAGCCTGAGAAAGAGGATGTGGTTGTGCGTCAGAGTGCGACCTACCAGTGGAGGCAGTTCCGAAAGATGGTGCAGGCCTCCGTCATCGTGGTCGCAGTTCTCGTGACTGGGTTGCTGTTGTCCGACCCGGAGGCCCAGTTCTGGCTGTGGTACTGGCTGATTGTTGTTGTCTTCACAGCAGTCACCTGGTTCGCCATAGGCCCCCTTCGTGCAATGGTGCAAAGACGGCACCAGGACGTGCTATCCCGACGTATCTGATTCAGTCGCGTTCAATCCCAAATGCCCGCTCGGAACATCTCCATCATGTGCTCTTCGACTTCGCCACGTAAGACGTCCCTGCGCTTCCATGAACCGAATAACTCGCCAGCAACGTGGATCATGTGGACTCCAGGGACCGCTGGGTCGTCGTAGGCGTCGGGGATGGGCCAGGTGGACAGCCAACCGGCGGCAACCACGGGATGCAAGAAACCATCTACTACCCGTGAGCTCAGGACCCAGGTATAGACGTTGATCGCTGCCTGCCAACGATTCGTCGACGGCTCACCTAGTGGTAGGAGTAGATCCCAGCGGTCCTGTTCGCGTGTTTCCCGGGATACGGTGGTTGCGACTTCGATCATGTGGCGGCCCACGTGGTCAGCGAGTTCGTTTTCCCAGACGGAACGTTCGCGATCGACTGCGCGAGCGAACGCTTCGAGCTCGGCGAGCCCAGACCGTGGGGCCGCTTCGCCGAGCGGGTACGCGCACAGATGCATCAGAAGGTTGTCTCGAAGATCTCGTGTCACCGAGCGCGGCGTCGACATGGTGCGCATACGCTGCGCTTCCGGTACGGTGACCGAACCTTCGAGAATGAAGTACTCGATCTGGTCGTCTCTGATCTTCACCGTCACGAGTATTGCAACCCCTGATGACGACGTTTCGGTCCGCGTCGTCACCGTGGGCGACGACCCGCGTCGCAACGTAGTACGAGCGTTGAGCCGCTCGACCGGAGTTCGAACGGGTGACCCGGGATACGAGTACAAGAGCGAGAGCATCCGAAATTCTCGCGGTGAATCGGTGTGGTTGACCGTCGACGGCGTAGGAGTCGAGTTCGAGATGTGGGGAGGACCGAGTCACTGGTGGGCGGCCGGACATATCGACAGCGCCGGAGTCACGATCGAGAGCCGCAACTACGCGGTCGACCGAGTTCATCTGGTCGAGGTCAGAGACATAGATCCATTCCTGGAGGGTCGACGCAAATATCTGCAGGCCGCTCGCGGTGAGCTCGAGTAGCTGCCCGGGATGAGGGTCGCATACGGTGCAGTGACGGGAGTGGACAGGCTGAATCGAATTGCGGGGGTTCAATGAACGAACAGGCGTCACCGTCGGATGCCGAACTTGCTGCCATCGCACGCGGCATCTTCGACGCTCAGCCCTTCACCCAGTGGATTGGTGCCGAATTGCGCGAGGTCGGACGTGGTCGTGCGGACATTGCTCTTCGGAACCGTCCTGAACTTCGACAGCAGCACGGGTTCGTCCACGGCGGGGTAATCAGCTACCTCGCGGACAACGCTCTCACATTCGCCGGCGGCCTCGCCCTAGGAGGAGACGCGGTCACGGCCGAACACAAGATCAACTTCGTGCGGCCAGCCGTAGGTGACGTCATCCTTGCACGCGCGAGCGTGATCACCGTGACGAAGTCTCAAGCTGTGTGCCAGTGTCTCGTCTATGCGTCAGATCGCAACGGTGAGAAGATCGTCGCTATCGCCCAGGGGACGATCTCGAAAGCCCATAGCCGGTAGCGAGATTGAGCTTGGACCGGCAGCCAGATTCGAATGTGAGCAGCGCGCGCATTCGACTACAAGCTTCCTGTACGGCAGTTCGAACTCACGTGTCGACGGGTCGCGCATTAGGGCTCTCGCAATCCCGGTGACAGTGGGTCTATGTTGAGCTGCGCTGGTGGACCGCTGCACGGGCGACCCTGGCACGGTTTCCGCAGACGTTGCTGCACCAATGTTGACGTGAGTCGAATTGGGTGAAGTACAGGACGCACCGGGGCGCATGACATTTTCGGAGTATCCGCGCTCGCGGACCGGTCAATGTATCCATCGCCGCAATCGAGAGTGCGACAAAGGTATTCGACTCGCTTGACTCACTGGTGGTGCGAAAGGTCAAGGTGTCGACGTCGCCGATTCTTACTACTCCAAGCTGGGTAGCCGACAGTGTGACGCTGGATGTCGCGTTGAAAGCGGCCACATCGGCTTCGGAGAGAGTCCGCGTAACGACTTTCTCGTACAGAGCTTCGATGTGCGTACGAGCGGTCCGCAACCTATCCAGCTGTGTCGCAGTGGGTAGAAACGGGGCCGGCCCGTGGAGGTGCGCGTGAACCGTGCTCATCCAGTGCTCGGCGGACTCCCGGCTATCCAGCAGGTCAATGATGCGTCGCCCGTCGTAGTAGCGGCTGCTCAGGAAGTTGGTGGCCAAGGACTCGAATGGCCTCAGGAGCACCCCGTCCGTGATTTCTCGGGTCCGGGTCATCGGTCGACATTCTTCCTCGGAGGTGGCGTCCTAACTGGATTGCCGTTAGCCTACGCCTGTGATCAACTAATGGTCATGGCATTAGCTGAGGCGGGAGATCGATGAGCACAGATGTTGCCCAAGAACGCTCGAGATACAGGGCACGGGTGCGGGCTCGTGTACGCAGTGCCGCCCCGCCTCGGCCAGGCATCCGGTCGATTGCGGTCGCGACAGCCACCAGCGTCGTCGCGCTGGTAGCTCTCGCGGGCCTCACCATGGTGACTGCGGAACCGTTCCTTATCCCACCGCTTGCGGCCAGTATGGCGTTGGTCGCGGGTGCTCCGACGCTCCCGCTGTCGCAACCGAGAAATGTCATCGGCGGCCAGTTCTTGTCCGCTCTTGTCGGGGTTGCTGTCGGCTTCGCACTGGGGAACGCTTTGTGGGCTGCGGCTCTTGCTGGTGGGCTGGCACTCGGGGTGATGCTTACGACCCGTACAGCGCACTCGCCGGCAGCGGCGACGGCTGTCATCGGTACGACGGGTACTGCAGTCGCGGGGTGGCAGTTCATTCTTTTGGTGACTGCGTCGGCGCTAGTGCTGGTGCTCGTGGGCGTTGTAGGACACCGATTGAACAGGACTGCGTACCCGGCCTACATATGGTGATACCGATATCCGTACACGACGCCCATCTGGAGGGCTACTCGGTGCGTTCGGCGATCGAGGAATCACCAAGGCTGGCGCTGCCTTCCTCGCCGATGGGTTGATGGCCTCGGTCTCCTGTGTTCGCATCTGGTTTCGAATCGCGCGCAAAGTCACTGCGAGACAGAGGTTCCGGACCGTCGATCGTGGGCTCTTCGAGATAGTCGATTCCCGGTTCTTCTGCGGAATCCAGCGGTTCGGGAGGAGTATTTTCGCTCGTTGGCATCGCTGCCATTCCTTTCGTTCAGCTCAGAACGCCGTGACTGCATTTTCCGAGCGACACCGCCGCGCCGTCTGCTGAGTTGAAAGCTGCGATCCAGTCGATGTGCGCGATAGAAATCCGTACTCGACGTGTGTGCAGGTCATGAGTTAACAGGTCGTTCGAGCATGCACACCCCCCAGCGTCTATCCTCGTCGACAAGCAAGATCTGTGTTCGGCTCGGTGTGGGGTCGAAACCGTCGAGGAAAATGGTCAATTCGACGGGGACTCGCGCTGCCCGACCTTCAACGATCGGGTCGTCGACATCGGTCAGTTGTGACCTCCCCGGGGGGACGTCTGCCTGCTCACGCTGTGCCGCGGAGCAAGAGGTTGCATTGAGACCCGCGACATCGCCTGCGTTGTAGGCGTCGAAATACTCGCGGACGACATCGGTGATTCTCGAGGGGTCTGCGGGGTCCGGTGCGGTGTTCTCGTGTGCGCTGTCTGTGCACCCGGACAGCACACCGAGCAAACCCACGATCGCCGCAGCCAGCAGTACCTTCCTCTTCGTCATTTGCCGAGCATATAACCGCCGTTCCGAATACTGCTCATTTCAACCTGAGGAGCCCAGCGGTTGTGGGTCCGAATCCACATGCGACCGAATAGAAGTCGGCCAGGTGTGCCTCGTAGTCGACGTGTAGCCACTCGACGTCTGTGGTCTGTAGATCCGACACTATGCGAGATACGAGTGAGGTCCCGACTCCTTGATGCTGAAACCGTGGCGCGACGGCGGTATCGAGAAGAAACGCATGTGCTCCCCCATCCCATACGGCGTGTACGAACCCACAGAGCTGCCCGTCGCTGAAGGCGCCGACCCAAGACTTGCTGTGTCGCTCCAGTCGAGACCGCCACGGGGCACATTCGTAGCGCCCACCGAACGCGTCGTGATGCAGCCGAGACAGCTCCGTGTCCACGACCGGAAAGCGGATCTGGAAGTCGATTGTCATGAGCAGGATTCTGTACCATCCTTTCAATGAATTCTGCTCATAGGCAACCGAGTTACGGTGTGCGTTTCGATTGGGGCCTGTCAGGCGCGCGCGCAGTTTCCGCGGGCTGTGACGTGGCGGTCGTGGTGGATGTTCTTTCCTTCACCACGACACTGAGTGTGGCGTTGGATGAAGGAATTGTGGTGTTGCCTTTCAGGGTCAGGGGTGAGGAAGCGGCCGCATACGCGGCTGAGCACGACGCTGTTCTTGCTGTGGGTCGGTCGGTGGCGCAGGGTGATCAGATCAGTTTGTCGTCGTCCACCATTCGCGATCGTGAGCACCAGCCGGAACGGCTTGTTCTCCCGTCGCCGAACGGGTCGACGATCAGCTACGAGGTTGCGGCATCGTCTACCGTCGTCGTTGGCGCCAGTCTGCGAAACGCTGACGCGGTGGGCGCGTGGATCTGTGCGGAGTATCCCGCGGGCGCCGTCGTCGCTGTGATCGCCGCCGGCGAACAATGGCCAGACGGTTCGCTGCGGCCGGCATTCGAGGATATTTGGGGCGCTGGCGCTGTCCTTACGGCAATGGCTGCTCACGGCTGGCAGGCAACGCAGTATTCGCCGGAATCCGAAGCCGCCGGATCGGCATGGACCAGCGCCGAACCGCGCATCACGGCACGACTCGAGGAGTCCGCAAGCGGCCGGGAGCTGATCGACGCTGGATATCCCTGCGACGTCGCCATTGCTGGGGAGGTGAACAGCACTCGCATCGTGCCTGTTCTTCGCAACGATCGGTTCGTCCCAGCCACGACCGTGCACAGCTAGGCCCACGGCTGCGCCCGGCGTCAACGCATCAGTTGGCCCACCAGGGACCGGGCGTACGACGGTTCGGTACACCAGCACGTGGCAATCTCCCACGCCAATCCGGCGCGACGTTCGAGGTCGTTCGTCGGTAGATCGAAAAGCGGCGCGTCAACCCGGGCTTCGTCCCAATCGATCAGCACGCATCGCCCTTCGGCGTCGATGAGCGCGTTCCGCGGGCCGCAGTCTCCATGGACGACAGACGAGGGGTGCGTGTCCATTGCTGATCGCCATGCATCGCGCAGCGCCTCGACGAGGTCGGTGGGCATTCTGGTCAGATCGACGTCACCACCGGAGTTGCTGGTCAATAGAGTCGATGCCGACACCGATCTCGGACGCTGTGGCCACCCGACGGTTTCGGCGTGAACCGCTCTCAATGTGCCGAGGAGACGCGGATCATCCGCATCGGGCTCTCGGCCCTCGACATACGGGTACACGTGCCACCCACTGACATCGAGCACACCGTCCGTCGTTGGCACCAAGCGCGGCACGCGTATTCCCGCTACGGTCAAGCGTTCCAACAAGTTCCATTCCCAGGTGCGAGAATCGTCCGACCTCGAAGAGTACCTGAGAACAATTGCGCGATCACGCAAGAATCCCGACCACACTTCGGTTCGCGCTCCCCCACTCATCCGGTCGGACACCTTGAGGCCAGGCCAACTCGAGCTGAGTAGTTCCTCCAGTTGTGCTGAATCCGAACTTCGTTCGCGCATGTGTCCATGGTGCATCACAGCCAGAGCAGACACCGCACGACGACAACTACGGCCTGCCGGGCATGCCACTGTCGACGTCGATGCCGTCGTCAACCAGCGACTCGAGGGTCGCACGGTGAGCCTCGACGCTTGTCCCGGCACACCCATCCGATCTGACCGTTACGTCGTAGCCGAGTCGTTTGGCGCCTCTGGCCGCAAGATCGACACCGAAATCGGTTACCAGGCCGATCACGACGATGTGTGTGATTCCGTTGAGTCGTAACTGCAGATCGAGGTCAGGGTTCGTCCAGATGTCTCGATCGTGCTTCGTTGCCACCAAGTCGCCAGGCTGAGGCGACAACGACGGGTGAAATCGAGCTCCTTCCGTGCTGGGATCGGAACGCATCGCATCGCGTGCGTCGAGGCTGAGATAGCGGGTACACACCACAAGCGCACCTCGGCTGCGGAACTCGTCGCGGATGAAGACTGCTCGCTCGATCACGTCAGGATCGTGGCCGAGTTCGATCACCCACGGCTGGAAGTCGATTTCGAGCAGTGCCGTTTTCGGGGACAGGTCGATCGGCACGTCAATACCTATTTCACGCTTCATCTCACGGATCCTTGTACGCAGGTGGTGTTCCGGCGGTGAGACGTTTGTCCGCCGCAATCGAGTCCGCGCTCGATGAGGTCCCGGTAGTGGGCAATTTTCGCCTCCAATGCGTCGCTGGCCTCTGCGAGCAGGGTTTGGCGTTCAGCAATTCGTGCGCGATGGGAGGAGAGAAGCTCGATACGGTCCTGATGGGTCGATGATCCACCCTCGACGAGCGTGACGAATGTGCGCATGTCGGCTGTGGGCATTCCTGTGGCCCGAAGTCGTGCCAACAACTGCACAAATGCGATCATGCGCGGAGTGAATATCCTGCGGCGGTCCGTTGCGCGTGGAACGTTCGGAATCAAGCCTTCGCGTTCGTACCAACGCAACGTGTCCTGACTGAGCCCGGAACAAGATGACATCTCGGCAATCCCGATTCCTGACGCTTCTGACCCGATAGTCCTCGCCGACAGCGATGGTGCACTCATGAAAAGGACGCTACGTCCTGGAGCGCACTCCAGGGCAAGTCGAGAGGACTGCGACCTTTCGATGCGCTACCCTGAGTTCACTCCAACACCAGCCCTGCAGATTCATGCCGCAAACGCAGGGCAAGCCCGGAACGAGGCCACGGAGGGGCGGTAGTGATTACCCCTACCCTTCTCGAGGAGTGACTCATATGACCATAGGTCTTGGCCTACCTTTGAACGATCCCGCCGGCTTGCTCGACTGGGCGCGGCAAGCTGATCATCGCCCTTTCAGCTCACTGGGACTCGCCGACAGGCTCGTCTACGACAACCCTGAACCGATGGTGGCGCTTGCGGCAATTGCAGGCGCCACGTCTCGCATCCGTCTTCAGACCGAAGTCTTGCTTGCCCCGTTGCGCGAAACCGCTCTTCTTGCCAAGCAAGCGGCAACTTTGGATCGAATGTCAAACGGACGGTTCACACTTGGCCTGGGAGTCGGCGGGCGATCCGACGACCACGAAGCGTCCGGTACAGACTTGCGCACGCGAGGCAGACGACTCGACGCACAGATGTCGACGTTGCGTTCCATTTGGACCGGTGATTCCTACTCGCCCACCGCCGGCCCCATCGGACCGTCTCCACATCGAACTGGCGGCCCCGAGGTGTTGTTCGGCGGGTTCTCTCCTGCCGCCATCGCTCGGGTCGGACGATGTGGCGACGGCTTCCTTGGCGCCGGGTTGAATCCCAACTCAATGAACGAGCGTTTCCGCGCTGTCGAAGCAGCGTGGAGTGCCGAGGGCAGAACGGGAAAGCCACGTCTGATAGCTCAGTGCAACGTCGCGCTGGGTGCGGAGGGCGTGGTGTCCGATGCGAAACGAGCCTTGAGCAATTATTACGCGTTCACCGGACGTGCCGAGTACATGGTCGATTCTGTGTTTTCGAGCCGGGCTGCAATTCGTGACGCAATCAGCGCCTACCGCGATATCGGCGCAGACGAAGTGATGCTGTACTGCTGGTCCGGTGATGTCGGCCAAGTGAACAGGCTCGCCGATCTCGTCAGCTGAACTCTGGTTACAGTCGCTGTGACTGCTGCTGTTCGAACGAACTAGCTACGCGTAGTTCGTTCGAACAGCAGCGCGGCGGCCGTGTCGGTGCGTTGAGAGTCCTCGGTTGCGAATCTGTCCAATAACAATCCTCTGAATCCTGCGCCGAGAATTGTTGCGTTCGAGCAACTCTCGTCAGCGCCGAATCCGCATCTGACGAACGTGGCCGTCAGAGCCTCAGTCAGCGCAGCGACGGCCGAATTCGCGTAGTCGGCGAGGACGCCACCTTTGATCGCGGCAATCCCGACGACTTGCATGAGGATTCGGGTGCTGACCTCGTCGTCGCCGACGGTCATGTCTCGCCATAGTTTGTGCAGTCGGGTTTCGAATGCTGCCAAGTCTTCTATGCCGTCGAACATCTCGGCGAAGGCTGGGCGCTGACTTGCAAGTGCCTGCACGATCAGGTTCTCGCGAGACTCGAAATAGTAGATCAGCATTCGCGAACTCGTTCCCAAAGCAGCTGCGAGTGGCCGCAGCGTCAGGTCGTCCAGGCCGTGTAGGCCGATGTAGGCGCAGACCTGGTTGAGGAGTTCGACTCTCTTGTCGTGATCGAGTGGGCGTGCCATGCGCTTGACTGTACCGGTCGCTACATGTACTCATGGGAGTATGAGTGAACCAGTCGCTACACAAACTCCGGGACGATCCGCAGTCATCACCGGGTACACCGCAACGACGGCGCTGTCGGACGGAGCTGAATCGACGTGGGATCTTCTGCTTCGCGGACGCAGCGGTATCGGCCGGCTCGACCAGGATTTCGTGTCGCACTACGATCTGCCCGTCCGTATCGGAGGGGTACTGCACTTCGACGTGTCAGCGTCGCTCAGCCGGGTGGAGCAACGTCGGCTGTCGTTCATCGAACAACTGGCAGTCGTGCTGGGACGCCGATTATGGGCGGAATCCGGCCTTGCCGAGATGGATTCGGAACGTCTGACCGTCGCGGTCGGGACGGGGTTGGGCGGCGGCGACGCCTTGATCGGTGCGGTCGATGCCATGCGTGCCGGAGGCTATCGAAAGGTATCGCCGATGTCGGTCCCGATGATCATGCCCAACGGTCCCGCCGCACACATCGGGTTGGAGGTCGGCGCGAAGGGAGGTGTCTTCACCCCGGTTTCGGCGTGCTCCTCCGGTTCCGAAGCGCTAGCCCACGCTTGGCGGCTGATCACGACCGGTGAGGCCGACGTCGTGATTGCAGGCGGCGTCGAAGGGTGTATCGACGCCGTCCCGATCGCCAGCTTCTCGATGATGCGCGCGATGAGTACGCGAAACGACGAGCCCAGCCGGGCGTCGAGGCCATTCGATCGGGATCGCGACGGCTTCGTCTTCGGTGAAGCAGGTGCACTGATGATTGTCGAATCCGAAGACCATGCCCGAGCTCGGGGCGCGCATATCCACGGGCGGCTCATGGGCGCTGGAATCACCTCGGACGGATATCACATCGTGGCCCCGGATCCGGAGGGCAATGGTATTCGCCGAGCGATGATCAAAGCCATTCGTAGTGCGGGGCTGAGCAATCCCGACATCGGTCACGTCAACGCCCATGCCACCGCAACACCTCTCGGCGACCTTGCGGAAGCGCGGGCGATCGAGGCGGTCGCCGGACAAGCGTCCGTCTATGCGCCCAAGTCGGCTTTGGGCCATTCCATCGGAGCGGTCGGCGCACTCGAAGCGATACTGACAATGCTGACAATCCGCGATTCCGTTGTGCCGCCAACTCTCAACCTGGAAAACCTCGACGCTGCCATCGATCTCGACGTCGTCACCGGTACGCGCGACCAGCACATCGACTATGCGCTGACGACCTCGGTAGGATTCGGTGGTCATAACGTTGCACTCGTACTGGGCGCTGCGTGACGCTCCCGCAGCGCCTAGTCGTTCGTCACTCCTACTGCGTCGTCGTGTGGTTCCTGGATCGCAACCAGCGCGGCAGGCGAACCCGAACGGCACTGACCGCGTGGTCCCACCGCAATGCGAAGGAGATGATGTGGGGCAGAAATCGAACCGCGGATCCGCGGTGAGGCAGTGCTGCGATCACGGCCTGATCCTCCGCCGTGTCCAATCGCGCACCATCGCGCCCTGCCATTCGACCGATAACGTGCAGCGCGGCGAGTTGGTGGGTATCGAGTGCGCTGTGCCCGTTGTCGAGTTTCACCACGCGCACGTCAGGAAGGAGCGCTGCGGCCAGCTCGGCAATGGGCGGGGGCGTCCGCAGATCGCGAGCACCCAGGATGATCGTCATCGGCCAGTCGAACTGCGGCATACTGCCGCGGACGTCGAACGGTTCGCGTGCGAAGTCTGGGTACTTCTCGGCAGCGGCGGCGAACTGGGTCGCAGGGTCGAAGGGCTTGCCGTCCGGCGTTGGAGCGTAATTCAATTCGGTGAACGCAATCTGGCCTACTGGACCGAATTCCATCACATAGGGCGACGCGATGTCGTTGCCTATTTCACTGTTCCCGATCTGCGTGACGAATTTCCACGTTTGTATCGCGCGCCCGGTAGCCGCCTGGGTGAGAACTCGGCGAAGGAGCGCCCTCCCGCCGAACTCGTACACGATTCGTGCGACGTCGGAGGCCTGATCCTGATCGAAACCGGCCGTCACCAGACTTCTGAGGAGACGAGCACAGTCAGCGAGCTCAGGGGCGTCCCCGTCCCAAAGCAGCGAACGGCAGTGTGAACGAACGATGTGGTGGTCTTCCGCGGACAGCACCACCGAGTCGAGGATCATCCCGGCAACGCGCTCGGGATGCGCGATCCCGAATCCCGCCGCGAGGTAAGTACCGTACGAGGAGCCGTACACGATGGCTTCGCTGATTTCCTCTGCAGCGAGCACAGCTTCGATATCGTCGACGGCCAACATGATGCTGATCGCGCTGGCCGGCAGCGGATTTCCGTTCGTATCGCAGCGAGAAAGCCCTATCCCTCGATGTTCGATCATGATGGTGTGGATGCCGTGTTTGGCTGCTCGCGCGCGAAATTGCCGATACGGAAGTATCGATGCCAGTCCAGGTCCGCCGGGGAGAACAACGACGGGCACCCCGTCGGACGGACCGGTCCGTGTGTACGCCAGGTCGAACTCCGGACTGCCCTCTACCGCAGGTCGTCTCAGTGTGCGGAGTCCCGGACTCCCTGTTGCTTTCCTGCGTGCGTTTTCGCTTCTTCTATTGGTCACGGTTCGGCTCCTGAAACAGGGTCGTGGCAAACTTCGTCAGTAACGTCCGGCCGGCGGGAACGGTGATTTCGGTTCCCGGCGTCAGCGATTCGAGCGTGATGCCGACAATGAGTGCAATAACCGTATTCGACGTGTCATCGATTTCATCCGGCTCGATGAACCCCTCGGCTGCGAATTGTCGTAGCCAGCGCCGCATGTGTTCATGCGATCGGGCCGCTGCCGCCGCGAGCAGTCGCTGATTGCCGGTGTCGTGATTGGGACCGAGCGCCGACGAATAGACACTGAACCACAGGCTGAGGGCAGTGGGATCGTCAAGTTCCGACGGAAGGAATTGTTGGACCATGCTCGAAATACGATCAGCGAGCGGGGCCGAGGGATCGAGCACGACCGAGTCGTCGATGATGTTGTCGACTCTTCGTTCGACGATCGCGTCGAACAAGTCTTTTTGGCTGGGAAAGTAGTGTCGAAGAGTCCCGATTCCAACCCCGGCCTTGGCCGCGGTGGCCCTGACGGTCACGGCCTCCAGCCCCTTCGAATCCGCAATGCGAGTTGCAGCTTCGAGGATCGACTCCCGTCTGTTCGCTTCTGATGAACTGTCCACAGCGTTACGTTAGCACGTTGTACTAGTACTGCGTACTAGGATGTTCTGGGACTCCGCCTACGAAATGGACGTCGGGCCGATGTTCTCGGTGACGTGCCAACCGTCGCTGTTCTCGACCAAATACGTTGTGCCGAATCCGCAATCGACTCCACACCAGAATCCGGCGCCGACCTCGACTGCTCCGTCGTCGCGCGTCGAAATTGCCGATAAGCCGACGACGACTCCGTCGTTAACAACTCCAGTGAGTCCCTGACCGCCTGGGTCGATCCGGCTTTCGCGAGTGTCGATGAATTCGATTAGCGGCAACTCCTCGGATTGCCGCTCGATCTCGGACTGAATTGACTCGTCGAGTGGTGCTGCACCCCCTGCGAGGAAGAAGCTGTCGGAAATGCCCGACGAACGGTGGTCGATGACGTACACAGCCTTGAACGGGGATGGGTCGCCCACCCCGAAGGTGTGATCTGTCAAAACCAGGCGACGCAACACCGCTGCGTAGATCTGGGATTCAGTACTGGGCGCTACCTGAACTTCCGAAGAGGTGGGCGGCTTCGAGGTCTGTTGCTCGTCAACATCCGCCGCGCACCCGGCCGTGCCGAGCGCAAGAACGAGAATCAACCCCGATGTCCGATTTCTCATCACCGGACGGTACCGCCGATCCGGTTGGGTTACCGAGTGATTTCATGGATGGGTATGGACACATAGGATTCGGTGGTGACTGGCGCAGACGCGGTGGGTGTCGATGACGACATCCCGGATCGGAAAATACCGTCGTGGCTTCGTGAGACGGCGATCCTCGTTGTGGTCGCTTTGGTCCTCAGCGTTCTACTGCAGACGTTCGTCGGTCGGGTCTACCTCATCCCGTCGGAATCGATGGAACCGACACTTCACGGGTGCGATGGATGCACCGGTGATCGGATCGTCGTCGACAAGATCAGTTATCGATTCGGTGAGCCACGGCGGGGAGATGTCGTCGTGTTCCGGGCGCCCACCTCATCCTGGAACGTCGGTTACTCATCGACGCGATCGACCAATCCTGTTGCTCATGCCCTACAAGATGCAGGCTCGTGGATCGGCCTGGTCGCACCGGACGAGAACACTCTCGGCAAGCGGGTCGTCGCGACCGGCGGACAGACGGTGCAGTGCTGCGACGATCGAGGTCGAGTCCAAGTCGACGGACAGTCGATCGACGAACCATATGTTGTCATGGACTTTCCGTTCGTCCCTGATTCCCTTACATGCACCACGGCACCGGAGTCGGGGCGTTGCTTCGGTCCCGTGACCGTGCCGGCGGGGAACTTGTGGATGATGGGCGACAACCGCAGTGGTTCAGCAGATTCGAGGGCACACGTCTCGGATGAGCTATCCGGAACGGTGCCCGTCGACGATGTCGTCGGGAAGGCGCGGTTGATCGTTCTTCCACCGTCACGCTGGGGTGTCATCGCTTCGCGATGAGTGAGAGAAGGACAGGGCTGATCACGCAGGGACTTGACCCGCTGGGGTTGACGGGCGCGTTCGGCCGTGGTCTTGTGTACTGAAGTGACGCCGTAACATCCCTGCCCGTCCGGGGGTGTAGGCACTCGATACCGACAGGGCGACCGTGAGGCCGTCATGTTATCTCGTATCTCTGTGCGTCGTTCGACCGTGGCGCTGTGGCTTGTCTTTTTCGTCAACGGTGCTGTGCTGGCGAGTTGGGCTCCGCGTATCCCAGAAGTCAAGTCCGGCTTGTCGCTCTCCGATGGTCAGGTGGGGTGGACACTGCTGGGAGTGGCAGTAGGTTCGATTCCGGCCCTGATCGGCACCGCGCGCGTCCTCAGCTGGGTGTCCGTTCGACAGGTTTGTGCCATAACGGCGTTCACCTTTCCTCTTGCACTCCCATTGATTGCCCTCGCGCCCAATGGATGGGCCCTCGCTGCGGCTCTGACCGTCCTTGGATTCGCCAGCGGATCGCTCGATGTCGCCATGAACTCGGCGGCGATCGAGTGGCAGAATCGAACTGACACAACGATTCTGTCTCGTCTGCATGGCGGCTACAGTTTGGGTGTTCTGGTTGGTGCTGTCTTCGGCGCGGTCGCTACCGTGTTCGACGTGAGCGTACTCGCGCACTTCTGCGTCGTCAGCGCATGCTTGACGGCGCTCGCAGTTGGGGCCTCGACATTCTTGCCACCGACGGATGGACCGAAGAGTGCTTTCTACGAACGCAATTCGCTACCTCGTGGCAGTCGAGTGCGGTGTTCCCGCAGATTGTCGATTCCCGTATCGGTTGCAGTGATGGCTATTGCGGCTTTGCTGGTGGAAGGCACGGTCACCGATTGGTCTGCGCTGTTGCTATCTCGTGACTACGCGGCCGGTGATTCGATCGGTGCGGCGGCTGTGGTCGTATTCAGTTGCTCGATGTTTCTCTCACGCAGCTGCGGTGACTTTGTCGTCGACCGCCTGGGTGCTCGAACGACAGTGAGTGTTGCGGCGGCCGTGATCGCTACGGCGGCATTTCTGGGGTTGGTCGTGCAGGAGCAATTCTTGGGTGCAGTACTTGCCTTGGGCTTCATCGGCGCCGCGCTCGGACCCGTGTTCCCGATTCTGATCACCGCGGCAGGACGTCGAGGTCGCGATGGTGTCGCGGTGGCAACTGCGCAGGTGAGTGTCGTCGGTTACGGCGCTTTCCTGGGTGGCCCGCCGCTGGTCGGACTCTTGGCCGAAAAGATAGGTTTTTCAACGGCGTTCGTTTTGATCATGCTCGTGTGCTGTCTGGTGCTGGCCAGTCAGTCGCTTGCGCACGCGGCTGACAGCGATGATGCACACCGCGAGACCCGCTAGAAGCAATGCAATGGACAACACATCGAGCCCGGCAACTTTGCCGATCCCCGGCACGACGAAGAAGAAGGCCCCAAACATGGCGAGGGTACCGATTCCGGGTCCGCCGAAATATCTGCGTGTGCGCTCGTTCGCCTCGTGGGCACGATTGCTCATGAGGCCAATCCTATCGCTGGACCGTGCTGCGCTTCGAGAACGTGTTCCACGCCATCATTATGACGCTCAGGGCGAGACCCCACCCAACCATGCAGAGCACAACCCCTACGCCTGATTGCCCAGTGGCGTCGGTACTCGCCTCGATGCAGAATGCTGTCGAGAATCCGGCGGTAGTGCCCAGCGCCGCTGTGTATCTCCCGGTTTCGGTCCAGCGCGATAACCGCGCCGCCCACAAGCACAGCAGTACTACCGTCGCACCGCATGCGACAACCTGCCACGTTGGGAACTCCCTCGGCGCTGGTAGACCAGGTCCGCGGAACTGGCCGCGTTGATCGGCGGACCAGCTCAACCACCCGGCGCACGAAACGAATCCGAACACGAAGGCAGTCGCTCCGGTAGCCCACAAACCCAGACGGCCCGCGCCCATGCCCTTCTCCGATTTCGAGGACTTGCGCCACAGCAGAAGCGCGCAGAACGCCGAGGGTACGCCTACAAATATGAAGACGATCCATAGAAACTGTGGCCACGAGAAGTCGACTGTCATTCCCTCGACGGTATCGGACGCAGACTCCACGCGTGCCGCCTTGCGGCCAGTCGACCGGCGCTACCTCGTCCGAAGCCCGGGCGTTGCTGCGATGTCCGCCAATTGCTCGACCGTCAGAGCGCCGGTGGCGGAGACGTCGATCAGACTCCCATCCGAGGTGTGTGCGCGGGCGCGGCCGCCGTTCTCGCCTTCCGAGATGTCGATGACGGTCCCGTCGGCCAGCGTGCGCCGCTCGTCGACGTATCCGGCGAAGTAGGGGCCCGCGGGTTCGTCGGTCTGCTGCACGACGACGACCAGCTCGCTCTCGGCGCCGTCTATCGAAATGGTTCCGGTGGCCGTCGTCTCGCTCCCGAACGGCACGAACCGTAGTGGTTCGAACATCGAGTAGGGAAGAACAACAACATTGTTCGGCAAAGCTGCGAGCAGCGCGTCGGACATTGTTGTGGCTTTGGTCTCCGAGAACCAGCCGTAGGTCGGGTCGGCGTACCTCTTGTCCTCGACGAACGCATAGTTGATCCGTTGCATGTCCTCGGGCTGGACGACCTCGTCGCACCCCGGGGCAGCGATCGCGTCGGATTGCGGATCGTTCAGGAAACCTGCAACAACGGTTCCAGAAACGACGATCGCGACGATCACTGCGGCTGTCGACCACGCAGACGTCGATCCGCGCGTGCCTGCAGAGTTCATGTGGTCCCAATCTGTCGATGAAACGCTCCACGCCGAGTCTTTCAGAGCGTGGGTGTCATCTTCCCGTCAGGACTGAGCGAGCCGCCGTAAAGGAACCGTAAGGACGGCTGCTGAAGCCCGTTCTCGGGCGTAGACATGTCCCGACCAGCACGTCCACTGCGTGTTGCCGAAGACGATGAAAGAGGCACGAAAAGACATGGCTGATCTGGGCTACTTGGCCGTCGTCGCCGCAGGATTCGGTGTGTGTGCACTGATCCTGCGAGCGTTGGCCTCCGCAGGGAAGGCCAAGACGAAATGACTGCCGACGGTGTGGTCAGTGTCGTGCTGATCATGATCGCCGCTGCGGTCATCGTGTACCTGTTCGTCGCGCTGCTCGATCCGGAAAGGTTCTGACGCTTTCATGACTTCTGCTCTTGCAGCGACGCTTCAAATCGCCGTGGTCGTGGTCGTTATTGCGGCCGCCTACATTCCGCTTGGCGATTACATCGCCAAGACCTTCACGAGCGAACGTGATCTGCGCGTCGAGGCGTTGATATTTCGGCTGTGCCGCATCGACTCACGTGCCCAGCAGACCTGGGTCGGATACGCACTGTCGGTGCTCGGATTCTCAGCCGCGAGTGTCCTGTTCCTGTATGTTCTGCAACGGGTTCAGGGCGTTCTGCCGCTGAACGGCGGCCTGTCGGGGGTCAGCCCCTCGGTTGCGTTCAATACCGCGATCTCCTTCGTCGCGAACACCAACTGGCAGTCGTACGTACCCGAGTCGACGATGTCGAACCTTACACAGCCTCTCGGACTGGCCGTGCAGAACTTCGTCTCCGCCGCCGTGGGATTGGCCGTGGCAATCGCCGTCATCCGCGGATTCGTTCGGGTACACACTGGCGGTGAGATCGGCAATTTCTGGGTCGACCTGATCCGCGGTACCCTTCGCGTTCTTCTACCTCTGTCGTTCGTGATCGCGTTGATTCTGCTGACTCAGGGCGTGATTCAGTCGTTCGACACTGGGTTCGCCTCGACTGGTCTCGACGGTTCCGCGGCCACCAACGCATTGGCGCCGGTCGCGTCTCAGGAGGCGATCAAGGAACTCGGCACCAACGGCGGCGGCATCCTTGCAGCCAATTCAGCGCATCCATTCGAGAACCCGACGCCGCTGACGAACGTCGTGGAAATCATTGCAATACTGTTGATTCCGGTATCTCTGACTCGGACTTTCGGAACGATGGTCGGCGACCGCAAACAAGGCCTGACCCTGCTCGCAGTGATGAGCGCACTGTTCGCGACCCTTCTCGCTGTCACTGCCGCAGCGGAATCGGGAACCCGCGGCGTCGCCGCACGCGCCGCTGGCTCGATGATGGAAGGCAAGGAAGTCCGCTTCGGCATTCCCGGATCGACTCTGTTCGCGGTCGCTACGACAGGAACCTCGACCGGCGCCGTCAATTCCGCCCACGACAGTATGTCCCCTCTCGGTGGTGGTGCGGTGTTGCTCAACATGCTCTTCGGTGAAATCTCGCCCGGCGGTGTGGGAACCGGGTTGTACGGACTTCTGGTCCTCGCGATCATCGCGGTGTTCGTCGGCGGGCTCCTCGTCGGACGCACGCCCGAGTATCTGGGGAAGAAGATCGGGCAACGCCAGATCACCCTCGCGGCCTTGTCGGTCCTCGTCATGCCGGCGCTGGTGTTGGTCGGAACCTCGATCACCGTCATTCTGTCCTCCACCAGCGGCTATCAGGGAAATGCCGGTGATCCAGGGACTCCCGGATCGATCCATGGCTTCACCGAGGTGCTCTACGCCTACGCTTCGGCCTCCAACAACAACGGCAGCGCATTCGGCGGGCTCACGGTCACGAGCGACTGGTTCCAGATCTCGCTCGGAATCGCCATGCTTCTCGGACGCTTCCTGCCGATCATTTTCGTTCTGGCGCTTGCCGGCTCGCTGGTGACGACCAAGCGAACACCGCCCAACCCCGGCACTTTGCCGACCCGAGGTCCGTTGTTTGCGGCCCTGGTTCTCGGAACCGCCGTGTTGGTTGCGGCTCTCACGTTCTTCCCCGCCCTGGCCCTGGGCCCGATAGCAGAGGCACTGCAATGACAGTCACCATCGCGCCGCCGACCGAAACCGACGACGCATCGACGCCCGTACGCGGCGGCTATTTCAGTCCCCGTCAGATGTGGACGTCGCTGCCGTCGGCGTTCGCCAAACTCGACCCGCGTCATCTCGCCCGTAACCCGGTGATGTTCGTCGTTCTCGTCGGCTCGGTCGTGACCACCGTCCTGGCCGCCGTGAACCCATCCGTTTTTGCGTGGCTCGTCGCAGCGTGGCTGTGGTTCACACTGTTGTTCGCGAACCTGGCGGAATCGGTGGCGGAGGGTCGTGGCAAAGCGCAAGCCGCAAGCCTTCGCGCGGTCAAACGCGACACCGTGGCACGCCGGCGTGCACATGACGGAACCATCGAGGAAGTCGCGGGAACCGAACTGGCCGTCGGCGATGAAGTAGTCGTCTCGGCGGGTGAGATCATTCCCGGCGACGGTGACGTGATCGAAGGCATTGCGACGGTAGACGAGTCGGCCATCACCGGCGAGTCAGCTCCGGTCGTCCGTGAATCGGGCGGCGACAGATCGGCCGTCACCGGCGGCACCGGTGTGTTGTCCGACGAGATCGTCGTACGCATCACCGCAGCACAGGGACAGACGTTCGTCGATCGAATGATCGCACTCGTCGAAGGCGCATCGAGGCAGAAGACACCCAACGAAATTGCCCTGAACATTCTGCTCGCGTCGCTGACGATCATCTTCCTGCTCGCGGTCGTCGCGATCGGACCGATGGGGGCGTACGGGGGCGAAGCGCAAGATCCGATCAAGCTCATTGCTCTGCTGGTGTGCCTGATTCCGACCACGATCGGGGCGCTCTTGTCGGCGATCGGCATCGCGGGTATGGACCGGCTGGTGCAACGCAACGTCCTTGCCATGTCGGGACGCGCTGTCGAAGCAGCAGGCGATATCGGCACCCTGCTGATGGACAAGACCGGAACCATCACGTTCGGCAACCGTCGCGCCACCGGCTTTCATCCGGCGCCCGGAGTTGCAGCCGAGGAGCTGGCTGTGGCAGCTCGACTCTCGTCGCTGGCGGACGGAACACCGGAAGGCCGCAGCATCGTCGACCTCTGCAGCCTCGACTACTCGTTGCCGCCGCACGCAACCGAATCCGAGATGAGCGGCGAGTTCGTCGCGTTCACTGCCCAAACACGAATGAGCGGAATCGATCTGGACGGTGTTCGGATACGCAAAGGCGCAACGGATTCGGTGCTGTCCTGGGTTCGGGCCGAAGGCGGGTCCGCGTCCGACACCAGCACCGACACCAGCATCGACGCAATCACCGACATAGACGACATTGCTCATACCATCGCCGAGATGGGAGGCACGCCGCTCGTTGTTGCAACGGCGTCGAACGACAGCCCTGCACGTGCTCTGGGTGTGATCGAATTGTCCGACGTCGTCAAACCGCATATTGCCGAGCGATTTGCGCAACTGCGAGCCATGGGAATCCGTACGGTGATGATCACCGGTGACAACCCTCTGACAGCGAAAGCCATTGCCGCCGAGGCCGGTGTCGACGACTACCTGGCCGAAGCAACGCCGGAGGACAAGCTCGCGCTCATCCGCAAGGAGCAAGAGGGCGGCAGGCTCGTCGCGATGACCGGTGACGGCACCAACGACGCCCCGGCGCTCGCCCAGGCCGATGTCGGCGTCGCCATGAACACCGGTACGTCCGCTGCCAAGGAAGCCGGCAACATGGTCGACTTGGATTCGGATCCGACCAAGTTGATCGAGGTGGTCGAGATCGGCAAGCAACTTCTCATCACCCGGGGGGCGTTGACGACGTTCTCGCTCGCCAACGACCTGGCGAAGTATTTCGCGATCCTTCCGGCGCTGTTCAGCGCGGTCTATCCGCAGCTCGGCGCGCTGAACATCATGGGGTTGGCGACGCCGGAGTCGGCGATTCTCTCTGCGGTGATCTTCAACGCGCTGGTCATCATCGGACTCATTCCGTTGGCACTCAAAGGTGTTCGGTATGTGCCGTCGAGTGCGTCGACGTTGCTGCGACGAAACCTGCTGCTGTACGGGGTGGGTGGAGTGGTGACCCCGTTCGTCGGCATCTGGCTCATCGACCTCGTCGTTCGTTTCATTCCAGGGATTGGTTGATCATGCGGTTCGCACAAAGATTCTTCGGTCAGATCGTGGCTGGAATGACGGTACTTCTGGTCCTGACGGTGATCCTCGGCGTCGGGTATCCCGCGGCCGTGTGGGCGGTGAGTCGACTCGGGGCTCATTCGGCGGAGGGGTCACCGCTCACCGACGCGCAGGGGTGTGTGGTGGGCAGCAGCTTGATCGGTGTCGACCCTCAGGTCGAGCCCGGTCGACCGGACCCCTACTTTCATCTGCGCACCACCGGCTCGGTCGCGGAGGGCGACGCGTTCGCCCCGGGCGACCCGAGCGCAGCGCTACCGACGAATCAGGGACCCAGCAGTGAACTGCTGGCCTCCTTCGTCGAGCAGCGTCGAGAGTCCATCGCCGAGCGCGAAGGTGTAAATCCGTCGGATGTTCCGGTGGACGCAGTGACCGGGTCGGGGTCGGGGATCGACCCTCACATCAGTCCGGAATATGCCGCGATACAGGTGGCCAGGGTGGCGAGCGTCAACGAGATTCCCGTGGCCGACGTCGAGGCTCTGGTCAGTGAATACACCCACGGACGGCAGTACGGTGTACTCGGAGAGGCTGCCGTATCCGTCCCGGAGCTCAACGTCGCGCTGGGGCTGACGGCGCCGTCCTGCAGTACCGAATAGAAGGGGAAGTCAGTGTCAGTGGCCGGTGAGTTGCGCATCTATCTCGGCGCAGCTCCGGGCGTCGGGAAGACGCTGGCGATGTTGAACGAGGCGCACCGACGCAAGGACCGTGGCTGCGACGTCGTCGCCGCAGTCGTCGAGACGCATGGACGCCAGCGCACCGCCGAGGCGCTGGCAGGCATCGAGATGGTCCCACCGACCCCGGTGACCTATCGCGGGGTTGTCGTACCCGAGCTCGACGTCGACGGCGTGCTCGCCCGACATCCCGACCTCGTTCTGGTCGACGAGCTGGCGCATACGAACACTCCTGGCTCGCGCAACGGTAAACGGTGGCAGGACGTGATGGAGCTTCTCGATGCCGGGATCGACGTCGTCTCGACGGTCAACGTGCAGCATCTGGAGTCGCTGAACGATGTGGTCAGTCAGATCACCGGCGCTACGCAGCGTGAGACCGTTCCGGACGATGTGGTTCGAGGGGCCGCGCAGGTCGAACTGGTCGACGTGACCCCGGAAGCATTGCGTCGCAGAATGTCCCACGGCAACATTTACGCGCCCGACAAGGTCGACGCCGCCCTGAGCAACTACTTCCGGCTCGGGAATCTGACGGCACTGCGCGAACTTGCCTTGCTGTGGACGGCCGACCAGGTCGATGCCGCACTCGTGAAGTACCGCACCGACAATCGCATCACCGACACATGGGAGGCGCGCGAACGAGTGCTGGTGGCGGTCACCGGCGGTCCCGAATCGGAGACGTTGGTGCGTCGAGCGAGCCGCATCGCCTCGAGATCGAGTGCCGAACTGATGGTTCTGCATGTTGTCCGCGGCGACGGGTTGACGGGTGTGTCGGCGCCCCGGATGGGCGCAGTCCGTACATTGGCCGCTGCCCTCGGTGCCAGCATGCACAGCGTCGTCGGCGAGGATGTACCCGCAACGCTGCTCGAGTTCGCCCGCGGAGCGAACGCGACCCAAGTGGTCATCGGCACGTCGAGACGGTCGCGGCTGGCCCGGATCCTCGACGAGGGAATCGGCGCAGCCGTCGTGCAGAACTCGGGCAAGATCGACGTACACATGGTCACCCACGACGAACGCTCTCGGCGATGGCGACTCCAGGTAGGCCAGGGAAGCCGGCGCGTCTTGTCGTGGATTGCGGCGATCGTGGTGCCGTGCGTTGCTTCAGCAATTCTCGCGCTCGTGGATCCGCAATTCGATTCCAGTGGAGAGAGCGCGCTGTTCTTCATGGTCGTGCTGTGCGTCGCATTGCTCGGCGGCGTTGCGCCCGCTGCACTCTCGGCGTTGATCGCGGGGTTCTTGCTCAACTTCTTTTTCACCGCACCGCGATACAGCTTGACCGTCGCCGAACCGGAGAACTTCGTCGTCACCATCGTGCTGCTCGTCGTGGCCGTGGCCGTCGCCGCCTTGGTCGACGCTGCGGCCAGTCGGACTCGCGAGGCAAGGCATGCGTCGAGGGAAGCCGAACTGTTGACGCTGTTCGCAGGGTCGGTCCTCCGAGGTGCCGACCTCGACGCTCTGCTGAACAAGGTTCGAGAAACCTACGGACAGCGTTCGGTCCTGCTCGTGGAGGATTCCACGGACGAGGTGGTCGGATCGGTCGGCGAGCCGTCCGACTCGGCAGATGCCACTCGAATCGACTCCCCAGGAGGGGACTTCACGCTGCTGCTGCACGGGCCACGCACTCGGGCTCGTGATCGTAGAGTGCTGACCGCCGTGGCGAATCAAGCCGCGGGACTGGTCCGCCAGGCGCGATTGAGTGAGGAGGCGAGTCGTGCCACCGCTCTTGCCGAAGCGGACGTTCTGCGGCGGGCACTGCTGTCCGCCGTGAGTCACGACCTTCGGACGCCCCTCGCTGCCGTCAAAGCTGCGTCCTCGTCGCTGCGTAGTACCGACGTGGAGTTCTCGGCCGAGGACACCGCGGAACTGGTGGCCACTATCGACGAGTCCGCTGATCAATTGACTGCCCTCGTCGCCAACCTGCTCGATTCGTCCCGGTTGCAGGCCGGCGTCGTACGGCCGACAGTCGTGCCCGTGTATGTCGAGGACGCAGTGCACAGGGCGATGGTCGGGACTGCGGCGTCAGCGGAAAAGGTGCACGTCGATGTCGGCGACACCCGAGTTCTCGCCGACTCAGGTCTACTCGAGCGCGTCCTCGCGAACCTGGTGGACAACAGCGTGCGTCATGCACCGGGAAGCGAGATTCGGATCAAGGCAACCGAACTCGGTGACCGAGCGTCCATCACGGTGGCAGATAGTGGCCCAGGTATTGCGCGGGGGGCCGAAACCACGATGTTCGACGCCTTCCAACGCCTCGGCGATCGCAACAACACCGTCGGTGTCGGCCTCGGGCTGTCGGTGGTGAGAGGTTTCGTCGAGGCAATGGGTGGAAAAGTCGACGCGTCCGATACGCCGGGTGGCGGTCTCACGATCACCGTCGACCTGCAGGCGGCGACGTGAGCGATACGCCTCGGATCAGAATCCTGATCGTCGACGACGAACCTCAGATCGTTCGAGCGTTGCGTATCAATCTGAAGGTGCGCGGGTACGACGTCGCCACTGCAGCATCGGGTTCCGAGGCGCTGCGGGTTGCGGCCGACTTTCATCCCGAGATCGTCCTGCTCGATCTCGGGCTACCGGATTTCGACGGCATCGACGTCATCGGCGGGTTGCGTGGGTGGACGGACATTCCCATCGTCGTGCTCTCAGCGCGAACGGACTCCGCGGATACCGTCGAAGCACTCGACGCAGGCGCGGACGATTTCGTCACCAAGCCGTTCGAGATGGACGCATTGCTTGCCCGGCTACGTGCAGCACTGCGAAGGGGTCCTCGTGCAGTGGAAGAGGCTGTAGTGCAGACGGATTCCTTCTCGGTCGACCTCAGTACCAAGACCGTCACCCGCGACGGGAAGACCGTACACCTCACGAGAACCGAGTGGGGCGTGCTCGAACTGCTCGCCCGAAACCGCGGAAAGCTCGTCTCGCAGAAAGAGATACTGCAGACGGTATGGGGACCGAAGCACGAGCGCGAGACACACTATCTGCGAATCTATCTCGGCCAACTCAGGCAGAAGTTGGAGGACGACCCGTCGCAACCGCGGCATCTGCTGACCGAGACCGGAATGGGCTATCGGCTGGTGTGAGGCGGCTTCGCCGCTCGTGCGTGCGTAGTTACGTTCTGGGGTAACTACGCACGCACGGGGCGCGGAGCGCCGTCAGCCACCCAGCACCACACCCTCCCGGCGTGGGTCGGCGCCGCCGGTCCAACCACCGTCCGTGCGCTGCAGGGCACTGAGCCCGCTCGACTGGTCGGCTACCGAGACCTTGTGCCCCCACTGCTCGAGCTGCTGCACGACGGGGTCGTCCGGCCCTGTGACGTTGGGGTGCTCGCCGCCGTAGTTGGTCGACGGTGAGTTCGCGGCACCGAAGTCCACCATCGACACCGCCTGCTGCGGGTTCATACCCCAATCGAGAATGCCCACCAGGGTTTTGACGACGAACTGGATGATGACCGAACCGCCTGGCGATCCGGTGACCAGCGCAAGGTCACCGCGTGTTCCGTCGTCCTGGCGGTCGAACACCAAGGTCGGTGCCATCGAGCTGCGCGGCCGCTTGCCCGGCTCGACGCGGTTGGCAAGTGGCGTGCCGTCGGGCGAAGCGGGCTCGGCGGAGAAGTCCGTCAGCTGGTTGTTGAGCAGAAAGCCGTCGACCATGTGGAACGAGCCGAATGCCGACTCGACTGTCGTGGTCATCGACGCTGCGTTGCCGTAGCTGTCGACGATCGAGATATGACTGGTTCCGTGTTCCTCGTCAGTGGATGACGCAAACTTGACTGGCCCGAAATCGCCGTGTTGCGCGGTACCCATGCTGCGGGTCGGGTCGATCAGTGCGGCGCGTTCGGAGAGGTATTGTGGGTCGAGCAACGCGTCCGGCGAATTGCCCGGCAGCGGAACGAAGTCCGGGTCGGCGACGTAGAAGTCGCGGTCCGCGTACGCGAGCCGCTCAGCCTCCGAAATCAGGTGTACGCCCTCGGCGGTGGGAATGCCGCCGTCGGCGTCCAAGGAACCCGGTGCGAGCGGTGCCATGTCGAAGTTCGACAGAATTCCCATCGTCGACGCGACCGCTATTCCTCCGGAGGACGGTCCTGGCATGCCGCAGATGTCGTGGTCCCGGTACTCGGTGCACACGGCGGTGCGCGCTTTCGGTTCGTACGCGGACAGGTCCTCCAGGGTGAGCAAACCTGGTGTTCGTCCCGCGGTCGTGTCCGCCGCGGTGTCGACGATGGCCTGAGCGATATCGCCGGTGTAGAAGGCGTCCGCGCCGCCCGAGGCGATGGCGGACAACGTCTTCGACATGGCGGGGTTGGTCAGTACGGTGCCTGCCGATTTACCAGCGCCGTCGGCGGAGAGGAAGTAGTCCTTCGACGCAGGGTCGAGGGCGAGTTTCGGCGCGGAGTCGGCGATCGACTGGGCCATGCGCGGGCTGATCTCGAACCCGTTGTCCGCGAGGGCAACAGCGGGATCGAACAACTGCGACCAATCCTGCTTCCCGTGGTCGGCGTGTGCCTGTTCGAGCATGCGGACCACCCCGGGAACACCGATGGACCTGCCGCTCGATCGTGCGTCCGGTTGTGGCACAGTGCGGTTCACATCGTCGATGTAGCGAAGGTAGTCGCCGGTTGCGGCCGCGGGTGCCACCTCGCGTCCGTCGTAGGCCTGTATATCGCCCGATGCGGCGTCGTAGTAGAGCAGAAAAGCACCGCCGCCGATGCCGGACGACTGCGGTTCGACGAGGCCGAGAACCGTTTGCGCCGCGATCAGGGCGTCGGCGGCCGTACCGCCGTCTCGAAGTACCGCACACGCTGCCTCGGTGGAGATTGGATTCGCCGTCGAGACGGCGAAGTCCGATTCTTCGACAGGCTGCATCCCCGACCGATAGCCCGTCGCGATCTCCGGGTTGGTACCGATGTCGCCTCCGGCGGACGGGGGTGCCGTCGACGTCGACACAGTGTCGGTCTCCGGTGCCATGCAGGACGCCGCGTCCTCGTCCTGGGATGAACTGCACGCCGAGACAGGGACGAGGATCAGAGCGAAGGCAACTGTGAATAGCCGTTTCGGATGCACCGTCCCGACGCTATCTCACGAAACGCGGGTGGCGCCCTGCTTCAGCCAGTGTTGCAGTGGCGCAGGCCTTCCGTACAGGTACCCCTGCGCGAATCTGCAGTGGAGAGCTTCGATGGCTCTTGCCTGCTTCTCGGTTTCGACGCCCTCGGCGACGGTGGATACCGGGAGGGCGCGCGCCATCGCAGCGATGGCGGAGACCAGCGAGCCCCCGGAGTTCGTCGTACCGATCTCCGCGATGAAGGATCGGTCGATCTTGAGCAGTCCGATGGGAAGCTCTCGCAGGCGACTGAGGGAGGAGTATCCGACGCCGAAGTCGTCGAGAACGATCAGCACGTTCATTTCCGCAAGCCGATCGAGCACTGCCTTGGCGGCGAACACATCGTCGATCAACGCAGTTTCGGTGACCTCCAGTGCGAGGTCGGAGCCCTCGAGGCCGACCTCGTCGAGCAACTGCTCCACGATGCCGGGGAGGGAGTCGTCGCGCAGCTGGACCGGCGAGATGTTGACCGACATGGTGACGTCCTGGCCCGCGGCGCGCAGGGCCGCGAGGTCCATCATCGCCGTACGGAGAACCGCCTCGCCGATCTCGCCGATGAGATCGGTCGATTCCGCGATGGGGACGAATTCGTTCGGTCCTCGGAGCCTGCCTCCGTGTCGCCACCGGACGAGGGCTTCGTAGACCACGGTGGTGCGGGTCGAGGTCATGACGATGGGCTGGTAGTGGACCTCGAGCTCCCCGCGTCGGACGGCGCCGCGCAGGGCGGTCGCTGTCTCGAGCGCTGCAGTGGACGCGGCTCGGAGTGACTCGTCGTACACCGCGGACCGGGACGCGCCGAGCGACTTCGCGTGGTACATGGCTGTGTCTGCTTCGCGGATGAGGTCGTCCATCTCGTGTCCACGGTTGGTGGTGGCCGCGATTCCGATCGATGCTGTGATGTAGACGCTCGCGGCGCTCAGCACGAACGGTTCGGCGATCCGATCGATCACGGCCTGTGCCAGTGCTTCCATCTCGGGCCGGGTGCATCGGCCGATCACGATGAACTCGTCTCCCGCGTACCGCACTACCGTGTCCGACGATCGAACAGTGGCTCGAATCCGATGCGCCGTGGCGGCGATCATCTCGTCGCCGACCCGGTGGCCGTACGAGTCGTTGACCACCTTGAAATTGTCGAGGTCCACGAACAGCACGAACGGTCGCCCCGGCTTGTCCTGTGCGACGAGTCGGGCGAACTGGTCGGCGAGCAAAGTGCGGTTGGGAAGCCCGGTGAGCGTGTCGTGCGCGGCCCGGTATCGGGCGTCGTCCTCGCTTCGTTCCATCAGCCCCATGGCGCGCTCGCCGCGCAGGAAACTGCCCATGAGGATGGCCGAGAGAAGTGTTGACCGCACTACGAGATCGGCCGTCGACACCGCGGTGCCGAGTATCGGAATAGCGGCGCACACCAACAGCATCACGACGAGAAATGCGGAACGGCGGCGATGACGAGGCGCGGAGCGTTGGCGCTGGGCCATCGTCACCATCTGGGGGTGCAAGGCCGCGAGCCCTACGGATGCGTACCCGAAGAGGTAGATCCCGTCGAGCAGTCCAGGAGACAGAGGAGACGAGCGCGAGAGGAAATACGCGTACGCGAGGTCGCCGACGAAGATGGACAACAACGCGATCATCAGCATGCGCAGCGACGCGTTGCCGCGTTTCGACGACATCAGAAGGTACGCCGCAAGCGTGATCATCCCGGCGTCGATCGCGGGGTACACACCGTTGAGGACCGCCGCAGCGGTGTTCATGTCCGAGTCGAGCAGTGGGGAGATGAGCAGTACCCACGACAGGAAGAGCGCTCCGATGGCGATCAGGCTGGCATCGATCAGCGGCGTGATGTCGTCGCGCGATCGGCGTTCGAGAATCCATCGGGCGAGAGCGGTGCCGATCAGCACGTATCCGGACAGCATGAAGGCGTTCGACAGGGCTGTGACACCGGCGGGGTACATGTTCGGGTCACCCCGAAGTCCCACGCCGACCAGAAACAGGGCTGCTGCAGCAAAAAGGCACCACCACGACGTGGAGTCGGCGGGCTTGAAACGCCTGATGCCCACCCCGACGGCGATGATGGACCCGATCGCGAAGGTACCGAGGACGATCGATCGAGTCGAGGCGTCTCCGATGTAGAAGACGACGCTGGCCGCGAGCAGGACAGAGACGAGACCGAGGTACTTGGGCCCTGCTGTGAACACCCGCTGCATCGACGGCGCCCTCGTGTCCATCGAAGGCCCCCTCACCTGGTGCAGTAGTAGACGAACCGCCCGACAAGGTTCGCCCTGTCGTGGAGATTACTTCAGGACGGTACTAGTGCGCGCGGAACCGCCCAGCGGAGACTTGGGCAAGCGCGATGAGTTCTGCCGGTCGCGCGGGTCGAACCGAAAGAACTCATCCTTTTTCCGACAGGAGTCCACCATGACCGTGCATGGCACCACAAGACCTAGCGTGACCGCTCTCAACCGACCGCGTGCGGTCATTTTCGCCACCGTGGCGGCGTTGCTCGTCAACCTCCTGCTCTGGGTCGTCGGTCTCGCTGCCGGCGGGTCGTTCGAACTGACCGACGCCGGCACAACGATGGCCGTTGCTCCCGGTGGCGTCGTGATGCTGACGGTCGTACCGATAGTGATCGGGATGTCGATCGCCGCGATCGTCTCGCTGCGCTGGCTGGGCGTCATCAGACTCGCCCAGGTCGTCGGGGTCCTCGCGCCGTTGGGGACTATCGCCATGACGGTAGCTGCCGACTTCGACGCAGTCAGCACAGTTGTGCTTTCTCTGATGCACGTCGTCATCGCAGTGGTGGTGCCCGCTGCGCTCGAATCCATGCTGCGCGGGGCCGCCGCAGGCACGGCACAGGCGTCGCCGGCCGTGTAGGAGGACACTTCGCATGCGCGTCAACTCACGGTTGACGTCTTGGGATCGTCAACCTATGGTTGACGAATGACAAAACCAACGCAGGTATCCGTTCCGGTCCGGCTCGACGACTTGATCGACGCCATCAAGAAGGTCCACGACAACGAATTGGAGCAACTGTCCGATGCCGTGATTGCATCGGACCATCTCGGTGATCTCGCCGACCATCTGATCGGACATTTCGTCGACCAGGCCCGTCGGTCGGGAGCGTCGTGGACCGATATCGGGCGCAGCATGGGTGTGTCCAAGCAGGCCGCACAGAAGCGATTCGTACCCAAGGGTCCGGAACAGGATCTCGATCCGGAGCAGGCGTTCTCGCGATTCACTCCGCGAGCGAAGAACGTCGTGGCGGCGTCGATGAACGAAGCACAGGCCGGGCAGAATGCAGAGATCGTCCCCGCGCACATTCTGCTCGGATTACTCGCCGAACCCGAGTCTCTCGGCGCGCGGTTCCTGCTGGCGTCGGGACGGACCGAGGCGTCCGTGCGCACCGCAGTCGCTCCCCTGCTTCCGGCGTCGGTCGAGGAGGCGCCTGCCCTCGTCCCGTACGACGCGGGCTCGAAGAAGGTCATGAAGCTGACGTTCCGAGAAGCGCTCCGACTGGGGCACAACTACGTGGGAACCGAACACATTCTCCTTGCGCTGCTCGAGTACGAGGACGGCAATGGGGTGCTCACGGACCTCGGGGTCGAGAAGTCGGTTGTCGAGGAGGAGCTCCTGGCCGCCCTTGCGCAATTCGAGTGAGGCTAGCTCGCCCTTCGAGCCCGAACGGCGATGTCGACGTCCTCCTCGATGAGACTTCCGTTGACGGCCCCGCCTGCTCGCACACCGGCGGCTGCAGAGCCGATCAGGTTTTCGGTGATACCCACGACGTTGCCAGCGGCGAACACCCCCGGAATCGACGTGGCGCCCATCGGATCGGCGGCAACTGCGGACCCCATCGCGTGCTCGCCCATCATGACATCGGTGACGGCGAGGCCCAGCTTCTCCAGTAGTGCCGCGTTGGCGGCAAAATGCGGTTTGACGACAACCGCCTGGATTTCGACGGTTTTTCCCGAGACCAGTTCGATGCCGACCAGAGCGTCGTTCGCGACGGCCAGCCCGGCGACCCGGTCCGTCACGACACCGATGTTTCGAGCGGCGAGTTTCTCGTACTCCTCGTCCGTCGGCTCGAAGCCCTCGGTGAACAGCACGACACGGTCGGACCACTGGCGCCACATCAATGCCTGATGCACGCCGAACGAGCTACCCATGATTCCTACGGTGTCGCCCCGAACCTCCCAGCCGTGGCAGAACGGGCAGTGCAGAACTTCTTTGCCCCACCGCTCGGCCACTCCGGGGATGTCGGGTAGTTCGTCGGTCAGGCCGGTGGCGAGCAGAAGGCGTCGCGCGCTTGTCGTCGAGCCGTCGGACAGCTCGACGGTGAACTGCCCGATACTGCCGTCGATGGACACGACTGAGCCGTCTCGGATCTCGGCACCATACGACTGCGCTTCACGGCGGCCCTTGTCCAGCAGTTCGAATGGCGGAATCCCCTCCAGTCCGAGGTAGTTGTGGGCGTGTGCGGCAGGTGCGTTGCGTGGTGAGCCGGCATCGACGACCAGTGTGCGTCGACGCGCGCGTGTGAGTGTGACGGCGGCCGACAGTCCTGCGGCTCCGCCGCCGATGATGATTACGTCGTACTCGGAGTTCGAAGTCATGCACCAACTCTGACGCGACTGCATCGATCTGGCAAGTAAGTTTGCCAAAATGGCAATCTATCGGAGTTGACCTGAACAAAGGTCGAGGTTGCAGAGTGGACTCATGACAGTTGCATACGAAGAGTTACCTCAGCTCATGACCCTGATGACCGGCGACGAAAAGCACGACGCCAGCGCAACATCCACGCTCGACATCATCTGGGTTCTCTATCACCATGTCCTGCACATAGATCCGGCGCACCCGGAGGAGCGCGACCGCTTCCTGTTGTCCAAGGGCCACGGCCCGATGGCCTACTACGCGGTTCTCGCCGCTCACGGCTTCCTCACTGCCGATCAGTTGAAGAGCTTCGGTGAGTTCGATTCGGTGCTCGGCTACCACCCCGACCGGACCCGCGCTCCAGGCGTCGAAATTTCGTCCGGTTCACTGGGACACGGACTTCCGATCGGGGTTGGCACCGCTACCGCGCTGAGAGTGCAGGGCCGCGGCGCGCGGGTCGTGGTGCTGCTCGGAGATGCAGAACTCGACGAAGGCAGCAACGCCGAAGCCATCCAGTACGCCGGACGCGCGAGCCTCGGGAATCTCACCGCGGTAGTCGTCGACAACTCTTCCGCCGGCCTCGGATGGCCAGGTGGCATACGTACACGATTCGACGTCGAAGGCTGGACGTCCACCGATGTCGACGGACGCGACCACGACGCGTTGCGCCGCGCATTCACCGCCGGAACCGACGATCGCCCACACGTCGTCGTCGCACATGTCGAAGCAAAGGATCAGTGATGACCACTTCCATCGAGCACACCACGGACCAACGTGAGCGCTTCTATTCGACGGTTCCGTCCATGCTCGCAGACGACGATCGACTCGCCCTCGTCCTGGCCGAGATCGGCGCGGGGTATCTGGAGCCGCACATCACCGAGGAGGCGCGATCACGGGTGTTCAACGTCGGGATTCGCGAGCAATTGCTCGTCTCGTTCGCGGGAGGTCTGGCGCTGGCTGGTATGCGGCCGATCGTGCACACATTCGCGCCGTTCCTGGTCGAGCGCCCGTTCGAGCAGGTGAAGTTGGACTTCGGGCATCAGGGGGTCGGCGGAGTGCTCGTCAGCTCAGGAGGCTCGTACTCCATGGCGTCCGCGGGCGAGACTCATTTCGGCCCGCGTGACGTCGCGCTTCTGGACACCTTGGACGGGTGGGAGGTACATGTTCCGGGTCACGCAGACGAAGCCGAGGAGGCCTTGCGCGAGGCCGCGCGTTCCGATGCTCGGGTGTATCTGAGGCTCGACGGAAAATCGAACCGTGAACGATATTCGGAGGGTTCGGGATTCACCGTTCTGCGAACCGGGACCCAGGGAACCGTCATCGCTGTCGGCCCCGTGACAGATGAGGTGCTCGCCGCGACGGAAGGCCGCGACGTGACCGTTATGTACGCGTCGAAGATACGGCCGTTCGACGCTCGGACCGTGCGTGCGACGCTGTCGAAGCCCGACGTCGTGATCGTCGAGCCGTACCTTGCCGGCACATCGGTCCCGCAGTTGTCGGACGCCCTGTCCGGTGTGCGACATCGTGTGCTCGGGCTCGGCGTCGGACGAGAGGAGTTGCGGAGGTACGGGAGCCGGAAGGATCACGAACGAGCCCACGGTCTCGACGTTCCGGGTCTTCGCTCGTCGATGAGCGACTTCTTCGACGCTGCCCCGGACTGAACTTACTCGCTGTCGGTTGCAGGGCCGTCGTGCGTCGCGCCGCCTTCGCCCGACCAGTCGCCCGACTCCTCACCTGCTGCGGGATCGGACTGAACGTCCTCCCGCGCGCCGTCGGCGTTCGATCCGGTGTCCTCGGTCTGTGGCTTGCCGTGCTCTTCGGTCGCGTCATGCTTTTCGGTCATTGCAGGGTCATACCCTCGCCGGGGCCGACTCGAAACTTGCCAGGTCAGCCGGCAACGATCTCCCTGAGCCGAGCGCTGTCGGAGTCGGTCCATCCGGCGGGTTGGAGGACCTCGGCCCAGAGGTCGACGGCGTCCTCGCCGTAGTTGTGCCCGTAACCCGACGGCACGTCGGTGGAGAAGATCATGTCGAACGTCGTCTGCCAGAACGTGACGAACGGGAACCACCGAACTCCGGGGTCGACGTCGATGCCTCGTTCCTCGCGTAGCCAATCGGGTTGGTTGAGAACGAGATTGGGCGACCACCACGTGATCGGGTCCGACGCGTGCTGCCAGTAGACGACTCGGGGCTGCTGCCATGGTGTGCCGATCTCGAGATCGCTCGGGCGACCTGCGAATCGGACGTATCGTCCGTCGGCGATGACGGGAAGAATCTCCCGAGATCCGGTGTCGCGGTCTGCGGTGGCATCCGCCCATTGCTTGGTGAAGTTCGGATTGCCCACCCACAGAGCGCCGTCGGTTCGGGCGACCATGTCGCGCGTCCCTCCGAACGCGTCCTGTCCGCCGTAGGCGCCGAGGCTCTCGCCGAAGGTCACGAGCTTCGGGCGCGAGTCCTCGGGTAGATCCTGTACGGCGTCGTAGACCCGGTCGAAGAGCGCGCGCCCGGCCTCTCGGGGTGAATCTCGGTCTGCGAGGAAGGCAATCGGGCTCGGAAGGAACGAGTACTGCATCGATGCGATGGCAGTGTCTCCGCCGTACATGTATTCGAGTGGGCCAGCAACCGATTCGTTGACCCAACCCCGCCCAGTCGTCGTCGCGACGGCCACAACAGCACGGTCGAACGCGCCAGTTCGTTCCAGCTCACGCACGACACGGTCGGCTGCCTCGTCGATCGAATCTGCGCCAGCTGCTCCGACGTACGCGCGAATGGGTGTCGATGCAGGTCTACCGGTGAAGGCCTCGATGTCCTCGGCAGTGGGACCCGAGGACACGAACCTACGACCTTCCATGCCGAGCGAGTCCCAGTCCTCGAGCGAGTCGGGCGACCCCGACCTCTCGGTTGCAATCGGCTGTTCCACGCCGGGGTGGCTGCCCTTGTCGGCAAGCTCCGACGAGCTGGCGACCGCAGCGATGAGGACGTTGTTCACCGCGCCGTTCAGGAGAAAAAGCGTGAACACGGCAACGACCGCGATGCCGAGGCCCTTCGCAATCGGGATCGGTACGAAGCGGGTGCACACCGCAGCGAGCCGCCTAGCGCACCAGCGCAACCCCCGCGCCGCGAGAAGTAGTAGGACCGCAACCACGAAAGCAACGACAAGTACAGCGACGTAGAGAACGCGGCCGGGCCCTTCGACGTCGACTTCCACGAGCTTTCGAACGATCTCCTGCCACCAGGAACCCAGAATCAGGAACAGTGGGACCGCGACGGCGGCGGTCACGGCAAGAGCCCACCAGCCGTACCTTTTGGTCGTCTCCGACCACGTCGGTCTGATCCCGCAGGCGTGGGCAATTCCGATCAGAAGGCACCCGATGCCGTACCCGGTGGCGACGCTGATGCCGGTGGCAACCCCCTGCAGGTACCACGCCCGGGGCAGAAGGGACGGGGTCATCGAGAAAGCGAAGAACACCGTCGCGAGAAACAGTGCGGCGGGTTCCAGGCGCCGGAAGAACCGCCGCAGTTTCTGCATCGTCACACCCTAAATGTGAGGAGCCCCGGCCGCATGGGTATGCAGCCGGGGCTCGTCGCCGATAACGGTGTTCGGTGGCCTCAGAGGCCGAAGGGCAGAACTCCAGGCGCAAGTTCGAAGCCGCTGCTACCGGCTGATGCTGTGCCGAGGCCGCCGAGGATGAGATTGATGAAGTTGGTGAGCATATGAGTCTCTCGTCTTTCGTATGGATTCAGTGCGAACCCGCTCGAGGGTACCGGGACTGCTGGGGGTAGGGCAGGGCTCGGATCAGATTCCCATGCCGTTGGCAAGCAACGGCCAGGAATCGTGAAGGGCTTCTTCCCAGTACGGCCAGTAGTGCGTGCCGACCGGCGGGAACTGGTACGTCGCGGGGATGCCGATCGAATCCAGCTTGTTCTTCAGGTTGTGCGAGCAGTAGTTGGTCGCGCCTTCGATGACGACACCCAGGCCGAGATTCACGACGCCCTGAGGGCCACCGGCCTCGTCGATGTAGTACCGCGCATCCTCGGGGGTCGGAAAGCCGTTGCCGCTGGAGATGTACAGGTTGGTGCCGCGAAGCTTTTCGGCATTGATGACCGGGTCGTTCTCGGCCCAGGCCGGATCGTTGTCGGGGCCGTACATGTTGACGGTGTTTCCGCCCGACCAGGTCTCGACGGAGAACTTGACGAACTGCCTGCCGAGCGGGTCCGCGATCTGCGCGCAGCCACTGTAGGCGGCGACGGACTTGAAGAGACCTGGCTTCGCTTCGGCCAACTGAAGGACCGCAGTGCCCGACGTCGACAAGCCGGCCAGCGAGTTCAGGCCGGTCGAACCGAGGGCGTCATCGAGAAGCGGAGGCAACTCTTCGGTGAAGAAGGTCTTCCACTTGTTGACCCCGAGCTTGGGGTCCTCGTTGCGCCAGTCGGCGTAGTAGCTTCCGCGACCACCGATGGGCAGAACGACGTTGACGTTCTTGTCGGAAAGGAACTCCAGGGCGTCGGTCTGCTGCTGCCAGTTGGCTGTTCCCTCGCCGGCGTCGAGCCCGCTGAGGAGGTAGAGGTTGGGGGCCGGTTTGGAATCGTCGGCCGGGCGCTGCACGTCGACCTTGATGTCCTTCTTCATCGCCGCCGAATACACCTGTAGGTGCCAGGTGCGACCGTCCTTGTCGATGGACGACACGGCCGATGCCTTCTCCGGCTGGGCCGAGGCCACACCGCCGAACGCGGCTATCGTGAGAGCGGCGGCAGCAACAACCACCGAGTTACGCAGCAACGCGCGGTTGCGTGATGAGATGAGTTTCATCGTGAAATCGATTCCCAGTCCACGGGTCACCATCGGCGACGCCGTTGTTGCAGTTGGTCCCCACTCAGCCGTGCTTGCGTACGGCACCGATGCGGTCGTGTCTTCGACACCTTATGTCTTGTTTCTCGCCCTGTTCGTTACTGGGTCGTATCCAATGCGGTCCGACGCCCGGAGTCAAGCCTCGATGAGGTCGATCGAATCTCTTCTGTCGGTAGCCTGAGATGCATGCGCCGAGCCGTGGTGACCGTCCTCGTAGTGGGTGCCGTCGGCGTGGTTGCCATGGCAGGTTGTTCGACTGCCGGCGTGACGGAAGATCCACCCCCACCCCCACTCGACTACGTCGCTCTCGGCGATTCCGCGGCGTCGGGACCATTGATACCTCCGTCGACGGGCACGCCCGGATGCTTGCAGTCCGGCTCCAACTACCCCCACGTTCTCGCGACTCTGATCGATGCCGAGACGTTCACGGACGTTTCCTGCTCCGGCGCGCGCTCGGAGAACATCGCCACCGAGCAGCAACAGACCAACAGTGGACCGATTCCGCTCCAGATCGACGCGCTGTCGCCTGAGACAGATCTGGTCACCATCACGATCGGCGGCAACGACGTCGATTTGGTCTCGCAGGCCCGTGGCTGCGTCAACTTCTCTCCCGAACCGAACGGCACCTCGTGCGCGGATGCGTTGACGGCAGGAGGTGTGGACGTCATAGGCGACGCCACCTCGGAGGCCGCGTCGGGTTGGGGGCAGGTCTTCGACGCGATTGCCGACCGAGCACCGAATGCCCAGCTGCTCGTCGTCGGCTACGGGACATACGTGCGCCCCGGTGGGTGTTACGGAACGCAACCGGTCTGGGCGCGCGATGCCGACTACCTACAGCGAAGCGTCGACGCAATGAACGACGCCTTGGCCGCGCAATCGGAGGAGCACGGCGCGCGGTTCGTCGACGTGCGCGAAGTCAGTGTGGGTCACGACGCATGTGCGGCACCGGACGAGCGCTTCCTGGAGGGTGTGATTCCGGCGAACCCCGCAGCGCCGCTGCACCCCACAGCCGCAGGAATGGCAGCATTCGCCCAGGTTGTCGCTGGTTCGCTTAGTCTCTAGCTCACTGCGCCCAACGGGGGTGCACCCGATTCCGGTAGGTGGATTCAATGGCATCACTCGACGAACTCCTCTCGCAGATTCCGATCGGCCAGATTGCATCCAAGCTCGGTGTGGACGAGGAGACCGCACGGTCGGCCGTCACCCGGGCAGTGCCGACGCTGGTCGGCGGACTCGAAGCGAACGCCAAGGATCCGGCAGGGGCGGCATCCTTGGAAACTGCGCTGCACCAACACAGCTCGTCGGGGTTGCTCGACGGCGGTGTCGACATCGACCAGGTCGACGAAGCCGACGGTGCGAAGATCGTGTCGAACGTGTTCGGCGACAAGAAGTCCGAGGTAGCCAGCGCTCTCGGTGGAATCAGCGGCGGCGCGGATAGCGGACTCGTCGCCAAGGTGCTTCCTATTCTGGCGCCGATCGTGCTGGCCTATCTCGCGAAACGGTTCACCGGAGGACAGGCGGATGGATCATCCGGTGGCGGGCTCGGCGATCTGCTCGGCAGTGTTCTCGGTGGCGGCGGTTCCGGCGGTACTGGGGGTACCGGTGGGTTGGGCGGTGTCCTGGGCGGAATTCTCGGCGGGAGCTCCGGCGGGTCGGGCGGTGGGCTCGGTGACCTTCTCGGCGGACTGCTGGGTGGCGGAAAGAAGTAGGGCGACTACGCACACAGGATCGGGGGCCACGATCGCGTAACTGGACCGATACTTCGGGCTCCGGCGGTGTCAGAGTTGACGCATGGTGTCGACGACCGCAGCCCTCGGAGTGTTCGCTGTCGCCCTTGCGATGGTGCTGACCCCGGGCCCGAACATGGTGTATCTGGTGTCGCGCAGCATTTCTCAGGGGCGCAGTGCTGGTCTGGTGTCGCTCGCGGGCGTTGCGCTGGGGTTGGTCGTGTACGTGATCGCGACCAACCTCGGTCTCGCCGCCGTGTTCGCGGCTGTACCCACGCTGTACCTCGCCATCAAGATCGCCGGTGCGTGCTATCTGTTGTGGCTGGCCTTCTCTGCTTTTCGCGGCGCGACCAAAGTGTTCGAAGTAGCTGGCCTACAGCATGATTCGAACGCAAAGTTGTTCGTGATGGGGTTGCTGACCAACCTGCTCAACCCGAAGATGGCCGTCATGTACATCTCGATCATTCCGCAATTCGTCGATCAAGCTGCAGGTTCGGTGTTTCTACAGGGGGTCGTGCTCGGCGGGGTGCAGATTGTCGTAGCGGTTGCTGTCAACGCGTTGATCGTTCTCGGCGCCGGGTCGATTGCGTCGTTCCTCGCCGTTCGGCCGACGTGGATGAGGCTGCAGCGCTATGTCATGGGAACTGTACTGGGGCTACTGGCTGTTCGGCTCGTGACCGACGGAGGCCGCCCGGCTCCTGCGTGATCGACGCTTGTCGGGATCCTGCCGCTCGCGCATCATCTCCGACGCTGCGGGGCCTGCAACGAAGTGGGCTTTGCTCTCGCCGAGGGTGCGGCCGGTGTTGCGGTCGACGAACACCGGGTCGATGGTTTGCCCGTCGGCGTCGACCAGGACCACCTCCCGGTCGTCGTGCTCGATGTGTTTGTTTCCCCACGCGTACAGCGCGACGATGACGGAACTGAGTTCGCGGCTGCGTTTCGTCGCGAGGTATTCGTAGCGCGCAGGCCGGTCGCTGTACTGGCGGCGTTCGAGCAATCCATCGTCGACGAGAGATTTCAGCCTGCGGGTCAACATGTTCGGCGCGATTCCGAGGTTGCGTTCGAACTCGTCGAACCGCGTGAAACCGTCGAGTGCGTCGCGCAGTATCAGTAGCGTCCACCACTCGCCGACCTGTTCGAGTGCCCCTGCGATGGGGCACCCCATCGAATCGAAACCGCTGCGCTGCATGTGCTACCTCGGAGCTATGACGAGCAATGAACTGGTGCCGGTTGCAACGAGCTTACCGTCCTTGTCGACGATCGATCCTTCGGCGAAGATGACCCGGGATCCGCGTTTGACGACGGTGCCTGTGCCGATCAGTGGTCCGCTGGTGTCGAGGATGTTGCGCAGGTAGCTGACGTTCAGATCGATCGAGGTGTATCCGGTTCCGGCCGGAAGCGTCGTATGTGCCGCGCAGCCGACGAGGGTATCGAGAAACGTGCATGCCAGTCCGCCGTGCACAGTGCCGATCGGGTTGTAGTGCGCCTCGCTCGGTGTGCACTGAAATACCACCTTGCCGTCCTCGACCTCGACCGGCGCGAATTGCATCAGCACGGCGATCGGCGGTGGAGGCAGCTCGCCCGACGCCACCGCCCGCATCACTTCCAGGCCGTTCATCTGTGACGCCTCGCGTAGTACTTCTTTCGGACTGACCCAGGAGAAGGTCTGCGAACGCAGGTGTTCCTCGGTGATCATGGCTACCCCTCGACGCTAGTGACTTGCACGATGCAAGTCAGTATGCGCGTCCGCGCCCGTGCGCGCAAAGTGACAGAGGGAGGTAATTACTCACTCACGATCGGTGACCTGGTCGTGCGTGCGTAGTAGCACCGGAAGGTAACTACGCACGCACGGGCGGCGAAGCCGCATACGCCCGCCACCCACCGAACTCGGTGATGTCGGTGCCCGCCTCGCCGGCCTCGTAGGAGCAGCAGAACCCGGTCACCCAGCGCCCGTCCGACAATTCGACGGAGGTCAGTCCCATCGGAACCGGCAGACCGGCGAGGAATGTTCCCAGGCCTGCCGCGGACATTCGGTAGAGCTCTCCTGCGATCGGAGCGCCGAGACCAGGTCCGTGCCTGACGAGACCTGGTTTCGGCGGAGTCGTTCCGAGGTCCACGAAGCGGTAGGCATCGGAGGTCACCACATCACCCTGGAAGCGGGCACCGCGGTCGGTCAGTTGGTGGTGAACGGGAAAGCCTTTCAGATGGGCGCCGACTACGAGAACGTCGATGCCCTCGTCGACCAATGTCGGAGACGGTTCCGCCACGAGTGCGGCCGCGATGTCGGTGGCCACTTGGTCGTGGAATGCTGGAACCACCACCATCACACCGAATGGATCGCCGATGCCGGTCGACTCCCCCGGTACCGCGACTGCAGCCATGTCGAGCAGGTTGCAGAAGTTGGTGAAGGTGCCGAGGCGACGATTGATTCCCGTCGGATCGCGCTGCACTGCAGCAATTGTCGGATGCTCGGTGGTCGTGGGCAACAGCAGCCCGTCGAACCCACCGAGTAGCGTCTCGGCCAGACGCTTGCCCTCGGCGATGGCCGCCAGGTCGTCGACGTATCGATGCGCGGACGGCTCTGCGGCGCCCTGAACGATCTTCGCCACAGTCGGATCTGCCGATTCGGGTCCACCCGAAAGAAACTGTCCGACGGCCGAATAGCGCTGCGCGACGATCGCACCGTCGTACAACAAGGTCGCGATGGCCAGGAGCAGTGACACATCCACGACGTCGTAGGTGATTCCCTTCGCTTCGAGCCCGGCGACAGTCCTGGCGAATGCGTCCAGGTATTCGGGACTCGATGCGGCCAGATCCTCTGCGCGAGGGACGGCCAGCCGTGGAGTGTCTCCTACGGAGAGCAGTACATCCGATGGCCACGAACGACTTCGAGGATCGGCGTCGTCGTAGCCGGACATGATGCGAGTGGCGAGTGTGGCTGTCTCCAGGTTGTCTGCCATGACCGTCACGCAGTCGTAGTCGGCACACGCCGGCACGACGCCGGTGGCCGGGACGATTCCGAGCGTGGTCTTGATGCCGACGAGACCGTGGAAAGCCGCGGGCACTCGGCCGGAACCTGCTGTATCGGTGCCGATTCCAATGTCTGCGATACCGAGTGCAACCGCGACGGCCGACCCGGAACTCGATCCACCGGACACACGCTCGGGATCCCATGCGCATCGCACCGCGCCGTACGGACTACGGGTGCCGACGAGGCCCGTGGCGAACTGGTCGAGATTGGTCTTACCGAGAATCAGTGCGCCCTGCTCCACCAGCCGCGCCACGGCGGTTGCAGAAACCTCGGGTACGTAGGCGAACTCGGGACACGCTGCGGTCGTGGGAAGGCCCGCTACGTCCACGTTGTCCTTGACCGCGACGAGCATCCCGGCGAGCGGGAGCGTCGGGTCCAGCGCCTCGGCCTCGGCGAGCACGTCGTCCTCGCTTCGGAGAGTAATCCAGACCTCGGGCCGATCTGCCTCGGCAATTCGCTTGTAGGCCTGCCGAACTCGTTCCACTGGCACACCGGTCACTCCGCAGGCTGCGCTCCTGTCCTCTCCGGTCACTCCGCAGGCTGCGCTCCTGTCCTCAAGCCGCTGCATCGCCGGCCTCCTTCTTCGTGAACTCACCTGCGGCGGACCATGCTGTGCGTTCGGCGTCGAACGCCACCGACTGCACGCCGCGAAACTTCTCGATCGATTCGTGGTTGGCGGCCAGGAACTTGTCGTGCTCGGCGAGGGAGAATTCGCCGTCGGTGATGTCCACTCCGCCGCCGCGGCCTGCCGCCGTGTCCGCCCGCAGATCCATCAGTTCCTCCGGTTCGACTGGGTACCAGGAGATCCTGTCGAAGAATCTGAGCAGCCAGGGACTCTCTTTCTCGAAAGCGCCCGATTGCTCAGGGTATCGGTGGTTCCACACCTGCGTGGTGCGTCCGACGAATTGGTAGCCGCCCGGTCCCTCCATGCCGTAAATGCACAGGTACGCTCCGCCGATTCCCACGGCGTTCTCCGGCGTCCAGGTGCGGGCCGGGTTGTATTTGGTCGTGACAAGGCGATGGCGCGGATCGAGCGGCGTGGCGACGGGCGCTCCGAGATACACATCGCCCAGGCCGAGGACCATGTAGTCGGCCGCGAACACAGTGTCGAAAACATCTGCGACAGTGTCGAGCCCGTTCATTCTGCGGATGAACTCGATGTTCCACGGGCACCAGGGTGCGTCGGAGCGTACGCCGTGCATGTATCGGGCGATTGCCTCCCGGGTCGATGGATCGTCCCAGGACAACGGCATCCGGACAGTGCGCGACGGTACTACCAACTCCGATGCGGCGGGCAGGTCGTCCTCTATCTCGGCGAGCAAACCCATCAACGTGGTGATGGGAAGAACATCAGGATCGACCTTGACCTGCAGCGACCGGATACCGGGCGTCAGATCCATCAATCCCCTAGGTGCGATCGTTTCGATGCGCTGGTGCAATGCGTGCGCGCGTGCGCGTAACGCCAAGTCGAGCGTCATGTCTCCGTACTCGACGAGAACGTTGTCGTCACCGGAGCGGCGATACGTCACCGCGGTGTCACCGTCGCGCCGGGCGATCACCCCGTCATCGCCGTCTCCACCGGAAGAGAAGACCACCGGCAGGGAAGCCCTTCGCTCGAGGCCCAGTGCACCGAGTGCAGCTGCGTGCGCCGCTTTCACCGGCACGAACCGAATCGTGTCCCCTGGCTTCAACTGCCCGAGCTTCCATCGTTCGGCTGCGACAACAGTGACGGGACAGACGAATCCGCCCAGCGACGGGCCGTCGGGACCGAGCAGAATCGGGGTGTCACCGGTGAAGTCGAGGGCACCGACGGAGTACGCGTTGTCATGGATGTTCGACGGGTGCAGCCCGGCCTCGCCGCCGTCCGCGCGTGCCCATTCCGGCTTGGGGCCGATGAGCCGAACGCCGGTGCGATCGGAGTTGAAGTGCACTTCGTAGCGTGTCGAGTAGAGGGTATCGATGTCGTCGCGCGTGAAGAACTCCGGCGCACCGTGTGGTCCCTCGGTGACCGCGATGTCCCACGTCGACGTCAGCACCGGTCGATGCTCCATCGGGATGGAGCGGATGCGCGCGGCATCCGTGTTTCCCGTGATTTCGAGGATATCGCCGCCTGCGAGCGTGCCACCGCGGTGTCCACCGAACTTGCCGAGCGTGAATGTCGCTGCGCTGCCCAGGTACTCGTCGACCTCGATGATCCCCTGAATGGTCACGTACACCCGAAGGCCTGCGCCGCTGGTAGGTCCGATATCCAACACCGCACCTGCTGGGACGAGAACGGGACGCCATTGCGGTGCGTCCGTTCCGTCGATCTGCACCCGAGCGTCTGCGCCGGTGACACACACGTAGGTGTCGGCGTCGAAAGTCAGGGAAGGTCCGGACATTGCCGACTCCAAGCCCGGTGCACCCTCGGGATTGCCGAGGGCGACGTTGCCGAGGCGGAACGACAGATCGTCCATCGGTCCCGACGGCGGCACACCCACCTTCCAGTATCCGACGCGTCCTGGCCAGTCCTGCACGGTGGTGAGCATGCCGGGCCGCACGACGGTCATCTTGGTGAGGCTCATGACCTTGTCACCACCATGCGGACCTCGGTGGGGTCGAATCCGTTGCAGGGGTTGTTGATCTGCGGACAGTTCGACACCAGAACGAGCGTATCCACCTCGGCGCGCAGCGACAGCGACTTGCCCGGCGCCGACAGGCCGTCGACGATGCCGAGGGTGCCGTCGGCATCGACGGGAACGTTCATGAAGAAATTGATGTTCGATACCATGTCCCGCTTGCCGAGTCCCCACTTGGCTCCCTCGACGAGGAAGTTCTCGACGCAGGCGTGTTGGTGCTTGGTGTGGTGACCGTATCGCAGCGTGTTCGACTCCTGCGAGCACGCTCCGCCGACCGTGTCGTGATTGCCGACCTCGTCGGCGACGATGGTCATCAACGGTGTCGAATCATCGCTTCGTAGAACGGTTCCTGAGGTCAGGAACAGATTTCGCTGCGCGGTGATCGTCGCGGCGGCGGAATAACGGATGGAATGGTCCGCGGCTGCATACAGCAGAGTGTCGACGGCTTGGTTGCCGTGCAGGTCGATGATCGTGAGGACGTCTCCTGCTGCCACAACGGCCGACCAGGGTGCACGCGCGTCGGTGATCTGGTCGAGTACGACGGTGCCGAGTGTCGTTGTCATCGTGTGCCTTTCAGGTGCGATGCAGTCCATGCGTTCTCGGTGTTCCAGACGGCGCGTCGATACTCGGGATCGGTGTTCGCCAGGTCGAGTAGCTCGGCGGAGGCGTCCCAGGCCGTGACGTCGAGCGCGGTGGTGTCGAAGGTGTCCGAGGGATCGAGCGGATGTGCAGTGTTGGCCAGAAGCACTACGACAGGCAGATGGATCAGCAGGTCGACTTCGGTGCCGGGGCCGGCCGAACCGGTACTGACGAGTGCACCGTCCGCCTCGACACGAACCCCGTGGAAGAAGGACAGCGACGGAGGCAGATCGCGGGGCGTCAGCCCGTTCTTTGCGGCGGCGACGGTGAACAACTCACGTCCGGCAGGGGATGTCGAATGCAGTGCCCCAGTGCCGTACTTCGCGGCATTCGTTGATGCCGAGGTGGTTCCGCACAGTGCGTCGTGGTGTCCGGAGCTGTCTGCGACGACGGTGGCCAATACTCGACCTTGGTCCGAAAGCAGTGGGTGCCCGGTCCCGAGGTACGCCTGCCAGGGGACCTTGACGGTGTCCGCTGTGTTGAGTCGTTCCCACGGTGCGTCCGCTCGGTAGAGCAGAATGTTGACGCAGGCGGCGCCGTCGACGTCGCGCAGGCGAAGACGGGTTCCCCGATCGAGGATCGTGGTCGAGTATCGGCCGCCGGGAATTGTTTCGGCCCAGACGAGTTCGGCGCCGTCGGGCCCGGTGGGAACATCCACGGCCGCGGCTTGCGACCGAGCGTGTTCCTTCGCTGCGTGGGTGGTGGCGGTGCTCATGTGTTTACGCTCCGATCTGGACGGGCTTGGGATGCGCCTTGCCTCGGGGGAGGCACGCGATTCCGGCGACGATCACGGTGAGAACGGTGAGCGGTGCTGCCCACTGAAGGATCGGATATTCACCGGTGGGATTGAAGATCTCGGCGCGCGGCCACGACAGGTTGATCACCATCAGTCCGCCGTAGAGGACGGCCGCGATGTTTACGGGAATGCCGACCCAACCGAGGGTGAAAAGCTTCTTCCCCTCGGCGTCGACCTGGACGCCGCCGCGGGGCCACCCCTTGAGGCGCTGAAACAGCAGCGGCACGGTGACCATCATGTAGGCGAGGTAGATGAGCACGATGCACACGCTGGTGAGCGTCGTGAAGAGAGCAGCGTTACCGACGTTGACCGCGAGCACTGCGACACACGCGATTCCGATGAGAACCGAAGGCGCGATGGGTGTTCCGGTCTTGGAGTTGACCTTCGACAGCAGCTCGGAGGCCGGAAGTCGACCGTCGCGTGCCATCGAGAACATCAGCCTCGAGGCGGCGGTCTGAATCGCCAACGTGCAGATGAAGACGGCGATGGCGACATCGATCAGTAGTACGGTTCCCCAGGGCGAGGTGAGGATGGAGTCGATGACGTACGGCAGGCCTAGCGTCGCGAGATTGCCGTCGGTGAGCGAGGGCGCTGCCATCAGTGCGCCGACGATCATCAGACCGCCGCCGAGAGCGGACGCGGACAAGGCCAACCTGATCGTGCGTGGGGCGACGCGACGGGGGTTGTGAGTTTCTTCGGCAAGCTCACCGGCAGAACCGAATCCGACCATGACGTAGGCGGCCATGAGACCGGAGACGATCCACGCCCAGATGTACCCGGGCTCTGCACCTGCGGCACCGGTGTCGAGGACGACCTGGGGTCCACGCTGGGCGTGGGTGAAGAAGACAAGAACCAGCGCGATGACACCGACGATTTCACACGTGACGCCGATCGAGTTGATGCGCGACATCCAGTTCACGCCGATCGAGTTGATCGTCGTGGTGAGCACCAGCAGGACCGAACCTAGGATGACCGCGTTCGTCGCGCCGCTGGAAGAGGTGAGTGCCGGATCGTCCCCGACGATCTGGAATCCACTCCAGATGCTGGGCAGCACCACCTGCAGGGCGATCGCGGCGGCAGATGCGGTGACTATCTGCGCGATGATCATGAACCACCCGGCGAACCATCCGATGATCTCGCCACCCATTCGTCGCGCCCACTGATAGATGGCACCCGAAATGGGATATCGGGCAGCGAGTTCCGCGAAATTGAGCGCAACCATGAACTGACCGAGAAACACCAGCGGCCAGGTGAAGAAGAAGGCAGGTCCGCCGAAGCTGAAGCCGAGGGCGAAGAGTTGGAAGATGGTGGTGAGAATCGAGACGAAGGAAAAGCCTGCGGCGAACGATGCGAACTTGCCGAGCGAACGATGCAGTTGCTGTTCGTATCCCAGTTCCGCGAGATCGGAATGATCGCGCGGGAGCGGTGAACCCTCGGGCGCGGGCAGAGTAGTCGAGCTCATGTGAGTCTCCTGGAAGGAAGAAGAGTGTCCGACCGTCTGCGCTGCCGGTGCGGGGTTTCTGTCAGTCGATAGTTTTCCGCGCCTTCATGCCCCAGGAGTGACGCGCGTGCAACATGTATGTTTCGTAGATTTCTATCAAGTGACAGAAACTTCACGAGTCGACCTTCGGTGCCAGGATGGGTGCATGACGACCGCAGGCCGACCGAGGCTCAGCACCAAGAAGCGGCCGGGCGAGACGGCGCGCGAGGAGATTCTCGACGCTGCCGCGGAGCTGTTCACCACCCGTGGGTACACCAATACCTCCACGCGGATGATCGCCGAGGCTGTCGGGATGCGTCAGGCATCGCTCTATCACCACTTCGCGACGAAGGACGAGCTGCTCGACGCGCTCCTGAGCGGAACCGTCGACGCGCCGTTGGAGGTGGCGCAGGCGATTCACGCCTCGGCATCGCGGCCCGAAGTGAAGATGTATGCACTCGCTCTGTTCGACGCAGGACAGTTGAGTCGGTCGAGGTGGAATCTGGGCGCGCTGTATCTACTTCCCGAATTGCGTGAGGACCGGTTCGAGACGTTCCGCGCTCACCGGTATGCGCTGATGAACCGTTACGCCGAGATCGCGGCCGAGATGCTCGAATACGTCGACGGCACTCTCCCCGGCACGGAAGAGCTACCGTTCCGTCTCGTCGAAACCGTCGTCAACGGGCGTGCCGACGCGGAGAACGACCGCCCGTTAGCCGCCCCCGACTACGCCCGTGTGATCGCCGAGGCGGCGGTACGGGTGCTCGGCTGGACCGGGTCGGTCGACGCACTCCATGCGCTCCACGCCGAAGCCGTCGAACTTCTGGCTGACGCACCCGTGCGTGCGTAGTTACGCCGGAAGGTAACTTTGCGCGCACGGGCGGCGTTACCGCAGGTCCCCCATGTCCAGGACGAAGCGGTAGCGCACATCACCGGCCTCGAGGCGTTCGAATGCAGTCTGTACTTCCGCCGACGGCATCACCTCCACGTCGGCGACGATGCCGTGCTCACCACAGAAGTCGAGCATCTCCTGGGTGTAGCGGCGTCCGCCGCTTCCGGCAGAGCTGAGCGATTTACGACCGACCAGCAGATCCATCGTCTCGATCGACTGCGGTCCGAGAAAGCCGACCGTACACAGTGTGCCGTCGAGTGCGAGCGTTTTCAGGTACGGCGCAAGATCGTGCGCGACGGGTATGCAGTCGATGACGAAGTCGAATCGGCCCAGCTCGGCGGCCATTGCATCCGGGTCGGTCGATACCACCGCGCGGTCGGCGCTGAGTGCCTCGGCTTCTGTGACCTTCGAAGCAGAGGTCGTGAAAACGGTGACGTCGGCTCCCAGCGCGTGTGCGAATTTCACCGCGAGGTGACCGAGCCCTCCGATCCCGGCCACCCCGACGCGCATGCCCGGCCCAACGTTCCACCGCCGCAACGGTTCCCAGACGGTGATGCCTGCGCACATGAGCGGTGCCACAGCTGCGGGATCGACCGTTTCCGGGCGGTGGTAGACGAAATTGTCTCGCACGACGTATTCGCTCGAATAAGCCCCTATCGTGGTGGAGGCGTCGACGCGATCCCGGCCACCGTAGGTGAGCGTCGGGAATTCACGACAGAAGTTCTCCTGGCCGGCCGTACACATGTCGCACTGCCCGCAGGAGTCGACGATGTTGCCGACGGCGACGGCATCACCCGTCGCGAATTCGGTCACGGCGGAACCGACGGCGGTGATCACCCCGACGAACTCGTGGCCGGGTGTGACCGGGAAGTTTCCGCCGGGATCCGTCGTCGTGTGGAGGTCGGTGTGGCACACCCCGCAGTGGGTGACCTCGACGGCCACATCGTCGGCGCGGAGGTCGCGACGGTCGAATTCGTAGCGTTCGAGTCGCGAGTTCGCAGCGGGTGCTCGGTAGCCGAGTGCAGTTCTCATTCTTGCCCCTTCGATATTTCCAACCAACTGGTTAGTAATACGCTAGCGACCACGGCCGGTCCTGGCAACTAACCAGTTGGTTCTGAGCGAGATATGCTCGCCCGATGGGTGACGCAGCAGCAACGAAGGAACGGATACTGGAAGCGGGCACGGTCGAGTTCGCGACGTACGGGATCGCGGGCGCGCGGGTCGATCGAATCGCGGCGAACGCAGCGATCAACAAGTCGCAGATCTACAGCTATTTCGGGAGCAAGGACAAGCTGTTCGACGCCGTGTTCGACAACCGGGTCGACACCGACATCGCGAACATTCCACTCGATGCCGACGACATTCCCTCGTATGTCGCAGCCTTGTACGACATGTACCTGGGAGACCCGGAACTGGTTCGGCTCATCACCTGGGCGCGGCTCGAACGTACTCCGACCGGCGCGTTGTTCCATCATCGTGGCCCGGATCATGACCGGGCGAAGCTCGATGCCCTCGCCGACGCTCAGAGGCGGGGAGTGTTGGTCGACGACATCACGCCGGAGGACATGTGGTCGATGATCATCTCGCTCGCAGCAACGTGGGCACAGTCGGCGATCATCCACGTCGCTGACGCCGACGAGGACACGGAGACCCACGACAGGCGCAAGGCCGCGCTGGCTTCGGCGGTCCGGCGGGCGTTCTGTTCGGCGGCTGAGCCGCATACTTGAGTGGTGAGTGAACTTCCAGGCTGGGCCGAGGGCCTCGGCTTTTCCCGCCACCCCGAGGGCGGTTGGTACAGCGAGACGTGGCGAAGTGGCGTCGAGATCCCGCAACTTTCTCTGCCCGACGGTTACGCCGGTGCTAGGCCCGCCGGAACCGCCATCCTCTTTCTGCTGCTCCCCGGGGAACAGTCTGCGTGGCACACGGTCCGCGGCACGGAGATCTGGCTGTATCACCGTGGCAGCCCAGTCGTTCTCGATCTCGGTGGCGACGGAACGCGGCCGGGCGAGGTGACTCCTCTCGTCGTCGGACCCGATTTTTCGGCGGGACACTCGCCGCAGCAGTTCGTGCCCCCGTCGACGTGGCAGCGAGCCAGGCCGCTCGGAGACGAGCCGTCGCTCGTGTCCTGCATCGTCAGTCCTGGGTTCGATTTCGCAGATTTCGCACTGGACAAGTCAGATTCGGACCGCGCTGGAGACGAACTCGGTGGCTAGGAAGAAGAAGCAGGCGCCCGTCGCCGAAGGCGGACCTGTCGCGGGCAAGTACGAGATCTACACCGGCACATGTGAACTGGTTCGAGATACGTTGACTGCCAATGGCTGGACCATCGAGGTCAACGGCGTGCCGAGTTCCCACATCGACATGGACGACCCGTCGCAACTCGATTTCGAATACATGCGCGCGATGGCAGGATTGGTTCGGCACCACAGTTTTTCGGATACCCGGTTGCGCGCACTTCACCTCGGCGGCGGGGCATGCACACTGGCTCGATACTTCGCGGCGGAGTATCCCGACGCGCGGCAGGTGGTCGTCGAGCTGGACGGCAAGCTGGCCGAACTCGTGCGCGAGTGGTTCGACCTGCCGAGGGCACCGCTGCTGCGCATTCGCGTCGGCGAAGCACGAGCAGTGACCGAGACGTTGACTGCGGACAGCCGAGATCTGATCGTCCGAGATGTCTTCGCGGGGGCGGTAACTCCCGCCTCATTGGCAACCGTCGAGTTCACCGAGCATGTCCGACGCGTACTGGCGCCGGGCGGCATCTACGTCGTCAATTGTGGTGACACACGTGATCTGACGCTGGCAAAGCGTGAAGCGGCGACGATCGGCAGCATCTTTCCGAACACCGTGATCATTGCCGATCCGGCGATGCTCAAGGGTCGCCGGTACGGCAACGTCGTCATCGCGGGTTGTGATGTGCCACTCGGCGAGGAGCCTGCCCTCGCGCGCGAACTGCTCGGAGGCGGCGTCCCCGCTCAGGTATGGCTAGACGAACGAGTCCGTGCATTCGCCCGTGATTCCAAGCCCCTTCGCGACTCCGATCTGCAGAACGACTCCGAACTGCAGAACGACCCCGAACCGCAGCGGGATACTTGAACGCGTTCGGCAGTAGCAGCTTAGGGTGAAACGGTCAGCCCCTCGAACGCCCCAGGAGACACAGATGGCGATCATCGCCTTGCTCGATCTGAAATTGCGCGCCGACAAGCTCGCCGACGCCGATGCCGTTCTGAACCGCGTCCTCGCCGACACCCGGGCGTTCGACGGGTGCCACGGCGTCGATGTGTGGATCGACGAAGCCGACGAGACCCACTGGATCGCCTACGAGCGCTGGGAGTCAGCAGAGGCGGACGCGAAGTACCGCGAGTGGAGGGCAGGCCCCGGCCAGGCAACGGAACTCGGCGAACTCCTCGCCGGCGCGCCCACGTTGACCAAATTCACGGTGTCAGAGGTCTGACCGCCGGAAGCGGCGCCTCGGGTCGCCCGGTGTAGAAGCCCTGCACCATGTCGAAGCCGAGCTCGGCGGCAACACGGAGTTCGGCTTCGGTCTCGACCCCCTCCATGATGAGCGTCGCCCCGACCTCGCGCGCGAACGCTGCGAGGGCAGCTGCAGCCGCCCGTCGTGCCGGATCCGTGTCGATTCCGTGCACCAACGTGTAGTCGATCTTCAAGGTGTCCGGTTTCAACTCGACGACCTGGCGCAAGCCCGAGAATCCTGCCCCGACGTCGTCGACCGAGATCTTCACGCCTGCCGCACGAATTGCCTCTACCGACCGCGCGACCGACCGGTAGTCGTCGACGCGCTCGTGCTCGGTGATCTCCAGGTACAGCACGCGGCTGTCGAGGTGCGGTGCGAGCCGCGCCAACAGATCGGTGGTGCGGATCGTTTCGGCAGATGCGTTGAGCGAGACGAAGGCTGAACGGGGGAGGGTATGCATCGACTCGAGAGCTGCGTCGATGGCGGCGAGTTCCAGGCGTGGGCCGACTCCTGCCCCTGTCGCATCACGAAACCAGATCAGCGGTGACCCGTGCCCGAACGGGAAACGCGCCAGCGCCTCGTAACCGACCACTTCCGAGGTGAGCGTGTCGCATATCGGTTGAAAAACGATTGTCGGACCGCCGTCGTCGAGAAGCGATTCGATCCGGTCGCGGATGCCGAGTGAGTCCTTGCGGCGTGGCGAAGTCTCGTCGTGCAGCTGAGTCTTGTTGCGGTACAACTCGATGTCTGCCTCGGCGACGAGGCGTCGCAGTATGGTGCCGGTGGCGTCGCCTCGGATGAGAGAGTCGCCGGCGGACCCGACGCTTGTCGTGAACGGTGGGCCGTTGAACGACAACTCCAGTGCGGTGCGGATCCGGATTTCGGCATCGCTCACCTCTGCCTGGGTGCCGAGGTGCACGACGACGAATTCGTCGCCTCCGAGCCGGGAGACCACCGCGGCCTCGGACGCTGCATGCATCAGCCGCGCGGCCACTTCGACGAGTACCAAATCACCGGAGGGATGGCCGTACCGGTCGTTGATCAACTTGAATCCGTCGACATCGATGACAACCACGCCGATGGCGCGCGCCTCGGCGCGTGCACCGACGCCTGCTCGGTTCGCCTGTTCGACCATGTCGAACAGGCCGCGGCGATTCAACAGCCCGGTCAGGGGGTCGAGAAGTGCACGGCTGGCCCGCTGGCGGAGGTAGCGCAGATAGGGCCGCAGCGCGAACGGAGCGATGAACAACGACCCGATTGTGACCGCCCGCGAGGCCGCCGACCACGGATCCGCGCCCGAATCGATGGACATCGCCGTCAACCAGATCAGCACCACTGCCGAAACGAACAGATGGGCGGCCAGCACCTTCGGTGAGGTAGCCACGATCGCGTAGATCGCGACGATGGACAGCATCGCGCAGCCCGGCACCGCATCGAACGGGGTGTCGAAGGACAGCAGGATCGATACAATCCCGATGTCCGAATACAGCACGTACAAGGCTCCGACGCTTCTCCGCGGCCAAGCGCCGAAGAACCACAGCAGCGCCACGGGAACAGTCGACAGCGACGCAATGGCCACGAACACCGATTCGATCGTGGTGAACTGATCCGCTGGAATCATCAACGCGCCGGACAGGCCGAACGACAACGTCAAGACGCCGATGATCACCCTTGCCCATCTCATGCTGTCGGGAGCAGCGATGTCCTCGGTCTCGAAAGTGTTGATTCCGTTGGGATCCGAGGTGACGCGTGCATAGCGATTACGGCGAGGGTCGGCACTCGTACCTAGGTCGCCCACAGGCATCGGGCCTCTCATCGTGGAACAGCGGCTTCCCCGTGAACCCCGCGCCTCACGCGTCTATCGCCTGTTCGCGGGCCCCGTCCCTGTCACGTGGACCTGTTTTCACACCGTACCAGCGCATAGGTAGCGAGAACCGCGCTTTGACCGGCTTGGGGTAGGACGCTTCGGTGACGTCTAGTCGGTACCCGACTCGATCGCGGCATGGTCCAGGGCCTCGGAGTTGATCTCCGAACTGGCTGCGCTGGTGGCAGCAATTGCGGCCGCGCCACCCTCAGGCATGTCGCCGAGTAGCTCGCCCCACGCTGTGAGCTGGTGCTGAGCGGCATACTGCTCGAGCTTGCCGCGGGAGTCGGCGATGTCGAGGTTGCGCATGGTGAGCTGTCCGATGCGGTCACCGGGGAAGAACGCCTGGTCCTTGGCGCGTTCCATCGACAGCTTCTCCGGGTGGTAGCTGAAGCCCGTTCCCTTGGTGTCGACGATGGTGAAGTCCTGTCCACGCCTCAGCCGAACCGTCACGCTGCCGCTGACGACATTGCCGACCCAACGCTGCAGTCCTTCACGCAGCATCAGTGCCTGCGGATCGAACCAGCGGCCCTCGTACAGCAGCCGGCCGAGTCGACGACCCTCATTGTGGTACGAGGCGACGGTGTCCTCGTTGTGCACGGCGTTGAGAAGACGCTCGTACGTGATGTGCAGCAGAGCCATGCCGGGAGCTTCGTAGATTCCGCGGCTCTTGGCTTCGATGATGCGGTTCTCGATCTGGTCGGACATACCGAGGCCGTGACGGCCGCCGATGGAATTGGCCTCCATCACGAGGTCGACGGCACTGTCGAACTTCTTGCCGTTGATCGCTACGGGACGTCCGCGTTCGAACTCGACTGTGACGTCTTCGGTCTCGATGACAACCTCGGGATCCCAGAAACGAACCCCCATGATCGGGTTGACGATTTCCAAGGAGGTATCGAGGTATTCGAGGCTCTTGGCCTCGTGCGTCGCACCCCAGATGTTGGCGTCGGTGGAGTACGCCTTCTCCGCGGAGTCCCGGTACGGAAGATCGTGCTCGGTCAACCACACGGACATCTCGTGACGTCCACCGAGCTCGTTCACGAATGCCTTGTCCAGCCACGGCTTGTAGATCCGCAGTTCGGGGTTCGCGAGCAGGCCGTAACGGTAGAACCGCTCGATGTCGTTGCCCTTGTAGGTGGATCCGTCGCCCCAGATCGAGACGCCGTCGTCGGCCATCGCACGGACGAGCAACGTACCGGTGACGGCGCGGCCGAGCGGGGTGGTGTTGAAGTAGACCTGGTTCCCGGACCTGATGTGGAAGGCCCCGCACGTCAGAGCGGCCAAGCCTTCCTCGACCAGCTGTTCGCGGCAGTCGACGAGCCGCGCCTGCTCAGCGCCGTAGGCGCGACCGCGCTCAGGTACGTCCGACAGATCCGGCTCGTCGTACTGGCCGATGTCGGCGGTGTAGGCGTACGGGACAGCGCCATGTTCACGCATCCACGCCACCGCGACGGAGGTGTCCAAACCGCCGGAGAATGCGATGCCGATGCGCTCACCGACGGGAAGTTCATGCAGTACCTTCGTCACGCGAGCATGGTATCCGGCGGTCGGTCCAGCGAGAAAACCGCCCGGGAGCGGAGTTTACGGAGTGACCGCGAAAACCGGGAGCGGAGTTTACGGAGTGACCCGAAAATCGGGAGCGGAGTCTACGGAGTGACCTGGAAAATCGTGGACGCCAGCGTCGACCCGTTCACCTGTATCTCGAGCATGTGCTCGCCGGGGTAGTAGCGCCGAGTGGTGATGGGCCGGAACGAATGTGACTTCTCGACGACGACTCCTACGCCAGGCTCCAGTGTTCTGGTGGTCAGCTTGAACACCTTCGGCGTGCGGCCACCGTTGGCTCGGACGTGATGGATGACGTAGTCGATCGCAACAGCTTGCCTCGACGACGCGGAGATCTCGAAGCGCAACCTCATGTCGCCGCCGGCCTGCACGTGGGATGGCGTGACGGTCAGACCTGCGACGGTGACGCCGTCGGGCGGGGCGAAGCCGAGGAGAGCCAAGGCGTCGGGATTGCCCTTCTTGATCAGGGTTCGAAGGGCGTGCCTCACGAGTTTCGGTGTGTTCACGTCCGGCTGGTCGGACCATTTCCGAGCTTGCTCGACGACGAGAGCTGGGTCGGTGCGGCTCAGATCGTTGAGGTGATTGGCGACCGACCGACGGACGTACTCGGACTCGTCGCGGTAGAGGGCGTCGAGGATGGCGATCGTCGCGTCCGGTCTCGCGGTGAGTGCCCTGACGCGCCTCGCCCACGGTAGGTAAAGGCGCGTTCCCTCGGAGGCGAGTCTGCGGACGTGTTCGTCGGGGTGCTCGGTCCAACCAAGTGCTGCCGCGAGAGTGACGTCGAGATCGGAGTCCATGAAGGTCCGGATCGCGAATTCCCCGCTCAGGCGCGACGTCAGATCTTTCAGAAGCGCCAGGCCCGCGTCGAATTCGGCGGGGCCCTCTGCGGTTGCTCGCGTCGCCACTGCCTCGCTGACGGGCCAGATCATCCAACCGGTGAAGGTCTTCTTGCGCAATGCTTTTCGGACGCTCTTCTCGAACGGCACGTAGCTGTCCGGCAGGTCCGTGAGTAACGCGTCGCGGACCAGGCGGGCTCGGTCGCTCAGGGAGAGTCCGGTGAAACTCGCGGTGGTCGCCGAGGTCGCGGGCATCGTCCCGCCGAGGCACTCGATGAGATCGTCGACGACGGATGCGCCGAGAAGTTCGTCTGCGGTGGGCATCTTCAGACCATGTCCTTCTTCGTCAGCCAGCGCAGCGTCGGCCATCCACAGAACACGGGGAGCCAGCACGTGAGAACGCGATAGAGCAACACCGACGGAACGGCCACACTTGCCGGCAGCCCGAAGGCCGCGAGACCACCGATCAACGCGGCTTCCACCGCGCCGACGCCGCCGGGGGTCGGCGCTGCCGATGCGAGCGTCCCGCCGATCATGGTGACGACGGTAACGGTGACGAACGTTGTTCCGCCGCCGAAGGCTTCGATGCTCGCCCACAGTGCTAGTGCTGCACCGAGAGTGGTTGCAGCGCAGCCGAGGATGATGATGGAGAATCGCTTGGGGTCCTTGGCCAGATCGCCGAGCTCGCCGAACACCTCTTTCAGCTGTGGCCGTACTGCGTTGCGCAACCAATGTCGAAGCGTGGGAACGAACATGAACGTCCCGACGATGCCGAGAGCGACGCCTGCGATCAGATACAGCACCGTCGGATCCGGCACGAAATGTGCGAGATCCGCCGACGTTCCCGCCACGACAGAGAAGAAGATCAACAACCCGACGTGGGTGATCACCTGTACCGATTGTTGCAGCGCCACAGCAGCTGTCGCACGCACAGCGCCGAGGCCGCCCTTCTGCAGGAAGCGAACGCTCAAGGCGAGCCCGCCGACACCCGCAGGCGTCGTCGTCGCGGCAAAAGTGTTGGCCACCTGCATGATCGTCAGATGACGGAAGCTGACCAGGCCGGACGCGCATGCCCACAGAGCCGCAGCAGCGCCGAGGTACGTCAGAGCCGAAACCGCTAGTCCCAGCAGAGCCCACCACCAGTTTGCCGAAAGCAATTCGGTCATGAACGTCGGGACCGCGCTGATGAACGGATATGCGACGTAGACGAGGCCGATCAGCAACACCAGCTGAATGATCTGATTGCGGGTGAACCGCGTGACCTGTTCGGCCCTGATCTTGTCGGCGTCCGTCTGTCTGACGATCTCGTCGCGCACCCTGTTCATGACTGCTTTGCCGTCGGGAACGGATTTGAGCACGCGCGTGGGTATTGCAGTTTTGGTCAGGCGCCCCGCGGCCGTGACGACGATGTCCTTGCCGAGCGTATCGATGGCTATACGTACGGCCCGTTCCTCACCGAACAGGGCAGACGTGGAGATCAACAGCTGCGCGACGTCGGACTGCATCTGCGCGTCCGACGCCCCGAGCTCGGCATTGGAGAAACCGCCGAACAGTGCCTTGCCGTCGTCGTTCCGCAGTTCCTCGCTGCGGAGGTCGCCGTGGGAGATCTGTACTTCGTGCAGCGTCTGGAGGCCGTTCCAGATACTGCTGGCGAGCGAGTCCGGCGAGGACTCGTCGACTGGAACGCCTGCGGGCGCAGTATGGGCGAAGAGCGCCCACCCGCGGGACAGTGCGGACACAGCGAGCGGCTTGCTGCTGGCGATGCCGAGGTCACCGATGGCGATACCCATCAACGCCCGATGTTCGACGGCTCGGCGCATCGAGGCGTGCAGAGGCACGGACTCTTCGGCGCGGAAGGACAACCACCGCCACGCCTGACGAAGGGCGCCTCCACTGCGCTGGTTCTGCCCGTACATCTCGACGATGACCTCGGGTTCGGTGCCGTCGGCTTTGGCGGAGAGCACCAACGGCCCTGGGCCTGCCGGCTTCAAAACCTTGAACGACGTGACGGTATGGCCGCGGCGCGCGAGGAGCCGTACCGCGGCGTCGAGCGGCACTTCCAGGGCCGGCGTACCTACGACGAGGACGATCAGCGTTCCGACCAGCCAACCGACGGACAGGCCCAACATCGATCGCGCCGGCACAACCGTGCTGACGAAAAGGTGGATCGGTACGAACGCGAGGAGCAAGAACCACCAGACGCGTCGCCACCGGGCGGGGAGCCATGGTCCGGACACCGTCAGGACAGCAGCGAGCATCGCGATCCACCGGGAATCGTCGAGGAATTGGGAGAGAAATGTGTCGAGCCGGTCCGGTACGTCGAGATGCCATGCTGGGGTCGAGATTCCGGTGCCGGTGATGGACAGAGCCAGCCCGGCGATGATGCCTGCAGCGCCGTAGCCTGCGAGGAGCTTCCACTGTCGACCGGCGATCAGTCCGATCAGAATGCCGAACGGAAGCGCCAGGATTGCGATTCCGTAGAGGATGTAGACGAGGTTCGACTGGTCGGGACTGAGCACCCCGACGATGTTCGACACCGATGTCTCGAGTGCGTCCCATTGATTTCGAGTGATCAGCGAACCCGCGATGACGGCGGCGAGCAGAATGCTCGCCAGCACCACCCGCAGGATGTCGCTGGTGCGCCTGCCTAGCGGTTGCAGCAGGCGTCCCGTCACCGGAATGTCTCGCCCGTCCACTCGCACGTGCGTCAACTTACAGTGCCTCGGTGTGGCACCCGGGGCTTGTGGGCGTGATGCACCGCTGTTGCCGCGAGGGCGGGGATCCCCCGTTCGAAATCGAACGATCGGTGCTCCTTGCCCACCTACCGCGCCAGCCTCCGCCTGAGCTCGTTGCGGACCGCCGGCCACTCGGAGTCGACGATGGAGAACACGACCGTGTCGCGCAAGGAGCCGTCGGGCATGCGTTGGTGGTTGCGCAGGATGCCGTCCTGTTTGGCGCCGAGGTTCGCAATGGCAGTGCGCGACTGCATGTTCATCCAATGCGTACGGAATTCAACTGCGATGCAATCCAATTCCTCGAACGCATGCGTCAGGAGCAGGAGTTTGCTCGCCGTATTGGTGCCGGTGCGGTGTGCGGACGCGGCGTTCCACGTGGAACCGATCTCGACTCGACGGTTCGCGGCGTCGGCATGCATGTAGGTCGTCATGCCGATGATCTGACCGGTATCGGTACGGCGGACAGTGAACGGCAGCATCGACTGCGCTTCCAGCAGGCCGAGGCGTCGATCGATCTCGGCCGCCATGTCCTCCGGCCTGGGCACGGTGGTGTACCAGAGGTTCCAGAGCTCACCGTCTCGGGCGGCGTCGGAAAGTCCCTCGAGGTGGTCGTGGCTCAGAGGCTCCAGGGTTACGAGGTCGTTGGCCAGGGTCACCGGGTGCAGGAAGGTCACGCGGCCGAGGATACGTCAGCGGACTTCGCCGAGCGCGTGAGCACGATCGCTGCAGCTGCAACGACACCCACCAGGACTACGAGGATGCCCACGACGTCGTGGAACGCGCCTGCGTACTCGTGTGCGTGACCGGGTAGTCCCGCCGCCGCGGCGTCGGCCTCGGGGTCTCCGCTCAGTCGATCGGTGACGAGGCTCGACAGCAGCCACGCGTATCCGGCGACGAGGAGAGCTTCACCGCCGATGCGGAAGAGGTTGAGAACGCCCGCCGCCGTTCCGGTGCTGTGCGGCGGGACGGACGCGAGTGCTTCGCCGTCGACGAGACCGATCGGAAGGCCGAAACCGAACCCCACCAAGACCATCGGCCCGACGATCCACCACAGCGACCCGTCTGGACGCAGAAGCAACAGTCCCAGATCGCCGATTATCAGCGCAGCAAGACTGACGTGGATCACCGTCGTCGGGGTTGTTCTTCCTGCGGTGATCAGCCGTGCCACCGCGGCCGGTGCGAGAAGAACGGGTGCCGTCATGACCAGCATCAGAAGCCCTGCCGACGCGGCGTCCATGGCTACGATGCCGCTCAGAGCGTTCGGTAGATAGGTCAGTAGGGTGACGAACCCGATCGCTCCGGCGACGGGCACGAGGCATAGACCGAGGAACTTTCGGTTTCGAAGCAGGGCGAAGTCGAGGACCGGGGATGTGCCGGCGGAATCGGGCCGGATATGTGGCAGCGCAAGGGTTCCGGCGAACGCGACCGCGAGAATGGCCGCCTGCGTGAGAAACACTCCACGCCAGCCGATTCCGCCGACCAGGAGGCCAGCGATGGTCGGGCCGAGCGCGAGGCCGAGGCCGTTGACCGTGCCGAATGCCGCGAATGCCTTGGCTCGGGCCGCGCCGAAGTAGGTGCTGGCAAGGATCGAGGTGGACCCGACGAGCACGGCCGCTGCGCCGACGCCTGCGAGTATCCGCGCGACGTCGAGAACGATCAGCGTGGGGGCCGCGGCGCTGACGATGCCCGCGAGGCCGGTCAGCGCGACACCGATACGGAAGGACGCCCGATGACCGATGCGGTCGGATACCGCACCCCACACGACCGTGAACAGCGCGAACGCGAGGTTGAAGCCGTTGACGACCCACTGCAGCGGACCGGGGCTGTCCCCCAGGTCGAGTGCAATGTCCGGCAACGCGATGGCGGTGCCCGCAATCGACATTGGGATCACGAACTGTGCTGCGAGTACGACGGGCAGCGTGAGCTTGCCGGGCTCGGTACGAGTGGAAGGCATCGATTCCCCCTAGGTACGATGGTTGTCGTACTAGGGAAGCAGAGTTGTAGGTACGGCGCAAGTCGTACCTACATGCGATCGATATCCGGGAGCGAGATGGCAGACGAGAACGGGCACCCCGAGGTGTCGGAGATGGAGCTCGGCAAGGTGATGTCGGCGTTGGCGGATCCGCTACGCCGCAGGGTGATCACCGAGCTGGTCGGCGACGACGACGGCGCCGAGCGTACATGCATGTCCTTCGAGCTCGGTGTCACCAAATCGACTCTGACGCATCACTTCCGGGTACTCCGTGAAGCCGGTTTGGTCTTTCAGGTCGATCGTGGCAACAGCCGAAAGGTGACGCTGCGCAGGCCCGAGTTGAACGAGCGCTTTCCCGGGCTGTTGGACCTCATAGCGAACGAGACGCCGTAAAACGGGTGGCCTCACGGTAGGTCGCGGGTTAGCGTCGTCGGCATGCACATCGCAATGATCGGCACGACGGCCCCCAGCCATATCTACCCGTCCCTCGGGTTGATTGCGGAGTTGGTTCGCCGTGGACACCGTGTTACCTACGCGGTCGGAGAGCAGTTGGCTTCGGTGGTCGAACCCGCTGGTGTCGAGGTCGTTTCGTTCCCGTCGATCCTTCCTCAGGGTGAGGACGGCTGGCCTGACGACCCGGCCGAGTCCATGCACGTGTTTCTCGACGAAGCTCTCGCGTCCTTCGCTGTCCTCACCGACTTCTACGACGAGAACCCGCCCGATCTGTTCCTGTACGACATCGGTGGGTTGGCCGCTCCGGTGCTCGGACGGCGTCTCGGCGTGAAGGCGGTGCAACTGTCACCTGCGATGGTTGCGTGGGACGGGTACGAGGACGATCTCGCAGAGATGTTGGGCCCGTTGCGTGCATCGGAGACAGGCAAGGCTTACCATGCGGCGTACTCGAACTGGCTGTCCGGCAACGGTATCGAGGACGATGCGTGGGACTGGATCTCCCACCCGGAGCACGTGTTGTCGCTCATACCCCGAGCAATGCAGCCGAATGCGGACAGGGTGCCGCCGAGGGGTCGGTTCGTCGGGCCGTGTCTCGATCCTGCTCGGTTGGACGAGGGCGGCTGGACTCCGCCGTCGTCGGGCTCGCGGGTGTTGTACGTGTCGTTCGGAACCGGGTTCAACTTCCGGCCGGACTTCTACCGAACGTGCATCGAGGCGTTCGGCGGCACGAACTGGCACGTCGTGATCTCGATCGGCAACAGGGTCGACCCATCCGTGCTGGGTGACCTGCCGTCGAACATCGAGATCCACTCGCGCGTACCACAGCTCGCGATCCTTCGTGAGGCTTCGGCGTTCGTCACTCACGCCGGCATGGGCGGCTGCACCGAAGCGCTGTGGTTCGAGGTACCGACCGTCGCGATCCCCCAGGCTGTCGACCAATTCGGAAACGCGGCGTTACTCGAGGAACTGAACGTCGGGGTGCAGCTGCAGAACGAGGACGTGACGGCCGAGTCGCTCCGGATGGCGGTCGAAAAAGTTGCAGAGTCAGCCGAAATCCGCGCGCGGCTCACCGAGATCGGTGCCGAGGTCCGCGCCGACGGTGGGGTCGACACAGCAGCCGACGCGGTGGTAACCGCAGCTGGCGGCTAGTCGAGTGCGCTGACGCTCATTCCGTAGGGCAGGAACCGCACCTTCCTGGCAGGGTCGGTGTTTTCCTTGTGCGCCCGCAGCGCGTCGAGCTCGGTGGCGAACACCTGGTCGATGGAGGCGCCCGCGTCGGTGACGGTGTAGATCGCCCAGACGCCGTCGCCCTTCTCGCCGGTGGTCTCGGGCTCGGGGGCGCTCGTGCGAGTCGGTGTCGCGGCGTTGCCGAAGAATGCGCCCCACGGTCCGACTGCGCCGGATTGGCCGATCATCTTGCCTACTTGACCGACCACGTCGCGAAGTCCGTCGCTCGCCTCCTTGGCGAAACGATCGAAGTCCTCGGGGTCGATGTTGAACGGTCCGTTGTTGGTCATGACTCCAGTGTGCGCTCAGGTGCGCCTGCGGCGCCCGTGCGCGCGTAATTACGTTCCTCTGTCATTACGCACGCACGACCTCTGACCTGCTTGTGAGTGCATGATTACGTCCCTGTGTCACTACGCACGCACAGGCGGCGGAGCCGCCGTCACTGCTGTTGGAGGCGCGAACCGATCGTGTTGTGCAGGGCCCTCAGGCTGTTCTGTCCGAGCGAGACGGTCTGCGACTCGATGTGCCGCAGCAGGTGACCGTCGTCGAGCACTTTTTCACTGGACTGGATCAGAACAGTGCCTGCGCCGGTGAAGTCGAACTGACGTTCTTCGCCGCTGTTCGCGCCGAGGAATCCGCGGGCAGCACCGAGAAAGTTCTGCATCCAGCCGGCGTCGAAGTGATGCGACGGGGAGGGGCAGTCGGCCCATCCGACGAGCGCTTCCGGATCGATACGCAGAGGCGGTTCGGCGAACATGACCGTCCCGTTCGACGACGCGAGGAACTTGCCGGTGCCCAACAACGTCAAGAATCCGGGCACGATCGACTGCTTCAGGTCGAGTGTCGGTTCGAACGCGAGAAGATTGGATGCCCGGATCGTCAGGTTGCCGTCGTCCAGGTCGTAGGAGTTGATGTTGAACCCACGGTCGCCGAGGATCAGCTTTCCCTGGCCCTGGGCGAGCACCCAGTCGTTCGAGTACAGCGGTGAGCTGAAGCGCGCGGCGACGATGGCAGGCATGGACGTCTGGCCGAGCGGTTCGAATCGCACGTTGCCGTAGTAGGCAATCATCGCGCCCTTGGAGGTGAACCACGGCTGACCGGCGAGTTCGACGCAGAACGCGTAGTCGTTGCCGGGGACGTTGTCGTTGACCGGGAGCGTGTACGGGGTGTGGATCTCGATGGGAGTGGAGCCTGCGGAATGACCCTGGAAATTTGTCATGTCAGCTCCTAGAACTTCTGCTCGGACGCCTGGACCCACACGGTTCCGAAGCCGGTCATCTTCAGTTGGATCGCCTCGCCGCTGCCCTTGCCGACGGCGTCACGCCAGCCGACGTTGGCGGAAATGTCGACGGTTATGTTGCCGATGTGGCAGACATATGCCTGCGGATCGACGACGACCTGGGGATGTTCGGGCCCGACCTGCAACGGAATCGCGCCACCGTGCGACAGAACCGCGACGCTGCCCTGCCCGGTGAGTTGCGTCGTGAACAGGCCCTGGCCCGTCATCGCGCCGCGGACGGCTCCCCGCACCCCGCCCTGGGAGGTGAGCGCGACGATCGAGCTCTGCAAATAGCCGTCGTGCACCAGCAGTCGATCGGCCTCGACCGTCAGCATCGACGAACCGTCGAGATGGATCACCTCGACGTACAGGCCGGCGTGGCCGTAGAAGACCTCGCCCTGGCCCTCGGCGGCCATCATCGCGACGTGCTCGCCGGACATCATCCGCCCGGCCATTCCCGCGACGCCACCCATGCTGGGCATCGCGCCTGCCGCGCCGCCCATCGAGTGCGGGATGAAGTGGACGTCGCCGGTGTAGTAGAGCATGGAACCCTTGCGCGCCAGCACATTCTGGCCCGGCGCGAGGACAGATTTGACGACCTTGCTGTTGACGAGTTCGAGTGGCACGTCAGCGCTCCTCGGGTTGAATGTAGACGACGCCTAGGCCGTCGAAACGGAGCGAGAAGGCCTCGCCGCTGCCGCCGCCGATGGCGGATCGCCAGGTGACGTCAGTGACGAAGCTCTGGTTCAGCTGTCCACGATGCGCGACGAACGAATCAGGGTCGACGACCAGCGGATACTGCGGATCGACGCCGAGAGCGATGAGTGGTCCACCCGCGGACAGCAGTGCGACAGAACCGGATCCGCTGACCACCGTCGTGAACAGCCCTTGCCCCGACGAGGCCCCGCGGAGACCGGAAAACTTCACTTCGGTCTTCAGTTGGCCGGTGATGGCAAGGAGCTGGGAAGCCTCGACGTGCATCGAGTCGTTTGCGATCTCGACGATGGTGATGTCCTGGGCGTCGACGGCGAAGTAGACAGTGCCTTTGCCGGAAACCTCCATGAGAGAAAGGGATTCGCCGGTCACCTTCTGTTTGAGGGCAGCGCGAAGACCGCCACCGCCACCCATCCCTGCGTTCTTGAAAGCGACATCGCCCTCGTACGCGACCATGGATCCGGAAATCGCACGCAGCGAATCGCCCTGCGGTGATCCGTGTTGCAGATTTGCGACGAGCACTCGGTGCCCGTTCATTGTCAGCTGAGCCACGGGGGAACTATGCCACGCGATGTCCCCCCGTGCCAGCCTTCTGGTACGAGCGAGACCTAGACGAGCGGTTTCAGGGCCTTACCTGCGAGTTCGACGACGCCCGGCTGGTGTCCGTTGGTGATCAGGTTGATGATCACTCCGTCGATGCCATGGTCCAGTACTCGCTTCTGGACCTGTTCTGCGACGTCGTCCGGCGTGCCGCAGAAGTGTCGGTCCGTCGCGGCGGCGATGTCGTCGTCCGACAGGTTGGAAAGGTCGACCCCGGTGGACAGCAGGTAATCGCTCTGCAACTTCTTGGCCTTGTCGCCGTCCTCATCGATGATGACGAATGCGAGGAAACTGGTTTCGAGGTCCTTCGGGTCGCGGTCGACCTCCTCGCAACGAGCTTCGACAGCCTTGACCTTGCGCGGCAATTCGCTTGCATCGCAGATGATATTGAGATGGTCGGCGAACTGTGCGGCGAGGCCGAAGGTCTTCTTCTCGCCTCCGCCACCGAGCATGATCGGAAGGTCGTCGCGAATGCGTGGCTCGTTGATGGCGTCCTGCACCTGGTACCAGAGACCGTCGAACGTCGGGCGCTGCCCCCGCAGCATCGGCTCGATGATCTGCAGGGCCTCGTCGAGTCGTTCGAATCGGTCGGTGAAGGTGCCGAACTCGAGTCCGAAGCTCTGATGTTCGAGCTCGAACCAGCCCGCGCCGATGCCGAGGATGGCACGGCCACCGCTGACGACGTCGAGTGTCGTGACGGTTTTGGCGAGGATAGCCGGATTCCGGTATGTGTTGCCGGTGACCAGCGCGGACAGCTGGATGGAGTCGGTGGCGGTCGCCAGCGCGGACAGTGCCGAGTAGGCCTCGAGCATCGGCTCGTCGGGCTTGCCGATTCCTGGTAGTTGGTAGAAGTGGTCCATGACGAACGCGGTGTCGAATCCCGCGGCCTCTGCCTCGCGCGCCTGCGCGATGACCGTCGGGAACAGCTCCTTGACGGAACCTTCGTAGCTGAAGTTGGGCATCTGGTAACCGAGACGAATAGTCACCCGAACAACGCTACTCCCGTCGGTGACGCACGACACCTGGAGAAGTTGACTATGTCGAGCTATAGTCAGGCTAGCTAGGGTTTAGTAAAGCCAGACGGAAAGGTCACGTCATGTCTCATACATTCGGTCGGGATGCAGTCATCGTCGAGGCGGTCCGCACACCGGTGGGCAAGGGTAAGGCCAGCGGGGCGCTCCATGGCGTGCACCCGGCGGATCTGTTGGCGCACAGCCTCCGCGCACTGATCGAGCGAACCGGCATCGATCCGGCCTTGATCGACGACGTCATCACCGGCGCCGTGACTCAGGTCGACGAGCAGGCGTTCAACATTGCTCGGACGGCGTTGCTCGCCGCCGGCTACCCCGAGTCGGTGCCGGGAACCACCGTCGACAGGCAGTGTGGAAGTAGTCAGCAGGCAGTGCATTTCGCCGCGCAGGGCGTCATGTCCGGTGCGTACGACATCGTAGTCGCGGCAGGCGTCGAGTCGATGGGTCGCGTCCCCATGGGATCCAACATCAGGCCGGGCGCGGACCCTCGCGGCGTGGCATTCACCGAACGCTATTCGGAAGGCCTGATCGCGCAAGGCCATAGCGCCGAATTGATCGCTGCACGATGGGGATTCGATCGGACGGCCCAGGACGAGTTCGCTTTGAGCAGTCACGCCAAGGCATACGCTGCCGCGACGGGTGGCCGTTTCGCCAAGGAACTCGCGCCCCTTGCCGAGCTCGACCACGACGAGATCATCAGGAGTGGAGGCACACTGGAATCGATGGCGGGGCTGAGGCCGGCATTCGTTGATCCTGCTGTGGGCGAGCGTTTCCCGCAGATCGATTGGTCGGTGACTGCGGGTAACAGCAGCCCGTTGAGCGACGGTAGTGCCGCCCTGCTGATCACCACGAGTGAGATCGCCGCGCGGCTCGGATTGAAGCCGTTGGCGCGGTTGCATAGCTTTGCCGTCGTCGGATCCGATCCGCTGTACATGTTGACCGGGGTGATTCCGGCGACCGAGAAGGTGCTCGCGAGGGCAGGCCTGGGGTTGTCGGATATCGATCTGTTCGAGGTCAACGAGGCGTTCGCGTCGGTTGTCCTAGCGTGGCAGAAGGAAATCGGCGCAGATCCGAGACGCGTCAACGTCAACGGAGGAGCCATTGCCATCGGACATCCCCTCGGAGCCAGCGGCGCGCGGATCATGACGACTCTCGTCAACGCGATGGAACAGAACGATGCACGGTTCGGTCTGCAAACGATGTGTGAGGCAGGCGGGCTGGCCAATGCAACGATTCTGGAACGGGTCTGACGAGCCCCGTTTTTGCTGCAGAAACCGGCGTACGGGTGAACAATCGGCCGCATGACGACTCTCCAGCTCACCCGCCCGCCGTTCTCCGGATTCGCCGTCGACGACATCGACAAGGCCCGAACGTTTTATGCCGAGACGCTCGGGCTGACCGTCGTCGATGGCGAGATGGGACTGATACACCTCCAGTTGAGCGAGTCCGTGGAGGTGTTGATCTACCCACGGGAGAGTCACCGACCTGCGCCGTACACGATCTTGAACTTCCCCGTCGCCGATATCGATGCCGCCGTCGACGCGCTGATCGCCAAAGGCGTCGTATTCCAGCAGTATCCGGACATGGGGACCGACGAGCGCGGAATCTTTCGGCACGGCGGCCCGCTCATCGCGTGGTTCACCGACCCCGCAGGCAACGTTCTGGCTGTACTCGAGGCCTGATTACGCTGTGGGCGTGCCGAGTTCGAGGGTCACCGACTGATTCTGGCGAACCCCTGTGTCGGTGACCCACTCCAGACGGACGATGTCACCAGGCCTACGTCCGATCATCCCCCGCGTGAGCTCGTCGGATGTGCGCACCGGTAGGCCGTCGATCGAGACGATCACGTCGCCCTGAATCAGTCCGGCGCGTTCGGCGGGCGAGTCGGATTGGACCGACGCCACAGCCGCGCCCTGCGATGGTCCCGTTGTTCGGAACGCCGATACGTCGCGGACGCCGATACCCAAGTAGGGCGTCGGACCGACGTGGACGGTGCCTGCCGATTCTCCGGTGCGAACTTGCTCGACGACGGCCATCGCCTCGTCGATGGGGATTGCATAGGCCTCGGGTGCCTGTGTTGCGCGCGCCTCGTCCGACAGTCCCGCTGCGTCCACCCCGACGACGTTGCCCCACGCGTCGACGAGTGGCCCCCCTGAGTCCCCCGGCCGAACGTCGGCGTCGACCTGGATCAGTCCGGTCAGGTCGTTACGAGATCCGTCGACCGAACTTTGAGCAGTCACGGAACGATCCAGCGCGACGACGGTCCCCGGTGCCGGCACGAGAACGCCTGCGCCCGAGGCATTCCCAATCGCGGTGACCGCATCGCCGACGGCAAGGTCAGCGGACGATCCTATGGCCGCCACCTCAAGGTTCGCGGCCGTCGTCAGCTGCAGGACTGCAAGGTCTCGCGATCTGTCGTACCCGAGTATCGACGCGTCGTAGATCAGTCCGTTGCCCGCATGCACTGCGGTCACGTCGGACGCCTGTTCGATCACATGGAAGTTGGTAAGGACGAGCCCATCAGATCCGACGACGAACCCGGTCCCCGCGACTCCGTAGAGCCCGAACTCGGCAGCGATCGTGACGACGGTCGGATTCACTCGCGCCGAGATCTGCTCGGGGGTGAGCGGGGCAGCGGGTGGTAGCTGGGCTGCGGGAGGGGCGGAGGTGGGGCAGGTTGACCGACGAGGGCAGCAGGTGAGTCGGTCTTATCGAGTACACCGGGTGCCAACGGAGCCGCGAGAGCTGAGGCAGCGACCGTCAGCGCAATGAGGAACGCCGCTCGGCTCGCCACCTGCATAGGTAACGATTATGGCCCCACCGGGACGGAAACGAGGGCATCCGGCGGAACCCGCAGGTGCCGCCTGGTTGTGTCTTTTCTTCGGGCATGGCTGTGGGCGGCACAGGTGGTGCTTTCTGTGCCGCTGGGTGCAGGTGCCCTGTGTGTGGGGCTGGTGGGGGTGGTTCCCGGGTGGCGACCGGTTCTGCGGGTCGGGTCGCCACTCCCCTTGTGTCAGGTGGGTGGTGCGCCTGGTTCGGGGGTTCCGGGTTCTCGGTGGTCTGGTTCTCGGGGTCCGGTGGTGGGGTGTTGGTTGTGGGTTGGGTGCTGGGCATGCCGGGCAGGGGTGTGTCGGAGGGGTGGATGTATTCGTTTGGGTGGTGGTAGTGGTTGATGGTTCCGTGTCTGTGGGGGTCGAGTGTGGTGGGTGGGTGCCAGAGGGTGCGGCCGGGGTAGGGGTGGTCGGGTTCGGCTTTGGTGGTGGCCCAATCGGTGTCGGTTTTTCCGACGAGGGGGTGGTGGATGTCGCAGCCGAAGGTGAGTGTGTCGATGTCGGTGTTGCCGCCGTCGGCCCATTCGTCGATGTGGTGGGTTTGGGAGTAGGTGGCGGGTCGGGTGCAGCCGGGGAAGGTGCAGCCTCGGTCGGCGGCGATGAGGACGATGCGTTGGTCGGGTGTGGCGAGGCGTTTGGTGCGGGCGAGGTGCAGGGGTCTGCCGGTGCGGTCGTCGAAGATGACGAGGTAGTGGTGGGCGTGGGTGGCCATGCGGATGGCGTCGCGGATGGCGATGGTGGATCCAGTGGCGGTGATGGCGTGTCCGGTGGCTGTTTCGAGTTCGTTGAGTGTCATGGTGATGACGGCGGTGACGGGTAGTCCTCGGTGTTGGCCGAGTTGTCCGGAGGCGAGCATTTGTCTCAGGATGGTTTTGAGGGCGTCGTGTTGGCGTCGTCCGAGGCCGCGTCGGTCTCGTTGGGCTCGTTCGGTATCGGCTTCGGCTTCGGCATCCTCGCCCTCGACGGCGTCATCGTCGCCCGAACTGTCGCCCGGCTCGTCGCTCGATCCGTCGCCACCGGAGCTGTCTGTGTTGTCGCCGGTGGGTGTGTCGAACAAGCTCGGCTCTGTGTTGTCGGGGCCGCTGTTGGTGTCGGGTTCGTTGGTGTTGGGTTCGTCGATGAGGGGGGTGGTGTCGGCGGGGTTGCACATGCCGGGTTTGGCCCATTTGCTGAATGCGGCTTCGAGGTAGGCGCGGAATTCGGCGTCGCAGCGGAATCTGCCGGTGCTCAGTCCTGCGGCGTCGGGGTCGTCGAGGTAGAGGTAGGTGCGGTCGGCGACGGATTCTTTGTCGAGGTCGCCGTCGGGGTCGAGGATGTCGTAGAGGCGGCGGGCGGCGACGGTGAACGCGTCGGGTAGTAGGTCCCGGGCGAGTTGCACCAGTTGTTGTTCGGCGTGCTCGGCGGTGTCGGTGTCGACTTTGGTGCCGAGTCTTTTGAAGAATTTGCGGATGATCTGTTGGTGTTCTTCGCCGATGATTCCGTTTTCGGCGGCGTGGGTGGTGGCGGGTAGGTGTGGTGGGAGGCGTTCGCCGGTGAGGGTGGTGCGTTCGCCGAATTGTTCGGCCATCAGGATGCGTTGTCCGGATTGTTTCATCGACAGTCGTAGGAGGACGGCGAGTGCTTCGGGGATCGATCCGTAGATGCCGTCGAGTCCGTGTTGGTCGATGAGGTCGGCGATCCAGGTGTGGGAGTATCCGAACAGGGTTCGGGTCATGGTTTCGGTGCGCATCAGCAGGGCTCGGCGGTCACTGTTGGTCAGGGCCATCGTTTGTATCTGTCCGAGTCGGGTGATGCTTGCTTCGAGGTCTGCGATGACGCGTGCGAGGCCGGGTGCGTCGATCACCGGTGTCGCGGTCAGGTCGAGTTCGGTGACCGGTACGACTCCGTCGCGGCCGTCGCGGTTGGTGGACCACGATTGTGCCCAGGCGGTCATCGGATCCGGCTTCACCGACCCCGCCTCCCCATCCGGCAGAGCATCCCCCTCCGCTTCAGCCTGATCCTCCGACCCAGCCTCCTCCACTTCAGCCTCCTCCGACCCAGCCTCCTCCGATTCAGCTGGATCCTCCGTGCTGATCGAATCGGGTTCGACTGCAACACCACTCAGCTCGGAGGTCTCACCCGCACCGGCGTCGTCACCGGCGGGTTCAGCAGCCGCATCCGGCAGCACGGCAGCATCGCCAGCCGTGACTGAGTCGCCAACCGTTACCGCTTCCCCCGCCGTCACCGCTTCGCCGGCCGTGACCACCCCACCGATCGTCAGATCGGCGATATCCCCTGCTGCTGTGTTGGCTTCGTCGACCGAAGCGCTATCCCCCGAAAGCATGAGATCAATCTAGCCCGACCCACCGACAAGTTTTCGAACGTACGTTCCCATCCGAACTTATGAAAGATCCTTTGCTTCACAAACATTCGGCCACGTCCAGCGACCGGCATCGTCGAGTGCTCAGGTATTTCGCGAAGGTGCGAACACCGTGACTGAGTCGACCGCCAAGGATGCGCGCGAGAATTCGACGAACACAACGCCTGGGCCGGATTCCAGTTCCGCAGAAGCGCTGACAATTCGTCCGGCTGCCAACAACTTTCGGTAGGTCGCTCCGCGCAGCACGTCTGGGGACAACGATTCACCGGATGCGTCTCTGACGGGGCATCGTGGGTCGCGAAGAACGTCGAGCGCCGCCGTCTTCCCTCGTGCGCCGACGCTGCGAAGCCCACCCATGAAACCGAGAACCCCGCGCACGCCTTGGTTCGACACGAGCTGAGGAGTCAGCTTGGCCGACGCGGACAGGCCACGGGTACCGGCACCCAACAACTGCCTGATCATGGATTGCAGTTCCCAATGCGCTGCCAAGCGCCAAATTTTCAGAACCCCGTTCTCCTCTACAAGGTCGTAGCGCAGGTGCATCGGTACGTTCAGCACGGCTCCGGTGGACATGATCGTCTCGAGGGACAAATCGCGTACGACGGACATCCCCGAGACGACGTCGTTCTCGACGTGAAAATTGATTGTGTTCGGCGAGATGAAGGTGTCGTAGAAGCGTCCAATCGCGTCGACGCCCCGGTGCGGCTTGGACCCGACCGGGTCGTTGACTTCCCCGTTCCGGGCGTAGAGACCCACCCACGCAGCTTTGTCGTGAACTGTCACGGCGTCGGGCGAGCCCTGAACAGCGGTGACCAGATCCTCAGCGGTACGCACCACTCGACGTTATCTCCACGTCGAACTTCAGGCATCGAAATGAGGCGGACCCGAACAAGGACATCGACGTCGGACCGAGTTCATGCGAAGACCGCCCTTTCCGTCAGCCACCCGTCGATTGCGGCCATGGTTGGAGTGAGGAAGGGCTCGTCGAACAGTGCATGATCTGCACCCGGTATCTCGACATGGTCAGCATCGCGGTAGCGCCGTGCGGTCGTGCGAGGGATTCGTCGGTTCACCGCTCTGTCCTGTTCGGCACCGATCACGAGAACAGGTGCGTCTACTGCGGCGAAGTCGACGGTCGCCGCGTGACGGCGGTCGAGATACGGAAAGCTCATCTCGCAGTACGCCCGCCCTGATTCGGCGACTGCGCCATCGAACAGTTCACGAACATGTTGGAGCGGCTGGTGTTGTGCGATGACCTTGAAGCGGGTCATGGTGGGCATCAGCGGTCGACGCCACGGCGCGCTGGGGTGGAAGAAGTGCGTCCCGAACAGGCGGATCATCGTCGGGTACACGGCGAAGATGCCCGCTGCGGGTGCAGGCGCTGCGGCGACGACACCTGCGGTCGGGGTGCGCGCTGCGACCAGCTGTACCAGTAATCCGCCCATCGAGAGTCCAACTACCAGAGGTGGGGAATCGAGGGATCGGCAAAGCGCGACGAGATCGTCGGTGTAGTCGAGAAGACTCAAGCCCGCGATCAGCGGAGCACCTTCGTCGCGAGGGAGTTCATGGTGGCGCAGGGTCGGGGTGTGGACGGTGAACCCGCGGTCGGTGAAGGCCTGCGAGGCGGAACCCCACCATGTGGGAGTACCCCGACCCCAAGTGCCATGAACAAGGACGACGTGACGGTTGGACATAGTCGTGAATCTACACGGATCGGTCGATTTGGCAATCGGTCGATTTTGATACTGCGCCGATAAGGTAGCCATATGGATCGAGGAGACGAGGAGCACGACGCGACGGTCGACGGTCGCTCCGCTCGCTGGGCGCATCGGCGACCGGAATTGGTGGCCGCCGCCACCCAGTACGTCCTCGACCGAGGCGTCTCCGATCTGACCCTGCGGCCACTGGCATCGGCGATGGGCGTCACGATCGCGACAGTGGTGCGACAGTTCGGGTCGAAGGAGGCGCTGGTCGAGGAGATCACCCGCACCATCAACGAGGACCTGCTGAGGACTCTTCGCGAAGACCCCGAGCTCGTCGGCCTCACCCCGGAGCAGACGCTGCGCACGCTCTGGCGGCGATGGCTGGAGCCGGCGCAGGGCAGGCAGTTCCGGGTGCTGTTCGAGCTTTTCGGCCTGGCCGCCCATCACCCGGATCAATACAGATGGTTCACCGGGTCGATCGTCACCGACTGGCTACCGCAGATCGAGGCCCCGCTGATCGGCGATGGAGTCGAGCCTGCCGCCGCGCGCCAGATGGCCACCCTGGTGTTGGCAGTACTGAGAGGGCTACACCTCGACCTTGTTGCGACCGGGGACGTCGACCGCGTCGATGCAGCGTTCGAGCTGGCCATGGCAACGCTCGCCCCCGCGCTCACCTCACCGCGTGACGCTATCGCGCGCTGACGGCTCGCGGCACATCCGCCCGCAACGTGAAATCGGTGACGAATTCGCCGTCCTCGGGCACGAATCGGCGACGGGGATCGAAGTTCTCGACGTCGAATCTGTCGAGTGCGGGTGAGTGGGTCGTCACTGCGAGGGTCTCGCCATCGATATCGAACTGAAGCAGGCGCTGGAATCCTGTTGCCCTCTCGCCCTCGACCTCGAAATACTGGTAGTCGGCCAACAGTTGTACGACGGTTCGGCCGGTGTCGTCGACGTCGCGATCGACGACAGTGGCTTGGCCGTCCACATGTCCGGACAGGACAAGGAAGACGGATTCATACGGCTTGACCAAGCGATTCCAGATCTGTTGACCCGAGCTTGCACCGATGTCTCCGAACGCCATCAGCTTCTTCTCGCCGCCCTCGTCGAGGTAGTAGTGGGTACCGATCACGACGTTCCGGTCCGGATGGTCGTCGAGTACCTGCTCTGCCCACTTCATGACTTTCTCGGGCGGGTTGTATCCGATGTAGAGCATCAGAAATTTCGCACCGGCGATGTCGAGCAGATCGTAGTGCGCAGAATTGTCCTCGGATGTGAACGAGTCACCCCACCACGGCTGGTCGCGATAACGGTCCGGGCCGAAGTACTCGTTGTACAGCGCGTGATTCTCCTCGTGCATACCCGGTACGAGTTTGCCCGCGACGTTCCAGAGATTGTCGTGGTTGCCAGGTAGGACGCCGTGCGGAACCCCGGCATCCTCCAGGCGTTTCATGGACTCGCTCGCGGCCTCGAATTCGATGCGCGACTGGGTATCCGGCCGTCCGGGGCTGATCCAGCTCTGAATGATGTCGCCGGTGTGCATGCTGTAGTCGATGCCGTACTTCTCGGCGTTGTCGACTGTCCACTGCGTCATGTCGTCGTACACGGTCGGGTCGTCCCGCGAGATGTATTGGGTGTCGCTGATGTGTTGCAGCGCAAAGTCGTACGTCCCCGGTTCGGCGAATGTGCCATCCGCAGAAGCGTTGTCGTCGGCGAACGCACGATCGGCACGGGGGCTGTCGATGATCATCACTTCGACTGGGCCGTCGATATCGGTGACTTCCGCGGCCAGATCGACGACGCCGCCTGCGGTGTCAGGGCGTGCTGTCGCCAATGCGGGGCCCCACTCCCCTGTGGCGGGGTCGAGAACATGAAGGGCGAGGTCGTTGGTGTTCACCGATGTTCCCTGCCAGGACAATTCGGCAGATGTGACGTCGGGGCCGAAGGTAGCGGTGTACCGAAGGTAGGGGTACTCGTCCCACGCGGTGGTGCGTGCCTCGGGCCCCGTGGCCTCGTCGCCGACGTGCACTCCGTCGGTCACCCCCGACACCATCTCGGCCGTCACCGGGACGGGCACGGCGGTCAATCCCAATGCCGGAACAGCCGTCGCCGACGCTTGGGTGCGGGCCTCGGGAGTGCCTGCTACCGCGTCGGCGCCGACGAGGACGCAGGCAAGCAGTAGGGATCCGATGGTCGGGACGGCTTTCACTCTCTCCAGGCTACCGATCGTCCCGGATATGTCCGGGTGTGTGGATCTAGGCTGTCCTTCATGGCACCCCGCAGGCGCGCACCGGAGGTTCGGATCGGCATCTCCGGATGGACCTACGCGCCGTGGCGCGGGGACTTCTACCCGAAGGGTCTCGCGCATCGGCGCGAGCTCGAGTATGCGTCGGAGCGATTGTCCTCGATCGAGATCAACGGCACCTTCTACGCCATGCAGAAGCCGTCGAGTTACGTGAAGTGGCGCGACGAGACTCCCGAGAATTTCGTGTTCGCTGTCAAGGGCGGGCGCTACGTCACCCACGTCAAGCGGCTCGTCGACGTCGAAGCAGCGCTCGCCAATTTCTTTGCGACAGGTGTGCTCGGCCTCGGCAGCAAACTCGGTCCCGTGCTCTGGCAGCTGCCGCCCAACTTCCAGTTCGACGCGGCCAAGATGGCTGCCTTCTTCGAACTCCTGCCGCGAACGACGACGGAAGCGGTGACGCTGGCAGGTCGGCGTGACGACAAGCTCCCTGACGACAGAGTGAGTCTCGTCGTCGACGGCGATCGCCCCCTGCGTCATGCAATGGAAGTGCGGCACCCCAGCTTCGATACAGCCGAGGCGATAGGTCTGTTGCGCGATCATGATGTCGCGTTCGTTCTCGCCGACTCCGGAGGCAAGTATCCCCTCGTGGACCAAGTGACCTCGAACTTCGTCTACCTGCGACTACACGGCTCCGAGGAGTTGTACGCGAGTGGCTACGACGACGCAGCCCTCGACCGATGGGCGGGGCGTATCGAGCAGTGGGTCAAGTCGAAGCTCGATGTGTTCGCCTACTTCGACAACGACGTGAAGGGCTACGCGCCGTTCGACGCAATGAGGTTGATCGAACGTCTGTAGAGGAATCTAGCTATTTCTAGGGCTCGAGCTAGAGCCAACGGTCATTACGAGGCCATCAGTGTGTGAAGCTCACAGCGTCGTACCGCGCTCCAGCATCGCAACGAGCAACTCGCGCGGCAGGGCCATCGGCGGCATTGCGTTGAGGTGAATGGCGTCGCCAGATTTGTCGCTCTTGATTTCGGCGACTTCGTCGTGCAGGCGTTCCATCGTCACGTCGAGGCGGTTTGCGCTGTCCGCGGCTTCGGTGAGCTCGGCGAGTAGTGGCGTCGGGATCGTACCGTCGTACTTGTAGAAGATCTTGTGCTCGAGGCTGGCCCAGAAATCCATGGCGATGGTGCGGATCTGGAGCTCGACGGGTACCGGCTGAACCCGGTCGCTCATGAACACGGGAATCTCGACGATCAGGTGAAGACTCTTGTAGCCGTTGGGTTTCGGATTCGCGATGTAATCCTTGACCTCGAGTATGCGTACATCGGACTGGCTCCCGATCATGTCCGCGATTCGGTACGTGTCCGAGATGAAACTGCACGTGATTCTGATGCCTGCGATATCGACGATGTTCTTGCGGATATCGTCGAGCGTGAGGGGGCTGTTCTTGCGACGGGCTTTGGTGATGATGCTCTCGGGCGTTTTGAGTCGCGACCCGACGTGTTCGATCGGACTGTACCGATGAATGTGGGTGAACTCCTCCTTCAAGACATTGATCTTGGTCATCAGCTCGTCGATGCCGAACTTGTAGCTCATCATGAAGCGGGTGAAGTCGTGTCGCAGCCGATCGAAGTCGGATCGATCGAGTTCGGGGATGGGGTCGACGGCGTTCACGCAGTCCCCGGCATTGCTCTCCATGCCTCGATTCTCCACCAACTCGGACATGCGTTCTCATATGCCCTGGTCGGCGCCGCGCGCGTCGAAACTAGCGTCCGAGCAACGAGGGCCGAGGGGCGGGCTGAACGTGATGTCGCCGCAGGTACTGCAGGCATGCGTGCGGTGATGACCACGTCCGCACGAGCATGCTCTCGACCCGACCAGCACGGTTCGCGGGCCGAGAGCATGACCGCGAGCGCACCGGGTCGGCGCGCTCTCGACCCATCGATCGCCCAATCGATGGAGGGTTGCGCTGGTGTCCTCACCCTGGTCGGAGGCGCTTCCCGGTGTACTCACGCTCGACACCGCCTGAAGCTGGACACCCGTCTGAATCAAGTTGGACCGTCCGGAACCGAAGCTCTCGGACGGCTCGATTACCGTAACACGACATCGAACGTATGTTCCCATTGCGCATAATTCGGGTTGCTAATACGGTATTCCGTAATTACGGAATAACAGATGCGAGGGGTTCTTATGCGCCGCACTACCGTCCTGTCCGCCACCTGCGCTGCCGCCTTGGTAATAGGTGGGTGCTCCTCGGCCACGTCGCCCGCCGAGTCCCAGTCTGCCGAGACCCAGACTTCCGCAGAGTGCGCCCCCGTCACCTCCACGGACCTGAATACCGAGGACGGCTGGATCGGTCTCATCGACCAAGCTCCCGAGACGGTGAGTCTGGTGATCGACGACGGCAGGGGCCGAACCGTCGAGCATCGGCCCGAGGAGGTGCAGCCGTTGGCGTCGGCGGTCAAGGTGGTTCACCTGGGTGCCTATGCGCGCGCGGTCGCTGCGGGCGAACTCGATCCGAACGAGCAGGTTCCGGTACTGGAGTGGGAACGCTGGTACGTGCCGGGAACGGACGGGGGTGTCCACCCGGTGGCCCTGAATCGGCTCGGTATAGCAAACGACGGATCCGTCGCAACGGACCCGAATGCGACTGTCCGGCTGGAAGACATGGTGACGGCAATGATCCAGGAAAGCGACAACGCGGTACCCGACTACCTGAGAAGCCGCCTCGGTGACGACGCCCTCGTCGACGCCGCAGCCGCAGGGGGCTGGGAAGATTTTCAGCCACCGTCACTCGTCACCAGCTTGCTCTCGATAATCGACCCCGAGCTCGCCGAGGGAGACCGTTGGGCGACGGCCAACCGTTGGGCTTCCGATCCGCAGTTCCGTATCGACGTATCGGCAGGCCTGGAGTTGCCGAGCTACGAGCAGCAGACCGATCGCGTGCAGAATCTGACCGCGGGTGGCTCGGCCGCCCAACTGAACGGAATGTACCGGGCGTTCACCGACGGCAGCTTCGGCGACGGATCCGATATCGCTCTCGGGCAGCTCGAATACCAGGAGGCCCCGGACGGCGCAGAGAGCATGGGATTCAAGGGAGGCAATCTGCCGGGAATGCTGGCGCAGGGATTCGAACTTCGCCGAGACGACGGCTCCGTCGCTACCGCGGTCTGGCTGACGGACGGTCTGCCTGCCGACCGGTACGAGGCCGCGATGGCGGGTGTGGTCTATCAGCAGGCACTCATCATCGAAGCCATGCAGTCGTCCGATGTTCTCGACCGGATAGCCTGCGTCGTGTGAGCGAGCAGTTCGAGGGCAGACTGGCAGAGCTGGAAGCGCGCGTAGCCGAACTCGAAGGTGGCGCGTCGGCCGGTGACCGCGAGACTTTCACCGGCGGGATGGTGGCGTACCAGGGTGAGGTGCACCTCGACGGAAACGTCAAGTGGGATATCGGTTATTCGCCCGACGGGATCCTGGAATTCTCTACGCATCGCACAGCCGAGATCCTGGCCGCGCTTGGACATCCTGCGCGATTGCGCATCGTACGGACGCTGCTTCGGGGACCGGCGAACGCGTCGGATCTGCACGAGTCGGTCGGACTCGGGTCGACGGGTCAGGTGTATCACCACTTGAAGGTCCTCGGCGCGGCCAACGTCGTCGAGCAGCATGGCCGGGGTGACTACCGGATAGCCGCGAAGAAGGTTGTGCCGCTGTTGGTGTCGATGCTTGCCGCTGCGGACATTTCGGGCGAACTGGGAACGTAGGATCCTCGCTCCGATGACTTTTACGTGTGGGGTGTGTCGATACAGGCACACACTCACGAACATCGGAGAAGACAATGACTACGACGATCACCCCTACGGCCAACTCGCGCACCGCCGCCCGCATCGGATGGGTGTTGACGGCACTGCTGGCGATCTTTCTGCTCTTCGACGGAGTCACCAAGCTGATCAACGTCCAGCAGGTCAAGGATGCGACGGTAGATCTCGGTCTGCGCGAGGAGATGACGCCCGTCATCGGCGTCGTACTTCTCGTATCGCTAGCGTTGTATCTGCTGCCGCGTACGGCGTTCCTCGGCGCGGTCCTGCTGACCGGCTACCTGGGCGGCGCGGTCCTCACAAACTGGCGCGTCGACAAGCCGCTGTTCAGCACAGTGCTGTTCGCCGTATATGTGGGCGTCGTCGTCTGGGGTGCGCTCTACCTGCGTGATCCCAAGGTTCGCCAGGTCATGCCGTTCGTGCGCTGACTCGCCCGTGCGCGCGTAATAACCTTCCGCGGTAATTACCCACTCACGACCAGATCAGGGGGTCGTGAGTGGGTAGTTACGTCGGGCGGTAATTGTTCGCGCACGGGCGGCGAAGCCGCTACTGCTCGGCGCGCGCCGCCAGGAACGCCTCGGGGTCGATGAGGTCGGCCTGTCCGACGATCGACCCGAGATCGGCGATGCGCTCGATACCCGTCAGCACCATCTCTTCCTCGACGGTGCCCTCGGCGTAGCCGTAGTAGCAGGTCGACGTGGTGTGGTTGTGGTCCTTGTCGATTCGGTTGGCGCGTCCCTCGATCTGACGGATGTCGATGGGAGTCCACCGGGGATCGTGGATCAACGTGACGCGCGGGGCGGACGTCGACGTTGCCTGGAGCGGAGCTTGCGGAGTGACCCGGGTGCTCTGCTCGGGTAGTAGCAGTTCGTTCGAATGCAGGTTGATAGCGCTCGTCGTGGTGGAGACGATGACCCTCGCGGCACCGGTCTGGAACCGTCGGATCTCGGTTTCCTGAGCCGCGCTGCTCATGCTTCCGTCGACGACCGCGACATCGAGTCCTTCCTCGCGCAACGTCTCGGCGAGTGAAGAGACCGACTCGCGATAGAACATCGACACGAATACCTGGTTGCCGTCGCGTACCCACGCTCGAACCTGATCGGCGGACGACGGTATCCGCAAATACGAACATTTCTGCCGAAACCTGAGCGTGGCGGCGCGGGTCGACGGGTTCTTCTGCAACACTCGCTTGCCGCCCACCGATTTCCACAGCGGCAGCCCGAGCTCCTTGCGATAGTCGACCCACGCCGAGTTGTAGAGGCGCTTCTGGGCCGCAGTCAGTTCCTGGCCGAGTGGTTCGCGCGGGGTAGGCGGCGACGGACGAGAAATGGACCACGGCACAGCGCCACCGGCAAGCCAGCGGTGGATGGTGCCGATGTCGCGTTCGCGTCGAGCAGCGTCTTCCGGCTCCCAGCGCCATGTCTTCAAGCCGGTGGTGGCCTTGCCCTCTTTGAGTGCGAAACCCTGTTCGACGAGGAAAGCAGCCCATTTCGTGGTCACCGCATATCCGAGGGCCTCGTCGTCGCCGATGATCTCCTCACCGCCGAGGCTGTGCTCGATGGCCCTGGCCATGTAGGCGAAGTGCATCGGTTGGTACCCGGGCGTCGCGGACATCCACACCACGGCCCGCGCGGCCTCCTGGTAGCGCCACAGGATCTGGGACTGCTGGGACTCGATGTTCATCAGGGCGTGTGACTCGTCGGCGATGACGACGTCGATGTCGAATCGCAGCTCGCCGAGCGTGATGGTCCGCTTGTTCTGAGTCTTCTTTCGCTTGCCCAGATCGGTGTCCTCGGGAACCGTGAGCAGCTTCTTCGTCGACTGATACGTGACGAGCAGCCAGCGTTTGCGATCCTCGGGTGCCAGGTCGGCCTCGGTATCGGCGATGGTTCGACGCCAGCCAGGCAGGGCGCCTTTGGGTGCGACGACGAGCACCGTCCCTACTCCTGGAGCGGAGCCTGCGGAGTGACCCGATGAGAGGGCATCGTCCATCTGCCGGACGGCCTCGCAGACGGCAAGGGTCTTGCCGAGGCCCGTCGAGTCCATCTGCGCGAAGTACGGGAACCCCTGGGCCATCGCGCCGAGTTGTCGGCGCACCGATTCGAGCTGGGTCTCCCGCGGTGTCAGGGACCGCTCGTGTACGACCTCAGGTCTCCACTCTTCGTTGGCGTCGTCCTCCACCCACCGCTGCAAGCTGTAGGGCATCGACTCGAACGAGGCCAACCCGTCGGGAAGCTCGGTTCCGTAGTACGCGAACACCCGAGGGCCCGGATGCCACCGTGCTCCCGACGCCGATGCCAGGGCTCTGTCCTCGAACGGGACATCGAGTACCCAGACGCGCTCACCCGGGTCGGGCAGCCGCAGGTCGGGTGAGGCTGTCTTACGGACGGCCTTCTTGCGGGTGGTGGTCGTGCGCTTCTTCGCGGTGGCGGTCGACGCAGTACCCGACGACGCCTTGAACTTGCGGGCGGCTGCGCTCTTACCTGCCCCGACGGTACGGGCGGTGGTGGCTGCAGGTTTGCGTCGACGTGGTGGCACGAAAACACCGTAGAGCACGGGGACGACAGAACCGGGCAGACGTGCGCGGCTGCTAGGCCGGCACCGGGCTCGGTCCTGTCGTAGCCTGACGTTTCACGTTCGAGAAGATCTGGGGTGCTGTGAGCAAGAACCGAGCTGTCGTGCTCGTCCACGACCGCGATCCGCAGTTGGGCTACCGCAACATCGGGACGCTCGTGCCCGAATTGGAAAGCCGCGGTTACCAGCTCGAGGTGCATTCCTTCGATTACGGGCTCACCGATACCCCTCCCGCACTCGACGGCGCCGCGATGCTCGTGGTCATGGGATCTCCCGACGCCGCATACGGCGAGACCGCGTGGATCGGCCCCGAGATCGCGTACCTGGAAGCAGCCATCGAGTGCGACGTTCCGATCCTCGGTGTCTGCTTCGGTGGGCAGTTGCTCGCACGGGTGCTCGGCGGAAGCGTCGCGCGGTCGAAGTTTCCCGAGCACGGACTCACCGACATCGAGACAACACGACCGGATGTGGTGGGACCTGGACCGTGGATGGAGTACCACGACGACACGTTCCTCGCGCCGGACAGTGCCACGGTGATTGCGCGTAACGATGCAGGCCAACAGGCATTCGTCCAGGGGCCGCATCTAGGCCTGCAGTTCCACCCCGAGATCGACGTCGATGTCTTCGCGTCCTGGGCCGACGCCTGGGCCCGCGACGGTATCGAGCAGGACCGGGACCTGGTCGACGCCATCGCCAAGGACCTGGTTTCCGGCGAGGCCGAGTTGCGCGCGCGGTGCGGAGCCTTGCTCGACGGGTGGATCGCCGGTCACCGAGTCTTCTCGCCGGTAGGGTCGGAACATGACCGAGGCGAGGCCGACCAACTTCAGTGACCATCAGATCGGCATCTATGCACAGGGGATGTTCACCGATCAGAAGCCGGAGATCACCACCAACCTTGCGCAGCTCGAAGAGCAGGCCGCCGCGCGGTTGACGCCCGAGGCGCTCGGATACATCGTCGCGAGCGCGGGCAGCGGGTCGACGGCGCGTGCCAATCGAGCTGCGTTCGACGCGTGGCGTATTGCGCCGCGCATGCTCAGGAGTTCGGCCCAGCGTGATCACGCGACCACCGTGCTCGGTACCGAACTTCCTGCGCCACTGCTGATCGCACCCGTCGGAATCCAGACTCTTGCGCATCCCGACGGCGAACTTGCGACGGTCAGGGCTGCCGCCGCCCTCGGTGTCCCGTACATTCACTCGACTCAGGCGTCGCACTCGTTCGAGCAGGTCGCCCAGGCGGGTGGCGATGCGCCGCGCTGGTACCAGTTGTACTGGCCGACCGACGAATCCGTGTTGCTGAGCTTTCTGGAACGTGCGGCAGCCACAGGGTTCACGACGCTCGTGCTGACCCTCGACACCACATTGCTCGGGTGGCGCCCGGCCGACCTCGACCGCGGTTACCTCCCGTTCCTGGCCAACCTCGGTATCGAGAACTACCTGACCGATCCGGCGTTCCAGGCGGGCCTCGATCAGCCTGTCGAGGCCAATCCGATTGCAGCAGCGATGCATTGGGCGCAGATGTTCCCCAACCCTGGCTTGAACTGGTCGCAGCTCGCCTTCCTGCGCGAGCACTGGAACGGACCCATCGTACTGAAGGGCATCTGCACCGTCGGTGACGCGCGGCTTGCACAGGAGCACGGTGTCGACGGCATCGTCGTGTCGAATCACGGTGGCCGTCAGATCGACGGTGCCCGTGCCTCGCTCGATGCGTTGCCGGAGATCGTCGATGCCGTCGGTGAGCAGTTGACGGTTCTCTTCGACTCGGGCGTCAGAACCGGCTCCGACATGGCGAAAGCCTTGGCGCTCGGCGCCGACGCAATCCTGCTCGGCAGGCCGTTCCTCTACGGCCTGGCGTTGGGCGGTCAGGCGGGTGTGGAGCACGTACTTCGGTGCATCCTGGCCGAATTCGATCTGGTCACCAGTTTGTCCGGGCATGCGGGGGCAGCTGAACTCGGCCGCGAGAGCGTGGTGCGGGAGCGTAGCCTGCGGAGTGACCAGGATGTGGTGCGGGAGCGTAGCCTGCGGAGTGACCAGGGGGTGACCGCGTGAGTCCGTCGTGGGTGGAGCATGCAATCTGGTGGCACGTCTACCCGCTGGGCTTTGCGGGAGCACCGGTGCGCGACTGGGACGGAACCTCGCTGGCCGAGGAACACAAGCTGCTCAAGATCGTCGAATGGCTGGACTACGCCCTCGAATTGGGGGCTTCCGGAATTGCGCTCGGGCCGATTTTTGCCTCGGAAGGGCACGGGTACGAGACCGTCGACTATTTGCACATCGACTCCAGGCTCGGCACCGACGAGGATTTCGATACGCTGGTCGAGGCAGCGCACAGCCGCGGCCTGAAGATCATGCTCGACGGCGTTTTCAACCATGTCGGCCAACGGTTTCCGAGATTTCAGCAGGAGTTGCGCGACGGCGAAGGATCCTGGTTCCACATCGATCGTTCGGGAGACCGGCCGTCCCATCGCAATTTCGAAGGCCACGACGAGCTCGTCACCCTGAACCACGGCAATCCCGAGGTGCAGGACTTCATCGCCCAGGTGATGAACCACTGGCTCGACCGAGGAGCCGACGCCTGGCGTCTGGACGCGGCATACGCTGTGCCGCCGGCGTTCTGGAACACGGTTGTACCTCGGGTACGTGAGAAGCATCCCGACGCCTACTTCCTGGGCGAGGTCATTCACGGTGACTATGCGCAGATCGTGTCGCGCAGTTCGCTCGACTCGGTGACCCAGTACGAGCTGTGGAAAGCAACGTGGAGCGGTATCTCCGAGCTGAACTTCTTCGAACTGTCGCATGCGCTCGGTCGGCACAACGACTGGCTCGACACGTTCGTCCCGGCGACGTTCGTCGGAAACCACGACGTCAACCGAATCGCGAGCACTGTCGAGGACTCTCGGCATCTGGCGCACGCGCTCGTCGTGCTGTTCACGACCGGGGGCACTCCGATGATCTACTACGGAGACGAACAGGGTTTCCGCGGCGTGAAAGAAGAACGTGTCGGCGGTGACGATGATGTTCGCCCCGAATTTCCGATGACCAAGGATCAACTGGACCCGAGCGGTTGGCCTACCTACCACCTGCATCAGGAGTTGATCGGCCTGAGGCGGCGGCACTCGTGGTTACACACTGCGCGCACGGAGACGGCGGAGCTCACCAACACGGCGATGCTCTACCGCGCGCACGACGGTTCGCACGAACTGCATGTCGCACTCAATCTCGGTGACGAGGCAGTCGACTATCGCATGTCCGGGGACATCCTCGCTGGGCATGCATCCGTGCGGTCCGGCTGGGTGACGGTGCCGGCGCACGGTTGGGTGGTCACCGGCTAGCTCGGGCTTCCTTCGCGCGGTCGAAGAACGCCAGCACGTGCGGGACCTTGTCCTCCGGCACGTCGAGCACCGCCTGTGCACCGATGTACGACAGGGATTGGTCGGGCAACCGTGCGCCGATCGTGATGCGCAGGCCACCGTTCTTCCTGGGCTTTGCTTCCACTCCGATGTGGTTCACGTGCCAACGGGGAGTCCCCGATACGACCGCGTGAGTGGCGTCGAAGATCTCGACCACCCGATTGTCCAGTACGAGAACCACATTTTCGTCGAGCCAGTATTCGACGTACACGCGATCGGGCATCGTAGGAGCCTATATCGATCTCTAGCGTCAGGGATAGATACGAATAGAACGCGCGATACGGGTTAGAGTCTTCCGTGGACACGGGGTGCCGCACCGATGCGGCTGAGAACACACCCGTCGAACCTGATCTGGCCAACACCAGCGTAGGAATGTCTGTGCGACTTCGTGCTCGGACGTCCCGACCGAGCGAGAGGTACGCGCATGAATTTCGACGAGCAGACAGTCCTGGTCACCGGAGCAGGCCGCGGACTCGGATCCGCGATCGCCCGCGCATACGCAGGCCAGGGCGCACGCGTCGTCGTGAACTACCGTCGTAGTCAAGATTCTGCCGAAGCGCTTGCCGCAGAGATCGGTGGTCTCGCCGTGCGGGCCGACGTCACCGACGCCGGACAGATCGACGCATTGTTCGGCGCCGCCGAGCAGCATTTCGGGACCACGGTCACGACCGTCGTCAACAATGCTCTTGCCGACTTCTCGTTCAACGGTGATGCACGCGCCAAAGCCGACACCATCTCGTGGGAACAGTTCGACGCACAGTTCCAGGGTGCAGTCCGCGGTGCGCTGACCACCACGCAACGTGCACTGCCCGGAATGCGTGCAGGCGGATTCGGTCGAATCGTCAACGTGGGTACCAATTTGTTCCAGAACCCGGTGGTCCCCTACCACGAGTACACCGCGGCCAAAGCTGCACTCCTGTCGCTGACACGAACTCTTGCAGCGGATCTCGGGGCCGACGGCATCGCCGTCAACATGGTCTCCGGAGGTCTGCTTCGCACCACCGATGCCAGCGCTGCGACGCCCGACGAGGTGTTCGATCTGATCGCGGCATCGACCCCGCTCGGGCGCGTCGTGACACCGGAGGAATTCGCCGACGCATCATTGTTTTTCGCGTCACCGTGGTCCAGGTCGGTGACCGGTCAGAACCTCGTCGTCGACGGCGGTTTGGTCAAGGACTGACATATGCTGCACTTGAACGCATTCCTGTTCGGCTGCGGCCACCACAGCGCGGCGTGGCGTCATCCGAACTCCCGGGTCGAGGATCTCGGCGACATTCGGTACTACGAGGATCTCGCGCGGACAGCCGAACGCGGCAAACTCGACGCAGTGTTCTTCGCCGACGGACACTCCGTTCGTGATCCCGCAGGAGCCGGAACATGGTTCCTCGAACCCATCACCGCCCTGACGGCCATGGCCAGGGCAACCACGCACATCGGACTCGTGACCACGGTGTCGACGACGTTCTACACACCATTTCACGCCGCTCGGTTGCTCAGTTCTCTCGATCACATCAGCGGCGGCCGTGCCGGGTGGAACGTCGTCACCTCGATGTTCGACGCCGAAGCCCGCAATCACGGTTACGGTGAAATACCCCCTCGTGCAGAGCGTTACGCCCGCGCCGAGGAGTTCGTCGAGGTTGCACTGTCGCTGTGGGACAGTTGGGATGCCGACGCGCTCGACCTGGATCGGGACGGGAGGTACGCCGATCCGGCGAAGGTCCGCTCCATCGATCACGTGGGCAAGTACTTCTCGGTCGACGGGCCGCTGACGGTACCGCGGTCCCCGCAGGGTCGCCCGGTCCTGTTCCAAGCAGGCGCATCGGGGCAGGGTCGGGACCTGGCCGCGCGATACGCCGAAGCCATTTACGCGGTCGCATACGACATCGATTCGGGCGCAGCATATTACCGTGACGTGAAGACTCGAATCGACGCGGCGGGTAGGAACTCGTCGTCGGTCGGGATCATGCCCGGTTTGGTGACGTACGTCGGCTCGACCATGGCGGAAGCTCGTGCCAAGAAGTCCGAGCTCGATGCTTTGCTCCCCGTCGAACAGTCTCTGCGACAACTGGGCATGTTCGTCGAACAGGATTGCAGTGGTTGGGAACTCGATGCGCCGGTCCCGTCGTTGCCGCCGATCGAGGAGTTCACCGGCCCGCACGGTCGCTACGAGACAATTCTGAGGATCATCGCACAGGACTCACCGACCGTTCGGGAACTTCTCGGCACCCTCGCCGCGGGCGGCGGGCACGCCACGATGATCGGCACACCCGAGTCGATTGCGGACGAGATCCAGGCATGGATCTCAGGCGGCGCGGCCGACGGATTCAACCTCATGCCTCCCCTGTATCCCGAGGGTTTGGACGACTTCGTGGATCAGGTAATTCCAATCCTGCAGTCGCGCGGCCTCTTCCGTCGTGAATACGAGTCGACAACTCTACGGGGTCATCTCGCCTGACGTGCCGAAGATCGCCCGGTCGACGAAGCGGACCAGGGCTTCGAGGCCGTCCTCGCTGCTGCCGCGCCAAGTGCGGGCAAACGATTCGGCGGTGCTTGCGACCAACTGTGCCGTCACCTCCGGTGGCGCGGGAAGCTCGGTGCCGTCTCGCTGAAAACCTCGCAACCGTTCGGTCCACGGCTCGAATTGAACCGTCATGAACTCGTCGATGTTCGCGGCGAGTTCGGAATTGACCAACGCAGCGTCGCGTAGTGCGTCGATGACGACTCGGTTGCTCTCGAAGATCTGCCAGAACACCTCTAGGTGCGGCCGCATGGTGCGGGAGTCGCGGGCGTGCGGATCTTGGATGGCGACAACGGAATCTGCGTCCTGGGCGAATCGCTCTGCAAGGGCGAGCAGGAGCGCGTCCTTGCTGTCGAAATGGTTGTAGAACGACCCAGCGGCACGGCCGGCCTCCCGAGTTATGTCGGTGATCTTGGCGGCCAGGTATCCAGTGCGTGCAAACACAATTCGCGCAGCGTCCTCGAGATCTGCGCGGGTCTGCGCTGCCTGGCGGTCGCGCGATGTAGTCGCCACCTTGGGTCCTTTCGTTGACAGTCTCGACAGAAGAGTACACACTGAATCTGTATTCAGTGAAAATAAGTTCATCGGAGGTCTCGGCTATGAAGGCAGCAGTTCTCACAGGGTTCGGATCGCCCGTCTACGAAGACTTCGGAGAGCCGGTGCCGCAACCCGGATCGGAATCGGTGCAGGTGAGGGCGGCGACTGTCAACGCAGTCGACCTCGCGATAGCGTCGGGCACGCACTATCTGAGCCCGCGCGAGCTTCCGGTTGTCACCGGTATCGAGGGTGCTGGAATCACGAGTGACGGCCGGAGGGTCTACTTCTCGCTGCCGACGAGCCCGTTCGGGTCGATGGCCGAGCGCGCGCTCGTACCCGCTGCGCATCTCATCGATCTACCGGACTCGGTGAGCTTTGCGGCTGCTGCGACCCTGGGCAATGCGGGTTTGGCCGGGACCATGCCGCTGATCGAAGGTGCGCATATCGCGCCTGGTGAAAGCGTGGTGATCCTCGGTGGATCCGGAGTCGTCGGGCGAATCGCAGTTCAGGCGGCGAGGGTGCTCGGGGCCGGCTCGATCACCGTCGTCGGTCGGGACAGTCAGGCGCTCGAGTCGACACTCGAACTCGGTGCAACGGCGATAGTGCAGGCCGATGTCCCCGACCTGACGGAGGCGCTTCGCGAGGCGTCGGGAGGTGTCGACATCATTCTCGATTACACCTGGGGCGGCGTGGCCTTGGCTGCCCTACGCGCAGGAAACCGCGGAGTGCGCTCTGTTCAGATCGGCGAGCGGGCGGGCGCCGACATCACCATTCCCGCGCAGTTGATGCGGGCGCTCGGAGCCACGATCACCGGATTCATGCCGATTCACTACGGCCAGGAAACGATGCGCGACGCCTACCGCCGCGTCAGTGAGTGGGCGGGTGAGGGCCGGATCATTCTCGACTTCGAGGAAGTCCCTCTCGCGGACGTCGAAAGCGCTTGGACGCGAGCGTCTTCGGTGCGGCACAAGCTGGTACTCGTGCCCTGAACTGGGCAGGGTCAGGACAGGCTGGCTATGTACTTCTTCGTGAGCTCGGCGATTTCGTTCGCGTGCGAGATCGGCGACCAATGCCCTGCCGGAATGTCGTTGCGGGTCAGATGCTTGACCCACTTGCTCGTGTCGTCGTAGTGATACGGACGAACTGCGACATCTTCGGTGTTGACGATGAGCTGCACCGGAATGTCGACGTAGCGCTCACGAGGGTTGGTCAAGCGAGGAATCAGGTTGGCGCGGTACAGGTTTGTTCCGTGGGTGGCGTCGGACCACAACGTCGGATTCTGGGTGACGAGCGCGGGGTCGACGTTCGAGAACTCCTGCAGGAACGCGGGCCAGCCCTTGGCGAATTGTCGTTTGATCCGCCACGTCGACAGGCCGGGGATGTGGAATGTGACGGTGTACCAGGATGCGCGGGTCTGTGCGAAGACCTGCTTGAGGCCGGTCCACGTCGGCTTGGTCAAGCGAGACCTCGACCACCGCCCCAGATGGTCGAGGTTGGGGCCGGAAATGGATGTGTACGAGGCGATCCGATCGACCGCCTGTGGCTGCGCCGCAGCCTCCCAGACTTCGACGGCACCCCAGTCGTGGGCAAGTACGTGCACCGGGTGGTCGGGGCTGACGGCGTCGGCGACTGCGTAGAAGTCCGACGCCAGATTGCTCAACCGGTACGCCGCTCGCTCCTGCGGAACAGTGCTCTCCCCGGCGCCGCGCGAATCGTAGGTGATCACGCGAAAGGTCTCGGCGAGCTTGGGCACGATGTGACTCCACAGCTCGTGCGTGTCGGGCCACCCGTGCACCAGCACGATGGTCTCGCCGTCGGGGTTGCCGGTTTCGAACACCGCCAGTCGGATGCCTTCGTTGACGACGGTCGATCTCTTCGCGGCGGTGCTCATGCTTCGCGAGTTTAGTATGAACGGCAGTTACATGTATACGGCTTGTCGGATCCACCTGAGACAATTCGTGAGTGATTCCGATGCCCGAGTGGCCGCCGACAGTGCGCGCGATAGCCAGCGCAACCGACGAAGCGATCACGGCGGCGCGATCCCGAAGCGAGACGGACTTCGCCGACGCGGTCCGCGCGCTCGGGGCGGAGGACTCCGCGCAGGTCGCGTCGATTCACGCCGAGATGGTCAGATCGCTCCTCGAAGAACTGCATCCTGACGGGCTGGAGGGCGAGGATGTGCAGGATGCGCTCACTCGGGCGGTCCGGTCGGCGGCCGAGTGGAACTCCGATGTCGACGTCCCGGGTTTCGTGGAAGTACTGACCGGCGCACTCGGTGTCGCGGACACGGAGGAGAAGAGGCCGAGTCCTCGACCCGAGCACGCCGTGCTCATCATCGTGGATCTGCTGGTCAGGCGTAAGTCCTCGGCGGAGAAGTACATCCGGCAGGCGGTAGCCGAGATCCAGCGAGCCCAGACCATGGAAATGCCCTAGGGCTCTCTACGGCAATCTAGCACTGCGCTGAGAGTGCCGTAGAGAGGCCGAGAATCAACTGTGCAGCATGTTGGCAGCACCGATGACGGCGCGGATCGACGAAGCGTGGCAATCGGAATCGACGGCCATGGACCACTGGCGACGACCGTCGAACTCGGTGAGAACGAAGGTGACGGTCCGCTCGTCCAGGGGCTGCTGATGGAACGAGACGATCTCGATATGAAAGCCGGCGTCGTAGAGCATCGAGGTCAGTGCGTCGATCGGGCCGTAAGTAGTGGCCGAAGCAGCATGAATGGAGTCGCCGAGTCCGAAGGTGGCGTCGAACGTCGTGCGTCCGCCGCGTGCCGAGCTGGATTTCCAGCTGCCCAACCGGATCGGGCCGGTGGCGGCGCAGAACCGTTGCTGGAGAGTGGTCCAGTTCAACTCGCCGGTCTCCTCGCGCATATCACGCGGCAGGAAGGCGGCGAAGGAATGGTCGACATCAGAAGTGGTGAGAGCGTTCATGGTGATGGTCTTTCCGAATATGAAGGAAGGACCGAGATAGCACGACGACCCGCAGCGGGGGTCGGTCCGATTCAGACCCCGCGGCGGCGGCGTACTACGAGAATGCGCTTCACGCTGGTCAATGTAGTCGCAGATTTCGTCCGAGCGCAAGCATTGGTGGATCTATCCATATCTAGCTCGCGGTCTAGATAGCGGGATATTCGCCTACGAAGTCGCTAGGTCTCCATAGCGCCGTCTAGGACACGCGCTAGATGTACACATAAACTGCTATCCCACTTGTTACTTTGGCCCCATGGACCCCGTGCGTAACCCCTACGCTCCCGGCGCAGGTCAGCGCCCCCCGGAGCTGGCCGGTCGAAAGAAGCAACTCGACGCCTTCGATGTCGTCCTGGAACGCATCACCCGTGGCAGGCCGGAACGAAGTGTCGTACTGACGGGGTTGCGAGGCGTCGGGAAGACGGTGTTGCTCAACCACCTGCGATCTGCCGCCGTTGCGCGGGGCTGGGGAACGGGCAAGATCGAGGCCAGGCCCGATCAAGAACTACGTAGGCCTCTGTCCTCGGCGCTGCACATGGCCGTGAGGGGAATTGCTGCCTCGCACCGGGATCCGGAACGGGTCGACGAATTCCTCGGCGTGCTCAAGGCTTTCGCGTTGCGGGCCTCGGCCGACAAGGGCATGCGAGAGCGCTGGCAACCCGGTATCGACGTTCCGGCCAAGACGGGGCGCGCCGACTCGGGAGATATCGAGATCGACCTCGTCGAACTTCTGCTCGACGCGTCGTCACTCGCTGCGGATGTCGGTGTCGGCATCGCGATCTTCATCGACGAGATGCAGGACCTGGGCCCAGCGGACATTTCGGCTCTGTGCGCAGCGTGCCACGAGCTCAGCCAGGACGCTGCGCCGTTGATCATCGTCGGCGCGGGCCTACCGCACCTGCCTGCCGTGCTGTCGGCATCGAAGAGTTACTCCGAGCGCCTGTTCAGCTACCACCGGATCGGCCGCCTCGAACGCCAAGCCGCAGACCTTGCGTTGATCGCGCCCGCCGACCGCGAGGACGTCGAATACACGACCGACGCGCTCGACGCGCTGTACGAATCCGCTGACGGATACCCATATTTCGTGCAGGCATACGGCAAAGCAACGTGGGACCTGGCTGCGGAGTCGCCCATCACGGCCGAGGACGTGCGCGTCGCGGCGCCGACGGCCGAAGAGGAATTGGCCGTCGGGTTCTTCGGGTCGCGGTACGAACGTGCGACTCCGTCCGAGCGCGAGTACATGCGAGCGATGGCCGATCTGTCCAGCGACGACACGTCGGTGCCCACCTCTGCGGTGGCGACCGAACTGAAGCGAAAGCCCGCATCGTTGTCGCCGGCACGGGACGGACTGATCAAGAAGGGCCTCATCTACTCAGCCGAGCGAGGGACCATCGCGTTTACGGTCCCCCACTTCGGGCGGTATCTGAGGGCGCAGACGGACGAGTAGGGGCCTTCGGCTCAGTGGCACGGTTAAGCGCCCCAGCAGGCACTTAACCATGCCACTCAGCGATTGATCTTCGACATATCCCCGCCGTAGTAATCGACAAGCCTGTGATCCATGACTTTCCGCCACAGCGGCGGGAAGAGTGCGCAGAAGATCATGACTGCATATCCCGCTGGGAGCTGCGGAGATTCGTCGACTGTCCGAAGGGATTGGTAGCGACGCACAGGGTTCGCGTGGTGGTCGCTGTGGCGTTGCAGGTGATAGAGGAACAAGTTGCTCCACAGGTGGTCGCTGTTCCAACTATGGGTGTGGTCGGTGCGAACGTAGCGCCCGCGCTTGGTCTTGCTGCGTAGCAGTCCGTAGTGCTCGAGGTAGTTGGCGGCCTCGAACAGAATGACCGCGATGACGGCTTGCAGTATCAGATACGGCGCGACGATCCACCCGAACAGAGCGATCAATACGGCGAACAACACGAGCGACATCGCCGCCGCGTTGAACAAGTGATTGTGCGCAGTCCACTTGGTCGACCCGACGCGGTGGAGACGACGCTGCTCGAGGTCCCACGCCGATGCAATGCCGCCGATCATGCTGCGCGGAAGAAACTTCCAAAAGCTCTCGCCGTACCGCGCGGAGGCCGGGTCCTCCGGTGTTGCGACGCGCACGTGATGGCCGTGATTGTGCTCGACGTAGAAGTGGCCGTAGAACGACTGCGCGAGGGTGATCTTCGAAAGCCAGCGTTCGACGTTTTCACGTTTGTGACCCAGTTCGTGTGCGGCATTGATGCCGACGCCACCGACTACTCCGATCGTGATCGCGAGGCCGATTCGCTCGGGAACACCCAACGGTCCGTGCGCCCAGAGGTAGCAGGCTGTGATCAGCCCCGCGTATTGCAACGGAATGAGCAGGTACAGGCACCAGCGGTAGTACTTGTCGTTTTCGAGCGCTTCAGCCATCTCCAGCGGCGGATTGCGTCTGTCGACGCCGGCGACAGCGTCGACGGCAGGGATAGCGATGCCCATGATCATCAGGCCCAACAACCAGAAGGCGCCCGGCCCGAGCCAGGATACGAGTCCCCACGCCATGAACGGGCTCAATGGGATGACGAGCCCGAGCGGCCACAGGTAGCGCTTCGGGTCACGCCAGGCGGGCGTCCCTGCCGCGCGTTCGGTCGCCGCATGTTCGGTCATGAGGGTCGAGTACCCCCTAACGACGACGCATCCATTGAGATATTTACCTCACCTAAAGAGTAACAGTTAGTTCCGGCAATTCTCCCTTACCTGTTTTTCGGACCCGCAACGTGATCGGATAAGGCATCGACGCCATAGTGAGGAGCATCGCAGTGAAGAGAACCGAGTCCGAGTTCGCCGGACACCGTGGAACTCGCATCGTCTACGACGTCTGGACTCCCGACGCAGACATCACCGGGCTCCTCGTGCTGTCCCACGGACTCGGGGAGCACGCCAGGCGCTACGACCACGTGATCGCCGAACTGGGGAAGCTCGGCCTGGTGGTCTACGCCCCCGACCACCGGGGACATGGACGGTCGGGAGGCAAACGTCTGGAGTTGAAGAGCTGGTCGGACTATGTGATCGATCTGCACGAGCTCTTCCGGATAGCGCGTGCCACCCACCCAGGCGTCAAGAATTTCTTGCTCGGGCACAGCATGGGCGGTGCCATCGCACTGTCCTACGCGCTCGAATACCAGGCCGAACTCGACGCTCTGATGCTCTCCGGCCCGGCGGTGGTGCTCGGTGACGGCACCCCGAAGATCCTCGTTCCCATCGGCAAGATCCTCGGCCGAATCGCGCCCGGCGTGCCGGTGCAGTCGCTCGCCGCGTCGGACGTCTCCCGTGACCCCGCCGTCGTCACCGCGTACGAGCAGGACCCGTTGGTCCATCACGGCAAGGTACCCGCAGGCCTGGCCAGCGGACTCGTCGGAGCGATGGAAAGCTACCCGGCGCGACTTCCCACACTCACACTGCCGGTGCTGCTGCAACACGGCAGCGAGGATCGACTCGCCGACGTGGCAGGTAGTCGTCTGATTGCCGAGAAAGCTGGATCGACCGATCTCACCATCGAGGTGTACGACGGTCTCTACCACGAGGTCTTCAACGAGCCAGAGCGCGAAAAGGTGCTCGGCGACCTCGTCGCGTGGTTGTCGCCGCGTGTCGGCTGACGCGGTAGTAGTAGGTTCTCACCCGGGGCAAGCAATGAGGGGGTTTGACTATGACGCGTACTGCACTCGTTCTGGGCGGCGGTGGGGTCGCGGGTATCGCCTGGCAGACGGGCGTCTTGCACGGGCTAGCCGAATCCGGCGTCGACGTGACGGCATCGGCGTGGTCCGACATGCTTCTCGGCACGTCCGCGGGCGCCGCAGTCGCAGCGCAGGTGACTAGTGGAGCGTCGCTGAGCGAGCTCTATTCGCGTCAGGTGGATACGAAGAAGCAAATCGACGAGCCACGTCCGGACGTGTCGATCGAGACACTCAACGAACTGCTCGAGCGCGCAGCGGAACGCGCTGCCGGTGACAGGCAGGAATTCGCTCGAATCATCGGTCAGGCTGCCCGTGCGGCGACGACGCCTCCCGAGTCGGTACGGCGCGCGGTGATAGCAGAGCGGTTGCCCTCGCACGAATGGCCCGATCGAGATCTGCGCCTCGTCGCGGTCGACGCAGAATCCGGGCGTCACCGAGTTCTGAACCGAGACTCCGGAGTCCGGATCGTCGACGCCGTCGCCGCGAGCTGCGCGATTCCCGGCATGTGGCCGCCGGTCACCATCGGGGTGCACCGATACGTCGACGGTGGTGTGCGATCGAGCGAAAATGCCGACCTAGCAGTAGGTTTCGCGAAGGTGCTCGTCGTCCAGGTCGGAGTTTTCGATGCCGGACAGGACCCGCTGGAAGTCGAACGCGACCAGCTCGTCGGGCGCGGATCCGATGTTCTGATTCTTCGTCCCGACGAGGATTCTGTCGCCGCGATCGGGCCCGATCCCACCGACCCGTCCGTCAGGGCTGCCGCAGCCGAAGCCGGCGATCGGCAGGGGCTGGCGATCGCCGGCGAGGTCGACCGGTTCAAGCGAGGGTGAACAGTTCGGCTCCGTTGGAATAGCAGACGTCTCGGACCCAGTCGTCGCCCAGGTCGAGCCGGGCCACGGCCTCGAGTGCCTCGGCGTAGGTGTACGGAATGTTGGGAAAGTCGCTCCCGAACAGTATGCGCCCCTGCAAGTCTCGAAGGCGGGACATCTCCGACGAGGGGAACGGCCACCGTGCCTCCGAGAAGTCGGTGAAGGCCATGGTGGTGTCCAGGCGCACGTGCTCGTAGCGCTCGGCCAAATCCAAGAACTCGGAGTATTCGGGCATGCCCATGTGCGCGATGATCAGTGGCAGTCGAGGAAAACGACCGAGCAGCTCCCCGATCGGTCCCGGTCCCGTGTGCGGGCCAGGGGTCGGTCCCGAACCGCAGTGGATCACGACGGGTATCGAGGCGTCCTCGATTGCGCCCCACACCGGCTCGAGTAAGGCGTCGTTGGGCGAGTAGCTGCCGACCTGGATGTGCGACTTGAAGATACGGGTACCCGCAGAGATCGCGTCCGCGACGTACTCGGCTGCTGATTCTTCGGGATAGAACGTCGCGGTGTGCAGGCAGTCCGGTGTTCTGGAGGCGAAATCGGCGCCCCAGGAGTTGAGCCACGCAGCCATGCTCGGCTTGTGCGGGTAGATCATCGACGTGAAACCGCGAACTCCGAACCCACGCAGCGTGTTCAGCCGCGCGTCCTCGTCCTCGCGGTAGGTGATCGGCCAGGCCATGCCTGTGGGCAGGAGCGGAGCCTGCGGAGTGACCGGGTTCTGGGCTGATCCTACTTGGTCGAAATATGCCCATACCTTGTCCATGACGTTCTTCGGCATGAAGTGGGTGTGCACGTCGAACACCCCCGGAAGGCCGAGTTCCTGCCAGAACGAACGGACCTGCTCGGTCTCCGCGACGACACTTCCGCGAGGCGTGCCGGACGGAACTTCGACTGTGAGGGGGATGGTCATACCTCGATTGGAGCACAGCCGGCCGTCGGCTCCACCGAGGGGCTTTGTACCGTGAGAAACACATCGAACGACGACGAGAGGCCACCACATGCGCGCGGTACACATCACGAGTCTCGACGGCCCGGATTCGGTCCAGGTCACGGAGGTCGACGAGCCTGCGGTGCGCGACGGTGCGGTGGTGATCGACGTGCATGCGGCCGGGGTCGCATTCCCCGACGCGCTGCTCACCAGAGGGCTCTATCAGTACAAGCCGGAACTACCCTTCGTGCCGGGCAGCGAGATTGCCGGCGTGGTGCGGTCCGCGCCCGAGGGCTCGGGATTCGCAGCCGGGGATCGCGTGGCGTCGTTGACGGGGCTGTCCGACGGTATGGCTGAGGTTGCCGTCGTGTCCCCCGACACTGTGTTCGCGCTGCCGGACGCTGTGTCGCTGACGGCAGGCGCGGGTCTGCTGTTCAACGATCTGACGGTGCACTTCGCGCTGCGGGAGCGCGGACGTCTCGCCGAGGGCGAGACCGTTCTGGTGCACGGCGCTGCGGGTGGGATCGGAACGTCCGCGTTGCGCATCGCGCCGGTGCTCGGCGCATCCCGAGTCATCGCTGTGGTCAGCACGAAAGCCAAGGGCGAGACAGCCACTGCGGCGGGTGCGACGGATGTCGTTCTCGTCGAGGACGAGAACGGGAAGGGCTGGAAGGACGCGGTCAAGGAACTGACGGGCGGAAAGGGTGTCGACGTGATCGTCGACCCTGTCGGCGGTGACCGGTTCACCGACAGCATCCGAAGCCTTGCACCGTCGGGAAGAATTCTGGTGCTGGGATTCACCGGGGGTGAGATTCCCACGGTGAAGGTCAATCGGTTGCTGCTGAACAACGTCGACGTAGTCGGAGTCGGTTGGGGAGCCTGGTGGATGAGCAGGCCTGGGTACCTCGCAACTCAGTGGGCCGAGCTGCAACCCCTGCTTGCGTCGGGCGCGCTCACAGCGCCCGAGCCGTCGGTGTTCCCGCTGGAGAAGGCGGGCGAGGCCATTGCATCTCTCGAAAATCGCACTGCTGCAGGGAAAGTAGTTCTCACTTTGAAGTAGCGGCTAATCGGGGAGCTGCACTCCACGAGCCAGTGACAGTGCAGCGACCTCGGCTGGAAAGACGTTCTTGAACACGAACGGATCGGTTCCGAGGGCCCAGTTCGGGGCGAGCTCGATTGCGTAGCGCTCGAAGTAGCCGAGCTGCTTCCCGACGAGTATCAGCTCCTCCGGGCTGGAGGTGTGATACTGCTGCCCCATGCCGACGAGTGCCTTGATGAAGTCGGTCAAGCTGAAGTGCGCCAACGTATCCGAGAGCATGGGCGCGAAGACGGCTTGCAGGATCAGTCCTACCTCGGCGTCGGTGCCGACGTCTTCGGACACGATTCCCAAGCGCTTGACGCTCGTTGCGAGCCGGGTGAAATCGCCGTCGATCACGGTGGCGTGGAACAAGTCCTGCAGCAACGAGCGCCACCGCTCGTCCAGTTCACCCATCACGCCGAAGTCGAGGAACGACACCCGGCCGTCGTCGAGCACCCATACGTTTCCCGCGTGCACGTCGCCGTGGAAGAGTCCGTGCAGCACAGTAGCTTCCATCCAGACCTTCGCGGCGCGTCGCACAACCAGTTCCGAACCGTCGCCAGGTTTGCATTGGTCGAGCGGGTGTCCGTGCATACGCTCCATGCAGATGACCCGGTTGCCGCAGTACTCGGTGATGACCTCGGGTGCCGTGACGAAGTCGTTGTCGCCGAACGCCGAGATGGCGTCACGGAAGGCTGCCTGTCGACGAGCTTCGACCACACTGTCCAGTTCGGCGAACGTCGCTGCGTGCAGATCGACGATGATGGCAGATGCGTTGGCGGTCTTGAAGAATGCGACGTACTTCTCCAGCGCCCGGGCGCCGATGTAGGCAATGCGCAAATCGACCTTCATGCGGTGGTAGATGCCGCGCCGCTGGACCTTCATGACCGCTTCACGGCCGTCGTGCAGAACACACAGGTGCACCTGCGCGACGGAGGCGGAGGACAACGGGATGTCGTCGAAACGCTGGAACAGCACGTCGGTGCTCTGCCCGAGATCGGCTTCGATGATGGCGCGGGCCTGGGCGCCGGGGAATGGCGGGACCTCGTCGAGACATCGAAGACAGGTGTCGGCAAGGACTTTCGGGAACAATCCTGGTGAGGATCCCATGAGTTGGCCGACCTTGACGAACGTCGGCCCGAGAACGAAGAACGCGTCGACGACGCCTTCCGACGCGTGAACGGCCCAGCCTCGACGCGGATGGACGACCCATTTGCCGATGGCCAGTACCTGGTAGGCCGTGAGGGCGACACCGATGACGATGAGCCGGAGAAACTCTCGAATGCCGAACTTGCGCAACGGTGGTGGGGGCGTCTTGGTCATACGGTCGCTCCTGTCGGTGCGGCGCCTAGTGCAGCGGTCTCCAGGCGGGCCAACAAGCGTTCGAAGCTGTGGCCGTCGTCCGAGGCCCGGGCGAGGACGAGTGCGCCCTGAATGCCGGCGACGATCTCCTCCGCGAGGCCTCGGGAGTCCTCGCCATGACCGAGTTGTCGTAGTACGGGCGTCAAGGCGTCGATCCAATCGCTGAAGTATTTGGCGACACGGTTACCGAACAGGGCACGTTCCATGCCGAGCGAAAACGCACCGAACAGGCACACCCGTCGACCGGATTGGAAATACTTCAGGGTCTGGGCGAACATGTTCTGTGACCGCACTCGGGCGTCCGTCGCAGCCTGTAGAGGTGCGAATACATTGACCTGGAACCAGAGGTCGACGTCGTCGAGCACTGCCTCGGCCATCTCCGTCTTTCCACGAGGAAAGAAGTGGTAGAGGCTCCCTTTGCCGAGGCCGGTCCTCTTGCTGATGACCGACAACGACGACCCGGTCCAGCCGAGATCACCGAACACACCGGCCAGGACTGGCACGACATCGCGTCGGTCGGCAGTTGCTCGTGACACAGTTACTCCTCAAGGACCGACAAGCTCCGGCGCAAGACGATGCGAAGGAACGGTTCCTCACTGTACCTACCGGTACAACCACCGCGAATCAACCCCCACGGAGCATACGATCGACACACGACGCACGCGTCTCGCCGGGTATCTCTTCGGGTTCGCTGCCACCCAATACTTGCTGGCCGAGGCCGTCACCATCGTCGGATTCGACGGCTACAGCATTGCCCGCGACACCGTCAGCGAACTCGGTGTGCCTGAGGAATCGGACTGGCATCGGCTGATGAATGTCGCATTCTGCATCTCGGCGGCATCGGTAGCCGCCGCAGGGCTGTGCTCGGCGCATCTGATCAATGCGCGACGACGACCGTTCTACCTCGGTTCGATCGCTGCGTACTCGCTCGGCAGTGCGCTGGTCGCTACTGTGCACTCCGGGCAGGGGAACGCGCACGTGGTGGGAGCCGTACTTGCAATCGGTGCCGGAAACGTCATTCCACTGCTGGTCGGAACCGGTGTACCGGCGTGCCCGCGATGGTATGCGCGCGGAAGTGTCGCTCTCGGTGCGCTGGGAACACTCGCGTCCGCAGTGCTCGTCACGGGTCTCGCGCCGGTCGGTGCCGTCGAGAGGGCGTCGATCTATGGGTTCGTCGGTTGGGAACTTCTGACGGCAGTGGCTGTTGGACAGAAGATCGCGTCAGTGCGAGGGGGCCGGTGACCAGGCGATTGGGTGTTAGCGGTCCGGTGCATGTACGGTAGTGAAACACCCGACGCGGGGTGGAGCAGCTCGGTAGCTCGCTGGGCTCATAACCCAGAGGTCGCAGGTTCAAATCCTGTCCCCGCTACCAACGCAGTACAGAAATCCCCCGGAAGCTCAGCTTCCGGGGGATTTCTGCTTTCCAGTGTCGATTTCAGCCGTGTTGATTCAGCCGATGCGGGGTCAACACTGGTGCCGCGTGACCGCTATTGCAGGCGGAACCGGACGATGTCGGTGACGTTGTCGATGGCGTCGTTGATCGCCCGCAGACGATCCGAGGCCCCGAGAGACTCCAACACGTCCTGACGGTCGGACTCGCCCATCGGCACCAGTCTCGCCAGTGCGTAGAGGCGCGCGCCGGACTCTGCCGGCAGATCGGAGAACGCGGGATCCGGCGGGGGCTCGGAGCCCTCGGCGGCTGCGAGCGAACCGATCAGGGCGTACAGCGAGGTGATCCGCGCCTGCAGTTCGGCGAACTCCGATTCGGTGACCGAGTCCTCGAGATGGTCGGGCCATGGGCGGATGTCGGCGCGCGGGTACGGGTCGTCCTCCAGCCAGGCGTCGACCCTGATGCGCTCTGCGCCAATGCATTCGACGAGATGGCGCCCATCGCCGATGTCCTGGTGCGCGACGATGCGTGCTCGGGTCGCGACATCGTGGCGCACATCGCCGCCTCCTGCCTCGTGGCCCTGCGCGATCAGCACAACGCCGAAGCTTGGATCGTTCGATTCCATGCAGTCGAGGAGCATCAGCTGGTACCGCGGTTCGAAGATGTGCAGCGGAAGCGCTTCCCCGGGCAGCAGCACGCTCCCGAGTGGAAACATGGGAAGTACGGCCATTCCTATTCCGAGACCGCAGCCCGGGTCGGCGCGTCGGCAACGGCACTGGACTGCAGGAATTGGTCGAGAATCTTGAAGAACAGATCGGGCTCGTCCAACTGTGGAAAGTGTCCGGCGCTCGAGAAGATCTCCACGCGTGAGTTCGGTACCTCGCGTCGAATGTTGTCCGCATGCGAGGCCGGAATCATTCGGTCTTTCCCGCCCCACACCAGCAGTGACGGCAACGATTCGAACTTTTCGAAATGCTGTTTGGCGCTGACGGTTTGGCCTCGCGGCCCGACCACCGCTCGCGTGGAAGCGAGGAACGCCTCACGCGAGCCCTTGTCGGCAACCGTCTTGAACGATCGCCAGGTCTCGAGCATGCTCTTGCCTGGACGCACCGGCAGACCCCACTTGCCGAGCTGACCGACGACACTCTCGGCGTTCTTGCGTACCCAGTCCGAGGCGAGCACCGGGAGTACGAGCTCGCTGCCGGGCAAGGTGGCAGCTTTGAGAAGGAGACTCACCTCGGGCCCGAGCCCTCCGCTGCTCACGAGCGCGAGACGGTCGATGCGCTCGGGGAACAAGTACACGGCCTGCATGACGATGCCGCCGCCCAACGAATGGCCGACCATCGGTGCCGACGTGATGTCGAGGTGATCGAGCAGATCCCTGATCGTCGCCGCATGCGAACTGAGCGAGTAGTCGCCCGACGGCTTGTCGGAGCTTCCATGGCCGAAGAGGTCGGGTGCGATGACGCGGTACTTCGTCGAGAGGCGTTCGATCTGCCCCGCCCATGATTCGTGTGATCCGAGCAGCCCGTGAACGAGAACGACCGGCGGACCGTCGCCCTCGTCGACATAACGCAGTACGTCTTTGTGGAGCTCGACCGATTCGAGCTCGTACGGCGACACATGGTTGTTCATCGAGCCTCCTCGCTGGTCGTAGACAGTGCCCTGGCCCAACCTACGCGTTTCGAGGGATCCAGCACAGTCCAACAGTCTGCGTGCGTCGAGTGCGGCAGTGAGCGGGAGACCGCGCCGATGCACATTCCGACCGTGCGACATCAATTCTGGTTGATCCTTCCGGTTCGATCCGAAAGCGCCCTGGTTCGATCCGAAAGCGCCCTGGTTCGATCCGAAAGCGCGCTGTCGATGACCTTGGCGACGTCGCCGGCCACCGGGTCGCGGACCATGTCCACGTGGCGACCATCGACGTGGTGAATCGACAGCTCGCCAGTCGCGACCGCAGCCCACGACCTGCGGTCCGCGGTGTTTTCCCTGGTGACGATCGCTGTGACTGGCCCGTCCCACGGGGTGGGTCGGTGAATCGACAGCGCCAAGCTGCCGATGATCCCGAATGCCAGCCATCGTTCGGTGGTACTGAATCTGAGGATTCCTGCCGCGACAACACGCGACACCAGGCCGGCCGTCGCCCATATCTTCTTCTTGGGTGCCGCTGCGGTCACCTGGTCGGCAGGCGCTGAAGCCAGTGTCTTTCCGCCAGGTAGTCGGTCCAGCAGATGACGGAAGAGCCGCGGATCGAGAAGCGTCACATGGGCTACGACGTCACCCTCGGCTCGAAGTCGGTGCGCAACTTCGAGGGCAATCCACCCGCCCAGCGAGTGGCCGGCCAGAAAATACGGTCCCGACGGCTGAATCTTCCTGATTTCGCGGACGTAGGTGCGAGCCGCGGCGCCGATGGTGCGGTCGGGTATCGCTCGATCGGCCATCCCCTTGGCCTGGATGGCGTAGACGGGTCGATCGTGGTCCAGGCGATCTGCAAGTGCAGCGAGCCCGACTGCCGGAACACCCCCACCTGCGATGACGAAGAGCGGCGCCAGGGATCCGGACGTGCGAAGCGGGACAGCGATGTTTCCGCCCCGCGGGCGTTCGGCCTGCTTCTCGATCGACGAGAGTTTGGCATCGATGATCGCGGCGAGCCGACTGACACTCATAGCGCCGACGAGTTCTTCGATCGACAGCTCGACGTGGAACGCTCGCTGCACTCCGACCGAGATCTGAGTCAGTGCGAGAGAACCCGCGCCTAGTGCGGTGAAGTCCGCGTCGGCGCGCACAGTGGTCGTCCCGATCACGGACGCAACGATGGTGGTGACCCACAACTCGGTGGCGCCTCGCGGGGCTTCAGATCCGGCGGTGCCCGGATCGAGAAGTTCGGTGGCATCGGCTTCGGGCAACTTCTGCCGGTCGACTTTGCCTCGCTCGTTGCGCTCGATGCGGTCCAGCCGTGTGATGTTTCGGGGGATCATCCAGCTCGGTAGCTGACACTGGAGTCGTTCTCGAACGAGGTCCGCGTCGAGAGTGGCTCCGACGAAATACGCGTCGAGATGCGATTGTTCGCCGATCGACCTCGGTACGACGGCGACGTCGGTGACCCCCTCGGTCGACCGGAGAGCCGCTTCCACCTCGGCCGGTTCGACCAGGTAGCCGCGAATCTTGACGGCGTCGTCGGCACGTCCGAGCAACTGCAGATGCCCGTTCTCGTCGAATCGGCCGAGATCACCCGTCGCGTAACGGTGAAGTCGGCCCTCGGTCGAGAACCGAGCGCGAGTCAGATCCGTGAGCCCGAGGTAGCCGTCGGCCAGGCATTCACCGGTGACGCGAATTTCGCCGACCTGTCCTGGGGATACAGCTGTTCCCGCCTGGTCCACGATCTCGACGCGCTTTCCACGCGGCAGGGTTCCTGCGCCGAGAAATCCGGCGGGCAGAGATCGGTCGGCGTCGTAGACGTCGTAGGCCACAGCGCCTGCTTCGGTGGTCGCGTACCAGTTGACGAAGGACGCGCCGCTTCCGAGCGCCGTGCGGAACGTCATCACATCTCGAGAATGCAGCGCCTCACCGTAGGTGATCACCACACGCAAGGACGGGACGGCGTTCTCCGGGACGGCCGAAATCGCGTCGGTGACCGGTGGAAGACTGCGAACAAGGGAAGGCGAGCAGTGCAGCGTCGTCAGCGAAGAGCGTTCGATCCAGTCCGGCAGCGATGCCGACTGCGTCGACCTCGGATCCTGGCAATACACCGTCGCGCCGCTCAGCAGACCGGCGAACAGTGTGTTGATTCCAGCGCCGAAGCTGACCGGGAGTGCGTTTCCGACTCGGTCTCGTGAGGTGAGGCCAAGAGCCGAGCTGACCTCGTAGGCCTTGGTCAGGCACATGCGATGGCTGAGAACCACGCCCTTGGCGGTTCCCGTCGACCCCGACGTGAATGCGATCAGCGCGGTTCGGCTGCCGGTGAACGCAGGCAGGGGAATCGCCGAGTCCTCGACCAAGGACAGATCCGTCGAATCGAGCCGCACGGCAGAGCACGTTTCGACGATGTGGGCCGCGCGTTGCTCGGGCAGGTTGACGTCGAGGGGCACGAGGGAGTGTCCGGATGCCATGACCGCGAGCATCGTAATCATCGAATCGACGGTGGAGTTGGCCGCGACTGCAATCGGCCGAGGAGCGCCAGGGACGAGGCAGGCGATCTTCCTTGCCGTTGCGTACGTGCGGTGCAACAGCTCGTCGAACGTGACGGCCTCGTTCCCGGTACGGATGGCGATGGCGTCGGGCACCGAGTGGGCAACCTCGCACAGCCGGTCGAGCACGGTCTCCCGGCTGTCCGGCCTGCACAGCGGAGCGAGCGGAGCATGGATCGGCGCTTCGACTCGATGCACCGACATAGTCGCTCCTTGCACGATATGGACGGCTTTACTCATCACTGGGTCAGTGTTGACCCGCTAAAACAATCGCAAAGTCCGTTTTACTCGTTACAAGGTAACCCTAGGTCCTTTAGATCGCAACCTTTTATCGGGACATTTGGGACACAGTCGTCCTCACGCCTCGCCGATCGCCTCCAGGGGGCGAGTCCGTGCCGCACGGGCCGCAGGCCAGAGCGCAGCGAGGACGCCGACCACCGCCGATCCGACGAGCATCGCGACCATCTGCCCCCACGGGATGGTCAGCAGTCCGAGACCTTCGTCGCGCAGAGTTCGGACAAAACCCCACCCGAACGCGATTCCGAGGGCAAGCCCGACGATCGCGCCGAACAACGCGATGAGCAGCGATTCCAGATAGATCGTGCGACGGAGTTGCGGTCGTTGCATTCCGACTGCGCGCAGCATGCCGATCTCACGGCGACGCTCGACGACCGACAGCGCCAGTGTGTTGATGATGCCGAGGATCGCGATGACTACCGCGAGGGCGAGCAGACCGTAGAGAACTGCCAGCAGGGTGTCGATCTGCTGACTCTGCGAGCCCTTGAACTCCTCTCGGTCCTGAACCTGCACGACGACGAACGGCTTGACTGCAGCTTCGAGATCACCGCGTAGCGCATCGAGATCGGTGCCGGGTGCGGCCCCGACGAGGACCACGATGTCCGAACGGACGATGGACGGCGTCACCTTCTGATACACGTCGTCGGAGATCATCCATTGTCCGACCAGCGGACTGTCCTGGTAGATCGAGGTGACCGTGACCGGGACCTGCGTGCCGTCGACGCTCGTCATGTCGATGACGGTGCCCAGATTCCAGCCTTCGCTCGCCGATGCAGATTCCGAGACCGCGATGCTGTCACCGGCCAACTCGGGAGATCCCGCCACGACGACACTGTCGAACAGGCCCTCGGGGCTGCCCTCCAGCGCGACGCCGAAAGCAGGTTCATCGCCGATGTCGACCGATACTGGGTGCAGGATCGCGACGCGCTCCACGCCGTCGACGGATCGTGCGGCCGCGCCGGCTCCTGTGGGGACACCGATCGATTGCGGGCCACTGAAGATGTAGTCGGCCTCGATCCCGTTGTCGACGAGTGCGTCGACGCTCGCCTTGGCGGTCGACCCGAGGACGCCGATGACCGAGACCAGCATCAATCCGAGCATGAGCGCGAACGCGGTTGCTGCGGTGCGCCTGGGGTTTCGGACCGAGTTGGTCCTCGCCAGCCGTCCGACAGCACCGAATGGGCGGGTGAGAACCGAACCGAGTGCGCCGACGATCGGCCTCGACAACGACGGCGCGGCCAGGGCGACGGCGATGATCACCGCTATTGCGCCCGCGCCGACGGTAGCGGCCGCGCCTCCGCCGGTGGACTGTGCGCCGATGACGACGGCGGCTGCTCCCGCGGCGCCGATGGCGACGCCGACGAACGTACGAACACGAAGACTGTCGCCAGCGGAGGCGAACTCCTCACGCATCGCTGCGATCGGTGGAATCTTCGCGGCGCGACGAGCAGGTGCGTACGCACTCAGGACCGTGACGACGATCCCGACGACGAACGAGACGATCACAGTCCGTGGTTCGAGCGCCAATGTACCGCTGGGTAATCCGAGATCGAACGCGTTGAGCAGGGCGCGAAGACCGTATGCGAGTCCGATGCCGCCCAGGAATCCTACGGCGCTACCGATCACTCCGACGACGAGGGCCTCCAGCACGACCGACCGGCTGACCTGGCCACGGCTGGCACCGATGGCACGCAGGAGTGCGAGCTCGCGAACCCGTTGGGCGACGATCATCGAGAAGGTGTTGTAAATGATGAAAGTTCCTACCAGTAAGGCGATTCCGCCGAACGCAAGGAGGAAGTAGTTCACGAACGACAGAGCCTGCTCGATCTGAGCCTGAGCTTCTGCGCGGACGTCGTCGGCCGTCTGTACCTTGGCATCGGGCAATGCTGTGGCGATCTCGTCGCGCAGTTCGCTCTGGCCGATTCCGGTGCCTGCCACGTCGTAGTACTGCACGTGCTGTCCGTCCGTGAACAGCTCGTTCGCCTGGCTTTCGAAGAACTGGATTCCGATGTATCCGCCGGACTCGGCTGCGGTGTCGTAGATGCCGGTGACGGTGACGTCGATCGTGCCCTTGGACGGTACGAGTACCTGGGTCTTGTCTCCGACGCCGAGGCCCGACCGCGTTGCGCCACCCTCGTTGATCACCACGTCGCCGGGGGCGGTGGGAGCCGTTCCCGCGGTGAACACCGATGGCTCACCCAGTCGCCGGTCGTCGGGAATGTACGACTCGCCGATCGTCGGGGCCCCGCCGGTCTGAACGGCCGACCCCGATTCGTCGAGAACGACGATCTGCCCTCCGACGTACGGCACGACAGCGCGCACGTTCGGTAGCGCCGAGATGACGTCTGCGTCGGAGGTCGGTACTCCACTCGAGCGAGCATCCTCGGCGCTCACCCTGACGTCCGCTCCCTGCGCGGTATCAGAGAAGATCGACGAGAAGGTGCGCTGCAGTGTGTCGGTGAAGACGAAAGAGCCTGTGACGAAGGCAGTTCCGAGAACCACGGACAGGACGGTCAGCGCGAGTCTCACCTTGTGGGCGGCAAGGTTTCGCAACGACACCTTGCGCATGGGATGGCCTGTTGCTGCAGCCATGTCAGACCGTCTCCAACTGCTTCATACGATCGAGAACAGCCTCGGCGGTGGGGTTCGCGAGATGGTCGATGACGGCGCCGTCGGCGAGGAACACCACGCGGTCCGCGTAACTGGCCGCACGCGGATCGTGGGTGACGATCACGACGGTCTGGTCGAACTCGTCGGCCGCGGCACGAAGGATGCCGAGAACCTCGCCCGAGGAACGAGAGTCGAGATTTCCCGTCGGCTCGTCACCGAAGACGATGTCCGGACGCCCGGCCAGAGCGCGTGCGCATGCGACGCGTTGTTGCTGACCACCGGACAGCTCGCTCGGGCGGTGGCTGAGCCGATCGCGAATGCCCAGGCGATCGACCACGGTGTCGAGCCATTGCTGGTCGACCTTGCGGCCTGCGATGTCGAGCGGAAGGGTGATGTTCTCCAGGGCAGTGAGCGTCGGGACCAGATTGAAAGACTGGAAGACGAAACCGATTCTGTCTCTGCGCAACCCGGTCATCTGCTTGTCGCTGAGGTTCGTCAGCTCGGTGTCGCCGATCGTGACGGTCCCCGAGCTCGCGCTGTCGAGGCCGGCGAGGCAGTGCATCAGCGTCGACTTGCCCGAACCGGACGGACCCATGATGGCCGTGAACTCGCCGCGGGCGAACTCGACACTCACATCCCGCAGGGCGTGGACCTGCGTGTCACCCGAGCCGTACGTCTTGGTCAGCGCTTTCGCACTGGCAGCAGGAATGGAGCCTGCGGGACGGCTCGAGATCGTGGTGTCAGTCATGCGCACCAGTGTCCCAGTGTTTTGGGGCCCCGGCCATCGGGGGACACCCTGATTCGGCGCGAATCAGCCCCTGGTCATTCCGCAGGCTCCACTCCTGACCCGCCCTGGTCATTCCGCAGGCTCTACTCCTACCCTAAGTACATGCGTATCGGAGCACACGTTCGTGACAGTGCCGACCCACTCGGCTCGGCAGAGAGCCTCGGAGTCGACTTCGTTCAGATGTTCCTCACCGACCCGCAGAAGTGGAACAAGCTGACGCCGCACCCACAGGGCGAGGAGCTGAAGGCAAGCAATGTCGACGTCGTCGTGCACAGCTCGTACGTACTGAACGTCGCGAGCCTCAACAACCGCATACGAATCCCGTCACGCAAGGCAGTCATCGAGCAGGCGGCTGCGGCGGCTGATATCGGGGCCATCGGACTCGTCGTCCACGGTGGACACGTTCGCGACGGCGAGGATACGGCGAAGGGATTCGAGAACTGGCGCAAGCTTTTCGAACGGCAAGCCGGTGAGGGCGGATTCGGCGTCCCGATCTTCATCGAGAACACCGCGGGCGGCGACTTCGCGATGGCTCGACATTTCGACGACATCGCCAGGCTGTGGGACGCCGTCGGAGAATTCGGTGCAGGCTTCTGTCTCGACACCTGCCATGCGTGGGCCGGCGGCGAGGAACTGCTCGGCGTCGTCGATCGAATCAAAGCCATCACCGGCCGAATCGATCTGGTGCATCTGAACAACTCGCGTGACGAGTTCGATTCCGCGCGGGACCGCCACGCGAATCTCACTGCCGGAACAATCGATGCCGAGGTGTTGACTGCAGTCGCCGAGGCATCGGGAGCGCCGGTGATTCTGGAGACGCCAGAAGAAGGACTTGCCCAGGACGTTGCGCTCCTGCAGTCCCTGTAAGGACTATCGGACGAATGCGGACAGTGTCTTTTCCCAGAAACGTTCGAAGTCGTCGACGTCTGCGCGGGTGAAAATTCGGCTGTTCCAACGGAATTCGGTGTCGACCAGAGTGACTCCGTCGATCGCCGTGACGTCGCAACACACAGTAAGGCTGTGGGTCAGCGGGTCGTTGTCGTCGGATATCGACTGGACCGGACCGCTCCGAAATGCGATTTGAGCTCCGGACTTGCGGGCGAGAGCGGGCGAGTCCGGATCGCGCCGTGCGGTAGCGAAGTCCGCCCCGCCGTTCGGGGCAGCGGCGACTCGCCGGCGCACTTCTTCGGTCAGCGAATCAGCGTGTCCCGAGGTGGGAAGCCGGACCGGAAAGTGGGAGCCCGTCGTGCTCTCGATGTCGATGAGAGCACCCGACGCGCAACCGCGACAGCGATCGCTCTGCCACGCGCCGATGGTGGCCGCCAGCACGGCGAGCAACGTCGTCGACGACGGATTCTCGTGGCCCGCCCACTGTGTGCGTGTGCTGGTGACGACGGAGGAGTACACGGCGTCGATACGCGAGTCGGTGCGGCGGCTACCGAAGGTTCGTTCCTCGGGGGTGAGCACGGCGACCCAGTAGGGGACCTGTGCACGCACTGCTGCGTGCGCACCTGACACCGTCTGTGCGTTCACCCGTATCCACCGCCTATATCGCTACCGGTCGAAAGCATTGCCTAACCTTGGTCACTGTAGCGACACAGCGGCGGCTCGGCTAGCGGCGGGGGAGCCTCGAGAGGGTCGGGACGGTGGGCTCGGGCGTCACCTCGCTCTGATCGAGGTTCTCGATCAGAGCGTCGGACCAGTTCAGGAGGCCCGCGATGTCGAGGCCGTACGGTGGATCGACCTCGTAGTCGAGAATGCGGTCGTGTCCCTGCCCCAGCAAAGAACGGGCGCCGACGGTGTTTCCGCGCAGCAGATGAGTGAGCCCGACGGCCAGTTGGGCGAGTCCTTGCCAGAGCCTTCGCTCACCCTCCGGTGAGTCTTTCCACGTGCCTTCGAGGATCTCGTGCGCGTGAAACGGCTTGCCGGCATCCAGCAGTTCCTGTGCGGCGAGGATGGACTCGTCGGGAGGGAGTCGAACGTCCTCGGGGATCCGCTCGACGCCCGCGGCGCCCCTCGGTAACGGCCTTCCCAGGCCGTCGCGGGGGCGTCCGTTCAGCGGTTTGCCGGAGGCGTCGCGTTCGCGGTCCGGCATGTGCGTCACACCTTCGAAGTCGTCGATTCTGCGGGCGATTGCGCGACCGACGACGACGTCGACGCCGGTGCAGTGCTTCTGGCCGACACCACGGTCACCCCGATCAGTGCGACGAGGGCGATTGCCGAGACACCGACCATCGTCACCGATACTGCCACGTTGTCGTTGCCGAGAACGCCGACCACCGGGGCGATGATCGCGCCCGACCCGAACTGCGCGGCACCCAGCAGAGCCGCGGCGGTGCCGGCGGCCTCACCGTGGCGTGAGAGTGCGAGAGCCGGAGCATTCGGCATGACGAATCCGACAGCACCGAGAACGAACCAGAGCGGAACGAGGAAGCCGAACATCCCGCCGATTCCGGCGACCGCGAGGACGGTCATGACCGCTGCGGCGACGAGGGCTGCCGTGAGCGCTGCAAGCACGATGCGCACCGGTGTGAAGTAGCCGAGAAGAACGACGTTGAGCTGGGACGCGCCGATCAACGCGATGGCGCCGAGTGCGAAGACGATGGCAAACTGCTGCTCGTTGAGACCGAACTCTTCCTGCAAGACGAACGACGAACCCGCGATGTAGGCGAACAGGGCTGACATCGCGAGTGCTGCGACGAGGACGAGCACGACGAACTGCCGGTCCCTCAGCAATTGTCCGTATGTGCGCACGACCGGCATGACACCGCGGCTGCGACGACGCTCGGGCGGCAGGCTCTCACGCAACGCGAACACGGCGACGATCAACAGGGCTACGCCGAGAACGGCCAATGCGCCGAACACCCAGCGCCACGAACCGACGAGGAGTATTCCGCCGCCGATGGACGGTGCGAGGACGGGCGCAATACCCATCACGAGCATCAGCCGGGACAGAACGGTGGCTGCTGCGCGACCGGTGAACAAGTCGCGGACCACAGCCATCGCTACGACGGCAGCGGCTGCTGCGCCGAGGCCTTGCAGTCCACGAAAGAGCCCGAGAACGGCGACGTTGGGTGCAACCACACACAGCAGGGACGCCAGAATGTGGACGGCGGTGCCGGCGATGAGCGGGATGCGTCGTCCGACGATGTCCGACAGCGGACCGATGACGAGCTGACCGAGAGCAAGACCGATGAGCGTGCCGGTCAGGGTGAGCTGGACGGCGGCCGACGTCGAGTTCAGATCGTCGACGATAGAAGGCAGTGCAGGCAGGTACATGTCGATGGTCAGCGGACCGAGAGCAATGAGCGCACCGAGGACGAGGATGACCCTCAGTCTCTCTGCGGACGTGGGTTCCGACGATGTCGCCGGGTCGGTCGAGTTCGGGTCGGTCGCGCGTTCGGTTGCTTGCGTCACCCAACTGACAGCAACCGCTTCTCTCGATCTGTTCCCGCTGTGATGTATTCGAACTAGGGTCACGCCCTGTGAGCGATTCGCGAGACACTCCGAGGCAAGCGATTGCGCGTGCCTACATCGACTCGCTTCTCTCCCACGATTCGAGTGCGGTGAAGTTCGCGTCCGGGGCACGTCGCGTCGAAAACGGCGTCACCACCGGCTTCTCCGGACCCAGGCTCTCGAAAGCGCTGAACAACGCGTTCTACTATCGGACGATTCTGGCGATCAGGAACGTCGAATTTTCCGAGTCCGGCGACACCGTGCACGCGAGATTTCTGATCGACGCCGGTGTTCGGGGCAAGCGGCTGGTGACCGTCGGGGTGGAGGAGAACTTCCTCATCCCCGACGGCACCATCCACTTCATTCGGGCGACACTTCGACTCAGATCCGGCCGGACACGTCGGTGAGGCGTGTGAGCTCGTCGGCGCTCAGTTTCAGCCCCGGCGCGGCGAGGAGTGCGGGAAGCTGCGCGATCTTGCTGGCACTTGCGATCGGAGCGGTGACCGACGGTTGTTCGAGCAGCCACGCGAGCGCGACGGTCGAGATCTCGGCGTCGTGGGCGTCGGCGATGTCACTCAACGCGGTGACGACATCGAGGCCCTTGTCGGTGAAGTAACCGGTCGCGAGTCGCTTGCGTGCTTGGCCTTCGAGGTCCTCACGGGTGCGGTACTTGCCGGTGAGAAATCCGGCCGCGAGCGCGAAGTACGGGAACACGCCGAGGTTGTTGTCGGTGGCGACAGGTGCAAGTTCGGCTTCGTAGTCGGCACGGGTGACGAGGTTGTAGTGCGGCTGCAGGGCGATCGGTTTTGCGAAACCGTTCTCCTCCGAGAGCGAGAGCCACTCGCGAATGCGGTCGGCCGAGTAGTTCGAGATGGCGACGTAGCGAACTTTGCCGTCTTTGACCAACTGATCGAATGCCGCAAGGGATTCCACGAGCGGGGTCTTGTCGTCGTCGTAATGCGCGTAGTAGACGTCGATGTGGTCGCTCTGAAGACGCTTCAACGACGCCTCGGCAGCGGCTGCGATGTTGTTCGGCGCCAAGCCCTTGAACTCGGGGTGCTGACTGACTTTGGTCGCGATGACCACGTCGTCCCGGTTTCCGCGAGCCGAAGTCCAATTTCCGATGATGGTCTCGGACTCTCCGCCGGAGTTGCCGTCGGCGAACGCCGAGTACGAGTCGGCAGTGTCGATGAAGTTGCCACCGCCCGCGGTGAACGCGTCGAGAATCTCGAAGGACGAGGTCTCGTCACTCGTCCATCCGAAAGTGTTTCCACCGAGAGCGAGAGGGAAAATGTCCAGATTCGAATTTCCGATGGCTGCCAACAGTGACTCCTTATCTCAGCGAACTATCTCCGGTGATGGAACGCTCGGGTCGGGTGCCGGTATTCCGCGCATTCCTGCCGCCCGTCAGACGCGGGCTGGGCTCGAGACGCCGATTCCGCTCGGAGTGTCGATGCCGTAGCGGTCGATTTCCTTCTGCAGATCCAACGGACGGATCGATGTGGCCGCTTCGACAGCGGCGTCGTCGAGCAGGTGAAGCGGCACCAGCCACACGATCTCGAACTCCAATCCGTCGGGGTCCTTGCCGTACAGGCTCTTGGTGGAGCCGTGGTCGGATGCGCCGACCAGAGCGTTTGCCGCGGAGAGCTTCTGTGCAATCTCGGCGAGATCGGCAAGGGTCTGCACCTCCCACGCGAGGTGGTAGAGACCGACCGTGCTCCGGCCCGCGCCGCTGTCCCCTGCTGCGTCGCCGAGTTGAAAAAGTCCGAGGTCGTGGTCATTGGTGCTGGCGGAAGCGCGAAGGAACGCGGCACCGGCACCCATCTGCATCGCGACTCGGAAGCCGAGAACGTCCGTGTAGAACGAAACGGACTTCTCGACGTTGCGTACGTACAGGACGGCGTGATTGAGCCGCTGGATCGCCATGTCTTCTCCTAAGTTGAAACTTCAACCTAAGCGTACACCCGGTACCGCGATCTAGTGCCAGGTGTGATCGACGAGCGGTGTTTTCGGCCCGAATTTGGGTTTGATCGCCTTGCCGCTGACCTGCAGGAGCCGTATGGCACGAAAACGATGCGGCGCAAGAGGTTTCATGTAATCGATCATGGCCTCGTCGTCGAAGGGTTGTCCGACCAGCGACCAGCCGACGACAGCAGCGAGGTGATAGTCACCGACGGACAAGGCGTCGGGATCACCGAAGGCGCGTTGCGCAACCTCGGCGGCCGTCCAAATGCCAACGCCGGGTATGGCTCTGAGTCTCTTCGATGCGTCGGCGAACGGCATGGATGCGGTCTGTTCCAGTCTCCCCGCGACCTGTGCGCAGCGGACGATGGTCTTCGATCGCGCCGGATCGACATTTGCGAGGTGGTACTCCCACGACGGAATTCTTCGCCAGACCTCGGGGGTGGGCGGCACGTACATCGGCCGCGGCGTCGGGCCCGGCGCGCGGTCGCCGAATTTGGTGACGAGCGTGCGCCACGACGAGAACGCGGACAGGCCGTGCACGCGCTGTTCCAGAATCGCCGGAACGAGTGCCTCCATGACCAATCCGGTACGACCGAGCCGCAGGTGGGGGAATTGGCGGTGGGCTTCCTTCAGCGTCGGATGTTCGGGTGCGAAGTTCGATGCGTCGTCTTCGCTACCGAGAAGAGCGGGGAGCATGCCGGTGAACTCCGCGGCGCCCTCGCCCCAGGCGGCACACCGGACGGTGGTTCTGGAGATTTGGGTCAATCGGTAGGTGACGAGACCTGACGCAAGACGTGACGTTCGCCACACGCTGCCGGTGGCGTCTCGGTCGTAGGTGGGGTCGCCTTTGCCGCGTCTGAGCCCCGACAGACTCATGGTCATGTCGAGCGGAGACTCGGACTCGAACACCGCCGAGATCGAGTCGGTGGCGTCGGGTGAGGCGGACGGGAGCATCACCGACAAGACTATCCGCCCTCACCGACGCCCGGCTGAGATGTCGGGTCTAGTCGAATCCGCCCGCCACGGCGACGACCGTCCGACCGATGAGCTGTCCCGTCGAAATGCTGTCGAGCGCAGCCTGCACATTCGAGACAGGGACCTCGGTGGTGAGCAGGTCGAGCCGGTGCGGCCGAAGGTCCGTCTCGAGTTGCTGCCAGATTGCCCGACGCTCGGCGATGGGTAGCTGAACGGAGTCGATTCCGAGCAGGGAGACGCCTCGCAGAATGAACGGGAGCACCGTCGTCGCGAGTTGAGCGCCGCCGGTCAGCCCACTTGCTGCGACAGCACCGCCGTATCGAAGCGTGCTCAACACATGGGCGAGAGTCTTACCTCCCACGCAATCGACCGCGCCTGCCCATTCGGTGCGACCGAGCGGGCGCGGCTTCGCGTCGGGATCGCTGGGGAGCCGGGCGATAACGTTCGACGCGCCGAGACCGGTCAGCACGTCGGCGGCCGCATCCTTGCCCGTCGACGCGTGTACGTCGAACCCGGCGGCCGACAACAGGTCGACGCTCACCGTTCCGACTCCACCACTGGCTCCGGTGACGAGAATCGGGCCGTCGGACGGGGTGATGCCCGCAGCCTGCAGCGCGAGCACGCTCATCGCTGCGGTGAAGCCCGCGGTGCCGATGGTTGCTGCTTCGCGCGTCGACAGTGTCGTCAACGGAACGACCCACTCCGCCCGAACCCGCGCGTACTCGGCGTAGCCACCGTGTTGCGCGGTCCCGATGTCGTATCCATGTGCGACGACTCGTTGCCCGACTGCGAAGTCTGCGCTGGTGGATTCGACGACCGTCCCGGCGATGTCGATTCCCGGCACGATCGGGTACTCCTTGACCACTCCGCCTTTGGGGGTGATAGCCAACGCGTCCTTGAAATTGACCGAGGAGTACTCGACCGCGATGGTGACCGAAGGGCCGTCGACGGTAGGGAGAAACGACGAGTCGACGGTCTCACGGCTGAGTGTGATTCCATCCGATTCGCGTGCTACGAGAGCGGAAAACGACGATGGCACAGGCTCGGTCATTCGCAGTGTCCTTTCTTGTCTTCTGCAGTGTTCTCACACTAACTGTCGTAGGCGCGGCGCCTGTTGTTTGTCGGTGCTCCGAAGTAGGGTGCTGTCCTGTGATCATCGTGAGTACGGACGGCTCGTGTCTGCGCAACCCGGGTGGGGCAATCGGCTGGGCGTGGGTCAATCACACGGGGCCGAGCGACTCTGGTGGCGAGGCGTCGGGAACCAATCAGATTGCCGAACTGCGTGCGCTACTGGAAGCTGTTCTCGCGCATCCGGGTGACGAGCCGATGCTCATCGAGTCCGATTCTCAGTACGCCATCAAGTGCGCGTCCGAATGGTTGGCGGGATGGAAGCGTAAGGGGTGGAAGACAGCGGGTGGTACGCCCGTGCGCAACCTCGAACTCGTCCAGAGCATCGACCGTGCCATCACCGAACGCACTGGCCCCGTCCGATTCCGGTGGGTACGCGGACACGTGGGTAACCACTTCAACGAGGCGGCCGACGCACTCGCCGGTGAAGCCGCGCGTGCTGTTGCGGCAGGTGGACCGACCAGTAAGCGTGCGGCGGATCCGGTCGAAGCGCTGGCGCCGTCCGAATCAGTGGTCGCGGCAACCCCAGTCAAGCGGTCGGCTCCGGCTCAGCGGTCTGCTTCGACCACGCGACCTGCACAGTCTCAGCGGCCTGCACAGTCTCAGTCCGCGGACGAGGTAGCAACTCTGTTCTGAACGGGACGCGGGCTGGTTGTGAACGCCGGGCCGGTTGTGGGCCCGGTCCAGCCCCTCACGCCCGGGGCTTGATCCTCGAGTTCGGCAACTCGGGGGCGGGCAATCTGAAACCAGGCTTGCTGTATCCGTCGACGACACCGAACTGTTCGCTGCCGTTGGCCAGCCCTGCCTGCCAGGCTGCCCGGTACTCCACGATGTCCTCATGCGAACGACCCATGAAGTTCCACCACATCACCACCTGTTCGCCGAAGGGCGGACCACCGAGCAGAAGCATTCTCGCGGATGATGTTCCCGTGTTGCGCAACGTGATCGTCGCGAGGCCAGGCGCGAGGTAGCCGAGTTCGGCACGGGCCAGAGCTGTTCCCTCCGATTCCAGGGTTCCTTCGAGTTCCAGGGTTCCCTCGTCGACGATGATGCCGTGCTCGAAGGACGAGTCGACGTCGAGACGGACGGTGGCCCCGGCGTCGAGGACGATCTCGGCGCCGAGCAACGGTGTGAAGGTATCCACCGGTGACACCTCGCCGGCGAGTGATCCCAGGAACACCCGCAGCTCCGCGCCGTCGATGGATTTGGCATCTGGCACGTAGTGCTCGAAGCTCGGCTTCGTGAACCGGGCGGCGGCAGGCAGTGCCACCCACAACTGCATGCCGTGCAGAAGGGCGGTGTTCGGCGTCGACACCTCCGAATGCGAGATGCCGCGCCCTGCAGTCATCAGGTTGAGCTCGCCCGGTCGGACCATGGCGTGCGAGCCGATGCTGTCTCGGTGCTCGATCTCACCGGAGAACAACCAGCTGACGGTCTGTAGGCCGGTATGTGGATGGGGTGGAACGTCCATGCCACCGGAGCGCGAAACGTCGTCGGGGCCATAGTGGTCGGCGAAACACCATGCGCCGATCAGCGTGCGCTGCTTGGTCGGCAGCGTGCGACGAACCGTCATGGCCCGCGGACCGCCGAGTGGTACTTCGCGTGGGTCGATCACTTCTACAGTCATGAGATGTCCTCCTGGGCGAGCCGAAGCTTGGTGCACAAGGCGTCCAACGTTGTGAGTTCGTCGTCGGACAATGCGTCGCCGACGTATCGCCGAATTCTCGCGGCGTGCTTGCGGCCGATCTCGCGTTGCAGGGTCAGCCCGTCGTCGGTGAGGACGACGACGGTGCCGCGCTTGTCGGTCGGATCTGGCTCGCGTGCAACGTAACCCAGCTTCTCCAGGCGCTCGCACAGCCTGCTGAGCGAAGGTTGGCTGAGCAGAATTTCGTTGTTCAGGTCGTGCAGTCGGAGCCTGTGGGTCGTGCACTTGGTGAGCGTGAACAGCACGTCGTACTCGCGCAGACTGATCGGGCCCCAGATGTCGTCGGCGGTGAACCGGCGCATCAGCGACACCTGGGAGCGAAAGAGAGACTCCCAGGCGTCGACTGCCAACCGAGTACTAGACGGCAACAGCTGTCTCCTTCTGTGCGAGCACGCTCGCGTGCGTCGGAGGATTCTCGGGCACACCCTCGGGGCGTCGAGCGGCGAACTCCTTGCGGAGGGTCGGAACAACCTCCTCGCCGAGCAGGTCGAGCTGCTCGAGCACTGTCTTCAGCGGCAGGCCCGCGTGATCCATCAGGAACAGTTGACGCTGGTAGTCGCCGAAGAAGTCCGCGAATGCGAGTGTCTTCTCAATGACCTGTTGCGGAGATCCGACCGTCAGCGGCGTTTGCTCGGTGAATTCCTCCATGGTCGGTCCGTGGCCGTAGACGGGCGCGTTGTCGAAGTAGGGACGGAATTCGTTCACTGCGTCCTGGCTGTTCTTACGCATGAACACCTGACCGCCGAGGCCGACGATGGCCTGATCCGCGCGGCCGTGTCCGTAGTGCTCGTAGCGCTCGCGGTAGAGGTTGATGAGCTGTATGTAGTGCTCTTTCGGCCAGAAGATGTTGTTCGCGAAGAATCCGTCACCGTGGTACGCGGCGATCTCTGCGATCTCCGGGCTGCGGATCGAACCGTGCCAGACGAACGGTGGGATGTCGTCGAGCGGGCGAGGCGTCGAGGTGAAGCTGTCCAGAGGCGTCCGGAAGTTGCCCTTCCACGTCACGGCCTCCTCCGTCCACAGGCGTCGCAGCAATTGGTAGTTCTCGAGCGCGAGGGGGATGCCCTGACGAATGTCCTTGCCGAACCACGGGTAGACCGGGCCGGTGTTGCCGCGACCCATGATGAGGTCGACGCGTCCCTCCGACAGATGCTGCAGCATCGCGTAGTCCTCGGCGATCTTCACCGGATCGTTGGTGGTGATCAGCGTCGTCGACGTCGACAGAATCAGCTGCTCGGTCTGCGCGGCGATGTAGCCGAGCATCGTCGTCGGCGAAGACGGGACGAACGGTGGGTTGTGGTGCTCGCCCGTCGCAAAGACGTCGAGGCCGACGTCCTCGGCGTGCTTGGCGATGGTGACCATCGCTTTGATGCGCTCGTGTTCGGTGGGTGCGCGACCGGTGGTGGGGTCGACGGTGACGTCACCGACGGTGAAGATTCCGAACTGCATGGCTTGCTCCCTTGCCGACGTTCCAGCAAACACAGGTTCATGCGTTTGCATTGACTTTCATCGTAACGGGAGGAACGCCCGATGTATTCCGACGCGGCTTACTAGCTGCTGACCAGCGAAGCAGTGCCGGACAGGGTTCGAACGTCGTACGACTCCAGAGCGCCGTGCACATAGCGATCGCCCGCGACGTTGCCGCGAGAGGTGAACAGAACGGCATACCCGGTGAACTGCACCGGCTCGTTCTCGATGTTGACGCGCGGGATGACGACGAGAAGGTGCGTGGAGTTGCCGTCGTGAATCGGCTCGGTGAGTGCTCTGATCTCCCACCCCAGATCCGATCGGGTCACCGCGGTGGACTCGAAGGTCGCTCCGCTGAGAACGATCTGCGCGACGAGCACTCCCGCGACGGACGCGGAATCGAGAGTTCCCGATACGTCGTCACCCTCGAAAACCCAGTGGTTGGCTGCTGTGTATGTCATAGCTAGAGGGTAGGCACGATCGCACTCCCAGGCATGCCTGCTGGCACCAAAAAAAGTTTTTCCAATCCGACCCATCCACCCCGTCACCTGCGGCGAATATTGGATGAGACGCCCGCCGCTGCTGTCGCCCCCGACCGCCGTCAGCTGTGGGCGTCTCGCTTGTCCTCATGCTTGTGCAGCTCACACAATCGGCTGACGATTCGCTCGATATCGAGACCGTTGCAGCCCTGCGCGAACTCGTCGAGGCCGACGTCCGAGTGGAAATGGGTCGGAACTCCGGCGTCGTACAGCACGTCGACGAGGTTCGAGAATCGCTGAACAGCCTCGCGGTCAGCGTCGGCCAGCCGGGGCACTCCGGTGATCGTGAGCGTTTCCACTTGCTCGATCATCGAAAGATAATCGCCCGTCGACTTCGGCGAATCGCACAACTCGGCGAAGCTCACACCGCCTGCCCCGGCGTTCACCGACCACGTACCCGCCGCGAATCCGGAGACCGAGCCTCGGTGAGTTCGGTAGTCGACGGGGCCGTCGACCCGAACCGTCTGCAGCTTCGCCTTCAGCAGCTCGATCGCCGGGACGAACGAGTCGTGGAAAAGGGGGTGGGGAAGAAGTCCGTCCGGCGGGTAGTTCGACGTGAGAACCAGGACGATCTTGCGCGCGAACAGCGCGTCGAGCATGCGGGAGATGAGTCTGCCGTCGCCGACGTCGTGAACGTGGAATTCGTCGAAGCACAGTACTTCGATGTCGCCGAGCAGCTCGTCGAGTGTTCTTTCGAGCGAGAAATGGTTGCGAAAGTACGAGGCGTGCAGGTCTCGGAAGAAGCTGTGGAAATGGACTCGCTTCTTCGGTGTCGTGACGGCGTCGAAGTAGCGATCGAGGATCCACGTCTTGCCGCGGCCGACGGGTCCCCACAGGTACACGCCCTTCCTGTCCGACCGGGTAAGGACCTCGATTGCCGCGACTTGAGCGTCGTCGAGTCGGAAGTCGGTGTCGAAGGCGCTTCGGGGTACCTCGCGTCTGAGGGTTCTGGTCCGCATGACGCCGACTCTACATATGTAGAGGGTGCGTTGTAGGGTGAGTGCATGGACCGCAGAAAACTGATCGCCGACGCTGCAATCGACGTGATCGCCGACGAGGGCCTGCGTTCGTTGACCCACCGCAAGCTCGACGAGTCGCTCGCCCTTCCGCCCGGATCGGCGTCGTACTACTTCCGGACCAAGAGTGAGCTGATCGGCGCGGTGACCGCACGGATCACCGAGGATTCACAGGCGCGGTTTCACGAGTTCGTCGGCGAGGACCCGGTCGAGCGGACATCTCGGTATCTCGAATCCGTCCTCACCGATCGCTCGGCGCAGCTTCGTGCGCGCCATGCGCTACTGGTGGACCCCAGCGTCGACGCCGATGCGCGCGCGGGTCTCGCGGCAAGTCTGTTCTCCATCGAGGGCGCCGAGAACCTCATGGGCGACCGCGATCTCGGATACGGGTACGTCGCGCTGTGTGAAGGACTGGTCGTCGCAGGTCTGACGGTGGGGTGGACAACGGCATCGCTCCGAAGTGCGATCGTCACCTATCTGTCGGGTGCGGGGAAGCACTAGTTCACTGCGCGGCAATGGCCTGTCCATAGCGTCACCAGTCATGCGCCCTGGGTACCGTGTCATCACATTGCTCATGGTTCCAATAACCTGCTTCCTGACAGCGTGCGGAACCGCAGACCCGACCGGCCCTGAGTTCGATCTGCAGGCGCATCGGGGTGGGCTCGGCCTCGTCACCGAGAGCACGATCGAATCGTTCACCAATGCGCTCGAACTCGGCGTCAGCACGCTGGAACTCGATACCCAGATCACCGAGGACGGCATAGCCGTCGTGACGCACGATCGGCAGGTGTCGGCGAAGAAGTGTGTCGACACCCGCCCCGCTTCGCCGGGTGACACCGAGTTTCCGTACGTGGGTAAGTACGTCAACACCCTCTCGCTCGCGCAGGTCGACACCCTCGATTGCGGCTCCCTCCGGTTGGCGGACTATCCCGAGCAGCGGACCGTTCCGGGCGCGAGGATGCCGACGCTGGCAGCCGTTCTGGATCTGGTGAATTCGGTCGACGCGCCAGAGTTGTCGCTCAACATCGAAACCAAGGTGGAAGCAGGAAGCCCGTCGGAGACGGCTCCTCGTGAACAGTTCGTCGAGACCGTGCTCCGAGACATAAGGGAAGCAGATCTACTGGATCGAGTGTCGATCCAGAGCTTCGACTGGGGCTCTCTGAAGCTCGTACGAGAGACGGAACCGGATGTCCCCGTTGTGGCGCTGACGAACGGTGAGTTCTTGCAGGTAGGACAGGATGGTGCGTCTCCGTGGCTCGGTGGAATCGACATCGATGACTTCGGCGGAGATCCGATTGCTGCCGTTCGGTCGTTCGGTGCATCTGCTTTCTCTCCGGTTCAGGGCACCCCGCAGAGCGGGAAGGTCGGTGACGCGGACTTCGCGCTGTACGTCAGCCAGCAGATGATCGACGACGCCCACGCCGCCGATATTCGCGTAATCCCGTGGACGGTAGACGATCCCGAAACGATGAACGTACTGATCGAGATGGGCGTGGATGGCATCATCACCGACTATCCGGATCGTCTGCGCGCGGTTCTCCACGACCGGGGCATGCCGCTCCCGGACGTGGTCACTGTAGGCCGATGAATCCCGACTCGTAGGCGGCGATCGCAGCCTGGGTCCTGTCTCGAACTCCCAGCTTGCCGAGAAGTGTTCCGACGTAGGTCTTCACGGTCTCGTTACCGACGAACAGCTCGCTTGCGATCTCGGCGTTGCTCAAGCCGCGGGCGATACCGGTGAGGACCTCCTGCTCTCGGGTGGTGAGAGCCGGAAGCGTTGTGCGATGACGTGTGCTGGCTTGCAGCAAGTTTCGCAACTCCGATGGGAACAGAAGCGAGTCCGTTGTGGCGAGGGTGCGTATAGCGATCAGCAGATGATCGGCTCCCGATCGTTTCAACACGAACCCGGAGGCGCCGGCTCTCAGCGCGTCGTAGACGTACGAGTCGTTCTCGAAGGTCGTCATTACCAGCACTTTCGCCCGGAGGTCTGCGGCGACGAGCCGGGTCGTCGCCGTGATGCCGTCGACTCCTCGCATGCGGACGTCCATCAGAACGATGTCGGGGTCGGACGAATTGATAAGTGCAGGAACGTCTTCACCGTCTTCGGCCTCACCCACCACATCGATGTCGTCCTCCGAATCGAGGATGGCGCGAAGGCCGGTTCTCACCAAGAGATCGTCGTCCACGATCACGACCCGGATCATGTGGATTTCCCACTGTCACCGGTCGCGGGGAGTGCGGCGTGGACGGTCCAGGATCCCTCGTCGTGGTCGACGTCTACTGTCCCACCGGCAACCAGTGCCCGCTCTCTCATTCCGTCGAGTCCGCGTCCGCGGCGTCTCGAATCGACCACGCCCGTCAGCGCGTTTCGGCAGACTATATCGATCGAATTACCCACGGACACATGCAAGGTGATCGGTGAGCGACCGTGTTTGACGGCGTTGGTCATGGCCTCCTGAGCGATCCGAAACGCGTCGGCGGCCGCGTGGTGGTTCACGGCTGTGTTTGCAGCGTCGTGTGTGAAATGGGCGTCAGGTGCGACGCGTTGGACCATTGCCGTCAGATCGTCGAACAGCGGACGGCGCGCCGTCCCGGCAGTTTCACCCCTGAGCAATCCGAGGACGTGGTCGAGCTCGTCCAATGCGTCGACGCTGCTCTTCCGGATGGACGCCAGAGCAGACCGAGTGAACTCGGGGTTGCGATCGAGAACCCGTTCCCCGGCCTCGGCCTGAATCCCTATGGCCGTCAATGCATGTCCGACGGAGTCGTGGATTTCTCGTGCGAGTCGGTTACCTCGGGCCAGTGCCAACTCTCTGTGCTCGGCGAGCGCGAGCCTGTCGGCATCGGTGGGACCGAGGAGGGAAGGGCCAGCGCGCCGTAGCAGAACGGTCGCGATGGCTGTGATCCCGATGGCCACCGCGATCGGTACGGGTGACAGGGCCGCGACCCACCAGGCTTCGATGCCGCCGTCGACGTGAGCCGAAGGGATACCCGGGATTGCCAGCGTCGTTGACGAACCGAAGGGATACAGCCCGAGCCCCACTCCGATCGGTACGAATACGAGCAACGCGAGAAGAGCGATCCCACCGACAATGACGTTGAGGGCAAGCCACACTGCCCCTCGCCGCCGCGACGACCACGACTTGGGCGCCTGAACTTCGGGGAGATCGAGACCAAGGAGGTGGCGGGCGGCCGCGACTTCGAGCGGGCGAACCGGCGGCGACAGAGCAACCGTGACCCCCACTGCCACGACGAGCGCAGCAAGTATCCCGAGCCCCACCATCGATTCGGCATTGTATGCGGACCTCGATGCCGTGACCGACGTGGCAAACGAGTAGGCGAGTAGACCGAAGGCAGCAGCAAGCATGCCGCCGAGCAGCACGTGCACCGTCCTTCGTGCAAACAGTTGGCACCGTGTCAGCTGTTGGCACTGTATCAGCTGCCGCGGCGCCACCTTCATGATCACTCATCGTTCCAGCGCGTAGGCCGTGGGGCAATCCCCCGTGCGAGGGAGTGGATTCGGTTCGCGGGAGGGATCACAGAGCAGCATGCGAGGACCGATGCTCGGTTGTATGAAAACAACAGTCGAGTCGGACAGTGCATACACCCCACGCTCCGCGAGCTCACCCGGAAGGTTTCGCTGGGTGGTTGCGTGTGCTGCCATCGTGGGCATCGTGCCCTATGTGGCGTTGAAAGTACTGTGGATCAGCGGTTCTCGCGTCGGTATCGACGATCCAGAGTTCGGCCGCGGCGGTGCGATGGCCGTTCTGAACGCGGGAACGGCGGTCATGGACGTGATCGCGGTGCTGTTGGCGCTGTCCTTCGTGACGGAGTGGGGACGGAAGATCCCCGCCCCGGTGCTTCTACTGCCGATGTGGGTGGCGACAGGCCTACTGGGCCAGATTCTCGTGATACTGCCCGTACAACTTGTAGTCGGAACCGAATCGTCCCCCGAAGGCAAGGGCGCTTCAGTACTCGCGGACTGGGTTCCGACAGTGGTCTATTCCGGCTTCGCATGGCAGGGATTCTTCTTGATCCTTGGGTTCGCGCTGTACGCGAAAGACAGGTGGGGCACTCGGGTGATTGCTCGGGGGCCGGAGCATTCAGGAGTGGGAGCCGGATTGGCGGTCATCGGTTGCTGTGCGATCGCGGTGTCGACGCTTGTGTCCAAAGGTCCCGGTCCGCTCGAGACCGTCAACGCCGTCGCGTCGAGCGTGATTGCCCTGTTCACGGGAGCCGCAGTGGTGGTGTTCGCCTGGAATTGGGGCTCACACCGCTTGCCGTTGGTACGGCTGGCTGCGGCCGGGTTCGGTTGGTTCGGCTCGGGTGCAATGTTCGCCTGGGGTACGTACTTGACGGTCATGGCCGTGGTTCCGAACGATCTGCGGTCGTCGGATGGGATCGACGTGGCAAGCGTGATGCTGACTTCGCTTACGGCTGCCGTCGGGGCGATCTGCGGCATTGTGTTGCTGCGAACGATTGCCCGCCGCCCCAACGCAGCGAACGTGGCTAACTGAGATCGTAGGTGATCCCGGTGAGCCTTTCGCTTGCCTCCCATAGCTTTTCGGCCAAGGCGGAACTCTGCGCCTTGGCCGAAATCTTGGCCGGGCCCGGGGCTCCACGCGACTCGAACAGCGACTTGGGTCCGCTGTAGGAGCCGGGCCCTCCACTTTCCAACGCATAGAGGGTGGGCAGTGCACCGGCTTTTGCGGACTGAGAGATGAACTTCAGCCCGATCGATGCGCCGAGCGAGGCGATCTTGGAGCTACCGAGTCCGTCGGGGCTCGTGTAGAGCGCGGTTTCGGAGATTCCCGGGTGCGCGGCGTTGCTGGTGATCGGTATTCCCGCTTTGTCGAGGCGTCGCTGCAGCTCCAAGGCGAACAAGAGGTTGGCCAGTTTGGAGTTGGCGTACATCCGCTGAGGCTGGTAGCCGCGGGTTGCCTGGAGGTCGTCGAAGTCGAGTTTGGGCCCCTGTTTGTGCGCCACCGACGACACCGTGACCACGGTGGCGTTCCCGGCTGCGCGCAGGTTGGGCAACAGATGGCCGGTCAGCGCGAAGTGACCGAGGTGGTTCGTGCCGAACTGGAGCTCGAATCCGTCCTTCGTTTCGGTTCGTTTGGCGGGCATCATCACGCCGGCGTTGTTGATCAGTACGTCGACGCGTGCGGGCGCTGATTCTGCGAATTCGCGGACGGACGCAAGGTCTGCCAGGTCGAGGTGGGCGGTGTCGACGGTTCCTTCCGGCGCTTCGGCGGCAATCTTCGCCGCCGCGGCGTTCGCCTTGTCCAGATTTCGGCACGCCAGAGTGACGTGGTCTCCCTGCTTCACCAGCTCGAGGGCGGTGTAGTAGCCGATTCCGGTGTTTCCGCCGGTGAGAAGGACACGGCGCTGGTTGGTGTTGGACCCCTGCTCTATGTTCGACACCGCACCGAGGGTACCTGCGCCGATTATTGTTTGCCCATGGCTGACGGAACAGAACAGAGTAGCGAGCCGATCGACCACTTTCCCAAAGGAACGGGACGCCCGGCAGCAGGTGCGTTCTTCGCGGCCGGGTACCGATCGCTGAACGAACTCGCGGGTGCTTCCGAGTCGGAGCTCGCCGCGCTGCACGGCGTGGGGCCGAAGGCGCTGCGAATCGCCAAGGAAGCGCTCGCTGAGCGGGGTCTCGGCTTGCGGCCGTGAGCGAAGTCCTGACTGCTCGACGCGCATGCTTGTGGTCAAAATGGTGGTGGGCGGTGCTTTTCGCGTTCGGCAACAATTGCGCGGTGTTCGAGGAATCTGGTGCGGAGGTAGTGGGCGTCGGCGCGGTCCCGAGGGTCCGTGAGGCGTGCGATGTCGGCGAGGGTCGGTGCACCCCCTTCAGTGTTGTGGCGTAGGAGTTTGTGCCATTCGGTGTCCTGGTCGGTGATGTTGGTTTCCCACCACGTGGGTTCGTAGAGTTCGTCGGGCGGTTCGGCGGTCGTCTCACGTGCGTCGGCGCCGTCCGGGTCTGCGTCTGCGTCTGCGTCAAAGTCGATGTCGATGTCGTAGGTGATGTAGGTGGTGCCGTCGGCTGACACGCCGGTGGCCGGGTCTATCTGGGTGCTGTTAGGTGTGGCGCCCGGTGTTGGTGGTGTGCTTGGGCGGTAGCGCCGGGTGTGCTGGAAGTCGTCGGGCACGGTCACGGTGCCGTAGGTGGCGGCTGTGATGCGGTGCAGCCCAACGCCGGAACGCCAGTAGATGCCGTTGCCGTCGAGTTTGGCACATGCCCAGAGTTGGAGGGTTTTGGCGTGGTGGTGATAGCTGCAGAGGGGGTGGAGGTTGGCGAGGATGGTCCATCCGCCTGCAGTGGGATTGTGGTGGTCGAAGGGGACGATGTGGTCGATGTCGCAGCGCGATGCGGGCACGCTGCAACCAGGGAAGGTGCAGTGGAAATAGGTCGCGCGTACGAGCGCGACGAGGGTGGCGGATGGCCGATAGGTCAGCGCACCTGGTGGCGGGAAGGTGAGTCCGCCGTGGCCATCGGGGTGGTGGCCTTCGGCGAGAGCGGGGTCGGCGGCAGCGGCGGCGAGGAACTCAGTGATGGCTTCGGTGAGTGCTGCTTCTTCGCCGAGTCTGGAGTTGGTCCCTGAACCGGGTTGTATTGTGCGCCTGCCCTTCTTGGCGATCGACGGCAGTGGCGCGGCTGGGCGCGTGCGGCCGCGGGCGATGATGCGGCGGGCGCGTGGGCGTATGCGACCGCGACCGGTCGGCGGTGCTGGTGGTGGTGGAGTCGGGGGTGCTGGGGGTGGAGTCGGTATACCGCCATCACCAGCGTCGTCGTGACCGTCGCCAGGCTCGGGCCCGTCGTCCGTGTTCGAGTCGTCTGAAGTTGGTGGCCTTGGTTCGGGTGATGAAGTGCCGGTTGTGGTTTCGGACGACGCGCTGCTGCAAGTTTCGCTGGCCTCGCCGCTGTTGTTGGTGGCGTGCTGCTGGGCGGCGTCGATGAGGTCGGTCAAGAGGGCCTGCCAGCGCGCGTCGCGGGCGATCAGGCGTGCGGTGTCGGCGTCGAGAACCGTGCCGTCTGCGAGGGTCGCGGGGTGGTCGTTGAGGCCGAGGAGGGTGTCGAGGTCGATGTGGATGTTGATCAGGGGTGTGCGGCGTGCGGGGGTGAAGTCGGGTGCGCTGGCGACGGGGCAGGTGTCGGTGCCGCATGCGCACGCGACGGAGTCTTCGCGGTGAAACAGGGCCAGAAGCGCGTATCCCTGCAATTGTCTAGCGGTGCGGGGGTCTTTGGGGCAGACAGTGGCGGCGAGTTCGGTGAGGATGGCCTCGCATTCGGCGCCTTCGAGAGTGGTCATTTTCGCGATGAGGGTGGCCAGGCCGTCGGTTCCGCGTCGGATGTCGGCGCAACGTTGGTCGGAGACTGCGCGCTCGCGTGCCGCGGCGGCTTCGTCGGGGTCGTGTTCGATCCACAGTCGCCAGATGTTGTCGGTGAGGGCGCGGGAGTTGCAGCGCAGTGCTGCCGCGAGAATGTCCGGTTCGAGGGCTGTAGCGGTAGCGTCGCTGGCGCGCTGCAAGGTCAGTGCGATGGTGCGCACTCGTGGGTAGTCCAAGTCCCCTACCGTGAACGCGGCGTCGATGCCCGGTAGCCGGTCAGCGAGCGCGGTGGCGACGATGATCATCTCTCGGGTCACTGTGCGCGAGAGCGACAGGGCGACGGCCGCGTCGCATTCGGTGGCTGTGCGGGCGCGGGCGACATCGGGTTGATGATCGGGGTGATCAGAGCCGATGAAGTGAACATCCATCTCTGCGCCGAATCGGATTTCGCCGAGTATGTGCACTTCGTGAACGAGTGCGGCAGCAGCGATGTTCTCGGTACGGCGGGCGTCGGCGAGGCGGGCCACCGATGCGGCCGCTGCCGCATCGGCTTCGGATCTGATGTGCGTGGAGCCCCCCGGCTGTTCCATGCTGTCTACTGTAATAGAACAGATGTTCGAATGCAAGCCTGAAAGTGTTGTCTGTCAATGCTTTACGATTGAAGAATCAACATCACTACGCCCGGCATCGGGGACTGTTCGGATGCACGGACTTCTGCCACCGACTGTGTTGCCGATCGGCCTTGATGTGAGACGCTGTCCGACATGGTGAGCGTTGGGGCGTGGTCGTGGGCGGACAAGGCGTCGAGGATCGGTTGGAAGACGGTCGGTCGTCGAGTGGATTTGGACGGCGCACAATCTTGGCTGAGGGGGCCGACAGCGGGGTCCGGCGTGGTCAGGGACGGTTGGCTGCAGAAGGAGGCCGATCGGATCGGTGGCGCGGTCGTCCCCGGTTCGGAGTCCGACGGATTGCTACACGACTTCGGCGCTTTGACAGGGCCCGAGTTCGATCCCGATGAGATCGATCCACGTATTCGAGAGTTCTACGAGCACACCGCGCAGTGGAGGATGGACGCCTGGACGCAGTGGACGCGAGGCTTCGGCGTCCCAGGTTCTGCAATCGAGTATCTGTACGGCAAAAGGGTTCAGCAACTGGCACTTCCGGTGCAGCCCTTGGCGGTTGCGCACGGTGTCGACAGCGAAGTGATCGAAATCGTAGATGCAACAGGCGAGCACGCTGGGTCTGCCTGGCTCAGAAAGCTTCGCAAGTCCGGCGATTTCATGTACAGCGGTTACTACCGGGCGACGACGCTGCCAGAGGGCGACGGTCCCAGTGTGCACGTCACCTTTCCACTCGAAGACGGCAACGTCCAGGTGTTCCTGAAGCCGAGCGTCGGTGAAGGTGGTTCGTTGATCTTGACCTCGCCCGCGGGGAAGTTCGGCGAAGATGGCGCCTACACGGTCGTCGCCGAGAAGAACGCAGACTATGCGTCCCGGGCCCCCATTCACGAAGTGTTTCACGTGTACGTGGACGACGAGGGGGTGCTCCGGACCGACCATGTGTTGAAGTTGTGGGGGCTGACTGCGGTACGCCTCCACTACCGACTGACGCCGAAAGGCTGACCGGGTTAGGGTCGCCCATGGCCGATTCCGCGTCCGACGCCGACATCACGCGAATCCTCAGGTCCGCGGGATGCGTCTTCGCGGAATCCGAGGCGGCGCTGCTCATCGATGGATTCACCGGTAGCGACCTCGACGACGCCGTTGCCCGACGGGTCGACGGCACCCCGCTGGAGCAGATTCTCGGATGGGCCGAATTCTGTGGTCTGCGAATCTTCGTCGAGCCTGGAGTGTTCGTGCCGCGCAGGCGAACCGAGCTCCTGGTCCACCGAGCAGCAGTGACGAGTCCGCGCATCGTCGTCGATATGTGTTGCGGCTCAGGAGCGGTGGCAACAGCTCTCGCACACCGGCTCACTGGGGTGCAGGTTCATGCGTCGGACATCGATCCGGTGGCAGTGCGGTGTGCGCGGCGCAATGTAGAGCCGGTCGGTGGCCGAGTGTACGAGGGCGACCTGTACGAGGCACTTCCAGAGGATCTCCGCGGCACGGTCGACGTGATCGTCGCGAACGCACCGTATGTACCCACCGACGCCATCGGTTCGATGCCGTCGGAGGCGCGCGACCACGAGCCGGCCGTAGCCCTCGACGGCGGTGTCGACGGACTGGACCTGCACCGCAGGATTGCGTCGAACGCACCGGGGTGGCTCGCGCCAGGCGGCACGCTTCTCATCGAAACCAGCCGTCGGCAGTCAGAGGACACCGCGGGGATCTTCGCATCGCATGGGTTCGACACCGACATCGTTTGCTCCGACGATCTCGATGGCACGGTAGTGGTCGGTATACGCATGTCGGACGGGTGATCTCATCACCCGACGCGTTTAGGCTTGCTGCTTGCAATCGCGACCCCCACCGCAAGTACAACCAGCGTGGCGCCGACCCACAGAGCTGCACTGACACCGAGTTGGTCGTTGACGACGCCACCGACCAGCGCGCCGGATGCAATCGCAGCGTTGAACACGGCAACGAACAATCCCGACACGGACTCCCTCTCGTTCGGAGCCGCAGCGGTAGCCCACGTCATCGTCGCGACAGACACTCCTCCGTACGCGATGCCCCACGTTGCGATCAGACCGATCGCCAACCAGACGGAGCCGCCCAGTGCAGGAACAACACTCACAGATGCCGCTACAGCCACCCCGATCGAAATCACGGTTGCCCTGGGCCGTCGGGCAGCGCACCATCCCGCAATGAAGTTTCCGGCCATTCCGGCAAGTCCGTAGGCGAGCAGCGCACCGCCGATTCGGTCGGCGTCGAGCCCAGCGATCTGCTCCAACGCGGGTCGTACATAGGTATACGCAGCGAAGTGTCCGGTTACGAGCAAGGCAACGACGATGAGGGCAATTCTCAACGCGCGATTTGCCGCTAGCGTGCGGATCGACGCCACCGTCTCTTCAGGCGTCACCGGTAGCTTCGGGAGGCTGAGGGACAGGCCGACAAGTACGGCCAGCGCAATCAGTCCCGCGGCGCCGAACACCGTTCGCCACCCGACGAGGGCACCTAGATAAGTCCCGGCGGGTACGCCCAACACCGACGCCAACGCAACCCCACTGAACACTGTCGCTGTCGCTGTCGCAGCACGCCGGGGTGCAACCAGAGTGGGTGCGAGGCTGGCCGCGAATGCCCATACCCCTCCCATCCCAATTCCCACCAGCACACGGGCGATGATCATGGCATCGAAACTCCATGCCGCCGCTGCGGTTGCATTACCGGCAGCAAGCAATCCCATCAGCATAAGCATGGCGGTACGTCGATCGAAACGATTGTGCCGGACAATGATCGGAGCGGCGACAGCTGCCGTCACACCTGTGATGGTCACGCTCAGGCCGACTGTTCCCGTCGTCACACCGAGATCGTCGGACACTGGAGTGAGCAAACCTATCGGAAGCATCTCCGAGGTGACGACGATGAACGTGGCCGCGGTGAGCATCGCGACCGCGACCCACCTCGACTCGGTGGCGTCGTACGATTCAGCAGTTCGCATTCCAGTAGTCACAGAGCACTACGTAATCAGCTGCCGAGGAGGTGAACAATGATCGATTCCTGACCGATCGATCACCGCTATTGAACGATGACCGCGCCCTGTCTGCGGCGATGCCCCCGGACGAACGGAAGGACCGAAGAGCCATGGCAGTCGAGATCCGCGAACTCGAAGTGTTCGTATGCCTGGCACAGGAGCTACATTTCGGCCGCACCAGCGAGAAGATGTACCTGTCTCAGGCACGGGTGAGTCAACTTCTGCAGTCGCTCGAGAAAAGGATCGGCGGACGCCTGTTGGAAAGAACCAGCCGACGTGTCCGGCTGACTCCTCTCGGACAAGAGTTTTACACCTCACTCGTGCCGGTACTCGATGATCTGCGGTCGGTACTCGATGACGTGACCGATCGAGCGAAAGATGCCGCCGGCGGCCGGCTCCGGCTTGGATTTCAGGGCCCACCGAACGACATCGTGTTGGACGCAGTCCGACGGTTCGAGGAATGGAACCCGGGCTGTGAACTGACCCTCGTAGAAATACCGCTGTCCGACCCGTTCGGTGCTCTGCGGCGTCACGAGGTAGATGTTGCCGTGGTGCTGATGCCCGTCCGTGAAGCCGACCTTGCACTCGGACACAGTTTCTCCCGGCAGCCTGTGATGCTCGCACTGAGTGCGGCCCACGCGAGCGCGAGTCAGTCCGTCATGTCGGTCGAGAACTTGGCCGACATTCCGCTCTACACCGTCGAGAGCGACGCCCCGATGTATTGGCAGAATGCACAGACGCCTGCACGTACCCCTGCCGGAATCCCTACCAGGACCCGCAGTGTGGCGACCATGGAGGAAGCGATCACCGCTACCAGAGCAGGACGAGGCGGAATGCTGCTGTGCTTGGCGTGCACCGAGCGATACGACCGCCATTCGCTGGCTTTTCTTACGGTGACGGGCATCGAGGAGTCCGTCTTGACGCTGGTGTGGACGCGCGATCACGAGAACGAGCGGATCCGGCAATTCGATCAGGCGCTGGCAGCAGCTGACGCGCAGCTGTCGAGCAGTCCCGAATAATTAGCTCATGGACTATGAGATCGCCCTCCGAACCCTTCTGAGCTGGGCGACGCAGAACGTCAACGTGAGAGCCGTCGTTCTCACTGGATCCGCCGCGACGCACGAGCAGCATCCGCTGTCGGACCGGGATGTCGAGCTTCACGTTCGGGACACTGCTCCGCTCGAAGAGGACGATTCGTGGTGGAGCGAACTCGGTGAGGTCCTTGCTGTCGAACGATTGGAGAACGGCGACGACGAGCCGACGCGACTGGTCTACTACGCAGGCGGCAAGCTCGACTTCACGCTGATCGGCGCAAACGAAGGATGCGGGCACTACGATAGGCCGTTCGAGGTGCTACTCGACAAGGATGGTCTGACAGAGACTTTCGCGATACATCCGATCGAACCCCAACTTCCACAACAGGACTCGTTCGACGAGTGTTGCAACTGGGCTTCGGCGGCTGCGTTGATGTCAGCTAAGGCGATCGTTCGGGACGAACCATGGTCCGTCATGTCGCGGGACGGCGACCTCAAGGCCGAGCTGTTAAGGATGATCGAATGGGATCACAACATCCGGTACGGAACGGCACGCGATGTGCGTTTCCTCGGCACGCGAATGCGTCAGTGGATGGACAGTGACATACAGGCTCGTCTCCTGGGGTGTTGGGCTACGTTCGGCGGCGACAGCGATCGGGCTCTGTCGACGACCCTCGAGCTGTTCCAAGAGCTAGCCGAGCGAGTCGCGGAGGGCACGAATCTGAGGCGTTTCCATCACGTGGCCGTACGGGAGGAGGTCGACCGAATACTGTCCACGAACCGCGACGTCGCCGAGTAGTGCGACGGGCGCAAGCACTGATTCCGCCCACGGAGAACATTGCGACCTCGGGGAACACCGCTGACGGAAAAGAAGTTGAGTCGTCATAGCTCAACTCCCTGGAGGTCCAGTAATGTCCGATCCCATTCGTTTACCCGTCCTGTTCCTGACCGATCCCGTCGTGCTTCCGGGCATGGTTGTACCCGTTCAACTCGATGAGGCTGCCCGCGCCGCCGTCGACGCTGCCCAGGCATCCGACGACGGACGACTTCTGGTGGCGCCCCGTCTCGAGGACCGATACGCCTCCTACGGCGTCGTGGCATCCATCGTGCAGATGGGTCGACTCGCCACAGGAGAGCCCGCGGCCGTGCTGAAGGCCGAGACACGTGCGCACATCGGGCACGGGGTCAGCGGCCCAGGTGCAGCTCTGTGGGTCGAAGCCGAACCTGTCGACGACGCCGTGGCCACCGACGAAATATTCTCCGCAGCCAACGACTACAAACAACTGGTCGTCGCCATGCTGCAGCGGCGTGACGCCTGGCAGGTCATCGATTCGGTGAACAAGCTCACCGACCCCGGTGCCATTGCCGACACCGCCGGGTACGCGTCATATCTGACCGACGTCCAGAAGCGTCAGCTGCTCGAAACCCCCGATGTAGGTGAACGTCTCGAGCTTCTGATCGGGTGGACCAAATCCCACCTCGCGGAAGTCGAGGTGAACGACAAGATCTCCAGCGATGTTCGCGACGGCATGGAGAAAACCCAGAAGGAATTCCTGCTGCGTCAGCAACTTGCTGCCATCCGGAAGGAACTGGGCGAGGACGAACCCGACGGCGCCGACGACTACCGCGGACGCGTCGAGTCGGCCGATCTGCCGGACAATGTCCGCGAGGCCGCAATGCGCGAGGTCGGCAAGCTCGAACGCGCCAGCGACCAAAGTCCCGAATCCGGTTGGATACGAACCTGGCTCGACACCGTGCTCGAACTCCCGTGGAATACCAGCACGACGGATCAGACCGACATCGCCGCTGCGCGCGAGGTTCTGGACGCCGATCATCACGGTCTGGACGATGTCAAGGATCGCATCGTCGAGTTTCTGGCAGTCCGGGCACGCCGCGCAGAACGCGGCATGAACGTGGTGGGTGGACGTGGTTCGGGTGCTGTCATGGTGTTGGCTGGCCCTCCCGGGGTTGGCAAGACCTCCCTCGGCGAATCCGTCGCACGATCGTTGGGCCGCAAGTTCGTTCGCGTCGCACTCGGTGGCGTGCGCGACGAGGCCGAGATCCGTGGGCACCGTCGCACGTATGTCGGTGCGCTACCTGGACGCATCGTCCGTGCCATCGGTGAAGCCGGTTCGATGAATCCCGTCGTGCTGCTCGACGAGATCGACAAGGTCGGCTCCGACTATCGCGGTGACCCCAGCGCCGCTTTGCTCGAGGTTCTCGATCCCGCCCAGAATCACACGTTCCGCGATCACTATCTCGATCTCGACCTCGATCTTTCGAACGTGGTGTTCCTGGCCACTGCCAATGTGATCGAACAGATCCCGGGGCCATTGCTCGACCGTATGGAGCTCGTCACGATCGACGGGTACACCGAGGACGACAAGGTGGCGATCGCGCGCAACTACCTGCTTCCACGTCAGTTGGACAGGGCTGCAGTGACGTCCGAGGAAGTCGATGTCACCGACGATGCGCTTCGCAAGATCGCGGCCGACTACACCCGTGAACCCGGTGTGCGTCAATTCGAACGGCTCTTGGCCAAGGCGTTACGCAAGGCTGTGACCAAGCTGGCGACATCACCGGACGCGCTACGGATCGACGAACCTGCACTGGTCGACTTCCTCGGTCGCCCGCGGTTCACCCCGGACGCCCATGAGCGGACGGAAGTACCGGGCGTGGCAACGGGTCTGGCGGTTACCGGTCTGGGTGGTGACGTCCTGTTCATCGAGGCTGCATCCACCGACGGGAAGCCCGGATTGGCGTTGACGGGCCAGCTCGGGGACGTCATGAAGGAGTCCGCGCAGATTGCGCTGTCCTACGTGCGTTCACATGCAGCACAATTCGGCGTCGATCCGGAAGCTCTGGAGCGCAGCATCCACGTGCACGTTCCGGCGGGTGCAGTCCCCAAGGACGGACCGTCGGCGGGCGTGACGATGGTGACGGCCCTCGTGTCGATGGCCACGGGCCGGCCGGTGAGGTCCGATGTGGGCATGACGGGCGAGGTGACCTTGAACGGGCGCGTCCTGCCCATCGGCGGCGTCAAGCAGAAATTGCTTGCCGCGCAACGTGCGGGATTGAAGACGGTGTTCATCCCCGCACGGAACGAACCCGATCTCGACGACGTTCCTGCCGAGGTCCTGGACGCTCTCGACGTGCGTCCGATGACGGATGTCGCCGACATCATCGCCCTCGCATTGGAGGATGCGACGACGGAGGCGGCTGCCGCTTGACCTCCACCTACGTCGAGGTTCTAGCGTTGGGGTCATGAGTATGGAAGTCACGGCCTGGAATCAGATGTACCGAACGATGAACGCGTCGTCGCAAAAGACATCGTTCTCGGCCGTGACTGCCCGTCGGATACTGGAGTTCGCGAAGCCGCACCGTCGTAAATTATTTGGATTCCTCCTACTCAGCATCGTGCTCGCCGTCCTCGCGGTGGCGACGCCGGTGCTGGCGGGGCGCGTGGTCAACGCCATCGTCGACGGTGACCCCTTCGCCGTCGTGCTACGCCTGTCGCTGATGATCGCGGCCATCGCCGTCGTCGACGCGGCATTCGGATTGCTGAACCGGTGGCTGTCGTCGAACATCGGCGAAGGCCTGATCCTCGATCTTCGCACCGCCGTGTTCGATCACGTCCAGAGAATGCCCATCGCGTTCTTCACCAGAACGCGCACGGGCGCGCTCGTCAGCCGTCTCAACAACGATGTCATCGGCGCTCAGCGCGCATTCAGCGACACGTTGTCCGGCGTCGTGAGCAATCTCGTGACGCTGGTGCTGACGCTCGTGGTGATGATCGGAATTTCTTGGCAAGTAACGCTTCTCGCGCTGGTGCTGCTTCCGGTCTTCGTCCTCCCTGCCCGCCGGATGGGTCGTCGTCTCGCTCGTCTGCAGCGCGAGGCTGCCGCGCACAACTCGGCCATGAGCACGCAGATGACCGAACGGTTCTCTGCTCCTGGCGCGACCCTGGTCAAGCTGTTCGGGCAACCGGATGTCGAATCGGACGAGTTCGCACTCCGCGCATCAAGGGTGCGAGACATCGGTGTCCGAAGCGCCATGGTGCAGACGGTGTTCGTCACCGCCCTCACACTTGTGTCGGCTCTCGCGCTGGCCGTGGTCTACGGGCTCGGTGGTTTCTATGCGCTGCGCGGGCAACTCGATCCGGGTTCGGTCGTCACATTGTCGTTGTTGCTGGCCCGCCTGTACTCGCCGCTCACCCAGCTTGCCAGCGCACGGGTCGAGGTGATGAGCGCGCTGGTCAGCTTCGAGAGGGTATTCGAGGTGCTGGACCTCGTACCGCTCATCCAGGACAAGCCCGATGCCAAGGCGATTCCCGACGGGCCGGTATCGGTCGAGTTGGACGACGTCCGTTTCGCCTATCCGTCAGCGGACAAAGTCTCGCTCGCCTCACTCGAAGAGGTCGCGTCGCTGGACTCTCGAGGCGGAGAGGAGGTGCTCCATGGGCTGTCCTTCCGGGCGGAACCCGGTCAGATGGTGGCGCTCGTCGGAACGTCGGGGGCCGGAAAGTCGACCATCGCGCAACTGATCGCCCGTCTGTACGACGTCGACAGCGGCGCTGTCCGACTGGCAGGCACGAACGTGAAAGATGTGACTGCCGAGTCGATTCGTGGTGCTGTAGGGATGGTGACACAGGACGGACACCTGTTCCACGAGACCGTTCGCGCCAATATCGTGCTGCCCCGACCCGACGCGACCGACACCGAAGTGTGGGACGCCTTGCGACGGGCGCGTCTGGAAGATCTGGTGAAATCGTTGCCCGACGGTCTCGACACCGTCGTCGGCGAGCGTGGGTACCGACTCTCCGGCGGGGAGAGACAGCGACTGACGATCGCGAGGCTGCTCATCGCCAGGCCGCGGGTGGTCATTCTCGACGAGGCGACCGCGTCGCTCGATTCGACCTCGGAAGCCGCAGTGCAGGCGGCGTTGAGCGAGGCACTCGCGGGGAAGACCTCGGTGGTCATCGCGCATCGGCTGTCGACCATCCGCGCAGCGGACGTCATCCTCGTCGTCGAAGCCGGTGAAATCGTCGAGCGCGGAACACACGAAGAACTCCTCGCAGCGGGTGGCCGCTACGAGGAGCTCCATCGAACTCAGTTCAGTCAGGCGGCGGGAGCGGGAGCGCAGCCTGCGGAGTGACCTGGTCAGGGAGCGGGAGCGCAGCCTGCGGAGTGACCTGGTCAGGGAGCGGGAACCACCGTCGAGGGGTCGTTGTCCGCCGCTGCAGCGAGCATTGGCGTGAAACCGTCGATTGCGTAGTCGAGCGAGAGCGGGCTCGAGTATCCGAGGGCCGAGGGAAGGTCCTTGTCGAAGGAACCGATGTAGGCGGTCCGGTCCTCGGCGACGGCGGGCAGCTGGGCGAACAGTGGGTTGGCGTTCAGCTGGTCGCGGTCCTGACCTCCGACGACGATAACGTCCGGGCTGATCTGAGTGAGACCCTCGACGCTGACGATCTCGGTCTTCTCGGGGATCTCGAAACCGAGATCCTGGAAGAACAATGCTCGGAGATCGTCGGCTCCGAGGATCATGTAGCTCCCGTCTTCGAGGACGAACGTCAGAGCCAGTGATTTACCGGCAAACTGCGGGTTGTTGTCCTGCGCCGTCTGGAACTTCTGCTCCAATGTGGCGGTCTGGTCGGCGGCTTCCTGCTCCTTGCCGAGCGCCCTGCCGATCACGTCGAATTCCTGCTGCCACGTCGCGGCGGGAACGTTGCTGTATCCGCCGATGTCGGCAATCGTCGGGGCCATCTCCGACAGCTGGCCGTACTGGCCCTCGTCGATGTACGAGTACGGACCGAGAATGAGGTCCGGGCCCGCCTGCGCGATCTGCTCCAGATTGAGCTCGGTGGTGCCGACCTCGGGGATCTCGGTGCCGCCGAGGGCTTCCTGTGCCCAGGGGCGTTGACGGTAGTCGTAGCTGAGATTGCCGCGGGTCGCTACCGGCTTCACACCGAGCGCAAGAACGAAGTCCTGCTCGTTGAAACCGATGGTGACGACGTTGGACGGCTCGCTGTCGATGGTGGTGTCACCGAACGCGTGCGAGATCGTGACGGGGAAAGCCCCGGACGAGTCGGTTGTATCGGAGGACGACGCACTGTCGTCGGATGAGCACCCTGCCAACAGGGTGAGCGCTGCCGCGCCTGCGGCGAATCGAAGAACACTGGTACGCACTGACGAACTCCTCGCATTGACGATCGGTGCGAGGTAAGGCTAACCGGACCTTGAACTAATGAAACATTCAAGGTCCGGTTAAGAAGTCCTTCAGCAGTTGCTAGGAGCGGGAACGCCCTTGAAACGTGCGTCGATCCACTCGAGAGCCTGGGGAAGGCCGAGCACTGCGGCCGTGAGGTGATCGTTGCTGGGAACGAGAAGCTCCGTCACCGGCACCCCAGCCGCGCAGTAGCGGGCGACGGTGTTGCTGATGGCCGAGACCGGGATGAGCGCGTCCGTCGGGCTGTGCCACTCGAAGAACGGTGCCTTCGGAACTCCGGAGTAGAGCTCGACGCTGTTCTCGTTGACGGCTGCGACCATTTCGGGGCTGTTGATCAGATCGGTCGAGTTGGCCACCTGCAGTGCGCTCTTGCCTGCGCCGACAGCGATGATGTCGTTGGTGCACGCGTTCTGGAGCTCCGCCGCCATCTGCTGACCGAGAGGGTTGAGCTGCTCGCTGATCGGAATGCGCGTCGGGTATTCGCGTTCGAGACCGAGCGCAGCTGCGAAGGCCAGACCGAAGACCGGGTGCGGATTGAAACCGAGGTCGCGTGCCATGCGCTCCATGTTCATCGGAGCACCGCCCGACGCACTGCCTACGATGTTGAGTTCTGGTGCATATTCGTTCTGCAACGCAGCGGCCCACGCAGTCGCCATGCCGCCGCCGGAATATCCGGCCAACGCCACCGGGCTCTGCTGAACCTGAAGCGGGTCGAACCTCTGGGCCGCTCGAATGCTGTCGAGAACGATCTTGCCGCCGAGCTTCGCGGCGCCGTACGCACTGGTGGGCCCGAGGTGGTCGGCCATGTTGACCGTCCAGCCGCGCTGCAACGCCACCATGAGTGCGGGAGCCTCGCGAATGATCAGGTTCGGATCCTGCGTCCACAGGGCCTGCGACGGTGCGCACTCGAGGCCGAGCGCATTGATGATGTGTTGGTAGGAGAGGAGCGGTCCGCCCGGAACCTTGTTCCTGGGTGAGAAGACCGTCGTCACCGCAGCAATGGGGTCGCCGGCCGAGTTGGTCGATCGGAACCGGATCTGCCACACGTCGGTGTCGAAGAAGCCGGCGGGCGGCGGCATCGGGCGACTCGAGATGATGTCGCCTGGGTTCTTGGCCTCGAGATCCGGCACGGGTGCGTAGAACACGTCCGCTATGGGCGTCGGCTCCAATGGATTGGCAACCGCAGGCCCGGCTGCGATCACCGCCGAACAAGCTATGGCTACTGCCGTGAGCCCGGCAGCACCAACCAATTTGAGTGCGCGCATGACGTGAATTCCCTCCCGACAACTTCGTTCAACGAACGAAGCTCGCTGATTTTCGATACCCCACCGAAAGCAATATAGAAAAAACCGACCCGCTCGTTACATGACCAGAAATAGGTGAAGCGAAGGGTACGCAGGACCTGATATTAGGGCAACAGCGCGCGTAATCGCCAGTCGCCTAGGGATCACTCTCGAGCACGACATCGTTCGGTTGTTTGTCGTCACGAAGGCCCCGCCAGCTGGGGTGACGCAAGTGCATCGAGTCGGTCCATTCGAAGAATCGAACCTCGCCGACGAGGTCCGGTGTGACCCACACCGCATCTGCCCGATCGGCCGTGGGAAGCCGCTCGGCGAAGGGGGATTCGCTGCTTTCGAGTGGTCCGAGTACGGACGCCAGGGAGTCGAGCGCCCGGTCACTGAACCCGGTTCCCACCCGCCCGAGGTAGCGGAGACCGTCGGGGCCCGGGACGCCGACGAGTAGTGAGCCGAGTCCGCCGCCTCGACGTCCGCGGCCACGCCGCCACCCGCCGATGACCACCTCCTGGGTCTGCCAGTTCTTCGTCTTGATCCAGGTCCTGGCTCGTCGACCGGGTTGGTAGATCGAGTCGACGCGCTTGGCGACGATCCCCTCCCAGCCACGCTCGACGCTCGTCGCCAGTGCTTCTTCCGCGGTGCCGGTCAGGACGTCGGGTACGAGCACCGAGTCGAGGCCGGTGGTCAGGAGTTCGAGGAGGCGTCGTCGATCGGAGTATTTCTTCTTCACCAGCGATGTGCCGTTCAGGTGCAGCAGATCGAACGCGACGAAGCGCACATCCTTGCCTGAACTACTTTGCAGCAGTTCGAAACTCGTGGTCCCGTCCGAATCGAAGACCACGGCTTCGCCATCGAGAATGGCCTCGTGTTCGGAGAGATCCTCGGCGAGAGCGCTGAATGCGTGGAACCGGTCCGTCAGGTCCTTGCCCGTGCGCGACTCCAGTTTCATGTCCCCGTGCGAGAAACGCGCGATGACGCGGAACCCGTCCCACTTGCCCTCGAACGCCCAGTCACCGTCGGGCAGATCGTTCACGTCCCCCGCCGTCGCGAGCATCGGTGAAATGTTGGTGGGGAGCTCACTCGCGGTCTTCTGCGCCTTCTCTTTCATCAAGTGCATCAACCACTGATTGCCCTTGGTTCTGATGAGCGCGAAGCGCCCCTGAGCTTTGGCGCCGTTCAGTACGACTATCACCTCGTCGTCGCGCCACTTCTCCAGTTCGTAAGTGCCCGCGTCCCATATGGTCACCTCGCCGCCGCCGTATTCGCCCTTCGGAATGCTGCCTTCGAAGCTCGCGTACTCCAGCGGATGATCCTCGGTGTGGACGGCGAGGCGGTTCTGGTTGGGGTCATCGGGGATGTTCTTCGGGACCGCCCACGAGACGAGGACGCCGTCGTGTTCGAGTCGGAAGTCGTAGTGCAATCGCGTGGCGTGGTGTTCCTGGATGACGAACGTGTCGTCGTTCCCGCGAGGTTCTGCGCCGGCAGGGACAGGCTCCGGAGTTTTCGACGCGCTGCGCATGCTGCGGTACTTGCTGAGCTTGTCGGGTTCCGATCTCTCGAGCGGAGGGTCCAGATCCGCGAGCAGGTCGCCCTGATCTGCAAAACGCTCCAGGACCTCCTCGAAGCGCAGCTGCTTCAGGCCCGAGGCTTCGAGTTCCTCCCACGACCTCGGAGCAGCGACGGTCGGTTCGGGGCGACCGCGCATCGAGTACGGCGCAACCGTCGTCTTCTTACCGTTGTTCTGCGACCAGTCGACGAACACCCGACCCGTCCGCTTCGCTTTCGCCATCGTTGCGGTGATGCGGTCAGGGGACCGTTCCTCCAGAAGGGTGGCAACCCGCTTGGCGACGGTGGATGCACCCGTCGTCGTCAACGGCTTCTCGAGAGGGACGTACAGGTGGATTCCTTTGCTACCGCTGGTGACGGGGAATGAAGTGAAGCCGATCTCGGCGATCAGGTCGCGGATCTCGCACGCGACCTCGGCGCAGCGATCGAGGTCGACGTCGTCGCCAGGGTCGAGGTCGAACACCATCCGGGTTGCCGGTCCGGGGGTGTTCCCGTCGAATCGCCACTGTGGAACGTGTGCCTCGATGGCTGCCTGCTGACCGAGCCAGGCCAAATCGGCGACGGTCGAAAAGAGCGGATACGTCACCACCCGATCGGAATGCTGCATGTCCCGACGGTCGAGCCAGTCCGGCGCCGACGAGGCCAGGTTCTTCTCGAAGAACGACGACTCGTCGACGCCGTTGGGCCACCGCTTCCGCGTCACGGCCCGGCCGGCGACGTGGGGAAGCATTGCGGACGCAATCGCCGTGTAGTACTCGATGACCTGGCTCTTTGTCGTGCCAGCCTCGGGGAACAGAACCTTGTCGAGGTTGGTGACCGAAACCTTCCGGCCGCCGATGTCGAGCGTCGCCATGATCGTCACCATAGTTTGGTCAGCGCGCAGGTGGGACATGATGGTAGGTATGGCGACGATCAGTGTGACCGTGCAGATGCCCGAGAACCCGCAGGGTGCGTGGGACAAAGCGTCGGCGCTCGACCGCTTCGACGAATGGATGACCATTCACGGGGGCTGGTGCAGTCCGCCGCCGAAGGTGATTCAGAAGGGCACCGAAGTGGAATCCCTCGTGAAGGTGAAGGGGTTCAAGAACACCATTCAGTGGACCTTCACCGAGTACAAGGAACCCGAGCTGATCGAAATGTCCGGCCGAGGCAAGGGCGGAATCAAGATCTCGATGACGATCCACGTTCGCGACAGTCCCTCGGGCTCCGAACTGACCCTCGACGCCGACTTCGGCGGGGGTGTGCTGTTCGGCCCTGTCGGCAAAGTCGTCGCACGGGCCTTGGACACCGACGTCAAGAAGTCCGTCGCGAACCTCGCGGCCTTGAAGTAGGCGCCCCCAGTGGCGCGATTAAGTGCCCTGGATGGCGCACTATCGTGCCACTAGCGCGGAAGACCGGCCGTCCGGCGTAGCCACCACAACCCGGCGATGGGGAGTACGACCGGGATGAAGAGGTATCCCTGACCGAAGTGGGACCACACCGTCGCGTCGGGGAAGTCGTCGGGCTGGATGTAGCTCAGAGCTCCGATGGCGAGGACGCCGACGAGCTCGATGACGCAGGAGACCGTCACCACTCTGCGCGACGCCTCGGTTGCGCGCGCGAGCCCGACCGTCGCGACGATGTACACGACGGCAGCCACCGCCGACAGGATGTACGCGAACGGCGCAACGTCGAACCGAGTCGTCAACTGCACGATCGAACGCGACGTGGCCGCCACCGCGAACACCGCGTAGACCGCGATCAGGAAGCGACCGAAACCGGTGCGCGTTGCCTGTTGCAAGGTGTCGCGCGGTATCGAGGAATCAGGCATATCCGGCCCATATCTGGCTGAGGCGCAGCACCATGGCTGCGAGAGTGACTACGGCGACGAGGAGTACCGCGGTGCCGCCGCGGGAGCGATCGCCCAGCGACCACCACGTGCCGATTGGAAGTAGCAAGAGCAGGCCGATCAGATATGCACCGAACGTGAGCCGATGAATCTCTCGGTCGCTGGTGAACATGAGAACGAACCCGATGATCGCCTGCAGCAGCACGACGGCCTCGGTTGCCGAGATGGTCCAGAACAGAGCCCGATCCGACGTGTTCTTCAACAGCACCGGCTTGTTCGTCGCCAATTTGGCGAGAACCCACACGCCGACGACGAGTGACATCACGTACAGCAAGCCGGTGACGGCGCCGATCATCGATTCCTCTTACTGACATTGACGGTGGTGCGGACTCTTCCCAGGGTATCGGGGCCGCGATCGAGAATGCTGTGAGGCCTTCGAAACAGTCCGTTATTCCAGACGTGACCAATCGGAAATGGCTGGGGCTTGTACTTGTCACATGGCCGAAGAAGACGTCGGCTACGAATTCTTCTCTCCCGGTGGCCAACGCCCGTCCACCCTTGTTCGAGACCCCATTCGGTAACTTTTCATCACAGGAGCACTACGTGTCTGATATCGACAACGCCATCGCCGAGAACATCGCCAAGTCACTCGGCGAGATCCCGCACCCGTCACTTCCCAAGGGCAGCAACATCTACGGCTCCACCAAGATCTTTCCCGACTACAAGGCAGAGAACGGCGAAAGCTACTTCACCCTGGTGCACGGCATAGCCCACGAGTCCTCGGTGAGCTTTGTAGCAGTTTTGCAAGCCACGCGCGCGCTTCGTAAGGGTTTCGAGTCGGCGATGTACTTCTACGGCCCAGGCGCGATCAACTGCCTTGCAACACGGGGATTCCCGACGACCGGCGACTCCGGATTCCCGGGCGAGCAGAACATCAACGACTCGCTCGCGACGTTCATCGCGGAGGGCGGAACGGTGTTCTGCTGCCGATTCGGTCTTGCCCTCCACGGCGGCCGTGAAGAGGACCTGATCGAGGGTGTCATCCCCGCGCATCCGCTCGACGTGCAGGACGCGCTCATCCACTACGCACGCAAGGGCGCCATCATCAACTCGACCTACATGGTCTAGGAGTCGGCGATGTCTGTCAGCACGCGTGTCGACCTGGCGTTGCTCGGAGTGCGAGGAACGCCACCGGTCAACAGAACGGCCGGCGCCGGGCCCAGCGACGACGGGCATGTTCGTATCGACGGCCTCGGCGCCGCCATCCCCCGAAACCCGTTGAGCCCGTACGTTCTCGAAGAGGGAAGGATCTTGTTCGACGGATCCGACATCGGGCTCGACGTCCAAGCGATCGACAGACCGAAGTTCTACGACCTGAATACCGCCGACGGAATCGCCTACGAGAAGATCGCCAAACTCCACGGATCCAGTGTTCTGGCAACCACTGTCGTGCAGACGTGCATTCGGTACGACGCCGACCAACGCTGCCGCTTCTGCTCCATCGAGGCGTCACTCGAGGCGGGCGACACCATCGCAGTCAAGACTCCGGCGCAGTTGGCCGAGGTCGCCGAAGCCGCGGTCCGGCTCGACGGCATCACACAGATGGTCATGACGACCGGAACCTCCGCCGCGAAGGACCGAGGCGCACGCCACCTCGCGCGGTGCGTCAAGGCGATCAAGGCCGTGGTCCCGCAGCTGCCCATCCAGGTTCAGTGCGAGCCTCCGGGAGATCTGCAGACCATCACCGACCTGTACGACGCCGGGGCCGAGTCCATCGGCATACACGTGGAATCTCTCGACGACGATGTCCGACGCAGGTGGATGCCGGGCAAGGCGTCGGTATCCATGAACGAATACCGGGCCGCATGGAAAGAGGCGGTAAGGGTGTTCGGGCGTAACCAGGTCTCGACGTACATCCTGGTCGGGCTCGGGGAGGATCCGGACGAATTGGTCTCGGGCGCAGCCGAACTGATCGAGATGGGCGTCTATCCGTTCGTCGTTCCGTTCCGGCCACTGGGAGGAACGCTTGCGGTGGACGTCGATCACGCGGTGGCGCCGAACCGTGACGTGCTCGAGAACGTGACCCGCAGGGTCGCGAAGGAATTGCAAGCGGCGTCGATGCTCGGCGCCGATCAGAAGGCCGGTTGCGCTGCATGCGGTGCGTGCAGCGTGCTGCAGAACGCGGGTGGCTGATGTATGCGAGCGACCTCGCCGGCTTGTCCGGCACTGCCACAGCCACATCGGCTTTTCTGATTCAACCGTGCTCGGACGCAGAAGAACTGGCCGCGTACCGTCGGATGAGGAAAGACATCTTCGTCGAGGAACAAGGACTTTTCGCTGGGTCCGATCACGACGACGTCGACGACGATCCCCGTGCTGTGGTGCTCGTTGCCATGGCACCGGACGGAACCATGCTGGGCGGAGTTCGGTTGGCGCCCCGCACATCGGTAGATCTGGGCTGGTGGGCGGGGAGCCGGTTGGTCGTCTCGTCGAAGGCCCGAACGTCCGGGGTCGGACCCGCGTTGGTCCGAGCCGCGTGCGCTCATGCCGAAGGACACGGCGTACTGCGTTTCGACGCAACGGTTCAGAAGAGAAACGAAAGACTTTTCACGTCCCTCGGCTGGATCAGGCGCACGGACGTCGACATCCACGGCGCGCCCCACGTCGCGATGTACTGGCCCATCGATCGGATCGAAAGGCTGGTCGAGTCGACCAAAGCGATGCTTGCGAGTGTGTTGGCACCGCTGAAAGGGCAGCCTCTCGGGCTAGGCGCCAAAGGATTTCGCGGCGACGACGGAGTTCCCGTCCCGGGTAGCGACATCATCGCAGCGTGCGACGCGATCATTCCGTCGATGGTCGACCGAGATCCTGAATGGGCAGGGTGGTGCGCAGCACTGGTCAACCTCAACGACCTGTCCGCGATGGGCGCCCGAGCGGTTGGAATGCTCGACTCGGTCGGCGCTCCGACGCAGTCCAGGCTCACTCGCATCATCCGGGGGCTGGCCAACGCGTCGCAAGCATGGCAGGTGCCGGTGCTCGGCGGCCACACCCAGGTAGGAGTGCCGTCGTCGTTGTCGGTGACCGCGCTCGGGAGCACCGCCAGTCCGGTACGAGCCGGAGGTGCCTCTGCGGGTGACGTGTTGACCCTGACCGCCGACGTCGAAGGTGGTTGGCGTCGCGGATACCAGGGACAGCAATGGGATTCGTCGTCGAGGCGCAATTCGGACGAGTTGAGGTCGATGGCGTCGTTCGTCGCCCGCACCGCGCCGAAAGCCGCCAAGGACATCTCGATGGCCGGCCTCGCGGGCACCACCGGAATGCTCGCCGAGGCGTGCGGAACCGGAGCAGTTCTTACCGTCGCCTCCATTCCGAAGCCCGACGCTGCATCGATGGGTGAGTGGATAACGTGTTTTCCAGGGTTCGCCATGATCACCGCGGACCGTCCCGACGCCGAGCTGGCGCCATCGGGACCTGCAGTATCCGCAGTATGCGGACAGCTCACCGACATTCCGGGCGTCGCACTGCGGTGGCCCGACGGAATCACCACTTGCGCGGTCACGTCCAGCGTGACCGGATTGGGAGAAGCATGAATACCCCGACCAACACGGTCACCATCTCCGTTGCCGCAGCCGAATTCGGCCGCGACATGGAACAGGGATACAGGACCATCGCCGCACTGCTCGAAGAAGCGCGTAATCGCGGAAGCCAGCTGCTGGTGCTACCCGAGGCCTGCCTCGGCGGCTACCTGCCGAGTCTGGGCGGCGGAGACGAATCCGAGGAAGCGCGTCAGCGCAGGCTCGAAAGTCTGCCGCCTGCACTGGAGCTCGACGGACCGGAACTGAAGCGGGTCATCGACATGGCAGGTGACATGGTGATCACCCTCGGATTCTGCGAGAAGGACGGCGACACCCGCTACAACGCCGCGGTCACGCTACACGGCGGCGGGATCCTCGGTTCGTATCGCAAGGTACATCAGCCGCTCGGGGAGAACCTCTGCTACGACGCAGGGGATACGTTCTCGGCGTTCGACACTCCGGTCGGGCGAATGGGCATGCAAATCTGCTACGACAAGGGATTTCCGGAGGCAGCGAGGGAACTCGCGCTCGATGGCGCCGAGATCATCACCTCCATCTCGGCGTGGCCGACGGCCCGCACCGCGACGGTGGACGACATGGAGGACGACCGGTGGAAGCAACGCTTCGACATCTACGATCGCGCTCGTGCACTCGAGAACCAGGTTGTCTGGGTGGCCGCCAATCAAGCAGGGACCTTCGGATCGCTGCGCTTCGTGTGCAGCGCCAAGATCGTCGGACCCGGCGGTGAAATTCTCGCGGGCACGGGCGTCGAACCCGGATTGGCGACGGCCACGGTCGATGTCCAAGGGCTGATGGCAGCCGCGCGCGGCGGCGGCATGTACAACCTGCGGGACCGTCGTCCGTCGGTGTACAAGACCATCACCCGTGACAACGACCGGGAGCCGATCCATGCCTGAGATGAAATTTCTCGTGCAGTGGCCCGACGGACGTGAGCAGTCCTGCTACTCGCCCTCCCTGGTGATGCACGACTACCTGACGCCGGGCGCGGAATATCCGGTCGAGGAGTTCGTGAAGCTGACTTCGGAGGCGTTGACGGTAGCTAGCGATCGGGTGCTGGCGAAGTTCGGAATGCGGTGCACGTCCGCCGCGCAACAGATGGAAGAAATTCACGAGGTCGGTGCCGGTTACGCGACAGGCGCTGTCCGTGTCCTGAATATGTCGGGAGCCGAGTTGCTATGAGCGAGAGCCATTCTGTGATCGTCGTAGGCGGAGGTCAAGCAGGTCTGTCGATCAGCTGGCACCTGACTCAGCGCGGGATAGAACACGTCGTACTGGAGGCAGCCACCATCGCACACGAGTGGAAGGACTCCCGCTGGGACAACTTCACCCTCGTAACCCCGAACTGGCAATGCGCCCTGCCCGGATTCGCCTACGACGGCGACGATCCCGACGGCTTCATGAAGCGCGACGAGGTGTACGACTTCATCCGGCGGTATGCGGATAGCTTCGATGCGCCGGTTCGCGAGCATGTTTCGGTGACGAGCGTGCTTCAGGGACTGGACGGTTTCGATCTCGAGACAACCGCCGGACCGATGCACGCCGATCAGATCGTCGTCGCGGTCGGCGGCTACCACATTCCGACCATTCCACGATTCGCGGAGAAGCTGCCGAAGGAGATCCTGCAGGTCCACTCTTCGGACTACCGCGGTTCGCATCAGTTCCCGGACGGTGACGTGCTTGTGGTCGGAACCGGCCAGTCGGGAGCTCAGATCGCCGAGGATCTTCACATCGAGGGTCGACGGGTGCACCTCGTCGCGGGAACGGCGCCCCGCGTCGCCCGGTTCTATCGCGGCCGTGATTGTGTGGCCTGGCTGCACGACATGGGCGTCTACGATGTCTCCATCGAGGATCAGCCCGGTGGCGTCGGAAAACGCGAGAACACGAATCACTACGTGACAGGTCGCGACGGTGGTCGAGACATCGACCTGCGCGCATTCGCCGCCGAGGGAATGCAGCTCTACGGACGCTTGCTGGGCGTAGAGGACGGGGTTCTGCAGTTCGCGCCGACACTCGAAATATCCCTCGACGCTGCGGATGCCGTCGCCGAGTCCATCAAGGACAACATCGACGCCTACATCGAGCGCGAGGGTATAGACGCGCCCACAGAGGAGCGCTACGTTCCCGTCTGGCGCCCCGAGGAGGAGACGACCGAACTGGACCTGGGGAGCTCGGACATCACGGCGGTTGTCTGGTCCGTCGGTTTTCGTACCGACTACCGATGGCTGAGGGTGGGCGCGTTCGACGGTGAAGGACACCCGACGCACAACCGCGGCGTTACGGCGGTATCCGGCCTCTACTTCCTCGGCCTGCCGTGGCAGCACACCTGGGGTTCGGGCCGCTTCGCATCCGTTGCGCGCGACGCCGAGTTCTTGGCCGAGCAGATCGGGCTGGAGATCAGTGCCGCTCAGCCGGAGAAAGTAGTGGTATAACTTCATGGCACCCATCCGGATTGGCGCTCTGGCAGCACATTTCGGTCGCGACATCGACCGTGCGGTATCGAAGATCGTCACGATCATCGACAGCGCCGCACGCGACGGCATCGACCTCCTCGTGCTGCCCGACGCCTCCCTGGGTGGATACATCGACAGTCTGCGCAACCCGGACGTGTCGGAACTTCCGCCGACGCTCGATATCGACGGCCCCGAAATCGCAGCGATCATTGCAGCGGCACGCGACATGACGGTGTGCGTCGGATACACCGAACTCTCGGATGGCTTGCGCTACAACGCCGCTGTGTGCATCACTGGTGACGGCGTGCTCGGCAGTCATCGCAAAGTGCACCAACCGCTGGGAGAGTCATTGGCCTACGCAGCGGGAAACAGATTCGACGCTTTCGACACTCCGGTCGGTCGAATGGGCATGCTGATCGACTACGACAAGACTTTCCCCGAGTCTGCGCGCACCCTCGCCTTGGACGGTGCACGCATCATCTCGGCATTGTCGGCGTGGCCCGCCAGCGTCACCGATCGAGCGTCGAGTCTGTCGAACGACCGCCAGTCTCGACTCTTCGATCTCTACGACGCCGCTCGCGCCGCAGAGAATCAAGTGGTTCTGGTGTCCTCCAACCAAACCGGGATCATGGGCTCGCTCCGATTCCTCGGTCAGGCCAAGATCGTCGGGCCCGGTGGAGACATCCTTGCCAAGACCAGGGACAAGGGCGGACTTGCCGTTCACGACATCGACGTCGACGCCGAGGTGAACCGTGCCCGGCGCGTTTTGCACCACCTCGAGGAGCGACGGGTGGACAGCTATCCGAACTTGTTGGACGAGAAAGGGTCTCAGGGTTGAGAATAGGCCTGCTGACGTATTCGTCCAAGCCGAGGGGCGGAGTGGTGCATACCCTGCATCTTGCCGAAGCGCTTGCCCGCGCGGGGGCGGACGTCACGGTCTGGTCCCTGGGCAGGGGCGGTGACAGCGCGTTCTTCCGCGCTGTCGACCCGTCGGTGACGGTCGCCATGGTCCCGTTCGAGGCGCGCGACGACGAAAGCGTCGGAGATCGCATTCTGCGGTCGATAGCCACTCTCGGTGAGGCGTTTTCGCCCGACGACTACGACATAGTGCATGCGCAGGACTGTATTTCGGCAAATGCGGTCGGTAGGTGCATCAGGACGATTCACCACCTCGACACTTTCACGACGCCTGCGCTCGCAGCCTGCCACGAGCGCGCCGTCGTCGAACCCTATGCGCGGATCTGTGTATCGGCGGCGGTGGCCGAAGAGGTGCGTCTGGGGTGGGGTGTGGAGCCGACGGTTATCCCGAACGGCGTCGAGTCGGCACGATTCGAAGCGGCAGCGGCGTCGGCGAACACCGAGTGGCAGAGGAAGTTCGGCAGCTACGTACTCGCGGTGGGAGGTATCGAACCGCGGAAAGGTTCGCTGGACCTTCTGGAGGCGTTCGCGTTGCTGAATCGGCCGGAGCTACGGCTCGTGTTCGCAGGGGGTGAAACGTTGTTCGACTACCGGGACTATCGTCGTCGATTCGATTCTCGCGCAGAGGAACTCGGCATCGATCCGGTCGTCCTCGGGACCGTCGACAACGACGAACTTCCATTCCTCGTAGCCCAGGCCTCGGTGCTTCCGTTCTTCTCGACGAAGGAAGGATTCGGACTCGCAGCAATGGAAGCGCTTGCGGCCGGTACGCCCGTGGTTGCGCGAGACCTGCCGGTGCTGCGCGAGGTGTTCGGGAATGCTGTGACCTACGCATCCGAGCCGGAGGGAATGGCCCATGAGCTCGCTCAGGCAATCGACGTCGTCCACGACGGCGAAGACGGGCGTGCGTTGGCTCGCAGCCTCACCTGGGACGAAGCCGCTCGAAGCCACCTCGACTTCTACCGGTCGGTCGGGTGCTAGTGATTGTCCCGCTTGTTGCGGCGCAAAGCATGCGGCTTGAGCTTGTGAAATCCGCGGACCCGCAGTGAACGAAGTGATTTGAGGTAGAACTCGGAATCCTCCGCCAATGCCTCGGTCAGCGTCGTATCCACGAGTATGGACCCTGGATGCGCCGAACTGGTCAGGCGGGCAGCCATGTTCACCACCGAGCCGTACAGGTCGCCGTAGCGGGCAAGTACCGGTCCCCACGCGATTCCGACGCGCAGTTCGGGCATGTCTTCTTTCGCCGCGAATGCGTCCTGCAGGTCGAGCGCTATATGGGCCGCGTCCTCAGGTGTCTGAGCGCTGAACATCACCTCGTCGCCGACGTTCTTGATGACCGAGCCGCGTCCACGCGCGATGATGTTGGTGGCGATCGACTCGAACTCCTCGAGCAACTCGGTGAGTTCTTCGATGGCGAGCCGCCGGGTGAGGCTGGTGTAGCCGACCATATCGGCGAATCCGACGGCCAGCGTGCGGCTCGTCGCCTCGTCGTTCGGATCGGCGATCGACCGTCCGGCTGTCGCCGCCAGGTGGCGCCGCCACGTGTAGGACTGCAACGCTTCGAGGGTCGGTACCGTCTGTGCAGCAACCTCTCTGGCGTCCTTGCGGATGGCGTCGAGATCGGCAGGCCCGGCACTTTCGATGCGGTCGTGAATGTGAGAGTTCACGACGCCGACCTGCCATTCGGTCAGTCGCGACATCGTTTGCCCCAAAGTCCGGGCAATGGCGACTTCCATCTCGGGCCGGATGACGCCCTGTTCCGTCAGACCCGTGATCATGCGCAGTGCATCGAGATCGGCGTCGGTGTAGACGATTGCGTCGGGATCGGTGTGCACCGGAAAGCCCATCGCGATCCACAACTGCGTCACACGCTGCGGCTCGATCCCCGACTTCTCGACGATGTCCCCGCGCGTGTACTTCGGTGTGCCCCCCAGCAGGTTCTTCTCGATCTCCGACTGCACAACCGAACTGATCTGATTTTCAGGCATATCCCAGCGTTCTGTCGTAGAAGGATCGGACGTCGTCGATGTAGCTGTCGATCTTCTCGGGAACCCAATCCTTGGTGGAGATGGGCTCTCCGACGGTGACCTTGACGGTACCGGAGTGTGCGGTGAAGTCTTTCTTCCACATCACGTCGCCTGCATTGTGGATGACGATCGGCACGATCGGCACTTCCGCCTGCATAGCGAGGTGGAACGCTCCCTTCTTGAACCGTCCGAGGCGCGGGGTCGGCATACGAGTGCCCTCGGGTGCAATGGCCACCGAGATTCCGGAATGTAGTTTCTCGATGGCCGGTTTCATGGCTTCGCGTGCTTGTGCAGGATCGCCTCGATCGATGTACGCAACGTCGAAGATGCGACCGAGCAATGCGAACCTCGGATCGCGTTCCAACTCCCGCTTGGCGACCGCGGTGATGTCACGTCGAAGAATGGAGGTGACGATGATGGAATCGGCCGTGCTCTGATGGTTGAACAGGAAGACTGCGGGTCTGGCGGACCACGCGTTCTCGGTCCCGGTGACGTCCAACTTGATGCCGGCGATCGTCAACGCGATGTCGGGTGCGATGGTCGAGGTTATGTTCGCACCAGTTCGGCGGCTACCCGTCAGCAGGCCGAGTCCGAGACCGAAGCCCGCGCTGGCGAGGACTGAACCCAAGGCTGCGGTGCTTCGAATTGCGGACGTGATATCCGTGCCGCGTTTGGGGTTCTCCAGGGCCAGCGTCGGCCAATCCACCTTGGCTGCATACCGTTTCAGATCCTCGTCGGGGTTCAAGGCGACCGGGTGTCCGACCTCGTCGAGGAACGGGACGTCCTCGCCCCCGTTGGAGTAGCCGAAGCATCGGCCGAGGTCGAGACCCTGCTGTTCGGCGTAATCGGCAACGGCCTGTGCTTTACGCGGCCCCCACAGTGAATTTCCGACGAGCTCTCCGGTCAGCACTCCATCGACGACGACCGGTGTGGTGCACAGCAGTTCGTCGAACTGCAGGTCTTCCTTGACCGGAATTGCTTGGTATGGCGTCGCCGACGTCGCGATCACGAGTCGATGGCCCGCGTGGCGATGAGCCTCGACGAGCATACGGGCCTGTGGATAGATCATCGGCGCGATCTCGTTGCGGAACAGGGTGTAGGCCTGCTCCATCAGATCTTCTTCGCGTCGACCTTCCAGGCCTTTGACGGCCTTGCCCATCAGATTGTCGACAGGGGAGTTGCGCATGCGCATCTCCACCACGGCGCTCGAAATCTCCCACAATTCGTTGACCGTGACATCGAGGGTCTTGAGGCGTTCCAAAAATACGGCCTTCGCCGAGAAACCGCTGATCAGTGTGCCGTCGAGATCGAAGAACGCGGCCGTATCCGGTCCCTGCGGTGCGTCGGCGATGACGCCGAGTTGGTGGGCGAGATCGATACTCGGGCCATTGCTCATCAGGCGTCACCCTCCCGTGGTTCGTTGCTCGGCACTCCGGCGGGCACGGTCAGTGGATCTACCTCGGCGAGCATGCGGTGTGCCATGTCGCGGACGACGCGAGCCTTCCGCGCCCATTCGTTGATCTCTCGGGCGAAGTCGCGCCGGCGTTGAGCGAGATTGTCACCCGATGGATCGACCAACCCGCGGTTGTCGGCCAATTGCAGTGCTGTGTCGAACAATTCGCCCGAGATCGCCTCGCTGTGGTCCAGTTGCTGGCGAAGACGCCGCGCCTGGGCTGCGCCGAGGCACTGGGCGACGAACGTCGGCTTGTCGAACTCGGTGCCGGTGGGCTGCAGCATCAGCTGATCGGCGACCACCTGGTACGCCTCGAGTATCGGCTGGAGTACACGGTGAGCCAGGTGCAGATCCTGTGACTCCAGTTTCTTGGCTGCGTACGCGGGATCGTCGAGGTTCTTACGCCAGTCCGGATCGATGAGGGCGACTTCGGCTTCGAGGCGATCCCCGAAATCCTTCTTGTCTCCGAAGAAGAACTCGAACTTGAGCAGATCGCGTAACTCCAGTGCGGACTTCCATATCGATTCGGGCGTGGAGGCACCGGTTTGGCCTTGATCGGGCAGGACGACCAACTCGCCGATCGCGCGCATCACGAAGTAGTGAATCGCGTTGTTGCGGAAGAACGCTGCGACTAGGTGCTTGTCCTGAGCGAGGTAGAAGACCGGTTCGGGACCCTCGTCGAAGCGTTTGACCACTCCGGCGTTGACCTGCGCAATCACTGCCGAGCGCACCACGTCTACTTCACTGATGTCGACGCCGCCTGCCGTAGGCAACCCGCGCTTCTTGATGTAGTCCGCCAACGGCGAGATGATCGCCCACATCTCGTGGACGTTGAGCGCGCGGTCTTCGATGCCGAGCAGGGCCATCGTGACGAGAGCGGCCGGGGTCACCGGCGTCGAGTCGTTGATCGCATGCGAGACGGTGATGGCGATCTTCTGAACGGCGACGCGCTTGTCCTCGTTCTCGGCAAGAATCGATCTGACCGAAATCGGTTCGCCGAACGTCAGGTACACGTTGCCGCGTAGCTTTCCCTGTGCACGGATGTAGCCGATGGCCATCCTGATGCCCTCGGCTTGCTTCTGCGCACCGTGGGATTCGGCGGCCATCGCGCCCACCTCGTGCAGGCGGTCGTACGTGATGGACGTCGGCACCAGGTACACGTCCTCTGCGTCGCTGCTCTCCAACGCGTCGACCAGATACGTCAGCAGACCGAAACGTGGCGGTCGAAGTTTTCCGGTGCGACTGCGTCCACCCTCGATGTACCACTCGAGGTTGAATCGCTTGCTCAGCAGGAAGCTCATGTACTGCCGCAATGTCCACTTGTAGATCTCGTCGGAGAACTTGCGCTGGATCAGCACGACCCCACTGCGCTTGGCGATGGGCCCGAGCGGCCAGAATCCGACGTTGATTCCGCCCATGACGTGATTGAGGGGGAGTCCTTCGGTCAGCAGTGCGGGCCGCAGGACGAGTGGGTCGAGGTACGAACGATGGTTCGGAAGAAACACGAGAGGGTGCTTCTTGTTCAGCTCGCGAACCTTCTGCAACTGGGTTCGGTCCACATCTACCTGGTACGCACGGGAGAAGTACGCGCCCAGAGTGCCCCACATCTCGACCGCGCGACGCGTCTCGGTGGCGACCATCTCGTTCAGAATCGTGTGGACGCGTCGCTCGACCTCCGGCAGGTCCTCGCCCACCTGGGTGGCCAGTTCGGCCATACCGTCGTGGAACTTCTTCTGCTCGGTCATGTCCTCGACCACGAATCGAGGGATCTTGTATTCGGAACCGATCACGTCTCGCTCTGCTCGGTCCAGCGCCAAGCTGGCCTGCCTGCGGATGAACAACGACAACGATGTGCCGCCGGCCTTCTCGAAACGGGCGGCCAGATCGCGAAGGGTGGCGGGCTCGCCGACCAGGACGGCAGAGTGATCGGGATCGTCACCCTGAACCCATCGCTGCCATGCCTTGGTCGGCATCGAGTTCCCTCTCGGTGCGAACACCCGGCGAAGGAAGCCTCCGCGCTTCTTCTCCGTCAGTGTCACCCGGAGCGGAATGAGCAGTGGGTCCTTGGCAATTGCGCGCACCAGGTCGGCCACCTGGTGCGCCGATTCGCCGTACAACACGACCGACGGTGGCCGTTGCGCACCATCGGGGGTGGTCGAGTCGATCCACTGATTCAGTGCCTGGACCTCGAGGGTCGACGCCGCATCGAGTAGGTACACCTGCGGCCCGTCGGATGTCGTTTGCTCGTTCGCTTCGACGTGGTACATCGAGTCCCTCCCGTTCGCGTACCGCATGCAGGTACTCGGCCAGGCTACGGGTGGGACGCGGCCCGTATATGGGTTTCAAGTCTGCGTTTCTCACAGTGCGTCGGCGCGCGATCGATTCGGTGGCCACGTACAGTGAAGGAAGCCGTCGAGCGAAGCTCCGGAAGCCAACTTAGGTGTTAATCAAAGTAACTGTTACTCGAAGTTGCAGACACTTCTCGAAACCTGTGTGCGATCAATTGGTGAGTGGCTTCATCGGGGTGAAGGCGATCCGGAAGTGGGGCGTCGGCGAAATCATCCACGCCGTACAGGTCGAGGCCGTCGACGTAGACCAGATTCAGATCCTGTCGCTGTGCCACGATCCGATCCAACTCCTCACGGATGACCCTGAGAGTCAATTTGCCCGGTCCCGCTACGCCGGTCGCCATGAACGCAACCCTTCCCTCTGCGAGCTCCTCGGGGTCGAATGCCCCTGGCCCAGGAGTGTCCTCGTGAATGGGGCAGTAGATCGGCGAGATCACGTAAATCGGAACATCCGGGTGACCGTCTCGCACCGTGTCGAGAAACCCATGGACCGCGGGCACGAAGGCGCGTAACCGCATGGCGTCGCTGTTCACGATGTTGATGCCGATTTCGAGGCTGATCACATCGGCTGCTTCGTCTCGGAGAACCCTGGACACGAACGGGTCCAGCATGGCGCTCCCGCCGAATCCGAGGTTGACGACATCGAGTCGGCTGGACGACGCGACCGCCCCGATCCACGTCGCGCTCGGTGTTGCAGCGTTGGAACCTTGGCTGATCGAGCTTCCGTAATGAAGCCACCTGGGTCTACTCGGCGTCGGCGATGGTTCGATTGGACTGTCGGATCTCAGCGATACGAGCTCGACGGTTTCGTTGTGAGGAAGCCAGATCTCGACGTCTTTGACGCCGGGATCGAGCGCGAATTTCATCGTCCCGACCGTTCCTGCACTTACCTCGACCCCGCCCGTCGCCATGTCTATCGTGACGACGTCGCCGCCGTTGGACGGTGAACTGTGCGTGAAAACTCCGTTCGAGAACAGGTCGTAGAACCCGTCGGGCCGTGGAGGTAGGCCGACGAAGTTGCGCTTGGTGCGCACCGCGTCGAGTTCGACGACCCTCGCCGTCGTCCTGAAGGCGAGACGCACGCCTGCGGGCTGAGTTTCAGCGGAGGCGAGTTGCGCGTCGGGAACCTGCGAGCGCGCCCATGCAGGCAGACGGTGCACGACGAGACCACGTTCGGTGTACTCGTGGTCGAGGGCGCCTCGTAGCAGATCAGGAGTGATCGTCGTCGTGTTCACGGTGGGTTCCTCATTCATCGGCACGTACTTCGGTTTTCCCGGTCGAACGGTATCGGAGTTCCGACGTGTGCCACCGCGCCAGAGACACGCGGGATGTGCGACAGTATTCGCAAACACTTTCGAGAGAGGTCCGCAAGCCGATGCCACCGCGAAGACGAAAGACCGCGAACGAATCCCTCACGCCCGAGAATCTCGCGACGTTGGCGGGCGCCCTCGCGGAGGGGCGTCGGGCGACGGTCTACCTCATCGAGCCGACGCCGAGTCTCGGGTTGCCCGAGGGCACGTCGGCCAAGGTCGTCTCGATCGACGGCAGCACGGTCACGATCAGCCCCAAAGGCGTCGACGACGAACTGCCGTTCGAGGCCGATGAACTTCGCATCACCCGTAACGCACCCGGTAGTGCCGCCAAGCCTGCGGCCAAGTCCGCCGCGACACCGGCGGCGGCGAAGCCGCAGATAGCCGAGTGGACCGAGCCGGCCAAGCCTTCTCCAGCCAAGCCTGCCCCCACAAAGCCTGCCCCCACCAAGTCTGCGCCGGCCAGCATTGCGCCGGCGAAGCCTGCTCCGGCCAAGGCCGCCTCGGCGCCGGCTCGCAAGGGCAAGAAGGGTCCGGACAGCGTCAGCGTCACCATTCATGCGGGCGCCGACAACGACTGGTCCGTGACGGTGACGCACGGGGCTCGAAGGCCGGGCAAAGCGCAGTCGGTCTCGCCGGAGTCGGTCTCCCGGGCGGTCCGAGAACTTGGCGACGAGTCAGCCCGTGATGCGGTCGAGGCCGTCATCTCCTATGCCAGGGAAGAAGCAGCGTCGCGGGTGGCCGAGTTGAGCCGTCAACTGGAGGAAGCCCGGTCCATGTTGGCTGCTCTCGAATCGGATGTTTAGTACAGGTACTCGTCTCTAGCCGCAACTTGTTGCTAGGGTTCTGCGGACACCGCTGGAGAGGGAATACATGTTGAAGAAGTTCATGCTCGTCGCCGTGGCGGCAGCCGCTGTTGCTGCAAGTTTCGGCGTCGGGACTGCATCCGCTGCAGCTCCGGCGGTACTGGGGGGTGGTTCCGGGATCATCGTCGACAATGCGGCCGAGTGCACATTGACCACGATCGGCAACGACCGTGAAGGCCGCCTCGTCGGTCTTACCGCAGGTCATTGCGGTGGCGCAGGTGCGACGATCGTCCCCGAGTACGACCCGTCCGCCGGTGTGGTGGGACGTATCGCATTCTCCAACCCGGAGTACGACTACGCGGTCATCGAGTTCGACCGCGCCAAGGTTGTCCCCGTCAATCGCGTGGGCAACGTGACCATCACGCAGGTCGGTCCGCCCGCCTCGTTCCCCAACATCGTCTGCAAGGAAGGCCGCACCACCGGTAACACCTGTGGTGTCGCCTACGGTGACGTCCTGCAGTCGCAGGAGACTTGGTCGCAGCTGTGCGTCGTCGAAGGTGATTCGGGTAGCCCCGTGGTCGTCGGCACCACGCTCGTCGGCATGGTGAACGCCTACCTCGGGATCGCATGCTTCGGTCCTCAGGTCGGAACCAACATGGACGCGATCCTGCGACATATCGACGCGGGTAACGCAGTCGGAGCAGGGTTCGCCCCGATCCCCTGATCGATCCTCGCGTTACAGAAAAGTGCCACCGTGTCAGTTCGATTGACACGGTGGCACTTTCGTTTGTTGTTATAACTCCCAGTCACATGTGTAACGGGCGCCACAAAGAATTGCGCACCCTACCTGAACCTTCCTAGGCTGCACAGCACTGCGCGCGGTGTGTCGTGCGTGGTGCATAGGGGGGAACACACATGACATTGCTTGCGATGACTCCTGTTCAGGAGATGGAAAAGCCGTACGCCAAACGTTGGGCCGCACTGGGGGTGCTGTGCCTGAGCCTTCTCGTCGTCGTCATGGCGAACACGTCGTTGTTGGTGGCCGCACCGGCCATGACGATGGATCTGAACCTGTCGAGCAGCGACCTGCAGTGGGTTATCGACGGTTACACCGTCCCGTACGCAGCGTTGATGCTGCTGTTCGGCGTCATCGGTGACCGCTACAGTCGCCGGGGCGCTTTACTTCTCGGGTTGTTGATCTTCACGGCTGGTTCCATTGCCGGTGCACTGACCGACGCAACAGTTGGAGTCATCCTCGCGCGCATCGTGATGGGTGTGGCAGCGGCCATCGTGATGCCCGCGACCCTGTCGCTTCTCGTTGCCACGTTCCCCAAGCACGAGCGCGCCACCGCAGTCACAATTTGGGCTGCGACCTCGGGTCTCGCGATTGCGATGGGACCATTGCTGGCCGGCTGGCTTCTCGAAAGCTACTGGTGGGGTTCGAGTTTCTTGATCAACGTCCCCATCACTGTTTTCGCCATCGCTGCCGCCATCGCACTCGTCCCGCCCTCGCGGGCCGTGGACCCGGGCCGAATCGACTGGCTCGGAGGGCTGCTGTCCGTAGTCGCAGTATCGACTGTCGTGTACGCGATCATCGAGGGCATGCACTTCGGATGGAGTGTCGGCCCGACGTACTTCGCGGTAGTCGGCGTCCTGAGTATCGCTGCGTTCGTCGGTTGGGAGCTGCGACACCCCAATCCACTTCTCGACGTCCGTGCATTCCGTTCACGGGTGCTCAGTGGCGCCGTTCTTGCGGTTCTGCTGTTCTTCCTCGTCACGTTCGGCGCCATCTACTATGTGGCGCAATACCTTCAGTTCGTGCTCGACTTCGGGCCGGTGTCCACGGGTGTGCACCTGCTTCCGCTCGCTGGTGCCGTGTTCGTCGGATCCGGTATCACCCAGTGGTTGACGCCTAAGGTTGGCATGAAGTACACGGTGACCGCAGGCATGGTCGTCGGGACTCTTGCTGTGGTCTCCATGCTCGGAATCGACACCACTGCAAGCTATGTGGACTTCGTTCCCGTTCTGAGCTTGCTCGGAATCGGTATCGGACTCAGTGTCTCACCGTGCACCGACGCCATCATGGCCGAATTTCCTGACAACAAGCTCGGTGTCGCGGGTGGCCTGAACGACACAGCGCTGGAACTGGGCGGCTCGCTCGGAATCGCCTTTCTCGGTTCGGTTCTCGCGACGACGTATCGCGGCGGGATCATCGACTTCCTCGCAGGGTTCCCCGGAAAAGGTCCCGACGGGCAGCCGACCGAACAGGCATTGCAAGCGGTCGAAGCGTCGGGTGATTCGGTCGCCGGTGCCGTCATCGTCTCGGACATCCTGCGCGAGAACCCATTTCTCAAGGGCTATGCGGACAACCTGGAGATCAATGCGGTCAGTTCCTTCGTCGGAGCCGTCGTACATACGTCGTTGATCGCTACCGTTGTGTTCGCTGTCGGTGCGGTGATCGTCGGCGTCCTGCTGCCTGCGCCCGTGAAACGTGTTCTGCCCGTTGCTCCTGCGGCGTTCGATCCGGCGGCGGCACGCGAAGTGGCCGAGTTGGAGCACTTGCTCGAGCAGCCGTCGGCCCCGAAGGCAGCGGTCGTCGGACTCGAGAAGGCGGAGGCCGTCGTTCTCGCGAAGCCGGTTGCGGAGACCAGCACCGTCCGAACGCCTGTAGTTGTGGAGACATCGGTCTCCGTCGAGGCGATTGTCGCGGGCGAATTGGTGAGGCCGAGTATCTACCAGCTCGCCGCGAAGGTGTTCGAGGTGCAAGCTGCTGCGGAAGAGGAAGCAGCGCTGGAGAACTCGGAGCACGTCACCATCCATCAGCTGGCTCTTGCCGACCGGGCACGTAAGCGTCGTGAGTCCGCGGAAGAAGAACTGGACGCCGCACTCGATCTCGCCGAACTCCCCGTCATGCGACGCGCCCCCAAACCGGTCAACAGGCCGAGCCAGCAGAACTTCTACCAGCTCGCCGACTCCGCTTACCGACGGTGCACGGAGTTCAAGGAACGCTCCAGCCCGGTCTGGGCTATGCCGTTGTAGGTCGGGGGTCGGGGGTCACCCCGTTTCGCTTGAATGGTCCATTCATACGTTCTGCACGTATGAAAGGACCATTCAAGCGATGGGGGAACGGCTCGGGCACCGCTTGCGTGAACCATTCGAGCTATCTGATCGTATGAATGGACCATTCAAGCGATGGGGCGACCGAACCTAAATCAGCACCGCACCCTCGGACGCCGACCCGACGAGCTTGGCGTACTTGGCCAACACTCCGCGGGTGTACCGGGGAGGCAGAGGAGCCCAACCTTCTTTGCGTGCTTCGAGTTCGGACTCGTCCACGAGAAGGTCGAGGGTGCCCTTGCCGACATCGAGGCGAATTCGGTCACCGTCGCGCACGAAAGCAACCGGTCCGCCATCCACGGCTTCGGGCGCGACGTGGCCGACGCACAGGCCCGTGGTTCCACCGGAGAAGCGGCCGTCCGTGAGCAGCAGAACATCCTTGCCGAGTCCCGCGCCCTTGATCGCGCCGGTGATGGCGAGCATTTCACGCATGCCGGGCCCACCCTTGGGGCCTTCGTATCGGATGACGACGACGTCGCCTGCCGAGATCGTGCCGTCCTCCAGCGCATCCATGGCGGCGCGTTCGCGTTCGAAAACGCGTGCTGTTCCCACGAATACGTCGGAATCGAAGCCGGCCGACTTGACGACGGCTCCACCGGGCGCGAGCGACCCCTTGAGGATGGTGATGCCGCCGGTCGGATGGATCGGGGCATTCATCGCGCGCAGCACCTTGCCATCGGGATCGGGCGGTGCGATGTGAGCCAGGTTCTCGGCGACGGTCTTTCCGGTGACCGTCAGGCAGTCCCCATGGAGGAGACCGGCGTCGAGCAGCGCCTTCATGACGACGGGAACGCCGCCGATGGCGTCGACGTCGGTCATGACGTGCTTGCCGAACGGTTTGACGTCCGCGAGGTGAGGCACCTTGGCGCCGACCCGTACGAAGTCGTCGAGGGTGAGATCGACCTCCGCTTCGTGCGCGATGGCCAACAGGTGCAGAACGGCATTGGTGGATCCACCGAATGCCATCACGACGGCGATGGCGTTCTCGAACGCTTCCTTCGTCATGATGTCGCGGGCGGTGATGCCCCGTCGGAGAAGTTCCACGACTGCCTCGCCGCTGGCGTGGGCGAACTGGTCGCGTCGACGGTCGGGTGCAGGCGGAGACGCGCTGCCCGGCAGTGACATACCCATTGCCTCGGCGGCGCTGGCCATCGTGTTGGCGGTGTACATGCCGCCGCACGCACCTTCGCCGGGGCAGATTGCGCGTTCGATGGTGTCGACGTCCTCGCGCGACATCAACCCGCGCGAGCACGCGCCGACAGCCTCGAAGGCGTCGATGATGGTGACCTGATGCTCGCTACCGTCGGACAGCGTCGCGAATCCGGGCAAAGTCGAACCGGCGTACAGGAACACGCTGGCCAGGTTCAAACGTGCTGCGGCCATGAGCATTCCGGGGAGCGATTTGTCGCATCCGGCGAGAAGTACGGAACCGTCGAGGCGTTCGGCGCTGACCACCGTCTCCACACTGTCGGCGATGACCTCACGGGAAACCAACGAGAAGTGCATGCCCTCGTGGCCCATGGAAATACCGTCGGACACGGAGATGGTGCCGAACTCGAGGGGGAACCCGCCTGCTGCGTGAACACCTACCTTGACCGCTTTCGCGAGACGTTCGAGCGACAGGTTGCACGGGGTGATCTCGTTCCAGGAGGACGCGACGCCGATCTGCGATTTGACCCAGTCCTCGTCGCCCATCCCCACGGCGCGCAGCATTCCTCGGGCGGCGGTCTTCTCCAAGCCGTCGGTGACGTCGCGACTCCTCGGCTTGACGTCCGGTGATTCGTTCTCGGTCGACATGACTCTCCTGACCTCTCATGGATATACGGGCTGTATCCAAGAGGTCAGCTTATCGGTGGTCGCTCCGCGGGCTCCACTCCCGGCCAGTTGGGTCGTTCCGCAGGCTCCACTCCCGGCTACACCTGCTCCCGCGGGCTCACTGCCGGGGACGAGGGGTCGCAATGCGGAAGACAGTCGACCGACGCCGGATCCGATCGAGGTACACCGGGAATCATGACCGCAGCTATGGCCGAGCCGAGCAGAAGTAGACCCGCACACAGGAGCATTGCGGTGTGGAACCCGGAAGAGAACACCTCGGGCACGTCGTAGTCCATCCCCGAAATACCGGCGACACCGGGAAGCGCAGCGACAGCGAGCAGTTGACTCGTTCTGGCGACTGCATTGTTGACACCGGATGCCGTGCCTGCCCGATCCGTGGACACCGCGGCCAGCACTGCTCCGGTGAGCGGGGCGACCAGGATCGACAACCCGAGCCCGAATACGACGACGGCAGGCAGGACGTGTGCGAAATACGACGAACCGGGCGAGATGCGCAGCATCAGCAGTAGCCCCGCGGAGGCAACGAGCGGGCCGATCGTCAACGGAAGTCGCGGACCGATGCGCTGGCCGATTCTGCCCGCGCGCGCCGAGAGCACCAGCATCAGCGCGGTGATCGGCAACGTTGCAAGTCCGGCGGCAACAGGGGAGTAGTCGAGCGCCAGCTGCAGTTGCAGGATCAGCAGGAAGAACACACCACCGAGGGCGGCATAGACAGCGAACGTCACCAGATTCGCTGCGAGGAAGACTCGGGAAGAGAACAGTGACGGCGGTACCAGTGGGTTGTCGGTTCGACGCTCGACGATCACGAAGACACCGACAGTGACGACTCCCAACGCGATGAGCACCGGCAACGCACCGATGAAGCCGTACGTCAGCAGGCCGAGCGCGAGTGCGACGATCCCGGCGCCCGGGATGTCGAGTCTGCCCTCGGCGTGAGGATCACGGCTCTCCGGAACGTGCTTGACCGCGGTCCACACCACCACGATGGCAAGCGGAATGTTGAGCAAGAACACCGAACGCCATCCAGCGACGTCGACGAGCCAGCCACCCAGCAGCGGACCGACTGCAGATGCGACGCCCCCCAACCCGGACCACAAGCCGATGGCCGCGCCTCGGTCCTCGGGACGAATGGACGCGGAGATCAGTGCGAGGCTTCCCGGCGTCAGCAACGCGGCACCGATGCCCTGAATCAACCGAGCCGTGACGAGCACTTCGATGTTCGGTGCGAGCCCGCAGAGGACCGACGCCAGGGCGAACCAGACGGTTCCCCACACGAAGACTTTGCGACGCCCGAGCCGGTCGCCGAGAGCGCCGCCCAGAAGAATGAACGAGGCCAACGTCAACGTGTACGCGCTGACGGTCCACTGCAGACCCGATACGCCCGCCCCGAGATCGGACGCGATGTCCGGGAGCGCGATGTTCACGACGGTCGCGTCGAGCATCGCCAGGGAGGATCCGAGAACGCATCCGGCGACGATCCAGCGTCCCCGCGGCGACTTCAGCGCGACACTCATCGGCTCGTCTACAACTCCTCGAAGCAGACGGTGAAGTTACGTTCGGACTTTCGAAAGCCACCGGTCGCCGGATCGGCGCAGTCCTCGACGTCGATGGTTCCTTCGATGATGTCGGTGATGTAGTACGAGTCCGACTGCGGCAACGAACAGTCGATGCGGTTCGGGTCCTCGCTGCCGAGGTCCATGCATCCTCCGATGACCCAATCGATGTCCAGGCACAACGCGCCCTGTTCGATGTCGGCGAACGTCTCGTAGTACGACTGATCGATGTCCGACGGGCACTCTGCCTGCGTCGGCGTCTTCGCGATGACCTTGTAGTTGGAGCGTTCGCTACCGCAGTCGGCGTTGTCGATCGTCGCATCGTACTGAGTTCCGCCGAGTTCGACGCATTGGCCGATCTCGACATCGAAGTCGATGTCGCCACCGATGTCCTCGCCTTCCTGACCCGAGGGAGCAGCTTGGATCGTGGTGGTGGGGGCCGAGGAGGACGTCGAAGACCCGTTCTCGCCTGCTGCCGGAACCGCACGACCGGAGACGTCGGAACTGCAACTCGCGAGGAAAAGAGTGCAACACGCCATCACGGCGAAAGCTGTGCCTCTGAGCGTTCGATTGAGGGGTGTCACAAGACCGGTCCTTGTTCGTGGAAGTGATTCGCAGAGAAAGCTACGACAAAAATATCCCCTCGCGGGAGATCTCGAGTGCCGAGGTGCGGTGATGAGGCAGTATTACACCGTGGACCTTCCCGTTGCGTGGCCGATTCAGCCGATGCTCGCCAAGGCGGCCAAGGTTGTGCCCGCCCAGCCCGATGACGGACCGCCGACGTGGTCGTACGAACCGAAATGGGACGGCTTCCGCTCGATCGTGTTCCGCGACGGCGACGAGGTGATTCTCGGGTCCCGCGGAGGCAAGGACCTCGCTCGTTATTTCCCGGAACTGGTCGACGCCGTCCGCCGAGAGTTGCCCGAGCGCGTCGTCGTCGACGGTGAAATCGTCGTGCCTCGCGAGATCGAGGGTCGGACCAGACTCGACTGGGACGCCTTGTCCGAGCGCATCCACCCAGCCGACTCCCGGGTGCAGATGCTGGCCGAGAAGACGCCCTCGATGTTCGTCGGATTCGATCTGCTCGCCCACGGCACGACCGATCTGACGGGCACCCCGTTCGGCACCCGTCGAGAAAGATTGCTCGAGGTTCTGAACGGCGATTCTCCCGGACGCAGCTGCCAGGTCACCAGCACCACCGACGATGCGGCTACGGCACAGGATTGGTTCGAGCGATTCGAAGGCGCAGGGCTCGACGGAGTCGTCGCGAAGAAGCTCGACGGGCTGTACCTGCCGAACAAGCGGGAAATGATCAAGGTCAAGCATGCACGCACTGCCGATTGTGCGTTGATCGGCTATCGAGTCCACAAGTCGGGCAACGGGATCGGCTCGCTGTTGCTGGGTCTGTACGACGGTGACGATCTGCGAATGATCGGCGGCGCGTCGGCTTTCACCGACAAGCGGCGTATCGAGATTCTCGAAGAGCTGCAACCACTTCGGACCGGTGAGGAGCCGAAATCCGCCGAGGCCAACAGGTGGACGTCGAACAAGGATCGCAGCTGGGTACCCCTGCGCGTCGAGCGCGTCATCGAGGTCGCCTACGACCAAATGGAAGGCGAACGGCTCCGACATGCTGCCCGATTCCTGCGGTGGCGTCCCGACCGAGACCCCAAGTCCTGCACGTACGAACAGCTGGAAGTTCCCGTCAGTTACGACGTCGCGGATGTAATCGCGGGAGGTAAGTGAGTGGCCGCCAAGACTCCGCCCGCATTCGTCGAAGCCGGCGACCGGGAGGTGCGCGTCTCGAGTCCTGACCGTGTCATCTACGAGGCGACCGACCGGACTCCCGAGATCACCAAGTTGGAGGTCTGCAAGTTCTATGCCGCCATCGGTGAGCCCTTGCTTCGGGCGATCGGTGAGCGGCCGACCGCGATGGAACGGTGGCCGGACGGGTTCCGCGAAGGAATGCGACTTGCGTTGGGTCCGCAGGACAAAGAGGGTGACGGTTTCTATCAGAAGCGGCTACCCAAGGGTGCGCCCGACTGGATCGAGACGGTGAAGATCGCCTTCCCGAGCAAGCGAACCGCGGAGGAACTGTGTCCCAGCGAGGTCGCCGCTGCGGTGTGGGCGGCGCAGATGGGCACGCTGACCTTTCACCCGTGGCCGGTGCGGCGTCCCGATGTCGACAACCCCGACGAGCTTCGTCTCGACCTCGACCCTCAACCCGGGACAACGTTCGCCGACGCACAACGGGTAGCCGAGGTGACCCGAGAACTTCTGGAGGAGTTGGGTCTTCGTGGGTATCCGAAGACCAGTGGCAATCGGGGCATCCACATCTACGTCCGCATCACCCCCGAGTACACCTTCGAGCAGGTGCGTCATGCGGCGATCGGACTCGGCCGAGAGCTCGAGCGCCGTGACGACGGTGTGACGACGAAGTGGTGGAAAGAGGAACGCGGAGAACGCATCTTCCTGGACTACAACCAGAACAACCGTGACCGGACCATCGCAAGCGCGTGGAGCTTGCGGGCGCAGCCGGGCGCGCCGGTGAGCACGCCGATGTCCTGGGCGAACCTGGCCGGCGTCACCGACCCACGCGAGTACAACCTGGTGACCGTGCCCGACTACCTGGCCGACGGGGATCCCTGGGAAGCAATCGATTCCGAGTCGTACTCGCTCGAGCCGTTGCTGCACCTGTGGGACACCCTGCCGGGCGGCGAACTCAACTTTCCACCCGATTACCCCAAGATGCCCGGCGAGCCTCCCCGCGTTCAACCGTCGAAGAAGGTCGCCGAGCACTGGGACGACGAGGGAAACCGTATCGAGTAAGCACCGCTCTGGAGATGGCGGCTCCGCCGCAGTGGCACGGTTAAGTGCCCCGGAAGGCACATAACCGTGCCACTAGGCGCGGTGTGCCTCCAACTCCCTGATCAGCGAGGCGGCGTCGTACGGTCCTGTATGCCGGACCAGGTTCTTGTCGCCGCGGCCCAGGTAGAACGTGGGAGTTCCCTCGACGTCGCTGGACGAGGCATCGAGTTCGTCGTCCTCGACTCGCACGACGTAGTCGCCGGTGCGGATGTCTTCTTCGAGGCGGTCCATGTCGAGCCCGAGGTCCTCGGCGTAACCGTCGATATCGTCCGGTTCGAGCGCATCGCTGTGTGCGAACAGTAGATCGGACATCTCCCAGAACTTGCCCTGTGCTGCAGCAGCCTCGCTGGCGTGAGCGGCGTAGCGGGCGTGCGGATGGTAGTCGTCGAGCGGCAGGTGCCGGAACACGTACCGAACCTCGTCACCGAAGTGGGTGCGTACTTCGCGAATGCTACCGGTTGCCTTGCTGCAGAACGGGCATTCGAAATCTCCGTACTCGACGATGGTCAACGGTGCGTCCACGGGCCCTCTGATGTGGTCGCGCCTCGGATCGACCGCACGGAGTATGCGGTGCGAGGTGTCCTGCCGCGGTGGGTGAATGCGCGCGTCGATGCGGAACAACAACCAGCCGAGCGCAGCGGCGATCACCGACGCCGCCAGGACGCCGACGCGAGCCTGGTCGGCGAGAAGCTCGTCGTCGAGGGCGAGATCGACGATGAACAGCGAGATGGTGAATCCGATGCCGGACAGTGCTGCGCCGCCCGCGATGTGGGACAGCGTCAATCCCGGCGCCAACGCCGAGGGTTTGATCTTGGCGAACAGAGCTGCGGCTCCGGTGATTCCGACGAGTTTGCCGAGAACGAGCCCGACGATGATTCCCCACGTCAACGGCGACACCGCTGCTGCTCGTAGCGTCTCGCCACTGAGCACGACGCCGGCGTTGGCGAGGGCGAAGATCGGCACGATGATGAACGCCGTGTACGGCTGATAGAGCCGCATGAGCCGTTCGTTGACCGAGACTGCCTGGTCGAGACCGAGTCTCGCTGCGCGGGCATACTCCGGATTGGGGGACTGTCGAAAGGCGCGGGTGAGATCGGCGGCGCGCTCGACTTCGCTGCGGCGCGGCGGATAGACCGGCAGGATCAGTGCGATCATCACGCCCGCGAGCGTGGGATGCACGCCAGACTCGTAGAACGCCACCCATGTTGCCAACGCCACGACCAGGTATCCGACACCGCGCCACACCTGGAGTCTTCGGAGAAGCGCGATGGCCGCCAACCCCACGAATGCGAGTGCGAGAGCTGTGATGTCGAGCTCGTCGGTGTAGAAGAACGCGATGATCGCCAACGCGCCCACATCGTCGGCCACCGCAAGGGTGAGGAGGAATATACGTAGGCGCGCAGCCTTTTTCGGTCCGACGACCGCGAGTGCGCCCAGCACGAACGCGGTGTCGGTGGAGATGACGACGCCCCACGCGCCCGCGGCCTCGCCTGACGGGTTGAGGAGCAGAAACAGTACTGCGGGGACGGCGAGGCCGGCCAGTGCTGCCACGATGGGGATGCTGGCACGAGACCGATCGGTGAGCTCGCCCATCGCGAACTCGCGCTTGACCTCCAGGCCGACGACGAAGAAAAACAGGGCCATGAGCCCGTCGTTGACCCAATGAGCGAGATCGAGAGCGATGCCGTGGTTGCCGACAGTGATCGACACCTCGGTGTGCCAGAAGCTCTGGTACGTCTCACCGAACGGCGAATTGGCCCACAGCAGTGCGATGAGGGTGGCCGCGAGGAGAAAACCGGCGGCCAGCGTCTCGCTGTTCTTTTCACCCCGCGACTCGGTGAGGCGCTGCGCGAGGCGCCTGGCCGGAGAGATGGACGGTGTCATGTCTGTCATGATCGGAACGATCGATCAGGTCCAAGGATGGTGCGGGCGCTCATCGGTGCGGTCGATCCCCTCGGTCGGTGGTCCTACTATCCCAGCAGTGACGCTGCTGCGCACAGCTAGCCAACGCCGTCCGGGATGATTTGCTTCCAGCGACCGCGCTTGGTGTTATGCAATCGTGATCGCTCTGTTATCTGCGACGTACCGTTTGTGCGGTCGTACCGTCATATTCGCAGGCGAGCATTGATCGTCCTGCGCAACGAGCTTTAAGAACCATGAAAGTCGGGATCATGCGTGCCCTTATCTGCCGCAAATGCGGTCAGAAGCTGTCCTTCGAGAACTCGCTCTGCCTCAACTGCCACAGTGCGTTGGGATTCCACCTGCCGTCGCGTGCCCTGCTCGTCCTGCCGGATACCGCGGGGGACGGCGCCGCCGAGGTCGACATCGAGGGCACGACGTGGAAGGTCTGCGGCAACCTGACCACCGCCAAGTGCAACTGGCTCGTCGACACCACCGAGGGTGAAGAACTCTGCGTCTCGTGCAGGCTCACTCGGACCCGACCAGCCGACGACGACCTGGACGCGATGGCCGCATACGCCGACGCAGAGACGAACAAGCGTCGAGTCGTGCTCGAGCTGACCGAGCTCGGCCTGCCGATCGTCGGACGGGACGAGGACACGGCTACCGGTCTTGCCTTCGACCTGCTGTCCAGCGCCGACACACAGGTGATGACCGGTCACGCGGACGGCCTCATCACTCTCGATCTCGCCGAGGGCGACGACGTACATCGTGAGCAGCTTCGTGTCTCGATGTCGGAGCCGTACCGCACACTCGTCGGCCACTTCCGTCACGAAATCGGCCATTACTACCAGATGGTTCTCGTCGGAACGGGAGAACATCGTGACCGTTTCGAGGAGTTGTTCGGCAACCCGGACGACGACTACCAGGCGGCGCTCGACCGTCACTACAACGAGGGCGCTCCTGAAAACTGGGAGAACGACTACGTCTCGTCCTATGCGACGATGCATCCCGCCGAGGACTGGGCCGAGACGTTCGCGCACTACCTGCACATCAGGGACACCCTCGATACGGCAGCTGCGTTCGGAATGGCGCCTGCGGGCTCGACACTCGACAGTCCGCTACCGGGTGATGTCGGGTTCGACCAGATCATCGACTGGTGGCTACCACTGTCCTGGGCGCTCAACCAGATCAACCGATCTATGGGTCACCAGGACCTGTACCCGTTCGTGCTGCCTGCGACGGTGCTGGACAAGATGCGCTTCGTGCATCAGCTGATTGCGCCGAGTGCTCTGTAGAACGGGCGTATTCTTCACACCCAAGACCGATACGGGGACGGGCGAGGTCGGAGGTGGTGTACATCAGCGAACAAGTACTCGGTGACGAAATGCGGCCGGCAGGGGACACCGAACTGGATCTAGGTCAGCGCATGGCTGCGGTGGCGCGCGAGCTCCGCGCCCAGCACACCGATGCGGACCGAACCCTGCTCGCGATCACCGAATCCGCCGTGATGAACGTGCCGTCCGCGGAATCGGCCAGTATCACCACGGTCTTGCAAGGCAAGTTCGTGCACAGTGCGGCGCTGGCGGGCGACCTCGCATCCCGGTGCGACGGCCTGCAAGAGACGTTGCGCGAAGGCCCGTGCCTGGAATCAGCTGTGGAGCAACGAACCATTCGCATCGACGACATGGACGCCGACGGTCGCTGGCCTCGTTTCGCGGCCGAGGCGTCCAAGGTGGGCGTCAAGAGCATGATTTGTTTTCAGCTCTACGTCGAAGGGCACAACTACGGTGCTCTCAACCTGCACTCGACGCGTGCGAACGCGTTCGACGAGGACGCCGAGTCCATCGGTTCGCTCTTCGCGGCGCATGCGGCGATCGCGTTCTCGAGCGCGCGGGAAGAACAGCAGATTCGTGCCGCGTTGACCACCCGCGACGTCATCGGCCAGGCAAAAGGCATGCTGATGGAACGGTACAAGCTGGGTGCGCAGGCGGCTTTCGCGCTGCTGTCCAAACTTTCCCAGGACACCAACATCCGCCTGGCAGATCTCGCTCATCAGGTCGTCGCCGACGCCGAGAAGGAGTTGACCGACTAGAGCCCGGTGCGCTCGACGGGAAGACGGAGCAGCAGGCTTCGCGCGCAGTCCACCACCAACTGTGGGTCGTGACTGAGCACGTAAGAGAACCGTCGATTCATGTCGGGACCGGTGTCACCCATGTCCTTGGCAGCGAGGACGGCCGAGAAGTGCGGAGACAGGACGACGACGACCCATTCCTCGCGAACCGGGTCGCCCAGCTCCAAGTCGGCTCCTCGGACCCTCGGTGCCGGTTCGGAATCGATGCCTGCGGCCAGGGCTCCCACGAGAGCAGCTCTGGTCGCCATGACTTCCCAGCGATGGGCGGTGTGAGGGGTGAAGTGTTCGCGCTTCTCGAACGAGCCGAGAATGACCGCTGTTTGAAGGCTCTGGCTGGCGATCGACTCGAGACCCTTGCTCACCTCGACGAGCAGTCTCTTGGTGGACGGTTTGGAATCTCGCCCTGCCGCTGCCAACTGGCATGGCGACGATCGCGGCAGCGCACCCCTACCGGGTGACGTGCGAAAGTTCACGGGCGACAACCGGGCCGACGGATCGACGGGCGCCAGAGACTGGTCGGTGAAGTACTTACCCTGTCCGACGCGGGCGCCGAGTGCGATCGCGATGCTGACGCCGTCCTCGGTGTCGATCCCTTCGGCCATCACCACGGCACCCGTGCGTTCGGTGTACGCCGCAACGGCGTTGACGACCCTGGCTATGAACCGGCTCGGTTTCGCGGCGATCAGGGAGCGATCGAGCTTGACGACGTCGGGTTCGAGGAGTGGTAGCAGCGCCAGCGATTCGGGTCGAACACCGACGTGGTCGACGGCAATCGCCCAACCGAGGCGCCGCGCGTCCGCGACCGTTCTCAGGAGCTGCGCCGGCCGACGGATAAGCGCCGTCTCGTCGATCTGCAGCACCGCGGTGCCTGCGTCGACGTGTGCGCGGTCCGGAAGATGCGGCAGCGTGTCGGGGTCGATGGCGATGAACAGTGGAAGGTTCTGCAGCGATTCGATACGCGCGGCACCTTCGACGGCACCTGACCAGCGAAACAGGTCGAGATCGACGGTCATGTCCATCGCACGTGCAGCCGAGGCAAGCGCGGAGGGATTTGCGAATGCCGAGTCCGCTGGGCCGCTGACGATGGCCTCGTACCCGACTACTTCGCGGGTCAGTAGATCGACGATGGGCGAGAAGTCGGTGTGGAGGCTGTTCGGACCGAGGAGAGTCTCGAGAGCTCCGCCGTCGTACTCCCTCGTCGTTGGCTCGCCGGTCATTGTCTCCCCACTCATACAAGGCCCTCGATTCGTGCGACCGAATCCGGCCGCTGCGTCGAAGCCGCGAACACTTCGAGTATCACATCCTCGTCCACGTACCCGCCCACGCGCACGAGCCCGACAGTGGCTCCGAGTGTGCTGTGCACCTGGTCGCCGGTCAACGGGTAGTCCGCAACGAGGTGTCGCCAGTGGACCGCCAGCAACGTTCCTCCGGGCTCGAGGTGCGACACGGCGTTGTCGAGTGCAGCAGAAAGATCGCGGCGCCCGAGGTAGTACCCGACTTCGCTGAGGACGATCAGATCGAACAAACCGTCGCCGGCCACTTCATCCCACGGGTCGGTCAGCGACCACTCGCGGAACTCGACGTTCGGCGAACCGACTCGTGCCCGTGCCGTCTCGAGAGCCGAGGCGACGATGTCCGTAGACACGAGCGCATCGCATCGACCGGCGAGGCGCTCGGTGAGGATGCCTATCGAGCAGCCGGGCTCCAGTGCGCGTCGATAACGGGCGTTGGGGAGTGCAGCCAGGGTGAGGGAGTACTTGCGATCCTCGTACCAGTTGTCGCTCAGACGGAACGGATCGACGTTGTCGGTGTAGACGTCGTCGAAATAGTCCTTGTTCAGTGTCGTGCGGTCGGTACTCATGCGAACACCATTTCGTAGGAACGGAGCAACCGCTCCAAGATGTGTGGGGGAAGTACCGCGCGGTCGGCCGGATGGTCGGACAACGGCTCGATCTGAGTCGTGAAGTGTTGCACAGCAGCGTTTTTACACGCCTGAGCGCGATCGTCGAGATCGACCGTGAGCGCCCGACCCCAGGGGACGTCGTCGTCGTTGGGGTGCGACCAGTGCCACATCCAGACTGGATACTCCAGAACGGCGATCCCGACGCGCCGAGCCGCGGTGAGGCATGCTCTGGCCGTCGCCTCGTGGTCCGGGTGGCGGTCTCCGCGCCACGGCGTCAGGCACCAGGTTCCCTGTCCGCCGGACAGCAGCCCGGTCAATGCATGGGTGAGTGCTTCTTCGTTGGCCGCTACCTGCCCGTCGTCGAAACCCAGTCGTATGGGATCGATGTCGAGGCCGAGCTCGCGGAGCGCTCGCTGAGCTTCCTTCGGTCGAATGTCGGTCAGTGCATCGGAGGTGAGCGTCGGCGAATGGGGATGCGACGCGCCGCCGTCGGTGACTGCGACGACCGACACCGGTATTCCCGACGCCGCGGCGATCGACATCAACCCGCCGACGCCGAGAACTTCGTCATCGGGGTGCGGTGCGACAACGATCATTTCGCGACACCGAGCAAGGTCGAGAGGCGGAAACGTGTGCCCCCACGAACTCCACTCCGATTCCGGAGTGCCCATATCGACCTCGGCATCGAACGTCTCGATCCCTACCACGGGTTGTCCTCCTTCGCGATGTCCTCACCGAGGGCGGCGAGATCGCGCTCGGCGTGAGATTGGCGCAAAAAGACCGTGAGGTCGGCCACGCGCCTGGCGTGTTCGCCGTTGGCGCACAACGGAGCTGCTCCGAGTGCGCGACCCACGCGATCGATGGTGTCGGTCGCGGCGGATTCGACGATCGCGCGCACGGTTCGTGCCCGTGTTCGTCCTCGACCGTCGGAATCGGTTGGATCGGCGTCGATTTCAGCTGCGGCAGTGGTCAGTGCGCTCGAGGCGGCACCCAGTGATGCTGCGACCGCGCCGAGGTGAGCCTTGGCGTGGGTATCGGCGCCAGATCGGACAGCGGTGTGCAGGGTGTCCGCCACTGCGCATGCCCCGCCGAACCACACGGCTGCAACGCCGACCGCGCCGTGCCAGAATCCGGCTCGCTCGACGTACGCGCCGACCTCACCCACCGGCACCGCGGTTGCACCGTCGAAGCGGACGGTGCCCGAATCGCTCCTGGACATCCCGACGGCATGCCATGTGTTCGCGATCGGCCAGCACCAGTCCTGGGTCAAATCGACGGCGAACAACCTCGACCGGTCACCGACCCGCGCAGTGACCAACGCGTTGGTGCACAGACTTGCGCCCGAGCACCACGGTTTGACGCCCGAAAGCTTCCAACCGTTGGTTCCCTGCACTGCCTCGAGTACCGGGGACGGCGGTTCAGCAGCCCACACGCCCCAGATCTGGCCGCGCTTGGGCGTCGGGCCTCCGAGTTCGGCGAGGATGGCCAGTGCATCGGCATGCCCCTCGGCGAACCGTCCCAGTACCGTGTCTTCTCGCCCCAGGGCCGCCAGCGTCAACCAACGCGAATCGGTGTAACCCGCGCCCGGTAGTTCTAGATCAGCCGATTCATCGCGAATCCACTGTCGCAGTCTGTCGTGCAGTCCAGCGACCGGTGTAGTGCTCATTGCGCAATCGCCAGTTCGAGACCGCGCAGATGTCCGGCGAAACCGTCGGGCGCCCGCCCTTCCGTACGAGACGAGGTGCGCACAGGAGAGTCAGATGCGTACAGAACCGGAACGGCAGCGTGCTCGAGACGGCGGACGAGATCGACGTCCTCCGCGGTGGTCAAAGCTCCGAACCCTCCGACAGACCAGTATGCGCTCGCGCGCAGACCAAGATTTGCGCCGTGAACGTGTCGATGACCCGGTCGGTGTCGGTATCCGGAGTCGTAGGCCAGTGCGAGCGCCGGAGATGCGGACTCCAGATCGGGGAGAACCGTCCCCGCGACGACGTCGGCGCCGCGAGCGGCGTGCGCGAGTTGCGACGCGAGCCAGGTCGGGCTCACCGCACTGTCGGCGTCCGTCGTCGCGAACCACACGTCCGAGAGCGGAGTACGGCGCGACGACGAACGCGCCGAGAAGAATCCGGCTGCGCGCGCGGCCCCGACATTCCGTCGGTCGACCCGAACCACGGTGAGGCCGGTCTTGTCGGCCCACGTCACGGCAATGTCCTCGGACGAGTCGGTGCACGAGTCAAGTACAACTACCAACTCGGTGTCGACCCCGGTCTGCTCGAGCTGAGCAGCCGCCCCGGAGAGCGCCGTCAGACAGGTATCGAGCAGCAGCTCCTCGTTGTGAACGGGCACAACCACGACGGTGCGTCGCACTTCCTGCCGAACATCGATCACTTCTACACCCCTCCGCCGTGCCGAATCCGGGCGAGGAGCGAGCAGACAGCGGGCATGGCTGAAAAGCCAGGGCAGGTGTGAACTCGAACGCAAAGAAACGGCGCTTGTGAACCGCCGGTGGCTCGACGGAGTGCTGATGAGTCCCGATAGACCCACCTTGTGATCCCCCTCAGTGGCACAATCCAAACATGATTCCGCGCATTCGACCAGGGACGGTGAGGGCCGTGACGCGGATCGGAGCTCGCCGACTCGCTCCGACGACAGCCGCGGCCTTCGGCATCGGTGCGGTAGTTGCTTTCGTCTCACCCGGCTCGGCGAACGCGTCCGACCTGACGTGTGCGGCGCCACCGGGGTTGGAAACTCTCGCGGTCCAGGACGGAAACGCGTGCGGAACCCGCGTCGACGAGTTTTCCACGGCCCTTGCTCGGGCTCTGGAGGGCGTCGCGTTCGCGCGCGCCTACGGTGGCGGCGCGGCGTACGCACTTGCCCACGGCGGCGGCGTCGCCGCAGGAGAGACGGTGTCGGGGCAGGTGGGATCCGCAGCGGTCGGGCGTGACGCGGTGGCCATCGTCTCGCCCGACCCCGGCGTCGTTGCGTTCGCACTGTCACTCGAGGGTGGGCAGACTTTCGTCGGGACTGCCGACGAGGGTGTTCGCTGCAGCGCGGGTGCCGGTATCGCCGTCAACCTCACTACCGGCCGGATCTGCGTGTCCGACGGTTCGAACTTCGTCCGTAACCCTTGAAGGAAAGTAGGTTTCAGCCATGACCGCAGAGTCCGCGAACAACTTTTCCACTGGTGAAGAGGCGTTGCTGCGCATCGGCAAGGATCTGTGGTGGGCAGTGCTGCTTCGCGGCGTTCTTGCGGTGATCTTCGGCGTGGTCGCGTTGGCCTGGCCGGGCGTCACCGTCTGGGCACTCGTCGTGGTCTTCGGCGCCTACGCGATCGTCGACGGCATCTCGGCGATCATCCGAGCTGTGTCCTCACGCAAGGTCGAGTCCGGCTGGGTGTGGTGGCTTCTGGGCGGTGTCGTGTCGCTCGTGGCAGGAATCATCGCGTTCGTTTGGCCCGAGATAACCGCACTGGCTGCCGTTTTCGTCATAGGTATTTGGGCAATCATGGGCGGAATACTGGAGATCGCCGGATCGATCCGCTTGCGCAAACTCGATGGCGCAGCGCATTGGGGCTTGCTTCTCTTCGCCGGAATCGTGGAGCTTCTGTTCGGCCTGGTGCTGGTGTTCTCGCCGGTCAGCGGCATTCTGTCTATCGTGTGGCTCATCGGTGTTTTCGCTCTTCTCTTCGGCATTCTGTTCGTCGTCAGTGCGTTCCAGGTGCGGTCGGCGGCGAAGAAGGCAGGGATAGTTTCCTGACACCGGCCGATTGGCCAACAGCGCCGCATGTGTGTGTTAATGGCGGTTGGTTCGGCCCTGTGTGGCCGCGGACGACGAAGGATGGATCGGGAACAGCTATGGCACTGATTTCTCTGAAGACACGGCGGTCTTTCGCTGCATCGGGTTCATCTCGAAAGGTGATCACTCGGTTGTCCCTTGCGGCCGTGATCACTGCTTTCGGAGCAGCCTCGCTGGTGACGCCGGCTCAGGCGGCCCCGTTGTGGCCGGGTGGACCGGAACTGCCCGGCGTCGGTTCTTCCGATCCGGGGCAACCCGCGCCCGCTCCGGCGCCGCAGATTCAGCGACTCGCCCCGGCGAACTTCGCCGATCCCTCGATCAGCCCGAACGGTGGCGAGGTCGTCGGCGTCGCACAGCCGATCGCGATCCGGTTCACCGAATCGATCGGTGACCGCGGAGCCGCGGAAGCTGCCATCCGCGTCACCACCTCACCGTCGGTCGACGGACACTTCTACTGGATCAACGACACCCAGGTGCGCTGGTTGCCGAACGAGTTCTATCCGGCACACACCCAGGTGACCGTCGAAGCAGGCGGCGCCCGCGCCGACTTCTCTACCGGAGACTCCGTCATCACCACCGCCGACGACGCCACCAAGACCATCACCGTCACGCGCAACGGCGAGGTGGTGCGCACCATGCCGACTTCGTTCGGCAAGTCGGGCCACGAGACGCCGAACGGCACCTACCTCGTCGGCGAGAAGTTCCGGGACATGTACATGGACTCGTCCACCTACGGCGTCCCGGTCGACTCCGCGGAGGGCTACCGCACCTACGTCGAGTACGCCACGCGAATTTCGTACAGCGGCATCTTCGTTCACGCCGCGCCGTGGTCCGTCGACTCGCAGGGCTACGAGAACGTCAGCCACGGTTGCCTCAACGTCAGCACCGAGGACGGCAAGTGGTTCTTCGAGAACGCTCAGAAGGGCGACCCGGTCGTGGTGACGAACACCGCGGGCGGCACCCTCAGCGGATCCGACGGATTGGGCGACTGGAACCGCTGACGCCTGGTAATCGATCGCAGGGATGGCCGATGTGGCTGAAATGTGTTGGTGCGTGATGTAGTTTCAGTCACATGACACAGGTCACACCCCAGATGTTGGTTCTGCGATCGATTCCCCGTCCGACCCCGTTCATCATCCGTTAGCCGCGGGTAAGAACAGTCCCCGCAGTGAGTACAACAACGGAACGAGTGCTGCCTACAGCAGGCCGGAGGACATTCTTCGGCAGGCCGTGGAGCGACTACGCACTGTTCCTCATCCTTCTCGGGCCGAACCTGGCCCTGCTCGTGGTGTTCACGTACCGACCGCTCGTCGAGAACTTCCAGTTCTCCTTCTACGACTGGAATCTCTCCTCTCCCACATCGACTTTCGTCGGTCTTGACAACTACCGTGAGTGGCTCACCCGCGACGACACCTGGACCATCGTCTCCAACACCGTCATCTTCACGATCGCGGCGGTTGCCGGATCTCTGGTGCTCGGCCTTGTGCTGGCGATGCTGCTGGACCGAAAGCTGCGCGGTCGCAACTTCGCTCGCTCGGCGGTGTTCGCGCCGTTCGTCATCTCGGGTGCGGCCATCGGTATCGCGTTCCAGTTCGTGTTCGACCCCAACTTCGGTCTCGTGCAGGACCTGCTGCATCGAGTGGGCCTGACCAGCCCGGACTTCTACCAGGATCCGCACTGGGCGCTGTTCATGGTGACGGTGACGTACCTCTGGAAGAACCTCGGCTACGCCTTCGTCATCTACCTCGCCGCTCTGCAGGGAGTACGCAAGGAGTTGATGGAAGCAGCCGAGATCGACCGCGCGAGCAAGTGGACCACCTTCCGCAAAGTACTTCTGCCACAACTGCGTCCGACGACCTTCTTCCTGTCGATCACGGTGCTCCTCAACTCCCTGCAGGTCTTCGACATCATCAACGTCATGACCCGCGGAGGCCCGCTGGGCAACGGCACGACGACGATGGTGTTCCAGGTGTACGAGGAGACCTTCCGAAACTTCCGAGCCGGCTACGGTGCGACCGTCGCGACGATCATGTTCGTCGTTCTGCTGATCGTCACGCTCGTACAAGTACGCATCATGGATCGGGACGATCAGCGATGACCCTCACATCGAAGCCGGTCGCCGAGAAGCCGCGTCGCAGCACCCGGAAGGACCCGCAGCGCGAACGCAGCCTGTCGACGGTGTTCGGGTACATCGCAATGGTGCTGGTACTGCTGATGATCGGGCTTCCGCTGTTCTGGATCCTGATCACCTCGTTCAAGGAACGCGGCGACATCTACATTCAGCCTGTCACCTGGTGGCCCGGTTCGTTCCGGCTGGACAACTACCACGAGGCGACGACGGAAGTTCCGTTCTTCACCTACCTGCGCAACTCGATCATCATCACCGCCATCACGGCGTCGATCAAGTTCGTCCTCGGTGTGCTCAGCGCCTACGGGCTGGTGTTTCTCCGATTCCCCGGCAAGAACGTGGTCTTCCTCGTCATCATCGCCGCGCTCATGGTTCCCAACCAGATCACGGTCATCTCGAACTACTCGCTGATCTCCGACCTCGGTTGGCGAAACTCGTTCCAAGGCATCATTCTTCCGCTGGCAGGGGTTGCGTTCGGTACGTTCCTGATGCGCAACCACTTCCTGTCGCTGCCGGCCGAGATCATCGAGGCCGCACGCATGGACGGGGCAGGACCGTTCCGGTTGCTGTTCCGGGTGGTTCTGCCGCTGTCGGGCCCGACCATGGTGGCCTTCGCGATCATCACCATCGTGACCGAGTGGAACGAGTACCTCTGGCCGTTCCTGATGTCCGACGACTCGTCCGTCGCGCCGCTCCCGGTCGGTCTGACCCTCCTGCAGAACACCGAGGGCTACACCAACTGGGGCGCCGTCATGGCGGTGACCATCCTGACCATTCTGCCCATCCTCGCGGTCTTCCTCGCCCTCCAACGCCACATGATCAAGGGCCTCACCTCCGGTGCGGTCAAAGGCTGATTCGCTCTACCCCTCCAGGAGAAAGAACACTCATGGCCAACATCAATCGTCGCGGGTTCCTCACATTGACCGGCGCCGCCGCCGCAGCTGCAGCCCTAGCTGCCTGCAGCGGTCCCGGTTCGAGCTCCTCGGGTGAGGAAGCAACCGGTGACGCGAACACCATCAACTTCTGGTCGAGTCACCCCGGCAAGTCGCAGGCGTACGAGCAGGAATTGATCAACCGATTCAAGGCGGAGAACCCCGACCTGACGGTGAACCTGGTCGACGGCGGAAAGAACTACGAGGAGGTGTCGCAGAAGTTCAACGCGGCACTGTCCGGCAACGACGTTCCCGACGTCGTGCTGCTGTCGGACGTGTGGTGGTTCAACTACGCGCTGACCGGTGCCATCGAGCCGCTGGACGATCACTTCGAGGCCGCCGGTGTCGACCCGGACGACTACGTCGATTCGCTACTGGCGGACTACAACTGGAACGGCAAGCACTGGGCGCTTCCGTACTCGCGTTCGACGCCGCTGTTCTACTACAACAAGGCGGTCTGGGCGCAGGCAGGTCTGCCCGATCGCGGACCGGCCACGTGGCAGGAGTTCGACGAGTGGGGCCCGCGCATCCAGGCCGTCGTCGGTGAGGGCAAGCTTGCACACGGGTGGGGCAATGCCGCCGACTACCTCGGCTGGACGTTCGAGGGCCCGATCTGGACGTTCGGCGGTGCGTACTCCGACGGTTTCGAGCTGAAGTTCGACGACGAGAAGACCATCGCCGCAGGCAAGTTCCTGCAGGACATGATCCACACGAAGAAGTACGCGGCCGTGTCCAACGACATCGCCAACGACTTCGGCGCGGGCATCCTCGCCTCGACCATCGCCTCCACCGGCGACTTGTCCACCATCAAGGAAGGCGCGGCGTTCGAATTCGGCACCGCATTCCTGCCGTCCACCGACGGACAGCCCGGATGCCCGACGGGTGGAGCCGGTCTTGCCATCCCCGCAAAGATCTCCGACGAGCGCAAGGTGAACGCACTGAAGTTCATCGACTTCGTGACCAACGCCGCCAACACCGCGTACTTCACGCAGAACACGGGCTACATGCCGGTGCGCAAGTCGGCACAGCAGGATCCGAGCGAGATCGCGTACCTCGAAGCGAACCCGAACGCGAAGACGGCCGTCGACCAGCTCGCGAAGACGCGCTCGCAGGATTACGCCCGCGTGTTCGTACCCGGCGGCGACAAGATCATCGGCACCGGCCTCGAGCAGATCGCGCTCCAGAATGCCGATGTCGCAACGACCTTCGCCAGCGTGCAGGATCAGCTGCAGCAGATCATCGACCGTCAGATCACGCCGAAGCTGCCGGCGTAATGGCGGCGGTTCATTACTCCCAAGTCTCGCATCGCTACCCGGGTGCCGACACGCTCGCCGTCGACTCGTTGGAACTCGATATCGCCGACGGTGAATTCATCGTCCTCGTCGGCCCGTCGGGATGCGGAAAGTCCACGAGCCTGCGGATGCTCGCCGGTCTCGAGTCCGTCGAGAGCGGGCACATCGACATCGGCGGCGTCGATGTAACCTCGCTCGCGCCGCGCGAGCGGGACGTCGCGATGGTGTTCCAGAACTATGCGCTGTACCCCAACATGACCGTCGGGGACAACATGGGCTTCGCCCTGCGCAATGCAGGTATGAGCAAGGCCGACACGGCAGTTCGGGTTCTCGAAGCCGCGAAGATGCTCGAGCTGGAACCTTTGCTGAATCGTAAGCCGGGTAAGTTGTCCGGCGGGCAGCGTCAGCGGGTGGCGATGGGACGCGCTATCGTCCGGCAGCCCAAGGTGTTCTGCATGGACGAGCCGCTGTCGAATCTCGATGCCAAGCTGCGGGTGTCGACGAGAGCTCAGATCGCTGGTCTGCAGAAGCGATTGGGCACGACGACGGTGTACGTCACGCACGACCAGGTCGAGGCGATGACGATGGGAGACCGTGTCGCGGTTCTGAAAGCGGGCAAGTTGCAGCAGATCGCGTCGCCGCGGGAACTGTACGACAATCCGGTCAACACCTTCGTCGCCGGCTTCATCGGTTCTCCCGGAATGAATCTCGTCGATGCCCCGGTGGTGGACGGTGCCGCGGTGATCGGGGACGTACGGATTCCTGCTCCTACCCAGGAGGCTCGCGTGACGGTGGGGATCAGGCCTGAAGGTTGGAACTTGGTCGGTGCAGCGAGCGGATCCGTTGCTGTCGTGGTCGAACTGATCGAGGAGCTCGGCGCGGAGTCGTTCCTGTACGCAGCACCGCCTCCCGAGTCGGACTGGACGACGACGTCCGGCCGCCTCACGGTCCGCGTGGACCGCAAGTTGGCCATCGGCCTCGCCGAGACGGTTCACCTGGTCCCGAAGCTCGACGAGGTGTTCTTCTTCTCGGCGACTACCGGTGAGCGGCTGTAGCGGGCTCTCCCAGATCCACCGGTAGGGACGCCCAGCCGTGCAGGACTCGGGTGTCGCGGCGGATTCCCTCGCCTGCGGACTGCAGGTGAGGGAATCGGTCGAACAGTGTCTTCAAGCCGACTTCGGTCTCCGCCTTGGCAAGTGCGGCGCCGAGGCAATAGTGACGTCCGCCCGAGAACGACAGGTGCTTGTTCGCGTTGGTCCGCGTCACGTCGAAGCGATAGGGGTCGTCGAAGACCTTGGGATCGCGATTGGCGCCGGCGAGGATCAAGATGATCAGATCGCCACCTGCGACCGGAACTCCCTCGATGGTGACGTCGTGCTTGGCCAACCGGGCGGTGAGCTGAACGGGGGACTCGAGCCTGAGCATCTCGTCGACTGCAGTCACCCAGTGCGACGGATCGTCCTGCAGAAGCGTGAGCTGATCGGGATTGTCGAGCAGCAGCCGAATGCCGCTGCCCAGTAGATTGACCGTCGTCTCGAAACCGGCCGCGAGGACCAACCCAGCCGTCGCCCGCAGCTCTTCGTCGGTCAGTCCGACGCCGTCGTCCTCGGCCTTGATGAGCTGGCTCATCAAATCGTCACCCGGGTTGCGACGAAGCTCGGCGAGGTGACCGGCAAGCCAGGCGTCGAACTGCTCCAGTCCGTCCTCGACCTGGTTGAACTGCTCCCACGAGAGCCCGATGTCGAGGCTCGGTGCCGCCATCTCACCGAATTCCAATACCTTCTGGCGTTCCTCGTCGGGGACGCCGAGGATGGTGCTGATGACAGCGACCGGCAACTGCGCGCAGTACTTGTCGACGATGTCGACCCTGCGCTCGCTGGCTACGAGTTCGTCGAGCAGGCTGTCGGCCTTTTCCTGCACCATTTCCCGCATCTTGGCAACGGCGCGTGGGGTGAACACGGACGAGACGAGCTTGCGATAACGCGTGTGCTCGGGTGGTTCGACAGACAGCAGGGACGGCGGCTTCAGCGGGTGCAGGGCCTTGGAGCGGGTTCGGTTTTCGATCCAACGCAGCGGTTTCGGCAAGGTCGCGCCGATCTCGGTGACACGAAGGTCGTCGGACCGCAGCAACTCGTGCACGAGCTGATGATCGACGGTGATGTTGGAGATCCTGGTCTTGACCAGCGGGCCCGATGCGCGAATCTTCTCGAAGACCTGCCGAGGATCAGCACGGGTTGCCGGGTCGGCAACCAGCATGGCCTGCAGATCTCCCGCCTTCGCGGCCTTCTGCGCGCCGTATCGCACCACCCCGTGCGCGGCAATCCATCTAATTCTCTTTTTCATACGGCCCCACCCCTTTCGTTGCCCGACGGCTCCGCCGCCGGTAATGCAGCGGATCCGCCGCCAGTGGCACGGTTAGGGCCCCTGGAGGGAACCCAACCGTGCCACTGGGAGCCGCCTACCAGATCCGGACGCGCTCGCCCGGGTCCAAGTAGAGCGCATCTCCCGGCTTCACATCGAACGCTTCGTGAAAACTGTCCAGATTGCGTACGACGCCATTGCAGCGGAACTCCGGTGGCGAGTGCGGATCGACCGCAAGCCTGCGGATTGCTTCCTCATCGCGTGCCTTGGTTCGCCATACCTGTGACCAGCCGAAGAACACGCGCTGCAGACCGGTCAGCCCGTCGAGCACCGGCGCGTCCTTGCCTTCCAACGCGATCTTGTACGCGGCGACGGCGATGGACAAGCCGCCGAGGTCGCCGATGTTCTCGCCGATCGTGAACTTGCCGTTCACCTTGTGGCCGGGGAGTGCTTTCGGCTCGAACTGGTCGTACTGGTCGATGAGCGCTGTGGTGCGCTTACCGAACTCGGTGCGGTCGGAGTCGGTCCACCAGTCGATCATGTTGCCGTCGCCGTCGTATTTTGCACCCTGGTCGTCGAAGCCGTGTCCGATCTCGTGGCCGATGACGGCGCCGATTCCGCCGTAGTTGGCTGCGTCGTCGGCATCGGCGTCGAAGAACGGCGGCTGCAGAATGGCTGCGGGAAAGACGATTTCGTTGAGTCCAGGGTTGTAGTACGCATTGACCGTCTGAGGAGTCATGAACCATTCGTCACGGTCCACCGGCCCACCGAGCTTGTCGAGATCCCGCTGGTACTCGGCGATGTAACCACGACGGTAGTTTCCGACGAGATCGCTCGCGTCGATTTCGATCGCGTCGTAGTCCCGCCACCGATCCGGGTACCCGATCTTCGGGGTGAACTTGTCCAGCTTGTCGAGCGCCTTCTGCCGGGTCTCCGGGCTCATCCATTCCAGGTCGGCGATGTTGCGCCGGTAGGCCTCGGTCAGATTGGCCACGAGGACCTGCATCCGCGCCTTGGCATCGGCTGGGAAATGCCGCTCCACGTAGAGCTTTCCGACGGCTTCGCCCAGCAGATCCTGCACCAGCGAGACCCCGCGCTTCCAGCGCTCGCGGTTTTCCTCGGTGCCGCTCAGTGTTTTTCCGTAGAACGCGAAGTTCTCGTCGACGATCGCTGCGGTCAGGTACGGCGCGCGTCCGTGCATGACGCGCCACGCGAGCCACGCCTTCCAGTCCTCGATGTCCTCGGATACCCACAGGCCGGTGAACGTCGAGAGGAACGGAGGCTGCCGGACGACGATCTCGGCGAACTGTTCGGTGGTGCCACCGAGTCCGGAAATCCATGCAGTCCAATTGAAGCCCGGCTCACCCGCGACGAGGGCGTCGAACCCGACGAGGTTGTAGCTCTTCTCGGCATCTCGACGCGCGACGACGTCCCAATGCCCGGCGGCGAGTTTCTTCTCCAAATCGAACACACGCTGCGCGTCGTACGACAGGCCGGCGAGGGAGAACATCCGACCGATGTGCGCGACGTAGGCCTCGCGAATCTCGGCGTAGTTGTCCTCGCGGTAGTAGGACTCGTCGGGCAGGCCGATGCCGGACTGCGAGAAATGCACGAGGTAGCGGGACGAATCCTTGGCGTCGGTGTCCACGTAGTGCCCGATTGCGCCGCCGACTCCCGAGCGCTGAAGAGAGCCGAGCACCTCGGCCAGGGTGACGAGGTCACCTGCATCGGCGACGGCAGCCAACTCGTCGGCGATGGGCGTCAGGCCTGCTTCTTCGACGGCGTCTGCGTCGAGAAAGCTCGAGTACAGGTCGCCGATCTTCTGCGCAGCGGTCCCGACGGGTGGGTTCGAGGCTGCTGACTCTTGAATGATCGTGCGGACGTCTTCTTCGGCTGTGTCGTAGAGCGTCCGAAATGCTCCGTCGACTGCGCGATCGGCAGGAATGGCGTAGTCGTCGAGCCATTTGCCGTTGACGTGCACGAACAGATCGTCCTGTGCGCGCGTGCTGTCGTCCGTGAAGCTCAGGTCGATGCCCGAGTTCACCCGTGAAGAATCAACCGTAGTCATGCATTCCATCTTTACACTCTTGCGTGAGATTGAACGGGTGTTTAGTATCCTGTACATGCGTTCAACTGCTGACGACGATCGGACGACGCGAGCACGCATTCTCGATACCGCGATCGCTGTGTTCGGGCGAGACGGTTTCGGTGTGGGGGTCCGCACGATCGCCACGGCCGCCGCGGTGTCACCCGGCTTGCTCAACCATCATTTCGGCTCCAAGGACGGACTTCGCGAGGAATGCGACAGGCGAGTCCTCGCCGTCGTCCACGACAGCAAGTCGGCGGCCCTGTCCTCATCACCTGGCGGTGTCATCGAGCAACTCGCCAAGGTGGATCACTACGCGCCTATCGTGGCGTACATCGTGCGCAGTTTCGCCGCGGGAGGGCGACTCGCGACCGAGATGTTCGAGCACATGGTCGATGACACCGTGGACTACCTCGACGAGGGTGTCGCCGGTGGACGAATCAAACCCAGCCGAGATCCGCGGGCCCGTGCCCGGTTCCTCACGCGCCAGAGCGTCGGCGGTTTGCTGCTTTACCTACAGATGCAACCAGAAGGCACGGACTTCGCGTCGGCCTTCCACGACATGGCCGCCGAGATCACGCTCCCCGCACTCGAGCTCTACACCGAGGGGCTTCTGACAGCTGACGACACCCTGACTACGTACCTCCGACACCGGGAGAACACGTGAGACCATCCATAGATCCCGTCCGCCGCAGTGCCGGCATCGCTCCGGCAATAGAAGTCAGCGGTCTCGTCAAGACGTTCGGCAAGGTTCACGCCCTCGACGGCCTGAACCTGAACGTCGACGCCGGGGAAGTCCACGGTTTCCTCGGTCCGAACGGTTCGGGTAAGTCGACGACGATTCGCATTCTGCTCGGCCTGATTCGGGCCACCTCGGGCGAGGTCAGGTTGCTCGGCGGCGATCCGTGGACCGATTCCGTCGCGTTGCACCGACGCCTCGCCTACGTCCCAGGCGACGTGACGCTGTGGCCGTCGCTCACCGGCGGCGAGGTCATCGACCTGCTCGCGCGCATGCGCGGCGGAATCGACGAGGCGAGGAGGGCGGAACTCGTAGAGAGGTTCGGGCTCGATCCGCGGAAGAAGACACGGACCTACTCGAAGGGAAACCGTCAGAAAGTCGCGTTGATCTCGGCGTTCTCGTCCAACGCGGAACTGCTTCTGCTCGACGAGCCGACCTCCGGGCTCGATCCGCTGATGGAGCAGCTGTTCGCCGAATGTGTCACCGACGCCGCGGCGCGCGGGACGACCGTGCTGCTGTCCTCGCACATTCTCTCCGAGGTGGAGAAACTCTGCGAGCGGGTGACGATCATTCGTGACGGCCGGACGGTCGACTCGGGATCGCTGAAGGACATGCGTCACCTCACGCACACAACGGTCACCGCCGTCGTCGATCGTCTGCCGCACGACTTGCCGGGGGAAACCACGATCGACGGCAATCAGGTGACGTGCCGCGTCTCGACGTCCGAACTGCCCGAGCTCATGAGGGACTTGGCTGCACTGGGGATCACGAGCTTGACGAGTTCTCCGCCCACACTCGAAGACCTTTTCCTGAAGTACTACGCGAGCCCGTCATGACGGGTACCTGGCGCCTGTTGGGGTTGTATGCCCGCAGGGATCGGATCGTTCTGCCGCTGTGGGTGTTCTCGATCGGGCTTGTGCCTCTTGTCTACGCGGTCAGTTTCCGAGGCCTGTATCCGACGACGGCCGATCGTCAGGCGTTCTACGAGGCGACCGCACACACCCCCGCAGAACTGGCGATGGTCGGTCCTATTTTCGGTGATGATCTCGGTGCCCTCGTGACCTGGCGTGCGGGGATTCTGCTCGCGATCGCGCCGCTCGCTGCACTGCTGACCGTAATCAGACACACGCGGGCGGAGGAGGATGCCGGACGAACCGAGCTGATGGGATCGACGGCCGTCGGGCACCACGCGGCACTGCTCGCGGCGCTCGGCCTGGCGACAGGCGGCGTGGCAGGGGCCGCACTCGTCGCAACGTCGGCATTGCTGCTCACCGGGTTCGCGGTCGCCGGGAGCATCGCCTTCGGCCTGGGGATCTTTGCCGTAGGGGCGGTATTCGCCGGGGTCGGGGCGGCCGCGGCACAGATCGGATCGGGTGCGCGCATGGCGCGCGGGTACGCGCTCGCCGTCCTGGCGGCAGCCTTCGTGCTCAGAGCAGTCGGCGACGCAGGGTCGGGGTCCGTGTCGTGGCTTTCACCCATCAGCTGGTCGGCGCAGCTGCGGCCTTTCGCCGACGAGCGATGGTGGGTTCTCTTGCTGCCTGCGGTGACCGCGGGAGCAACCGTCGTACTCGCATTTCTGTTGTCTGCGCGGCGGGATCTCGGATCGGGTCTCGTCGCTGAGCGTGAAGGGCCTGCGCGGGCGTCGGAGGCGCTCAGTGGTGTCCTGGGGTTGGCATGGCGTCAGCACCGGGGAGTGCTTCTTGCGTGGACCGTCGGGCTCGGTCTCGTCGCACTGGTTCTCGGTAGCGCAGCAAGCAGTGTCGGAGGGCAGCTCGGCGACAGTGCAGCGATCGCCGATGCGCTCTCCACATTCGGAGGCGGCACGATCGTGCAGTCGTTCCTGGCCACCGCCATCAGCATCCTTGGAATCGGTGCGACTGCATACGCGATCTCGGCAGCGCTGCGAGCGCATACGGAAGAACAGGCCTGGTTGGCCGAGACGATCCTGGCGGGAAGCGTCGGGCGTGGTCGATGGCTCGCGAGCCACCTGGTCTTCGCTTTTATCGGACCCGCCGTGGCGATGCTCGCAGTAGGCCTCGCCGCCGGCATTCCGTACGGTCTCGCCGTCGGCGATCTTGCGTCGAATCTGTGGGCTGTGCTCGAAGGCGCACTGGTCCAACTGCCCGCAGTGTGGGTACTCGCGGGGTGTGCGGTGCTGCTGTTCGGACTGGTACCGAGGTACTCGAATGCGGTCTGGGTGCTGCTGATCGGATTCGTGATGCTCGGCCAGATCGGCGCTGTGATCGGGCTTCCACAGATATGGCTCGACCTGTCGCCGTTCACCCATCTACCGCGTCTACCAGGCGATTCGGTGTCCGTTGCGCCGATTCTCTGGCTGCTCGCGGCCGCTGCGTCGGCATCGCTGATCGGATGGCGGGCATTTCTGGTCCGGGACCTCCGAGCATAGGACGCTCCAGTGGCATGACTGTGTACCTCGGAGGGCACTCAGCCATGCCACTGGAGCGACGAACACTTACCGCGTAGGTTCGACCGTCACGCCGTAGCGATCCTCGATGTTGTTCTGGAACTGGTCCTCACACTGCGCGCGCGCAGATTCGCTGTTTCCGGCGTCGGAGATGCAGTCCACGTAGTCTTTGCCGCCGATGCTGTTGAACAGACCGACGCCGAACACGACGAGCGCGATCGACAGCAGGAGTCCGATGATGCCCAGGACGATCGACACTATTGCCGCGGTGCCGTTGGTCGCGAGGCCCTTCTTGACTCTCGAACGGGCGAGGAAGCCCAGGATGATCGCGGCCAATCCGAGGATGACGCCGCCCACGATGGTCCACGACGTCAGGATGGCCAGGATGGCAAGTACGAGCGCCACGATCCCGAGCGTGTTCTTCGGGGCGGCAGGCGGGTACTGGCCCGGCTGCTGATACCCGCCCGGCGGGTAGTTCCCCGGCGGGTAGTTACCGGGCGGCTGGTTGCCGGGTGGTGGTGGGTAATTTCCGGGCGGTGGGTAGTCGCCCGATGGTGGGTAGTTCCCGGGTGGTGGCTGGTCGGACATGGTGTTCGATTCCCCCTCTTTCGCTTCCACGAGTGCTGGATGAGAGTAGCGCCGCACAGGCGGTCGGTGACGGATTCTCCACCAGGTTGTTACCTACCCGGAGTCACTGCCCGAGCCGTGAGTGCATCTCCCAGATGAGGACCTCGGCATGTTCGAACGACTGAATGCGTTGTCCACCGGACGAACTGAGCCGAACAGCGTCACCCTCGTACAGCTCGCCCACTTCTTCCATCTGCACAGTTCCCTGAGCGACGAAAACATGGAGAAACGGCGCTTCCGGCACGGTGATCGGGCGGCCCGGTTGCAGCCGAGCGACGTGGAGGGCAGCTGATTTCTGGTTGATGCGAATAGCGGACTCACCGTCATGCTTCTTCATGCCCGATGCGACCGGAACCAGTCCACCGCGGAGCAATTCGTCCTCGATCTCGACTTGTTCGTAGCCGGGGTCGATGCCGGGTGTGTCCGGCACGACCCACATCTGTACGAACCGGACGGGCACCTGATGGGCGTCGCCGGTGAGGCGCCACGAGTCGTTCTTCTCCGAGTGCATGATGCCCTTGCCTGCGCTCATCCGCTGGGCGAGGCCGGGGTAGATGACACCCGAGTGGCCGATCGAATCCTGGTGGACGAGCGAGCCCTTCGTCACCCACGTGACGATTTCCATGTCTCGGTGTGGATGGGTTTCGAAACCCTGACCGGGAGAGACGATGTCGTCGTTGTTGACCAGCAGAAGCCCATGGTGGGTGTTGTCCGGATCGTAGTGCTGGCCGAACGAGAACGAGTGTTTCGAATCCAGCCACGCCACACGGGTTTTCAGTCGATCGCCGGCCCGGTGGATGTCGATGTGCGGAATCGGAGTGAACGATTGTGGAGCGGACATGCAACCACTCTACGAGGCGTGGGTCCAGTGGGGTGTCGACGCGGATAACTTTCGCGCGACGAAAGAGACACGAGTGTGAGGGAGTTCGGAGCGGGTACTCACCGCACAGCAGTGTGGGGAAACAATCACTAAGGTTGCGCAGACCAAGCGAACGCGGAGGCGAGAGAACACACTTATGACCGATTCGACAGCCGTCACCTCAGTTGATCTCGAAACAGCGTTGCTCACATGGATTCCGCAACAGAGATGGTTCGCAGCGAAGGGGTCGGTGGTGGTGACGCTGGACATCGTCGCGCGTGTGCCGCTTTCGTCCGGTTCGAAGGAGGACGTGGATGCCGAGCATCTTCTCGTCGACATCGGACTCGACGAGGTGGGTGGGCCGGTCCAGCGCTACCAAGTTCCGCTCGGATATCGGCAGAGCGCATCCGAGGACTTGGCCGCATGGCGATTGCCGCTACCCGGGTACGACGTCGTGGTCTACGACGGTCTGCGGGATCCGGCGATCATCGCGCTCTACGGCGAAGCCCTCGCGGCGCACACGTCGGTCGATTCGCTCGATTTCCGTTCCGTCGCCCCGGATTCGATAAGCAGCGGCCTTCAGGGTCGGGTACTGGGCGCCGAGCAGTCCAATACGTCCGTTGTGCTGGGGGAAGTGCTGTTGCTCAAGCTGTTTCGGCGTGTCTCTCCGGGAGTCAATCCGGATATCGAGCTGCACAGGGCGTTGGCGGAGACCGGCTGCGTCAACGTCGCTCCCCTGCGCGGGTGGATCGAGACGAGGTCCGACGGTGAGTTGTCGATGCTCGGGATGGCACAGGACTTCGTCGCGGGCGCCAGCGAAGGGTGGACGACGGCGCTGAAGTCCGTCTCCGATCTCCTCGCCGGATCTCTCGCACCCGAGGACGCCGACCTCGACTTCGCCGAGGAGTCGCGTCTGCTGGGCGCCGCCGTTGCGCACGTGCACGCCGATCTGGCTCGGCAACTCGGAACGTCGGAGCAACCGGTGGTCGCGTCGGCGGAGGCGATCCTGAACCGGGTCGAGGAGGCCGCCCAGGTGGTGCCCGAACTGGCCGCTCATCTACCGGCAGCCCGCGAACTGATCGCTCGGGCGGAAGCTGCGGGCACGACAACCGTGCAGCGCATCCACGGCGACCTTCATCTCGGGCAGGTCCTCCGTACCCCAGCGGGTTGGTTGCTGATCGATTTCGAAGGTGAGCCCGCCAAGTCGCTCGAGGAACGACGCCGCCCGGACAGCGCGCTGCGCGATGTCGCCGGAATGCTCAGGTCCTTCGACTACGCGGCGCGCCACCTGCTGCTCGGGAGTTCCGATGTCACCGAGGAGGCGTCCGAGCGTGCATCACGTTGGGTGGAACGCAACGCCGCCGCATTCTGCGACGGATACGCCTCGGTGACGGGTTCGGACCCGCGCGCCGATGCCGCCCTCCTCGGCGCCTTCGAGCTGGACAAAGCGGTCTACGAGGCGGTCTACGAGGCCCGCAACCGCCCGACCTGGCTGGACATCCCCATGAGGGCCGTGGCGCGGCTTACGCGGCTGGCGTGACGCGGCTGGCGCCGCCGGTGTGACGCGGCTGGCGCCGCCGGTGAGTGCGTAATGACACCGTGACATAATTACCCACTCACGACCTGCACGCCGTGGTCGTGAGTGGGTAATTACGTCGGGCGGTTATCTTCCGCGCACGGGTGCCGGAGGCACCGACCCCAGACGCCCGGCCTGGAAGTCCTCGAACGCCTGGACGACCTCGGCTTTGGTGTTCATGACGAACGGTCCTGCCATCGCGACGGGTTCGCGGATGGGCTTTCCGCCGAGCACGAACACGTCGAGTGCGTCCGTCGCCGACACGTCGATCGTGTCTCCGCGTCCGAGCAGTGCGGTCTGTCCCATGCGGATGGGCCTGCGATCGGGGCCTACGGTTCCCGACCCGGACAGCACGTAGACCAGGGCGTTGAACTCGCGATTCCACGGAAGCGACAGCGCTGCCCCCGGGGCGACGGTGATATGGGTCAACGCAATGGGTGTGTAGGTCGAGCCCGGACCCTGATGGCCTGCGATCTCGCCCGCGATGACACGCACGAGTGCGCCGCCGTCACCACTGGTGAGCAGCGCGACCTTGTTCCCGGTGATGTCCTGGTAGCGAGGCGTCGCCATCTTGTTGCTGCGCGGAAGGTTCACCCACAGCTGGACACCGTGGAACAGTCCGCCCGACACGACCAGGTGCTCCGGCGGAGCTTCGATGTGCAGAAGCCCCGACCCCGCTGTCATCCACTGCGTGTCACCGCCCGTGATGCTGCCACCACCGCCGGCGGAATCCCTGTGGTCCATGATCCCGTCGATCATGTACGTCACCGTCTCGAATCCGCGGTGCGGGTGCCACGGCGTTCCCTTCGGCTCGCCGGGTGCGTAATCCACCTCGCCCATCTGGTCCATGTGAATGAACGGATCGAGCGAAGAAAGGTCGATACCTGCGAACGCCCGACGAACCGGGAATCCCTCACCCTCGAACCCTGTGGGGGCTGTGGTGACGGACTTGACCGGCCGGGCCACCGCGGTGGCGTCAGGGGCGGGGATGCGGGGGAGCGCAAGGATGTTGTCGACCGATACGGCGGGCATGGTGATCTCCTCGTTTTAGTTGACTCTTCAACTACTGTCGAGTGTAACGCCGACGCCGGTGAGGTATTCCCGCCGATACCCTCTAACCATGTCGGAACTTCGTGACGCCGCATTCGGGTCCATCATCGACTCTGCGTCACAGCTGGAGGATCTCGTAGGAGAGCCGTCCGAGCTGGTGCGCACCAAGGTGGGAAACGTGGTGACCCCAGCCGTCCGTGCCTATCTGGACGAGGCCCGCTTCATGCTCTTCGCGACGTCGGACGCCGACGGGAACTGCGATGTAAGCCCGCGGGGTGACGCGCGAGGGGCGTTGCTTCATCTGGACGAGCGGACGTTCGTCATCGGGGATCGACCGGGAAACCGCCGCGTGGACAACTTCCGGAACGTGCTGGCCAACCCACACGTCGGGCTGCTGTTCGTCGTACCGGGCGTCTCACACACGCTGCGCGTCAACGGCCGCGCGACGCTTACCGTCGCGCCCGAGATTCTCGACCGTCTCGAAGGGGCAGAAGCCCGACCGAAGTTGGCGGTCCTCGTCGAGGTCGACCAGATCTTCGCCCACTGCCCAAAGGCTTTTCAGCGGTCCGGCTTGTGGGATGCAGAGCAGTGGGTGGATCCCGAGTCGGTTCCCAGTTCGCGTGACATGACGGCCGAATTGAAGGAAGCCAAGACCGCTACGGTGTGAGTTGCAGCTGGCAAACTGTCAGCGTGCGTCCATTTCTCGATCGCCACGAGCGGGTGTTGACTGCCAACTGGCGACCGCGACGAGGGATTCAGGTGACGTGGTCGGATCTGCCCGACGCATGGCTCGCCGCCCTCCAGCGACTCAGTCACGACCTCCACGTGCGCCAGTACGGCGGCGAGATCGAGCACATCGACTGGGTTGCCGAGTACGACCCCGACGGCGGTGCAGTGTGGCTCCTGAGCGCTGTGACCATTTCGGGTGGAAGGCGAGGCGGGCTTGCGTGTAGTGGGTACGGCGCCTCCGTCGACGACGACGCGGAGAAAGCACTGCTGTCGATGGCCGATCTGGTTCAGACCGAAGTGGCCGAAGTCGGTACCGCGTGGCCGTGGGCTGACGAAGGCGGGTTCATGAATCTTGACCTCGTCGACGGCGTTGCCGTCTGGCGGGACAGAAAAGGTTGCACGACGCGCATCGGGGATCTCACCGCAGAACCACACCGCTGACGACGGGGCTGTCCTGACGCCTTCTCACGACGAACGATAGCGTCGGAGCATGGACATGACGGCGCTCGCTCTCGCGTCACCTCGCGGACGCTTTTTCTTCGCGAATGTCGCCTACAAGTGCAGCACCGACGCACGCGCTGCGGACTACAACCGTCCGCAGACCACCGCTGATGCCCTCGAGGTGATCGAAGGGGTCGACACGAGCGTGATCCCTCAGTTGTCCGAGCTGGATCTGCTCGAAGCGCTGGGATACGCGGCCGACTTCGCGCGGTACTGGCAGCCTCCGGACGAGGACGACGTCAAATTCGCCGACCCGGACGTCAGGGCAGCGCTCCGGCCCATTGCCGCCGCCGTCCTGGCGTCGAAACACACTGCGTGGTGGGGTGACGCTGTTGATGTAAATGGTCAACGCCTTGTTGCACATCCGATGTCACCCGCCGAGTGGCCCGAATCGACTGCGCCCAATCTCCCGACATCCTCCGGTCTCGGCGAGTGGCGCGAACGCGCAGTGGAAACCGAGAGTAGATTTCGGGCTTACCGGACCGCTAACCCCGACAGCAATCTTGCCGGCGAGTGGTGGTCCACTCCGATCTTCAGCAACACCCTCACCGCTACCCGAGCTCGGGACGGTATCGGCGCGTTGGAACTTGTGATGGAAGAAGACTCGGACGGTGGCGGTGAGGCGCGGGTCTGGCCGGTGCAGGTTCGAAATCCTGTGCGTGTGTACGAGATTTCAACACCGTCGGACTGGGCACGATTGGTCGAGAAGTATCCACTCAGCGTGGCGGAGTCGAGGCGATCCGTGTGGTTCGACACCACCGGCGAGTATCGAGACTGGTTCATCCCCGACTGGGCCGCGGTCGCCGAGGACTACGACGCAGCGCATCTGAGTCTGCATGGCTATCTGACGACGCCCGGAATGGCAATTCCGTTGTCGGACAATGTGAGCGCGACGGTGTTGGGTGGGTGGGATCCCGATGCCACGTACTGGCTCGCCCCCGGCGTCATCGACGTCGTTGACGAACCGGAATTCTGGCGTCGGGACGACGAACGTTGGACACGAGCATCGCACGTAGCGGGTGAGTGAGGGGTTTTCCGATGAATGGTGGGTGGCGCATCCGTGCGTGGACACCTGTCGGGGCCGTCGTCGTTCTGCTGCTCGCCGGCTTCGGCTATTTCTCGGTACAGTACGGCTCGGTGTCGTGGTTGACGCAGATCCCGCCGGAATTGAACGTCGAGGGGCGGGAGTACAAGCCCAGCAAGCTCCCGCCGACTGAGACTGCACCCCAGCCGGATTCGCCGGCATCGCCCGAGTGGTATCCCAAGCATCACATGTGGCCGTTGGGTTACGACATTTACTGGCCTCGCGGGTACGAGACCTCAACGGCAGTGATACTTCAGTGGCGGGACGGACTCTTTTACCCGTACACCCTCCAAGGTGGGCCCTAGCAGCTCCGGGTTTACCTCGGACAAAGTCCGCCCCTCTGCGGCTATCCTTCCGTCATGAGCCGTGTGTGGTCGCCTGTTCTGGTGGGCCTCGCTGCAGTGGGCCTGTCGGCGTGCTCGTCGAGTCTCAACCCGCTCAACGACAGCGTCTCGTATCGTCCATCCGTAGCGACGGTGGTCGAGTCCCCCAACTGTCTGGCCGAGGACATCTACACCGCGCTGACTAGGTTGGGACCGTGGGATCCGGCGCTCACTCCGAACGCGCCCGCGCCCGGATACCCGCCGGCTCATTTTCAGCCGGTCGCAGTGCAGCGGTGCGAGCGAGGTGTCGACGAGACCGGGGCTCTGACGGTGGACTCTGTTCGACTCGAGGGCGACATCAGCGCGGTGGACGCAGTGTTCTCAGCGGATTCCGAACGTTTCCCCGACGGCGTCACGCCATCTTGTGTGTACGCGATGGAACCTCCTGCAGGTTTGTGGTTCGTGAACGAAGCGGGCGAGGCATTTCGTCCAGCGTGGCCGGCGAGCCCGTGCGGACTACAGAACGCGCCGATCGACGCACTCGCCGGCCTCACCGAGGTCTCTCGGTCCTCCCACCCCACGGGCTTCGACGATAGATACACCACCTCATGCGAATCCAGCTCGTACGGAACCGCTTTCGCGGACACCTCGTCCGATGACGTCGCTGCCGCCCAACAACGTGAGCGGGAGGGAAATATACCGGTGGTCCCGTCGTTGGTAATGCCGATAGACGACGTCGACGCGTTGAAACTGTGCACCTGCGCGCTACACACCTTCTCGCGTGGGCTTCCCCGATCGGATGTGCCCGATTCCACGTGACGCGAGTAGCGCCCCGAGAATGATCTCGCCAACGGCATCGCTCGTCCGGTAGTGCAGGTTGTTGCTACACACGCGTTCGAATTCACCTGTCGGGATAGCGCTTTGTCGCATGATGGCCTCTCCGGTCTGTCCATCCACCTCGCGCAAGTCCTGTGCCGGAATGGGGTTCAGGACCGACCCGCATCGAACTTCGTTGTCGCCGACGCTTTCCGTGCCGATCGCGAACGGTGCGAACACATTGTGAGCCGCAGCAGCACAGGCGCCCACAGCAAGCGCGCTGCATGCGACAGCGAACAGCAACCGGAACCTGCTAGGCCGACGAGCCAACTACCAGCAGTAACTGACGACCCCACCGAGAACGGCAACGAGAATCCACCACGACCAACTCGAGATTCCGACGAGCGAGAAGACCGATGCGCAAAAGATCAGCCAAAAAGGCACTGTGAACCAGAGCGGCCGTACCTGTCCAACCTGTTCGGCCAGTCGTTCCGTCATTGCGACATTCAACCACCTTGGCACGGCGACCGTGGACGCCCGTGGCGGACCCCTATTCTTTGGATACCCAGTCAAGTCGCGGCCCGAGCCTTGTTAAGTGCGTTGCCGATTATGTGCTCGGTCCCTCGCCATCCCCAGTAGATGCGGTAAGCGCCAACAGTGCGACAGTGATAGAAATCCAGGTGACTACAAATAGGAGGAAAGCGGTCGGTCCGAATATGGAGCCGTCACTGCACATCGTCGGGCCAGCAGAGGTTGTCCAGCAGCCAAGTTCCGCCCGATCCCGTAGTGCACCGACCAGTGGGGGCATGATCGCGGAAACCACGAGACCGCTCAGGATTGCTCCCCCAACGATTGCCAGTAACACTCGAGCCAATCGTTGCATGTAGTTGACATTGCCGCAGTTGCTCTTTCGGGTCTGAGCCGACTGGGGCGAAACGGCTGGGCCTGGGTGGATCCTTGATACTGGAATCCAGCAGGCGGTCTACAGGGGGAGCCCAGGGAGCCCGTCGATGCTCGACGCGTTCTTCTGAGCGCGGTACTCGACCATGCCCTGCTCACCCTTCTTCTCTGCGTGGCGTCGGATCAGATCGTGTTCGCCGATCTTGTCCATGACGGGCACGCCCCAGCCGCACGAGTCGCTGATCCTCGTGACGTCCACCGTAATCACGGCTCGCGTACTGGGGTTTGTGGGATGCCGCGCCACCACTTCTTCGAACATCGCATCGCCCGGCAACGCCACCGATCCCGTGCCATGTAGCCGTACGATTCTCGGGCGGCTGTCGAACGAGTTGAACATGAGACATACTCGGCCGTTTTCTCGAATGTGGGCGTCATGTCGGGTGTCGCATACGGTCCGGTGTCAGTCACGGTCGACGTGCTCACCACCGATCCCGGTGACCCCAGCACAGGTACCGAATGGGAAATCATCGAAGAAGCCACCATCAAGGTGAGCACACCGTTCCGAGTTCTCACCCTCGATGGCGAAGTTGCACAAGATTTTACGGTCCTGTCGCTCCCCAAGGGCCTCAATACTTTTCGGGTCAGCGCACGAGGTCGCGATGTGAGCCCGGGCCTGACCGCCACCGAGCCCACCGAGTCGTACCTCGTGCAGGTTTGGAAGGCCGCCCAGCCCGCCGCTCTGCGGCGACTCCACAAGACCGACACGGTGTGGAACGACGACATCACCGTCCACAAGGTCAGAAACTGGTGGGACCCCGATCCCGCCGGGGATGCGACCCTGTACATCAAGTACGGCTACGAGCAGATGGCGACGTGGGCCAAACAGAAGGCCATCGATTGGGGTGGGCGACCGCCCACCGACAAACTCGAACACACTGCCTATGCAAAACAGTTCGCATTTCACGACAGAATGCTCGTCGACGCACTGGCGCGCGCCCGCGCACCGAAACTTCGCAAGATTGCTGCGTGGGCTGCGCGCCGGGCTTACACGCTGGCCGGTGTCGCAGACATCGATTGGATTCGCGCCGGACTCGAGGCGTTCGAGAACGACACCCCGCTTCCGGCGCCGTTCGACGACCGGCACAGCACCAAAGTGTGGGACGCTTTCGACGCCGACACCCGTATCCAGCTGTGGGCAACTTCGAACAGTGGCGAGCGGGCTCCGACGGCCGCACTGGCATCGGTCAATTCGCTGACAGACGCCAGCTGGACCGAGCCGCTTCCAGCTCTGTTCAAAGTCCTGCGGACACTGCTGCAGGTGCTGGAAAGGGTCCACGCCCCAGACCAGGTGCAGGACCTCGACTATGTGGGGCTCATCGGTGACGTGCGTCGAGAGTTCTTCCCCAAACTGGCCCCTGCCGATCGATACGAACGCTGGATCGGTCACACGATCGATGATGTCCTGCAACCGAATGCCGGGAAATGACGGCGCCGCGGGTGCTGACCGTGATGGTCGAGGGATGGCTGGTCGAGGACGGATCGGTGCGTCCTCCCGCAGTCGGGCAGCCGTTGTCGATCAGCCTCGAGTTCTTTCGCCGCCCCGAACCCAACACCGACGAGAGAATCAGATCGATGCGGGCGGTCGCCCACCCCACGCTTGATCACCAACCACTGCGTCACCCCGACGGTCACTTGCAGTGGGAGACGGTCCTTCGCGGGGACGGATGGTCGGCAGCATGGCGGGCAGATCGTCCGGCTGTGGGCCCGATCGCTGAGGACGGGGTGTTCTACGTCGATCACGCCGGGAGAACCGACCCGGTGCGAGGGCTGGTGACCCGGGTTCGAAGCCAGTTCGGCACAATGGTATTCACTGATCAGGGCTGGCGGCACAGTGCGACCGATCCAGTCGAACTGGAGGACGTCGATACGTCACCTCGGTGGTTCGACGGATTCTTCGACGAACATCGTCCGCAGCCCGGCGACACCAGGCGTCACCACTCGGGGGTGGTCATCGACTTGGATCTCGACGCCGCCCCGCCCGCCCCGCTGAGGCCACGCGTGGTGCCGTCGGCCGCAAGTGTCGCCGGACGGACGTTGTGGCTTCTGGATCGCGAGTTGCCGGTCTTGGTTCGAGTCGTCGATCCGGCGGGTGCCGTGAACGCAACAGAATATGTACTGCCGGCCGGGGTGGTGAGTGCTCTTATTCATCCCCAACCTCGGCGAGTGTTCGCCGACGGGTCCGGTTGTTGGGTCGCCGGCGGTTCGGACGTGTTGCGCTGCAGCATCGTCGACGGTGAGATGTCCGTACAGCGTTTCGATCTCGGCTCCGTCCTGTTCGCCACTGCCCGCCGAGGTTCATTGCTGGTGTTCACCGAGGACCAAACAACTGTCATCGGCAATGACGGCGGAATGCAACAGGTGACGATGCCCGACGACGGCCCGCGTCGTGTCGTCGATTGCGCTCCGACGGATACAGGCTTCCTGCTGCTCACTGTGGGAGGCGCTCGGCACACCCTCGAGGTGTCCGAAATCGACAACCGCGGTGCCTACCATCGAGGTTACGAAGTCGAGGGCAGCCGAGCGTTGTTCTTGGCCGAGACCGGCGTCGGCGTTCGCGTCTTCACTCATGGCGGAGTGATCGATGCCCGTTCGGGGAAAACGCTGTTTGCTCAACGGTTTCTGTCGGGTGGACGTGTCGGTGACCGGGTGTGGGTCGTGCGGCACCGCCCGGACGGCAGTGGGAACCATGGATGGTGGCCCGTTGGCGGGAGTGATCAGCTTCCGCCTCGGGAGGAGGGGCAGTGGCTCTTCGTGGTTCTGAGTCCCGTTACCTTTGAGGTGTTCTCGGTTTGTCCAATCAAGACGACCAGGCCCGACGTCACTGTCGACGAGGAAGGTCGCATATGGATCGCCGGTCTCGACGTGCGCGCGAGCGGTCCTGGTGACGGCACGATCGACCTCGACGTCGCGGCGCTTCTGTAGTGACAGCCGAACGGGATGCGCTACAGGACGCTCGAGCGCACCGCTGCTATTCCTTTGGTGTGCTCCGAAGTATTGCCGCGGGGGAGCCTGCGGCGACTACGTGATCCGGGATGTCATGCAGAACTACACTTCCGGCGCCAATGACGGAGTTGCGTCCGATCGTGACCCCTGCTCCGACGGTCACTGCGGCGCCGAGCCATACGTTGTCGCCGACGGTTATCGGATGAGCTCGTTCCCACCCCTCCCGCCGTCGCCGGTGGTCGTCGACGGGGTGGAGGGCCGTCATCAACTGTGCGCCGGGTCCGATGCGAGTGTCATCTCCGATTGTGATCACGGCGTCGTCCATGAAGAACGCGTTGGCGTTGACGAACGATCGAGCTCCGAGCCGAACGTTGTAGCCGTAGCTGCACTGAAACCGCGGCACGACGACGGCGTCGTCACCGAAGCGCCGAGCATCTCCGCCAGGATTCCGGCGCGTCCTGCGTCGTCTACAGCGGGCACAGCGTTGAACGCGTCGAGTTGTTCGGAGCAGCGTCGACGTCGTCGTCGAAGTTCGTCGTCGTCGAGGTACCACTCGCCGCGTTCCAATGCGCGGACCGCTTCAGACATGTGCACATACTCGCACCCCGGTAGTCCGTCGACCAGTGCGACGTGGCCGGGGTCGACGCACTACCGGTCCTCGTCAGGCAGAACAGCCGGGACGACGCGCCACAACTTGCTGAGTACGAAGACGACCGGCAGCAGAAAGATCGCGTAGGGAGCGGCAGCAACCCACTCTTCGCCTGTAGTCAGCACGGGGCTCCAGCTGTTGGGGTCTCGTTGGGTTGGTGGGGCGATTGCATTCAGAACCGGGGTGGATGCTGCGAGTACGCAGAACAGCGCGGTGAGCGAAAGTGCTGCTGTGGCGTACCAACGCCCACGGCGGAAGGTCGAACGATGCGGGAGTTCGGAGACGCCGTTGAACGCGAAGAGTGCGGCGGGAATCAACAGAATGAGTCCAACTGCTGTGACGATGTTCCAGGTCACCACTAGATCGCCGATGTCGTCCCACATCAGGCCAAGGGCACCGACGACCAGGGTAAGACACCACCACAGTAGTGGGAGCAGCACGACGGTCAATATCAAAGGCCGTTGCGTCGCCGGCGAAGCCGATTTCGTCATGCGGCGATCGGAATCCATGACGTATACGGCGCTTTCGAAGCACCCGTTGATAACTCGGAGCAGCGCAGCTCCCGGTGGTCATCGGTCACGTGGACGACCGCATAGCGCCCATCAAGTCGCGAAGGTGGGCTCGTGTCAGAGACCGCGCCCGGTCCGCGTCCCGCGCGCAGATCGCCTCAACCACGTGCGCGTGAATTGCGTGGTCGTGATCATCACCGAAATCCTTGGCCATATTCAGCATTTCGGCCATCGCGCTCCGCAACCGAGGTGTCATGGTGTCGAAGAGGCCCTGTAGTACCTCATTGTGAGACGCTGAGACGATGCTTCGATGAAAAGCTATGTCCGCGTCGACCAATTCGGAGATCTCGGAGCGCCGCTTGGCGCGAAGCCGCAGTGCGCTCTGAATCGCCTTGATATCAGCGGGGGTCCGGCGAGTCGCTGCGAGCTCGGCGGCCTCCCCCTCGACAGCTAAGCGGGCTTCGAGAACTGCGTCGATATCTGCTCGTTTGAGTACTAGATCCCATTCGGCTCCGGCCTCGTCGACCGAATGTACGAACACCCCCGACCCTTGCCGCGCAACCAGTATGCCCCGGCCGGCGAGTTGCCGGGTCGCTTCGCGCATCGTCGACCGGCCAACGCCGAGCTGTGGGGCCAACGTGGTCTCGCCGGGGAGCTTCGTGCCGACGGGCCATTCACCGGATTTGATTCTCGCCCATAGACGATTGGCTGCCTGATCGGCGAGCGATTCACGTACGACCGGGTCCATCCCTGCATCCTACTCCTCAGGTTGTCTGAGGAGTTGTGCTAGGTTGCCTCTATGTCGTCAGGTGTCCATCTGCTCCTTAGCGGCCACGGCGGGGTCTAGTCGAGTCGGCACCCTCCCGTGGGGCTCGACCATCCGCCGACCGTCCACCGGTTAGTCGACGAGAAGGTTCTCAAAACTATGTCCGCGTTCCCCACCATCTCCACTCCTGCAGGCCCCGCCCCATCCGATGCGCCATCGTGGAACCGGCAACAACGATCTCAAATGCCGTCGCACCGCTATCGTGACGTGTTCAGCAAGGTCGATGTGCCGCTCGTCGACCGGAGTTGGCCCGACAGGAGGCTGACCGAGGCTCCTCTGTGGGTGCCGGTCGATCTCAGGGACGGCAACCAGGCACTTCCCGAACCCATGAATCCCGAACGCAAACAACGGTTCTTCGAACTCATGGTTGCGATGGGTTACAAGGAAATCGAGGTCGGTTACCCCTCCGCCTCGCAGACCGATTTCGATTTCGTGCGCCTACTCGCCCGCACAGACCTCGCACCCGACGACGTCACCGTCGTAGTTTTCACACCCGCGCGCCGCGACCTCATCGAGCGAACCGTCGAGTCCGTGCGCGGCATCAGCAACGAAGTTGTCATCCACATGTACACGGCCACAGCACCGACATGGCGCGATGTTGTCCTCGGACGCAACACCGACGACCTTCGAGCCCTGATACTTTCCGGGGCGTCCGACGTCAGGGAGTTGGCTGGTGACCTACCGAACGTGCGTTTCGAGTTCTCACCAGAAGTATTCAACTTGACCGAGCCCGATTACGTCCTCGACATCTGCGATGCCGTGACCGACCTATGGCAAGCGACTCCGCATCGGCCGGTCATCCTGAACCTCCCGGCGACGGTCGAGGTTGCCACGCCGAACGTGTACGCCGACCAGATCGAGTACATGCACCGGAACATAGCTCGCCGCGACAGTGTGATTCTGTCGGTGCACCCGCACAACGACCGTGGAACCGGAATCGCCTGTGCCGAGCTCGCTGTCCTCGCCGGTGCGCAACGCGTCGAAGGTTGCATCTTCGGCAACGGTGAACGCACCGGCAACGTCGACATTGCGACGCTAGCGCTGAATTTGCATGCCCAAGGGGTTGATCCAATGATCGATTTTTCGGATATCGACGAAATCCGCCGCACCGTCGAACACTGCAACCAGCTCGAAGTCCATCCGCGGCACCCGTACGTCGGAGACCTCGTCCACACTGCCTTCAGTGGGACACACCAGGATGCCATCAAGAAGGGGTTCGCCGAGCACCAGATCCGCGCGCAGGGGGAGGTACATCCCGACTCTGTGGAGTGGCGTGTTCCCTATCTGCCCATCGACCCAGCGGACATCGGCCGCTCCTACGACGCGGTCATTCGTGTGAACTCTCAATCGGGTAAAGGTGGGATCGCTTACCTCCTGGAAACCGGCTACGGGATCGAACTCCCACGTCGGCTGCAGATCGACCTCGCCCGGCACGTTCAACGCCGCACGGACTCGGTGGGCACCGAGCTCTCGGCCGACCAGCTATGGCTTATCTTCCGGGAGGTATATGCCGGCGGAAAAGGTGCCGACGATGTTGCTTTGACCAGCTTCGATTCGCACGAAAGTGACGGCCGGAATACGACTGAAATCACGGTTGAGATCTGCGGCGAACAGTGGGAGAGCACCCACAAGAGAGTCGGACCGGTGGAGGCGCTCATCGAAGCGCTGGCAGCTTGTGGGCGTCACGTCGACATTCTGAGTTTGACCCAGACCAGCGTTCATGCCGGCAGCGACAGTGAGGCGGTGACAATTCTGGAGGTCCGTACCGCCGAGGGGTCCAGTTGGGTTGCGGGAGTTGATCGCTCTGTTCTGACAGCCACGCTCGATGCCGTCATTCGCGCCGCCAACTCGGCGGACCGCGCTACTGCTGATCTATGACATCCCAAAGGTCGGTGATTCGCCTGCCTCGACAGCATGCCCATTCCACACGAACCTGCTGGCGGGAAGGTCGGTGTGTACCTCCATATCGACGAGGCTCAGGGAGTTCTCGTGGTCAGGGCTACTCAGTTCGACAATGATCGCGGTTTCTTCGTCGAACACCATGACGGTGGTGGCGGTGGAGGACGTGACTTCGACCGACCACGCCGGCCGGCCGTTGTGTTGGACCGCTTTAGGACGGCGTGCACCATGCTGCACTCGTGTGCGGCGTGCGAGGAGCGACCGAGGACCGAAAAGGTCTCTTGGAACGAACGATCGGCCGAGGCGTATCAGGCCGCCTCTGCGTTGATGGACCATGAACTCACCTACTCGGGCGACGGCCACGGTGTCTGTCGAACTCGACGATGCGTAAACGGCAACGCCGTTGCGTTCGACCCACCAGCGATCTCCATAGCCGTGCCAGAATACGAAGTTGTCGTTCACACGACCGGTGTCGGTGTCAGCGCTGACTTCTAGAGATCCAGATACGTATAGATCGGCGACAGCCGTGTTGCGCGCTTTCAGCTCCGAGAATGTCGGGACGTCCACCACAGCGAAATTACACCCGAAGTCCACTGTGTACCTGAACTAGGGCTTCGCGGGCACCTCTCGGCCGTTGACGCAAGTCTGCCTGCGCGATGAGTTTCTGGCGGACGAGGGGTCGGTATTGCCGAGAGAACAGGAAACGAGCAAGGAGGACCAATGGCTGATGCAGTGGTGACTGGCCTACGGGTGGTTGCAATTCCGGTAACGGATCAGGACCGAGCGATCGACTTCTACGGCGACGTACTCGGATTCGAGAAGACAATGGACGGCGTCATCGACGAGATGTCGACCAGATGGGTCGAGATGACACCACCGGGCTCACCGGTGTCGATAGCACTCGTTCCCGCATACGAGGGCTTCACCGCCGCCCGCGACACCGGCATTCGTTTCACGACTCCCGATGCGGCTGCGTTGCACGCCAGAATTCGAGCCGCGGGTGGACATGCGGACGAACTCCTGCAGTGGGAGGGAATTCCGCCGATGTTCGATTTCTTCGACCCCGACGGCAACACCCTCTACGCGATGCAGTGATGACGATCGCGCAACCCCGACATCACCGTCGACTCCCACCAGCCGCTAACGTGATCTCTGGGCGCGGGGCGGCCGACTGACAGGGGGAGCGGCATGACGCGGGTGAGCAGGCGGACGTTCCTGACGTCCCTGCTGCTGGCGCCCACTCTGACAATGGCGGTGTCGCAGAAGGCCACGGCTGCTCCGGCAGAAATGGACCTCGGGGACGTGCTCGTCATGGCCGGCAGGCCGACCGAGCATCTGTTGGTCGTCATCGACGTGCGCGCCGACGGCACGGTCGGCCTGGAGCTTCCGAGGGCCGAGGTGGGTCAGGGGCTGACTACTTCCCTTGCCATGCTCGTCGCCGACGAACTCGACATCCCGGTCGACGCTGTCCGCGCCACTCTTGCCGACGCCCGGCCCGAACTGTTGTTCAATCAGATGACGGGCAGTTCGAACTCCGTCCGCTCGATGTATTGGCCCGTTCGGCACGCTGCGGCCGCTGTTCGTGCCCGGCTGATCGCTGCCGCCGCGGTGCGGTGGGCCGTGTTTCCGGACTCGATCACCCTCTCGGGAGGTGTCGTCGAGGCTGCCGACGGTCGCTCGGCGGGCATCGGCGACTTCGCCGTCGCGGCGGCTGATCCACTCCTGAAAATCGTCCCTTCGCAGCCGAAATCCACCGACCAGCTACGTCTGGTCGGCACGCCAACTCGCCGCTCGGACGCACGTGCCATGATCACCGGGTCGACTCGATACGCACTCGACCTCGACATTCCTGGGGCGCTGCCGGTTGTCGTCCGTCGACCGCCCTCGATCGGCGGCACGGTGACCGACGTCGACGAGGATGCGCTACGAGCGATGCCAGGCGTGGTCGATGTAGCCGTCGTCCCGACGGGTGTTGCCGTGATGGCCGAGACGTTCGGTCAGGCAATCGATGCCGCGAGCGCTGCGGTGGTCACCTGGGCGCCGGGTCCGGTGGACGCGGAGAACGACGAGACCATTCGTGCGCGTCTGCGCGACGCCGTCGAACCCTTCACTACCACCGGTGAACTCGAGGCCGGATTCGATTTCGCGTTCGTATCCCACGCCGCCATGGAGACCAATTCTGCTGTTGCAGATGTTCGTTCGGACTCTGCCGAGATCTGGGGATCGATGCAGACTCCCATCGTCGCGAAGCAGGTCATTGCGGGGGTACTCGGGTTGCCCGTCTCGAAGGTCTCCGTCCACGTCGTCAACGCTGGAGGGTCGTTCGGGCGACGCCTGTTCTTCGATGCGCCGCTCGAGGCTGCGAGAATCTCTCGAGCGATGGGTCGACCGGTTCGGCTGATGTGGACACGGGTGGACGACATGCGCCACGGCCGCGCCCGTGCCGCGTCGCATCATCGCTTCCTGGTGCGGACCGACGGACAGAAGGTCGCGTCATTCGAGCATCGAATCTTCTCGGTGGCAACGGATTTCTCCCACGGGTTCGGTGAGATTCTCACGGCGTCGGGATCGAGTTCGTCAGGGCGTTCGGTGTTCTCGCAGACGGTGGTGACGCCGTATTCCTTCGGGGAGGTGATCGAGTCCCTTCGGGAAGTGCCTCTGCCCATGAACACCGGAAGTTGGCGCTCGGTGTTCTCGGCCACCAGCCGCGGCGCCGCAGAGGTCGTGGTCGACCGGATTGCGGCGAAGCTGGGGATCGATCCTGTCCAGTTCAGGAGGGCGCACCTGGGTGACGCGCGCCATCGCGCGGTTCTCGACGCAGCAGCGCGTGAGAGTGGCTGGGGTGCGCCGATGCCCGATGGATGGGCGCGCGGGGTCGGCTTCCATGCCGAGTACCGCTCGTGCACTGCGTGTGTGGTGGATATGGACGCCACCGACCCGAAACGGCCGCGGGTTCGGCGCGCGGTGATTGCGGTCGACGTCGGGAAGGCGATCAATCCGTCTGGACTCGAGGCACAAATGCAGGGCGGCCTCACCGACGCCATATCGACGACCTTGACAGCCGGCCTCCACATCGATGCAGGTCTTCCACTGGAAGGCAGCTTCTCTCAGTTCCACTTTGCGCGGCAACGTGATTCGCCCCCTGAGGTTCGCGTGATCGTCATCGACAGCTCGGACGACCCCGGTGGTGCGGGGGAGCTCGGTGTTCCCTCCGCGGTCGGTGCCATCGCCAACGCGTACGAACGGGCAACGGGTAGCGTCGTCGCTTCTTTCCCTATTTCCTTCGACATCGATTTCGAGCCGTTCCCGCGATGAAAGGCACTGCTGTATGCACGAATTCACGGTGAACGGTTCCCGTGTGTCGGTCGACGCACCGGACGACCTCGCGCTGCTGTGGGCGCTGCGAGACAAACTCGGCGTTCGGGGGCCGAAGTACGGCTGCGGGATCGGGGTATGCCACGCCTGCACGAGCCACCTCGACGGGGAGGAGATCCTGCCCTGCATCACCCCTGTTGCCGAGGTCGACGGGCGAGAAGTCACCACCATCGAAGGCCTGGCCGACGGCGACACCCTCCACCCCGTCCAGCAGGCATGGCTCGAGGAGGACGTGGCGCAGTGCGGGTACTGCCAGCCCGGGCAGATCATGGCCGCGGTTGCGCTGCTGAAGCGGACCTCGGAACCGACCGACGCGGAGATCGATCGAATCGAGAACGTGTGCCGCTGCGGTACGTACTTCCGTATCCGAAAGGCGATCAAGCGGGCAGCGGAGTTGTCCCGCGAGAATGAGACCGGATAGCCGACAAGGTGCCTCTCAGCGGGTGAGCGTGCCGAGGTCCACTGGTAGTTGAATGCCGGTGACGTGACGCGCCTCGTCGGAGGCGAGCCATGCCACGGCCGCGGCGATGTCCTCGGGCTGACTCACCGGGTCGGGCAGTGAACCCATGAAGATCGGGCCGAGGGTTGCGCCGTGTTCACCGATGAGCGTCATCATTTCCGCCGGCTGCATCCCGGTCTCGACGCCGTGCGGATGAACGGTGTTGACACGAATGTTGTATTGGCCGAGCTCGTTGGCCATCGTCCTGCACAGGCCGACGATGCCGTGCTTGCTCGCGGCGTAGGCACCGAGGAACGGGAGTCCGCGCAACCCGGCAACCGAGCTGGTGAAGACGATGGACCCGCCGGTGCCCTGTTCGAGAAGAATCGGCACCGCTGCCTTCGCCGTGAAGAACGTTCCGGTGAGGTTGACGTCGAGGGTCTCCTTCCACTGCTCGGGGGTGGTCTCCCAGGACATCGCAGCCGAACAGATGCCTGCGTTGGCGATGACGACGTCGAGGCGTCCCAGCTGGGCGACGCCGTCGCGCAGGGCGGTGTCGAGGGCGTCGAAGTCACGGATGTCGGTCTGCGATGCGACGATGCGTCGATCGAGGCCTTCGACGGCGGCCACGGTCTCCGCCAGGTCGGCAGGCGTCGCGCCGTCGTAGTGCGTGGAGTCGAACTCGCCGCAGATGTCGACCGCGATGATGTCGGCGCCCTCGGACGCGAGTCGGATTGCCTCGGCGCGTCCCTGCCCCCGCGCTGCTCCGGTGATGAATGCGACTTTGCCCTCGAACCGTGAAGTCATAGTCGGACGCTACAACGCCAGTGGGGCCTCGGATGTCCGATTCGGGGCGGATTCGACCGACTCTTCGGCAGCCCAGTACGGTAAGGGGCGACACGGGAGGTAGGCAGTTATGGAAAGTATCGGCGCGTTCATCGGAATCGTCGTGGTCGTTCTGACGATCGTCTTGGTTGTATTCGGGTGCGCGATGCTGTTCCTGGCATCGATCAAGCCCGATCTGTTCAACTTCGATCTGACTCGTCGGTCGCGTGCGAAGGCCGAGAAGGACTCTTCTTCTTAGAGATTTAGGTCATAGTCGGGGATCGAATCTGCCGATGTTGCGGTTATATGTATGTCACGCGGGGCTCCGCCTCACGGGCAGGCAACTGGAGACATCATGAGCAGTTCGGTGGAGACACGGTCCGTCGCTCACTGCGGCCCCCGGCTGAAGGCTCGTTTTCTCGGTGAGTCGGCCACTGCCCAATTCGTTCGCTTCGTCGCTGTCGGCGTATCCAGCAACGTCCTCTACGCGGGACTGTTCGTCGCCCTCGCTACGCTCGGTTCGTTCACGGCCAATATCGTCGGCATCGCAGCCAGTACGGTTCTCGCCAACGAACTCCATCGTCGTCACACCTTTCACGCCGCAGCGCGTGTCGGCTGGTTCGAGACTCAGTGGGAAGCCGGCGGTCTCGCACTCGTCGGAATCGCCCTCGGCACGGCCGCCTTGGCAGCAGTCCACGTCCTGTTTCCCGGTTCGTCCTCGATCGTCCAGATCGTCGCCGTCATCGCGGTCAGCGCCGCCACCGGGGCTCTGAGATTCCTCGCTTTGCGAGGCTGGGTGTTCTGACACTGTCGGCGGCATCTCGGCGATAGGCTTGCCCAACTGGGCAGGAGGCCTGCGTATGGGTAGGTGGTTCACCGAGACGGTCGTCGACAACGGCCGTCTGCCGCTGTTCTTTCTGCTCGTGTCGTTTCTTCTCGCGTTTCTGTTCATCCGATTCAGCGTTCGGATGATCCGTGCCGAAGTGTCCTGGTGGCCCGGCAACGTCACGCCCGGCGGCATGCACATCCACCACGTCATGTTCGGCCTGGTCATGGTGCTGATCTCCGGCTTCGCACTCGTCGCCATCGCGAACTACGAGACCCCTGTCGCGAACTGCGTTCTTGCCGGCATTTTCGGCGTCGGGAGTGCCCTGATGCTCGACGAGTTCGCACTGATTCTGCACCTGCGTGACGTCTATTGGGCAGAGGAAGGCCGATCGTCGATCGACGCGGTGTTCGTGGCCGTCGCGATCACCGGCCTGTATCTGCTCGGCGTTCATCCGATCGGCTTCGCGGGCGACTTCGACGCCTACCAGGAGGACAGGTCGCTGGTGACTCTCGCCGTCGTTCTCGGCGGACTCGCGTTCCAACTCGCACTCGCCGCGATCACCCTGCTCAAGGGCAAACTGTGGACGGGGCTAGTCGGGCTGTTCTTCGTTCCGCTGCTGATCGTCGGGGCGTGGAGGCTCGGCCGCCCGAACTCACCGTGGGCACGGTGGCGCTACCGCGACAAGCCCAGCAAACAAGCAAAAGCGTGGCTGCGAGAGAAGAAGTTCCGCGAGCCAGTGGTCCGGGGGAAGATCGTTGTCCAGGAAGCACTGTCGGGCCGATTCGGGGTACCCGTCTCGCTGGCGCCGGTCGCCGAGATCGCCGACCCGGTCGGTGCGCCTGAAAAGCTGCCGAATCGGCTGCTCACGTCGATGCGGTGGCGACAGACGCGTCGACGCCTACGTCGGCCACCGGTGTGGCGCCTACCGATTGTTCTGGTCGTTCTGTCGTTGGTGTCGGCGGTCGTACTCGTCGAGATCGACGATACGATCGCGGGCTCGGATGGTGCGGTATCGACCGACCCTGGAATCGATATCGGCGCTACCGCAACCCTTTTGGCAGTCATCGCAGGCGGGATGATCACGCTCACCGGCCTGGTGTTCACCGCTACCACCCTTGCCATGCAGTTCGGTGCGTCGCAGATTTCGGTGCGGGTCGTGCCGATGCTGCAGCACGAGCCCATCATGCGGTGGTCCATCGGAATGTTCCTGTCCACGTTCGTGTTCGCGGTTGTCATCGCCTCGGATCTCGCGTTGTCCGGCCAGGATGCGTCGCCGGTGCTGTCGACGGCGATTGCGATTCTGCTGTCGTTCGTCAGTGCGTTCTTGTTCGTCGGACTCGTCGCGCGGGTCGGGATGATCCTCAACTCGTCCCGACTGCTCAGGTGGATCGCCGCGCAAGGCCGTACGACCATCTTCCGGATGTACCCCGAGTCCTCGAAAGAACCCGCAGCCCTCGTCGATGCACCGGAGCGGACTATCGTCGAAGAGCCCGGCCCGCTCGGGACGTCGGCGACCATCAGGCTCAGTCAACTGTCACCGGACGGACGGATTCTGCTGGCGGTCAACACGGCCGGCATCCAGCGGATGGCGACATCCTGGGGCGTGACGGTGGAAGTATTGCCCACCATTGGAGAGTTCGTCGCGCAGGACGCGGTGCTGTTCGAGGTGGACGGCCCACAGCTGCGTGTCCGTCCGCACCGGCTCATGGCCGCGCTTGTTTTCGGTGACACCCACAGTCCCTCGGTCAGTCCAGCAGCTGCGTTGCAGGCGATAGTCGACATCGCACTGAAGGCGCTGTCGCCGGCGATCAACGACCCGGGCCGGGCGGTCCAAGCCATGGACCACCTCGAGGACTTGTTGATGACGCTCGCACCCCGGGTTCGTGCCGAGGCGGCGGATTCGGCATTGACGCGCATCCGCGGAACGCGCCGTACCTGGGCCGACTACGTCACCATCTCCACCGACGAGATTCGACACTTCAGCAAGGGATCGACCCAGGTTCAGCGTCGGCTGCGGTCACTTCTGGTGACCTTGATCGAAGCGTGCCCGGCCGATCAGCACCCACCCTTGGACGCGCGTCTGGCTGCCCTGGACGCCCAGGTCGCGAGGGAATGGACGGGAGCGCTGGACATCGAACTCGCCAGCGCCTCGGACCCCCAGGGCCTCGGGTCCGAGCGTGGGTCTGCGGGCCGGGTCCACCCCCTGGTGCTGGGAGTGGAGCCTGCGGAATGACCCGGGGTTACCAGCCAGCGGGTAGTGATCGGTAGCGAATCCTGCAATGACGGGGACCCTGTGCTGTGTAAAACTCATTCTCGTGACTCCACAACCTGTGCTTTCGCCGTTGACCACGGCGGCGATCTTTCTCGTGGTCACTGTCGACGAGGGCGGCGAGGATGTGGTTCGTGATGTCCTCGCCGACATCCAGGGTCTGCAGCGGTCGGTGGGATTTCGGATTCCCGATGGGAAGCTGACGTGCGTGGTCGGTGTCGGTTCCGACGCATGGGATCGGCTGTACGACGGCCCGAGGCCGGCCGAGTTGCATCCGTTCGTTCCGCTGGAAGGTGCGACGCACAGTGCGCCGTCGACGCCGGGTGATCTGCTGTTTCACCTACGGGCCCAACGGCAGGATCTGGTGTTCGAGATGGCGACTCAGATCATGAACGCCCTCGATGGTGCGGTCACCGTCGTCGACGAGGTTCAGGGTTTTCAGTTCTTCGAGATGCGCGATCTGATGGGTTTCGTCGACGGCACCGAGAATCCGTCGGGCGACGCCGCCTCAGTGGCGGTCACCGTCGGTGACGGTGACCCCGACTTCGCGGGCAGCAGCTACGTGATCGTGCAGAAGTACCTGCACGACATGGGTTCCTGGAACTCTTTGGCGACCGAGGAGCAGGAGAACGTGATCGGTCGGACCAAGCTGACCGACATCGAGATGAGCGACGAGGTGAAGCCGCCGAACTCGCACCTCGCGCTCAACGTCATCGAGGACGAGAACGGCGTTCAACTTCAGATCCTGCGCAACAACATGCCGTTCGGCTCCGTCGGGTCCAAGGAGTTCGGAACGTATTTCATCGGATACTCGTCGACGCCCACCGTCACCGAGCAGATGTTGCGCAACATGTTCCTCGGTACGGACGACGCCGATCACGACCGCATTCTGGACTTCTCGACGGCGGTCACGGGCACGTTGTTCTTCGTTCCCACAGTCGATTTCTTCGAGGATCCACCACCGCGTCCCGAGCGTCTCACCGAGAATGCAGACCCGGTCACCCCGGCATCCGACAGTTCACTCGGAATCGGAAGCCTTCGAATTTCGTCAAGCAAGGGAGTTCCAGTCCAATGAGTAATCTTCATCGCGATCTCGCCCCGATCTCGGCGGCTGCGTGGGCCGAGATCGAAGAAGAGGCGACGCGTACGTTCAAGCGAAACGTCGCAGGCCGTCGAGTGGTGGACGTGGAGGGACCGTCGGGTCTCACGCTCGCCGCAGTCGGAACCGGACATCAGAGTTCGATTGCGCCGATCACCGAGGGTGTCATCGCACATGCTCGTCAGTCCAAGCCTGTGGTGGAACTTCGTGTTCCGTTCACCGTCAGCAGGTCTGCGATCGACGATGTCGAGCGGGGTTCGAGCGACTCGGACTGGCAGCCCGTCAAGGATGCCGCGACTTTGGTCGCGTTCGCCGAGGACCGCGCGATTTTCGAAGGGTACGCGGCAGCGGGTATCACCGGTCTTCGGGAGAGTGCAACCAATCCCGAACTGAAATTGCCCGCCGATCCCAGGGAGTACCCGGAGACCATCAGCCAGGCGATCACGGCGTTGAGGCTGGCGGGCGTCAACGGACCGTACTCGCTGCTGCTGAGCGCCGAAGCATTCACCGCGATCAACGAGACCTCCGATCACGGCTACCCCATTCGCGAACACCTCCGACGGCTACTCGACGGCGAGATCATCTGGGCGCCTGCGATAGACGGCGCGTTCTTGCTCACCACACGTGGCGGAGACTACGAGCTACACCTCGGCCAGGACCTGTCGATCGGGTACCTCTCGCACGACGCCACGACAGTCGATCTCTACTTTCAGGAGTCGTTGACCTTCCTGGCGTACACCGGTGAAGCCGTCGTACCACTGGTCGCGGCGCCCAAGGTATGACCCAACTTGATCCGCCGCGGTGGTTCACCGACGCGATCGCGGTCGAACCGTCGCTGACGGACGTCGAGGTGCTCGGCGCCTCGATCAGGGTCAAGGCCTGGGGTGACGAGGATGCCCCTGGCATCGTGTTGGTGCACGGCGGTGCGGCGCACTCCGGCTGGTGGGACCACATCGCACCGTTGCTCGCGCGCCACTACCGGGTCGTCGCGCTCGATCTGAGCGGGCACGGCGATTCTTCCGTGCGCGACGGGTACGGGCTCGACGTGTGGATGGCCGAGGTCCTCGCCACGGTGGATCACGCGAACTTTCTTCACCCGCCGATACTCATCGGTCACAGCATGGGTGGATGGGTCGCGATGGCGTCGGCGACCGACGATTCACGCGTCGCCGGTGTAGCCGTCATCGACACTCCGTTGAAATCTCTTTCTCCGGAACAGGTTGCGGCAAGCGAGAAACGAGCTTTCGGGCCGCTCAAGGTGTATCCGTCACTCGATGTCGCGGTCTCGCGCTTCAGAACAGTTCCGGAGCAAGCGGACTCGCTGCCGTACGTCATGGACCACGTCGCACGCGCATCAGTGCGTGAGGTCGAGGGAGGGTGGTCGTGGAAGTTCGACCCACGGATCTTCGGGAGTGCCAGACCGACGCCGGAGCTCCTGCGTGCCGTTCGCCCTCGCGCGGCGGTATTCCGGGCCGAACGCGGACTGGTGACCGAGGAGGTGGCTTCGGACATGTACGAGCTGTTCGGGCGATCGGCACCGGTGATCGAGATTCCTCTTGCCGGTCATCACGTGATGTTGGATCAGCCGCTGCCCCTCGTCGCTGCGTTGCTGACGCTTCTCGCGGATTGGCACCACTCCGTCGCGCAGGCCAGGGGTGCCGTAGGAATGTGAACGCCCCCAAAGGGCCGTACACCGAGGTTGCTACATCTAACAGAATATTCGGCAGCGCCTCTGCAGACCGGTCGAGCGGACCTACGCTTTCGTAGGTATTCGATTCGAGGAGGCATGTCCATGGTCAGGGAACTGACACAGCTGGAGCTGCTGCGTGAGCTGGTTCCGGTCGCGGAAGACAACGTGAACCGGCACCTGTCGATGGCAAAGGAATGGCACCCGCACGACTACGTGCCGTGGGACGCGGGTCGCTCGTTCGCCGAGCTCGGTGGCGTCGATTACGACCCGGAGCAGAGCAAGCTGTCCGATGTGGCACAGGCTGCGATGGTCACGAACCTCCTCACCGAGGACAATTTGCCGTCGTACCACCGCGAGATCGCGGAGAACTTCTCCCAGGACGGTGCCTGGGGCACCTGGGTCGGCCGGTGGACCGCCGAGGAGAACCGTCACGGCATCGTCATGCGCGACTACCTCGTCGTCACCCGCGGCGTCGATCCCGTCGCGCTCGAAGAAGCGCGCATGATCCACATGACCAACGGGTTCGCATCGCCCGCCGGTTCGCATACGGGGCTATTGCATTCGGTGTCGTACGTGACGTTCCAGGAACTCGCGACCCGTGTGTCGCACCGCAACACCGGCAAGGTGTGCGACGACCCCATCGCCGACCGGATGCTTCAGCGCATCGCGGCGGACGAGAACCTGCACATGATCTTCTATCGCAATATCTGTGGGGCTGCGATGGACATCGCTCCCGACCAGACGCTCAATGCTGTCTCGGACATCGTCACCAACTTCCAGATGCCGGGAGCGGGGATGCCGAACTTCCGGCGCAACGGTGTGTTGATGGCCAAGCACGGCATCTACGACCTGCGTCAGCACCTCGAAGAGGTCATCTGGCCGGTGCTGCGCAAGTGGCGCGTGTTCGAGCGCGAGGATTTCACCGGTCGAGGCGAGAACAAGCGCGAAGAACTAGCCGCGTTCCTCGAAGACCTGGAGAAGCAGGCCACCAAGTTCGAAGAGATGCGTGACCGGTCCCTCGCACGTGAAGCCGCGAAAGCGCAGCGTCAGGCGTCGTAGGCGACTCCGTCGCATGTGAACGGAAATACATAGAGGGGTATGTATTTCCGATCACATGCGCGCAGCGCCCTTTCCCTTCAGCAACGGAGTTCGATTGTGAGTACCACTGCCGAGAAGCTTGTCTCCCTGCACGAGAAGCTCGAGGAGGCAATGAATCCCGGCAGTGAGCGGGCAATCGCCAAGCGCACCGCCGCCGGGCTGCCGAGCCCACGTGACCGGATCGATGCCTTGTTGGATCCGGGTAGCTTCATCGAGTACGGCGCCCTGATGCGAGCACCGGGTAGCGACGCCAATCCGTACGGTGACGGTGTCGTCACCGGCCGCGGCACCGTCGCCGGCAGGCCAGTGGTGGTGTACTCGCACGACAACACCGTGTTCGGTGGCTCGCTCGGAGAGATGTTCGGGCGCAAAGTCGTTGCGATGATGGAACTGGCAGCGAAGACGGCGTGTCCGATCATCGGCATCAACGATTCGGGCGGTGCCCGAGTCCAGGACGCGGTGACGTCCCTGGCGTTCTATTCGGAGATCGGTCGCCGTCAGCGCCTGCTGTCCGGGCTTGCCCCGCAGATTTCCATCATGCTCGGCAAATGTGCCGGCGGCGCGGCGTATTCGCCTGCGTGCACCGACTTCATCGTCGCGGTTCAGGATCAGGCGTACATGTTCGTCACCGGACCGGACATTTTGAAAGCCGTTACTGGCGAGGATATCTCGGCAGAGGATCTTGGCGGAGCGAAGCAACAGGCAAGCTACGGAACGGTGCATCACGTCGCCGATTCCGAACCGGACGCGTTCGCCTGGGTCAAGACGTTGCTGGGTTACCTGCCCAGCAATTGCCACGAGACCGCACCGCTGGTTAATCCGGGTCTCGAACCGACGGTGACGGACACGGACATGAGTCTCGATTCGTTCCTTCCCGACTCGGACAACACCGCGTACGACATGCACGACATCATGATGAAGGTGTTCGACGACGGCGAATTTCACGAGATCGGCGCGTTGTATGCGCCCAACGTGATCACCGCATTCACCCGGGTCGACGGCCGGACCGTCGGTGTCGTCGCGAATCAACCGACGTATCTTTCCGGCGCTCTGGACATCGCGAGTTCGGAGAAGGCCGCGCGGTTCATCTACATCTGCGACGCCTATGCCATCCCGATCGTCTTTCTCGTAGACATTCCCGGTTACCTCCCCGGCCTGGAACAGGAGCGGGCGGGAGTGATCTACCGCGGCGCGAAACTTCTTGCAGCGGTGATCGAATCGACAGTTCCCAAGGTGACCGTGGTGATACGCAAGGCCTACGGTGGCGGCTACGCGGTGATGGGTTCGAAGAATCTCGGTGCAGATCTCAACTTCGCGTGGCCGACCGCGCGCATCGCGGTCATGGGCGCCGAGGGAGCCGTCGGATTGCTCAGGCGTCGTGAAATCGCGGCTGCAGGCGAGGACGGGCCTCGGGTGCGCCAGGAGTTCATCGACTTCTACAACGAGTTCGTCGCAACGCCGTACACCGCGGCCGAGCGTGGATACATCGACGCGGTCATCGAGCCGTCGCAGACCAGGCTCGAGATCAGGCGTGCACTGAGGCTGCTGGCGGACAAGACGCCAGAACCACTCCCGCCGCGGCGCAGGTCGCTCCTGAGGCCGGTGTAGGCGGCGTTGCAGTAGTGGCACGGTTAACTGCCCCGGGCGGCACTTAACCGCGCCACTGGCGGCGGAGCCGCCTCACGCATAATGAGGAGTGACCGAATTCTGGGACCGCATTTCCGCGGTCAGTCCTGATCCGCCCGTCTGGATCGTCCAAGTAGCAGCTCTGGTGGCGTTGGCGATCGTGCTGATTCCGCAGACGTGGAGGATCGCGCGCAACGTCGTGACGATCGCACACGAGGGCGCGCACCTGTTCGTCGCGCTGATCACCGGTCGGCAACTGATGGGCCTGCGGCTGCACTCGGACACCTCGGGCGTCGCAATCTCCAAGGGCAAGCCGACGGGACTGGGCGTCATCGCGATGACGTTCGCCGGGTACGTCGGGCCGTCGCTGCTGGGCCTGGGTGCGGCGCTGGTGCTCGGTACGCAGCACGCATCAGCGGTGCTGTGGATCGGGATTGTGTCGATTGCGTTGATGCTGCTGATGATTCGAAATATCTACGGCCTGTTGTCCCTGGTCACCGTCGGTGCCGCGCTCTTCGTGGTCTCCTGGTGGGGAACCGGCGAGCAGCAGGTCGCCGCCGCGTATTTCCTGACGTTCTTTCTGCTGATCGCAGGCCCGCGTCCCGTCCTCGAACTGCAGCGTTCACGCAGTATGGGACGGGCACGCGACTCCGACGCCGATCAGTTGGCTCGTCTGACGTTTCTGCCCGGCATTGTCTGGGTCGGCCTGTTCTTGCTCGTTACGCTCGGCTCTCTTGCAGTGGGCGCGTGGCGGATTCTGGTTCCGGTGCAGTGACGTCGGGCGCCGCGACGGGTTCTGCCGTGAAATAGACCATTGCTCGACGCGCGTCGACTTGTTGCTCGGTGATGGCGAGTTGGCCGCGGCTTCGTGAGAAGAACGCGGTCAGCCAGGAGATCACGGTGGTGAGCCGGCTGCGGAAGCCGACGATGTAGAGCAGGTGCACCAGCAGCCACATGACCCAGGCGATGAAGCCGGTGATCTTGACCGGCCCGACCTGGGCGACGGCGGAGAACCGCGAGACCGTGGCCATCGAGCCCTTGTCGAAGTACTTGAACGGTGTGCGTTCGGGCACGCTCTTGCCCGCACGCACCGCTTCGACGCCGTCGGAGATGACGCGTGCCGCGTAGCGGCCACCCTGGATCGCGACCTGAGCGACACCAGGAAGCTTGTCGAGGGACATCATGTCGCCGACGACGAACACCTCGGGATGTCCTGGGAGTGAAAGATCTTTTTCGACGAGCACGCGCCCGGCGCGGTCGATCTCGGCGCCGGACTGCTCGGCGAGGGTCTTGCCGAGTGGGCTCGCGGCTACACCTGCGGACCAAACCTTGGTGCGGGAGGCGATGCGGCGGATGGTTCCATCGGAATCCTTGACGGTCAGCCCGTCGGCGTCGAGGTCGGTGACCATCGCGCCGAGCTGGATGTCGACGCCCATCTTCGTCAGGCGCTTGGCTGCGGCCTGGCCGAGGGAGTCGGCGAAGGGCGGCAGCACCTTGGGTGCGGCGTCGAGGAGGATGATCTTGGCGCTGCGACTGTCGATGTGGCGGAAGGCGCCGTCGAGTGTCTTGTTTGCGAGTTCGGCGATCTGACCGGCCATTTCGACGCCGGTGGGTCCTGCGCCGACGACGACGAAGGTGAGTAGACGCTCTACTTCGGCCTGGTCGGTGGCGAGTTCGGCCTGATCGAACGCACCGATGATGCGGCCGCGTAGTTCGAGGGCGTCGTCGATGGTTTTCATGCCCGGTGCGTATTCGGCGAAGTGGTCGTTGCCGAAGTACGACTGGCCTGCGCCTGCCGCGACGATGAGGCTGTCGTAGCCGGTCTCGGTGACTCGTTCGAGGAACTGGGAGGTGACGGTCTTGGACTCCAAGTCGATGGAGTTCACGTCACCGAGGATGACCGACGCGTTGTCCTGGTCCTTGAGGATCATGCGCGTCGAGGGCGCGATTTCTCCTTCGGAGAGGATGCCGGTGGCCACCTGGTACAGCAACGGTTGGAACAGGTGGTGGGTGGTCTTCGCGATCAGAGTGACGTCGACGTTGGCCTTGCGCAGCTGTTTGGCCGCGAACAGCCCACCGAACCCGGAGCCGATGATGACGACATGATGCCGATGAACCCGCTTCGCCAGCGCTGGGGTGAGCTCGGGCGGGTTGGATGCGGCTGAGCTGGATGCGGACATATGGGTGTGTCCTTCCACGTTCGGGACGGGTCGGTGTGCGGCCGTCATGTGTGCTGTGTCACTCTGTTTGTTGAACAGTACACCACTGCATGTTCGAATGTTAAGACAAGCCCAACTGATCTCGTCGCGGCTACGACGTAAGTCCGGCCCACAGGAGGTCCGACGCGGCGGCGACGACGTCGTCCACGGACGCGCCGTCGAGCATCTGTCCGGCGGCCAACGTCGCGATTCCGTGGAAGGTCGAAAAGGCAACCAGTGCAATGGTTGACGGATCGCCCGTGGAGATCTCGCCTGCGGCTTGCGCGTCGGTGATCACCGATACCGTCAGGTCCATGGCGGACTGCCCTGCGGTGAGGAGCTGTTCCGTCGCTCCGGGGGCGTGCTTGGTGCTGTACATCAGGGACAGAAGTTCGCGATGGTCGAGCGCGAACCGAACGTACGCCTCGGCCAACGCGGCGAGGCGACGCCGTGGTGCTGCAGGTTCGGTGACGGCCCGTGTCATCGCCGAGGTCATCTTCAGGAAACCGGATTCCGCCAACGCGTCGAGGAGGGCCTGTTTGTCGCGAAAGTGACGGCTGGGCGCGGCATGACTGACGCCTGCCTGACGGGCGAGCTGACGGAGAGACAGGCCGTCCGCCCCGACGTCCGTCAACATCGATTCGGCCTGCTCGAGCAGGACCTGACGCAGGTTGCCGTGGTGGTACGGCTGTTCGTCGACGGGCATGCGAGGAGCGTATCGCAATGTTGTCATTGACAACTATGGTGTCACTGCCTACATTCGTGACTACCCAAGTCGATCGAGGAGTCATCATGGCGCTGGAAGTTCGAAACACAACCGTTCTCGTCACCGGAGCCAGCGCAGGGCTCGGCGTCGAATTCGCCCGCCGATTTGCCGCGCGGGGCGCGAATCTGGTTCTCGTCGCCCGGCGAGCCGACAGGCTGGAAACGCTTGCGGCAGAGATACGGTCGACGCACTCGGTCGAGGTGACCGTCCTCCCGGAAGATTTGTCCGTTCCCGGCGTCGGCGCTCGATTGAAAGCCGATCTCGACGACCGAGGGATCACCGTCGGTTCCGTCGTCAACAATGCAGGCTACGGGTCCCATGGTGCGTTCTCGGAAGCCGACCCGACGCGCATGATCGGCGAGATTCAGCTCAATGTCGGCTCGCTGGCTGAGATTTCGCGCGCCTTCATGCCCGATCTTCTCGCGGGACACGGCGCGCTGGTCAATATTGCCAGCACTGCCGCATTCCAGCCGACGCCGGGGATGGCCGTCTACGGCGCGACCAAGGCCTTCGTGCTGAACTTCACCGAAGCGCTGTGGTTCGAAGCGCGCGGCACCGAGCTGACCGTTCTCGCAGTATGCCCCGGCCCGACGAAGACGGAGTTCTTCGACGTGGTGGGCACCGAGGACGCGGCTGTCGGGCGAATGCAGACTGCCGAACAGGTTGTCGCGGCGTCGTTCTCGGCGTTGGATCGCAAGAGTCCGCCGCCCAGCGTCGTATCCGGCGTTGCCAACTGGGTCTCGTCGATCAGCACGCGAATGGCAACCAGAAGGCTCGGAGTTCTGATTTCCGGGCGCATCCTCGGGAACGTGCGGATGAAGGTATCGGCGGGTCGTCAGTAACCGATGTCCTCGTTCCACACCTCCGGCTCGCGGGCGATGAAGTCCGTCATCAGGTCGATGCAGTCCTGATTTCGGAGAACCGTGACGTCGACGCGGTGTTCGCGCAGCCACTCGTGGCCGCCGTCGAACGTCACGTTCTCACCCACGATCAAGCCGCCGATGTTGAACTGGCGTACCAATCCACTGCAGTACCAGCACGGCGACAACGTAGTGACCATGATCGTGGATCGATAGTCGCGCTGGCGGCCCGCGGCGCGGAAGGCGTCGGTTTCGCCGTGTGCGGAGGGGTCGCCGAATTGAATCCGGCGGTTGCGGCCCGCACCGAGCAGAGAGCCGTCCGACCTGAACAGCGCGGCACCGATGGGTATGCCACCCTCTTCTGCACCGAGACGCGCTTGGTCGAGCGCGACCTCGAGCAGTCCTTCCGCGCTGGGGCTCATGTCCTCAATCCCGGTGGAGCGTGCGGTCCCCGGTCTCGCGGTCGACGTCGAGGACGACATCGGGCGAGTCGGGGTGGTAGACGATCGGCTGCGGTTCCACGGCACGGAGCGCTCCTGCACGCAGGAAGAAGAAGCCACCGCCCAACAGAATGATCGTCGCTGCAGCGGCGATCCACACCCAACCTTCGAATCCGCCTGCGAGGGCGGTGATGAACAGACCTGCTGCAACGATTCCCGACATCAACATGACGACTGCTGTGCGGTTCTGGGCCGTCTTGATCCAGCGCGGGCCCGGCGCGTTCTTCTTCTTCTCTGCCATGATCGCGTCCCTTCGTGGTTACTACGATGCGGAGATACCCGCCACAGACTTATTCACACAATTGACGTCGCGACGGCGAACCGGCGTGGTGGGCCTCCTCTACGCTGATGCGATGCGCGCGCACGAGGTGGTTCTGAGCCGGATCGAGCAGGACCTGGCCTCGGGAAAAATTGGCGTAGGCGACCGTTTGCCGTCCGAGCGCGCGCTGGCGGAGGAACTGGGTGTCGGCCGCTCCTCCATCCGTGAGGCAATCAGGGTGCTGGAGGCGATGGGAGTGGTGCGGACTGCGGTCGGCTCGGGCCCGGATGCAGGCGCATACGTCATGGCCGACCCAGCGACGTCGATCGGATCCGCCTTGCGCCTGCACATGGCGACCCGGTTCTTACCGATTCCCGACGTGGTGCAGACCCGTGTTCTGCTGGAATCCTGGGCGTTAGCCGAGGCCGCGGGCCGTTCGGCCGATCTCACTGCCGTCGATGCGTTGCTCGATCGGATGGATGATCTCGGCTTGCCGCCCGAGCAGTTCCACCGTCTCGACGCCGAACTGCACGTGCGGCTCGCCGGTCTTGCGGGAAACGTCCTCGTCGAGGCAATGATGACCTCGCTCCGTGACGCGATACACGGATATGTGATGGAAGCGGTACCTGCACTCGATGATTGGGATGTGGTCGCGGTCAACCTGAGGTGTGAGCATCGCGGAATCGTCGACGCCGTTCGCGCCGGCCAAGGCGTCCGCGCTGCCACACTCGTGCGCGAACACATCGAAGGGTTCTACGCGCTCGCGCCTCTCCAGCCGTGATCGGTCGACCCACGTACGACGAGTGACGGGGTGAACGTCAGCTGACGGAACTCGTTGCCGCTCTGATTGTTCACCTGTTCCAGCAGTAATTCTGCGGCCGCGTGGCCGAGCTCGGCTCTCGGCTGCGCCACCGAGGTGAGCGGAACCGCCGCGCCGGCTGCGTAATCGATGTCGTCGTATCCCACGATGGCGAGATCATCGGGCACCCGCAGTCCGCGCTGAATGTACTCCTGCAAAACGCCAAGGGCCAGAAGATCATTGGCGCACACTGCGCCGGTCGGGGGCTGGTCGGACATGTCGAGGATACGGCCTGCGGCTTTCGCGCCTGCCTCGATGGTGAGCGACTCCGACCAGATCGTCGACATTCGTGTGCTCGCCGACTCGGCGACGGCGTCGAGTGCGCCCGCGCGCCGATCGCGGACCTGACGGATGCTTTCGGGGCCGCCGACGTACACGAGATTGCGGTGCCCGAGATCCATCAGGTGACGGGCTGCGAGCCGCCCTCCACCGATGTCGTCGACGGCGACCGAGGATCGGCCGGGTGTGCGCGATCCGCGATCGAGCAGCACCACCGGTGTGCCCTGACGGTCCAGCTTGTCGAGCATGGGAATGTTCTCGCCCACGGGACTGAGCAGAATTCCCTGTACTCGTTGTTCCATCAGCAATCGGAGTTGACGGTTCTCTCGCTCCTCGGATTCGCCGCTGCCGACGAGAACCATCAGCAGGTCGTGTGCGTCCGCGACGGACTCCGCACCTGCCGCGACGTCGAGGAAGAACGGGTTCCTCGCATCGAGGACGACAACGGCAAGCATTCGGGATTGGCCTGCACGCAGTTGGCGGGCCGCGTCGTTTCGAACGAATCCGAGCTGGGCGATCGCGGCTTCGACGCGTTCTCTCGTTGCTTCGGAGACCATGTCGGGCCGGTTGAGGACATTGCTGATCGTGCCCATGGACACACCCGCCAGGGCCGCGACCTCACGCATGCTTGCTGCCATCGCTGCACGCCCTCCCCTCGTCCTCGCTCACCCCGAAAGAAGTATGCCACCGCGGCTTCTAGGCGATCTACTTTATTGAATCGGTTCAGTGCGCGATGCGCAACCGGCGCGGACTGGATGCCTACCCGTGCAGCGTGTCGGGTGCCCGAGTATGACCGTTCGTGCAGTCTGTCGACCACGCCGCGGTCGGTCAGCGCCAATCGGCGGGCGAACTCGTCTGGATAACGATTCGATAACGCAGGTGGGTGATGTGAGTCACGGGGTTGACTTGTGTCCCCTGTCACTTCTAGCTTTTAGGGACAAAATGAACCGTTTCAATCGAGGCGAGTTCGATCCGACCGGGAGGTCCTTTGATGAGCGTCTCGACGACACCCGGCGGGGGTGGCACGGAGTCCACTCCATTGTTGGAGGTTCGGAACGTGACCAAATCCTTCGGCGCAGTGTCCGCCGTGGCCGGGGTGTCGTTCCCCCTGTACCCGGGCGAAGCGCATGCCTTGGTGGGCGAGAACGGCGCGGGTAAATCGACGATCGTCAAGATGCTGGCGGGGTGCACACCCCGACACAGGCACCCTCGTCGTACGCGGTGAGGACGTCACGCTCGGGTCGCCCGCCGAGGCGAAGGCCAAGGGCATCGCGGTCATCTATCAGGAGCCGACACTCTTTCCCGACCTGTCCATCGCCGAGAACATCTACATCGGCGCGCAGCCGAAGGGCCGCGGCGGAATGATCGACCGGGCCGCAATGAACGCGTCGGCAGACACGTTGTTCGCGCGACTCGGAGTTCCCATGGATCCGGAGCGGCTCGCGAGCGGATTGTCCATCGCCGATCAGCAGCTCGTCGAAATCGCCAAGGCCCTCTCCACCGAGGCGTCGGTCATCGTCATGGACGAGCCGACGGCTGCACTGTCCGGCAACGAGGTCGAGCGACTGTTCAAGGTCGCACGTTCCCTGTGTGCCGACGGCGCCGCGGTGCTGTTCATCTCGCACCGCTTCGAGGAGATCTTCGCCTTGTGTCAGCGCGTCACGGTCATGCGGGACGGAAGACACATCTCGACGCGTGAACTGACAGGTCTGACGGTCGACGACCTCGTCAAGGCGATGGTCGGCCGCGAGCTCGGGGCATTGTTCCCGAAGATCGACGTCGAGCCGGGTGCCGTAGTCCTCGAGGTCGACGGCTTGTCCCGCGCCGGAGTGTTCACCGATGTCAGCTTCTCGGTCCGCGCCGGCGAGATCGTCGCGTTGGCCGGACTGGTCGGAGCCGGACGGTCCGAGGTGATGCAGGCTGTGTTCGGCGTCGATCCTCGTGACTCCGGCGAGGTCCGAATCCGGGGCAAAGTGCTGAAAGCAGGTAAACCCAAAGCTGCGATGCGCGCCGGCATCGCGCTCGTTCCCGAGGACAGGCGTCAGCAGGGCCTCATTCCCGAGATGTCCATCGAACGCAACGCGACGCTGACGCGCTCGGCGGCGTTGGCGCGCTTCGGTTTTCTCGTCGGTGGACGTGAGCGTCGCTCCGCGTACGAGTGGACGAAGAAACTTCAGACGAAGTTCGCGCGCATCACCGATCCTGTCGGAACGCTGTCCGGCGGTAACCAGCAGAAGGTGGTTCTGGCCAAGTGGCTTGCCACCGATCCGACGGTCCTCGTCGTCGACGAACCGACCCGCGGCATCGACGTAGGGACGAAAGCCGAAGTGCACAAGATCATTTCCACTCTCGCGAGTGAGGGAGTGGCCATCGTGATGATCTCATCCGAGCTGCCCGAGGTTCTGGGGATGGCCGACCGCGTGCTCGTCATGCGCGAAGGACGTATCGCCGCGGAGATCGACCGCGCCCACGCCACCGAGGAATCGGTGATGTTCGCAGCCATGGGATCGACGGACTCGGGGGCAGCCGCATGAGTGTCACAGGAGTGGAGCCTGCGGAACGACCAGGGAATGTGACTGACGTACACGCCCCCGCCGGGCCGTTGAAGCCGGTGGACACCGGGCGCTCACTCGTCGAGAAGATTCTTCGAATGCGCTCGCTCGGCATACTCGCCGCGCTCGTCGTGCTCGTCGCGGTGACCACCGCGAAGAATTCCTCGTTCCTGTCCTCCCAGAGCATCCGCGACCTGCTGCTCGCGGCGTCCATCGTCGCAGTTCTGGTCGTCGGCCAGACCGTCGTGATGATCACCAAGAACATCGACCTCTCGGTCGGCTCGATCCTCGGCCTGTCCGCGTTCGCGGCGGGTTCGCTGATGCACAGCTCGCCCGACCTGCCCATCGTGGTGGGGATACTCGCAGGCGTTGCGGTCGGTGCGGTGTGCGGAGTCGTCAATGCCGTACTGGTTCGATTCGGCGGAGTCCCCGCGCTCGTGGTGACGCTCGGCACCATGTACATCTTCCGCGGCGTCGCGTACTTCTGGGCGGGCGGCGAACAGATCACCGCCGACGAGATGCCCGCGTCGTTCCTCGATCTAGGCACGGCAAGCGTTCTCGGCGTGCCGATCCTGGTGCTCGTCGCCCTCGTGGCGATCGCCGTCACCGGCGTCTACCTCGGCCGCTACCGGAGCGGCCGAGATCTGTACGCGATCGGATCCAACGGGCATGCCGCCGAGCTCGCCGGAATATCGGTCGGCAAGCGCACTCTCGCCGCGTTCGCGTTCTCCGGTGCCATGGCCGGAATTGCGGGTGTCATGTTCGCCGCACGCTTTGGAACTGTCGACGCCGCAGCCGGAACCGGCTACGAACTCAACGTCATCGCCGCCTGTGTCGTCGGTGGAGTGGCTGTGGTCGGCGGGATCGGGACCATTTGGGGCGCAGCCCTCGGCGCACTGCTGCTGACGACGATCAACAGTGCACTGCCGGTGCTACAGATCAACCAGTTCTGGCAGCAGGCCATCGTGGGTGCGCTCATTCTCATCGCCATCGCGGCGGACCGAATCGCGGCAGTGCGTGCCGCGCAGCAACTTCGAAAGAGGAGCGCTCATGTCGAGTGATCTCGCCACACGCCCGACGCCGGCACCGCCGACGCCTGGGACCGGCAGCCGGTGGCGAGAGCTTCTCGCCAACTGGGACACCGCGATCATCACGCTGACCGTGCTCGTGCTGATCGGTGCCTCGGTCACCAACCCCGACTTCGGGAGTAGCACCAACTTCACGTTTCTCGTGCTCGATCTTGCGCCGATCTTTCTGATCGCCCTGCCGATGACACTGATCATCGTGACCGGGGAGATCGACCTTTCGGTGGCCAGCACGCTCGGGTTGAGCGGCGCGGCCATGGGCTGGATGTGGAACAACGGGTTCACCATCGAGATGATCGTCCCGATGTGCATCCTGCTCGGTGCGGTGCTCGGTGCGCTCAACGGTTTTCTCATCGCCGGACTCGGATTACCCTCTCTCGCAGTGACGATCGGAACGCTCGCGCTGTTCCGCGGGCTAGCGTTCGTGCTGCTCGGTGATCAAGCGGTGTCCAACTTCCCTCGCGCGTACACCTCGTGGGTCACCGGCACGGTCGGCGACACTCCGATTCCCAATCTTGCGATACCGTTGGTGATACTTGCGGTGATCTTCGGAGTTCTGCTGCAGTCGACGGCCTTGGGGCGCAACATCTATGCCACCGGCGCCAGTGCAACTGCAGCGAAGTTCGCCGGCATCGACGGAAACCGCATCAAGTTCTGGCTCTACGTGGTTGCAGGCGCCGTCGCGGCTCTCGCGGGTGTCCTGTGGAGCCTGCGTTACTCGAGTGCGCGCGCCGACAACGGTTCGGGTCTCGAATTATCCGTCGTCGCAGCAGTTCTGCTCGGCGGCGTGTCCATCTTCGGCGGTAAGGGCCGGCTCCTCGGCGTGCTGGCTGCCGTGGTTCTGCTTGCCGCACTGCAGAACGCTCTTCGTCTCGAAGACATCTCCAACGAAGCGCTCACCGTCGTCACCGGAGTCCTGCTCATCGTCGCCGTGCTCCTGCCCAACATCCTGAAGACCGTCCGAACTTCCGCTCAGCGTCGAAAAGCCATCAACCGTATGTGAACGGAAATACCTAGTCTGCTATGCATTTCCGTTCACATAGGGCCTACCGAAAGGATCTTTCATGACCAAGCTCTCCCGGCGCCTCGCGCCGCTGGCAGGCGTCGCAGCACTGTCTCTGGTGCTGACCGCGTGCGGCGGAACCACGCAGGACTCGGCGTCCGAATCCTCCGACAGCGGCAGCCGCGTCACCGGAACCGCGAATCCCGACGCCCCGATCACCGAGGGGCTGAAGATCGCCTTCCTGCCCAAGCAGCTCAACAACCCGTACTCCGACATCGAGGTCGCGGGCGGTGAGACCGCTGTCGGCGAGATCGGCGGCGAATACAAGCTCGTCGGCCCCAACGACGCGAGTGCGTCGTCGCAGGTCTCCTACATCAACACGCTGATCCAACAGAACCAGGATGTCATCGGCATCGCCGCCAACGATCCGAACGCTGTGTGCCCGTCGCTCAACCAGGCACGCGATGCAGGCATCAAGGTCGTCACGTTCGACTCGGACGCGTCCAAGGACTGCCGTGACCTGTTCATCAACCAGGCCACCACCGAGGGCGTCGGCGAAGCACTCGCCAAGATGACGAGCGATCAGATCGGCGGCACCGGCAAAATTGCCATCCTGTCCGCCACCCCGAACGCGACCAACCAGAACGCTTGGATCGAGGTGCTGAAGGAGCAGCTCGCTTCCAACCCCGACTACGCGAACATCGAACTCGTCGCCACCGTCTACGGCAACGACGACGATCAGAAGTCGTTCCAGGAGACCCAGGGTCTGCTGCAGACCTACCCGGATCTGAAGGCTATCGTCTCACCGACGACCGTCGGAATTTCCGCTGCGGCACGGTACATCTCGTCGTCGAACTACAAGGACAACGTCGTTCTCACCGGTCTCGGAACCCCGAACCAGATGCGTGAATACGTCAAGAACGGCACCGTGAAGCAGTTCGCACTTTGGGACCCCACCGACATCGGATACCTCGCCGCCTACGCAGGTGCGGCACTGGCGTCGGGACAGATCACCGGAGCCGAAGGCGAAACCTTCACCGCAGGCGAGCTGGGCGAGTACACCATCGGCGCCGACGGAGAACTGGTGCTCGGACCGCCGACCGTGTTCGACGCCGCCAATATCGATCAGTACAACTTCTAGTGAATCGGTACTGCTTCACCCTTCAGCTTCGGCCCGAGGCCGTTCCCGAGTATTCCCGACGCCACGCGCAGGTGTGGCCCGAGATGCTTCAGGCACTGAAAGCCAACGGCTGGAACAACTATTCTCTGCACATCCGCGACGACGGTCTGATAGTCGGCTACGTCGAAAGTGACGATCTGGACGCGGCGCAGAAGGCGATGAGCAGTACCGACGTCAACGCGCGGTGGCAGGCCGAGATGGCCCCGTTCTTCACGGGTCTCGGCTCTGCCACCCCGGACGAAGGGTTCGTGCTCCTGTCCGAACTCTTCCACCTCGAGAGCCAGCTAAGGAACCCATCATGACCGCTGCAGTACAGGACATCTCGGCGCTCGCCGACTTCGGAATCGAGGTGCCGAGCTGGGCGTACGGGAACTCGGGCACCCGGTTCAAGGTGTTCAGCACCGCCGGCGTTCCGCGGACCCCGTTCGAGAAGGTCGCCGACGCCGCCGAGGTCAACCGCGTCACCGGGGCCGCTCCGCGAGTGTCGCTCCACATCCCATGGGACTACGTCGACGACTTCGGCAAGTTGGCCGCTTTCGCATCCGACAACGGAGTCGCTCTCGGTGCCGTCAACTCCAACGTGTTCCAGGACGACGACTACAAGCTCGGTTCGCTCACCAACGCCGATCCGAGGATTCGTGCGAAAGCTGTTGCGCATCATCTCGAATGCATCGACGTGATGCGGGCGACCGGATCGAAGATGCTCAAGCTCTGGCTTCCGGACGGCACCAACTATGCCGGCCAGGATTCGATCCGTGCACGGCAGGATCGGCTGGCCGAGTCTCTGCAGGAGATCTACGCGGGTCTGGACGACGACCACCGTCTGCTCATCGAGTACAAATTCTTCGAGCCGTACTTCTACACCACCGACATCCCGGACTGGGGAACCTCCCTGCTGCATTGCCTTGCACTCGGGGACAAGGCGCAGGTAGTTCTCGATACCGGCCACCACGCACCTGGTACCAACATCGAGTTCATCGTCACTCAGCTCATTCGTCAGAACAAGTTGGGCGCCTTCGACTTCAATTCACGCAACTACGCCGACGACGACTTGATCGTCGGTGCGGCCGACCCGTTCCAGCTCTTCCGCATCATGAACGAGATCGTCTCCGCCGGTGCTCATCTGCCGGAGTCCGGAATCAACTTCATGCTCGATCAGTGCCACAACATCGAACCGAAGATTCCCGGTCAGATTCGCTCGATCATGAACGTCCAGGAAGCCACGGCCAAGGCCTTGCTCGTCGACGCACAGGCTCTCGACGAGGCTCAGCGCGGCGGCGACATCCTCGGCGCCCACGCGGTGTTGATGGATGCCTACAACACCGATGTCCGTGGACTGCTCGGTGATCTAAGAGAATCCAAGGGACTGGGCCGCGATCCCGTCGCGGCCTTCGCGCGGTCCGGGTACATGCAGCGCATCGAATCCGAGCGTATCGGCGGGCAACAAGCCAGTTGGGGAGCCTGACATGCAGAGGAAGACGAGACTCGGATTGGTGTCAGGAGGCCTCGGTGCCTACTGGCCGCAGTTCCCCGGTCTCCTCGAGACTCTGAAGGAGTCGGCGCGATACGTCACGGAACGATTCGAGAAGCAGGACTGCGTCGTGGTCGATGCGGGATTCGTCTCCGATCCGATCGAATCCGCCTCGGCGGCCGAGCACTTGCGGCGTGCCGACTGCGACCTAGTCGTCGTCTTCCTCACCACCTATCTAACGTCATCGATGGTGTTGCCGATCGCGCAGCGCGTCGACGCGCCCGTGTTGTTGATCGATCTTCAACCGACCGAGGCGATGGATCACGCGAACACCGGAACCGGGGAGTGGCTCGCATACTGCGGGCAATGCCCACTTCCCGAGGTCGCGAACGTGTTCCGCCGAAGTGGAATCGACTTTCGCTCGGTGTCCGGGTATCTGCGTGACGAGAACGCGTGGTCACGGATCGATGCGTGGGTGGGAGCGGCGTCGGCGAGGGCGGCGCTCCGTCATGCACGGCTCGGACTGATGGGCCACTTGTATCCGGGGATGCTCGATATCTCCACCGACGTGACGTTGCTGTCCTCGCAGTTCGGCTCGCATGTCGAGATCCTCGAATTCGACGATCTACGTGTGCGCGTCGACGACGTCACCGAAGCGGAGGTGTCCGATCGCCTCGATCAAGCGAGAAGCATCTTCACGCTCGACGACTCCGTGGACGCCGGGGACTTCGCCTGGGGCGCCAAGGTGTCGGTCGGTCTGGATCGACTGGTCGAGGACTTCGGTCTCGATGCCATGGCTTACTACCACCGCGGACTGGGCGGCGAACTTCACGAACGATTAGGCGCAGGAATGATTCTCGGCGCGTCACTGCTCACCGGACGAGGCATTCCGCTTGCGGGTGAGTACGACATCCGAACTGCGGTAGCGATGCTGATTGCCGACCGTCTCGGCGCCGGCGGCTCGTTCACCGAACTGCAGGCTCTGAATTTCCGCGACGGCGTCGTGGAAATGGGTCACGACGGGCCTGCCCACTTGCAGATATCATCGGGTGCACCGCTTCTGCGTGGACTGGGTGTGTACCACGGCAAGCGCGGTTACGGCGTCAGCGTCGAATTCGACGTCGAAGCAGGACCTGTGACCACGTTCTCGATCGGACAGAACCGCGACGGTTCGTTCACGTTCATCACCTCCGAGGGCACGGTGGTTCCTGGGCCGCTCCTCCAGATCGGCAACACCACCTCCCGAGTCGACTTCGGCCGGGACCCAGGTGAGTGGACCGACGAGTGGAGTGCCACCGGAACCGGTCACCACTGGGCGCTGTGCACAGGACACCGCGCCAAGGACATCAAAGCCGCAGCAGAGTTGCTCGGCATCTCGTACGTAAGCGTCTGAAAACTGCAAGCGTCCAGAATCCAGGGAGAATTTCACGTGACGACGATCGACGACTTGATCGCCCGGTCCAACCGATTGGGCGCCGACGCGCGCAATACCAACTACGCGGGCGGAAACACCTCGGCGAAGGGCACCGAAACCGATCCGGTCACCGGTGACGACGTCGAGCTGCTGTGGGTCAAGGGCTCCGGCGGCGACCTCGGTACCTTGAAGCCCGAAGGTCTTGCGGCACTGCGTCTCGACCGAGTACTGGCGCTGAAGAGTGTGTATCCCGGCGTAGAGCGCGAAGACGAGATGGTCGCTGCCTTCGACTACTGCCTGCACGGTAAGGGCGGAGCAGCACCGTCGATCGACACGGCCATGCACGGCCTCGTCGAGGCGAACCACGTAGACCACCTGCACCCCGATTCCGGTATCGCCTTCGCGACGGCAGCCGACGGCGAGGAGCTGACGCGCAAGTGTTTCGGTGATCGCGTCGTATGGGTGCCCTGGCGCAGACCCGGATTCCAGCTCGGCCTCGACATCGCAGCCATCGCAGCGGACAACCCGCAGGCGATCGGCTGCATCCTCGGTGGTCACGGCATCACTGCGTGGGGCGAGACGAGCGAGGAGTCCGAACAGCGATCGCTCGAGATAATCCGGACTGCCGAGCAGTACATCGCAGACAACGGTCGGGTCGATGCTTTCGGCGGAGTTATCGCAGGGTTCGAGGCACTGGACGAGCAATCCCGTCGGGCACGGGCAGCTTCGTTGTTCCCGCTGATCCGCGGTCTCGCGTCCACCGATCGTCCACAGGTCGGCCATTTCGACGACAGTGCGGCCGTACTCGATTTCCTTGCTGCCGAGGAGCATCCGAGGCTTGCGGCACTCGGAACGTCCTGCCCCGATCACTTCCTCCGCACCAAGGTTCGGCCACTGGTTCTCGATCTGCCGCCGACGGCGACAGTGGAGGAGGCATCGGTGCGTTTGAAGGAGTTGCATCAGGTTTATCGCGAGGACTACGCACGCTACTACGACGCGCACGCCGAGGCGGACAGTCCTGCGATGCGCGGCGCCGACCCGGCTATCGTGCTCGTGCCGGGCGTCGGGATGTTCTCGTTCGGTGCCAACAAGCAGACCGCGCGCGTCGCTGGTGAGTTCTACATCAACGCGATCAACGTCATGCGGGGCGCTGAAGCAATCTCGACGTACGCGCCGATCGACGAGCGTGAGAAGTTCAGGATCGAGTACTGGGCACTCGAGGAGGCCAAGCTGGCGCGGATGCCGAAGCCCAAGCCGCTGGCGACACGGGTCGCACTGGTCACCGGCGCGGCGTCGGGAATCGGGAAGGCGATCGCGACGCGTCTGGCCGCGGAGGGCGCATGCGTCGTCATCGCAGATCTGGACGCAGAGAAGGCTGCGGCTGCTGCGGCCGAGATCGGCAACTCCGATGTTGCAGTGGGTATCGCAGCGGACGTCACCGACGAAGGGCAGATCGCCGACGGTTTCGCCGCCGCGGTGTTGGCGTTCGGCGGCGTCGACCTCGTGGTCAACAACGCAGGCCTGTCGATCTCCAAGCCGCTCCTCGAGACGACGGTGCGGGATTGGGATCTGCAGCACGACGTCATGGCCCGCGGCTCGTTCCTCGTCTCACGTGAAGCCGCGCGCATCATGATCGAGCAGGGGCTCGGCGGAGACATCGTCTACATCTCGTCGAAGAACTCGGTGTTCGCCGGTCCCAACAACATTGCGTACTCCGCGACCAAGGCGGACCAGGCGCACCAGGTCCGGTTGCTGGCCGCCGAACTCGGCGAGTACGGCATCCGTGTCAACGGAATCAACCCGGACGGAGTCGTTCGCGGATCGGGGATCTTCGCCGGCGGCTGGGGTGCCAAGCGCGCGGCGGTGTATGGCGTCGAAGAGGCGAAATTGGGCGAATACTACGCGCAGCGCACGCTTCTCAAGCGTGAAGTTCTCCCCGAGCATGTAGCAAACGCTGTGTTCGCGCTGACCGGTGGCGAACTCACCCACACCACCGGACTCCACATCCCGGTGGATGCAGGCGTTGCAGCCGCATTCCTGCGCTGATGGACGCGTTCGCAGCCGTCGACCTCGGTGCGTCGAGCGGGCGGGTGATGCTCGGACGCGTCGAGGACGGGACGGTTCGTCTCGACGAGATCGCCAGGTTCGAGAACCGGCCGGTGCGGTTGAACGGATCGTTGCACTGGAACATTCTCGATCTGTATCAGGGCGTTCTCGACGGTGTGCGCGCGCTCGTTCAGCAGTTGGACGGTGAAACGCTGACGTCGATCGGAATCGACACGTGGGCAGTGGACTACGCGTTGCTGGGTGCGGACGGCGCGATTGTGGGCATTCCGTTCCACTATCGTGACTCCAGGACCGACGGTGATCACGCGGATCTGTTTTCCGTCAACGGAATTGCGCAACTGCCGTTCAACACTGTCTATCAACTGCTGGCAGAGACCGCCGACCGACTGGGCGGTGCCGAGCGCATGCTGATGATCCCGGACCTGCTGGCCTACTGGCTCACCGGCGTAGCCGTCGGCGAGGTGACGAACGCGTCGACGACCGGTCTTCTCGATCCACGGACACGGGAATGGGACCGGGCGTCGGCTGGCAGGTTGGGTCTGAAGGCGGATCTGTTGCCCGCACTCATGTCGCCGGGCGAGACGATAGGCGCCCTCACTGCCGAGGTCGCCGACACGGTCGGGACCGAGACGACAGTGGTAGCCGTCGGGACGCACGACACGGCGTCGGCAATCGTGGCGGTACCTGCCGAATCGTCGAATTTCGCTTATATCGTCTCCGGCACATGGTCTCTCGTCGGCGTGGAGACCACGGACCCGGTTCTGTCGGACGCTGCGAGAGACGGCGGATTCACCAACGAAGCAGGCGTCGACGGCACGGTCCGGTTGTTGCGCAACGTCATGGGCATGTGGCTCGTGCAGGAATCGCTGCGGCAGTGGGAACGTGACGGTAGGCCGCAGTCGCTGACCGACCTTCTGGCGGAGGCGGCGTCGCTCGCCGGTCTCGGAGCCGTCGTCGATCCCGATCTTCCAGTCTTTCTGCCGCCGGGGGACATGGCGTCGCGCATCGCCGAGGAGTGCGCTACCGCGGGTGTCACTGTCCCGTCGACACCTGCGGAGACCATTCGGTGCATTGTGGACAGCCTGGCCGCGGCGTATGCCCGCTCGGTCGATGTTGCGGGTCGACTGGCCGGTATCGACGTCGAGACCGTCCACATCGTCGGCGGGGGATCGCAGAACGAACTGCTGTGTCAATTGACTGCCGATGCGACGGGTCTTCCAGTCGTCGCGGGTCCGATCGAGGGGTCTGCGCTCGGAAACGTCCTGGTTCAGGCGCGGGCTGCAGGCGCGATCACCGGAGGGTTGAAGGAGATGCGCGCCGTCGTGCGCGCGTCGTTCCCGCTGAAGCTCTACTCACCTCGAGGCGCTTGACCTCTGGGGTACGGTGCCAGGTATGAGTGATGCAGATCACCGGAATATCGAACTGCACGATCAAGCTCAGCGACAGGCCGCGGCCGCCCGATTGAAGATGAAGGATCGTCGCGAGCAGCACGAGGGGGGGATGGGGAAATTCGTTGCCGAGCGCGCCGGTGACTGGGATCTAGGGGACCAGAACACCGCCGCGATGGACCGGCAGGTGCGCTTCTGGAAGTTCGTCACCGACCGTTGGTTCCGAATGGAGATCGACGGGTGGGACGAGATACCCGAGGCGCCGGTCCTGGTGGTCGGCGTCCATACCGGAGCGCCGTTCGTATGGGACGCGTGGACCGTCGGTGCTCAGTGGTGGCGTCACTTCGGGGAGAAGCGCACATTGCACGGCACCGCGCACGATGCGCTGATGGCATTCCCGATCATCGGGAAGGTGTTCCGGTCGATGGGCGTGCTCCCGGCCGCTCCGGATTCGATGGCCACTGCTCTGGCCGAGGGGCGCGACGTGATCGTGTGGCCGGGCGGCGAGGTCGATTCGCTGCGGCCGTGGACCGAACGCGATGTCGCAACTCTGGGCGGCCGAACAGGTTTCGTGAAGATGGCCATTCGGATGGGAGTTCCGATCGTGCCCGTGGCGACCGTCGGCGGTGCCGATGCGATGCCGGTCCTTGTACGAGGGGACACGCTGGCGCGCGTGCTCAGGCTGGACCGCATCGCGCGACTCAAGGTATTTCCGATCGCGCTGTCGCTGCCGTGGATCATCGCGCCCGCCGCGTTGCCGCAGATTCCGCTGCCCGCCAAGATCAGGACCCGGTTCATGCCGCCGATCACCGTCGACCACGACCCGGCACTGTGCGATGACGAAGACTACGTCGAGGCCAAATACGAGGAGGTTCGTCAGCGTATCCAGAGCGGGATGGATGCCCTCGCAAGGAAGCGGCGGTTTCCGATCTTCGGGTAGCTAAGCTGCATCTCATGGATCGACCCGCAGTAATTCTGGAGAACGACGAAACCGTCTACGACTTCTACCTGCGCCATCAGCAGAACCGTCAGGTGGCGAGGCTCGCGTACGCGACGCTGGCCCGGCGCTTCAAGCCTCGGCTCAGCTATCCGGGTACTGCCCGGGAAGAGCTACGCAGGCTTGTCTACGACGACACGCGATTGATCATTGCCGTCAACCATCTGTCGGAAACCGACCCGTACACCGTCGCAGCCACCGCGTGGGCGAGTCCGCTGCGGCCCGTCATCGGGAGGACTCGTGTGCTCGCCAAGGACGAGCTGTTTCAGGAACCGAAACAGCGGAAGCGGATCGACATGATGGGCGGCATCCCCGTCTTCCGCGGCAAGAACCACGGCATGCGCGCGGTCAGCGCGGCGGGCAACAGAATGATGGATGTGAGCGCCGAGCGTGTCAGGCGCGGGGACAACTTGGCCGTGTTTCCAGAAGGAACCTGCAACCTCGAGGATCCGACACAGGTTCAAAAGGTAGGCAGCGGCATCGGCCACATCATCTCCCGCGTCAGAGCTCTCGGCGTCGAACCCGTGTTGATCTGCATCGGGCTCAGCTACGGGACACCACAGACACTCAAAGGCGCGAGCGTCTACATCGACGAGCCGATCACCGATCTACCCGAGAAACCGCTGCACATCACGCGCACGGTCGCGCAGGGAATGCAGAAGGCGCTCGACGGCGCAGTGGCCGCCTACTGAGCGGTAGCTCGGTGTTGGTAGAACAGTTCTAGAGGTTCCATCGTTTCGCAACTTCAGGAGAAGCCAGTGAGTGATGCAGTGAAGACAGCCGTAGTGACCGGTAGCGCCCGAGGAATCGGAGCCGCTGTGGCGAAACGCTTGGCGAAGGACGGATTCGGAGTTGCCGTCGTCGACCTCGACGAAGCGGCGTGTTCCGACACCGTCGACGCCATCAAGTCCGCGGGCGGTCAGGCCGTCGCCATCGGTGCCAACGTCGCCGACGAAGAGTCCGTGAAGACGGCTGTCGATCGCATCGCCACCGAGTTCGGTGCTCCCACCGTGCTGATCAACAACGCAGGTATCACCCGCGACAACCTGCTGTTCAAGATGACCGTCGAGGATTGGGACTCCGTGCTCGGGGTTCACCTGCGCGGATCGTTCTTGATGACCCGCGCGATCCAGAAGCACATGATCGACGCCAAGTGGGGCCGCATCGTCAACCTGTCGAGCACCTCGGCACTCGGCAACCGCGGTCAGGCCAACTACTCGGCCGCCAAGGCAGGCATGCAGGGATTCACCAAGACCCTCGCGATCGAGCTCGGCAAGTTCGGCGTCACCGCCAACGCCATCGCGCCGGGGTTCATCGAAACCGAGATGACCGCAGCAACAGCCGAGCGCGTCGGCGTTCCGTTCGAGGATTTCAAAGCCGCTGCTGCGTCACAGATTCCGGTCAATCGCGTCGGAAATCCCGACGACATCGCGCACCTGGCGTCCTTCTTCGTCAGTGAAGGCGCGGGATTCATCTCCGGTCAGGTCGTGTACGCCGCGGGTGGACCGAAGGATTGATGCGGCTTCGCCTCCCGTGCGTGCGTAGTTACCGCCCGACGTAATTACCCACGCACGACCCTCGGCCCTTGTCGTGCGTGGGTAATTTCTGCCCGCGGTAATTACCCACGCACGGGCGCGGGAGTGCCTACGGCGTCGGCATCCCGCCGTTGACGTTGAGCGTCTCGCCCGTCACGTACCCGGATTCGGCCGAGGACAAGTAGACGTACGCACCTGCAAGTTCCGCTGGTTGTCCGGCGCGTCCGATCGGTGTTTCCTTGCCGAAGTCGGGAAGCGCTGACGTCGGTTGGCCGCCCGACGCCTGCAACGGCGTCCAGAACGGACCTGGCGCTACGACATTCACGCGAATTCCCTTCGGCGCCAATTGCTGCGCGAGGGCTTTGCTCATGGTGTTGATGGCCATCTTCGTCGTCGCGTAGTCCACCAGACCGGGTGACGGAGTGTATGCCTGGATGGAGCTGGTGTTGACGATTGTCGAGCCGGGGGGCATGTGCGGAACGGCTTCCTGGATGGTCCAGAACAGTGCGTAGACGTTGGTCTTGAACGTAGCGTCGAACTGCTCCGAGGTGAGATCGGCCAAATCCTCGACAAACTGTTGCTTGCCCGCGACGGTGACCAGTAGGTCGATTCCACCGAGCTCGTCGACGGTGGTGCGGACTATCCCGCGCGCGGCCTGCTCGTCGGTGATGTCGGCAGGCGCGAGTACCGCCTTGCGGCCTGCATCGCGTATCAGCTCCGCAACCTCCTGGGCGTCCTTTTCCTCGGACGGAAGGTAATTCAGCACGACGTCAGCGCCCTCACGCGCCAAAGCGATTGCGGCTGCTCGCCCGATCCCCGAATCTGCTCCGGTGACAAGAGCTTTGCGCCCGACGAGCCTGTCGGTGCCGCGGTAGGTCTGTTCGCCGTGATCGGCCGCAGGCTCCAGCTCGGCAGCAAGACCTGGCGGATCCTGATGCTGCTCGGGGTAGCCCTCCTGGCGATACTGCGTCACAGGATTGGTGAAGGTGAATTGGTCCGTCATGTTCGGTGCGTCTCCCTGCATGGGGTGGATGCGAACCGTTGTCTCGATTCTGTACCCCTGCTGCTTTCCCGGGAGGAGTCCGTCGCAAACCGCTCGAAGGGTCCATTCGTAGGGATGGACAGCGTGAGGGTGACATCCGAGCGAGCGGACCAGAACACAGGAATGGGCCGCAGCAACCGGCTACGGCCCATTCGAGGTGCTTGGTTGGTCAGTACGTGTAGAAGCCCTGACCTGTCTTGCGGCCGAGTTGGCCGGCGTCGACTTTGCGCCGAAGCAAGGGCGGCGGCGCGAAGTGCGGTTCACCGAACTCGGCGTACAGCGATTCGGCGACGGCGAGGGTGACGTCGAGCCCGACGGTGTCGGTGAGCTTCAACGGCCCCATCGGGTGGGCGCAGCCGTTGACCATGCCCTCGTCGATGTCCTCGGCGCTGGCGAAACCGGACTCGAACATCCGAATTGCCGACACCAGGTACGGGATGAGCAGAGCGTTGACAATGAAGCCTGCACGGTCACCCGAACGGATAGTCTTCTTGCCCAATGTATTTCCAGCGTAGTCGGTGACCGCGGCGACGGTCTCCTCTCTGGTGACGAGGCTGACGACGATTTCCACCAACGGTAACACCGGGACCGGGTTGAAGAAGTGGACGCCGACGACCTGGCCGGGGCGCTTCGTTGCGTTGGCCATCTTGATGACCGGAATGGACGAGGTGTTGGTCGCCAGAATGCCCTCGGGCTTGACGATCGCGTCGAGCTTGCCGAACAGGTCCAGCTTCAGCGACTCGATCTCCGGAGCTGCTTCGACGACGAGGTCGCGGTCCGCGAAATCGTTGATGTCGAGCGTCAACGTGATTGCTGCACGGGCCTTCTCGGCCGCATCGGCTTCGATTCGACCGGACTTGACGGCACGCGCGAAGGACTTGTCCAGACGGGCCTCGGCTGCGTCGGCGGCGGCCTGGCTGGTTTCGAGGACTATGACGGACGAGCCGGAACGTGCAGCAATCTCGGCTATCCCTGCGCCCATCGTGCCACCGCCGATGACGCCTACGAGTTCGATGTTGCTCATTTGAGCAGCGCCCGGGACATCACGACGCGCTGAATCTGGTTGGTGCCCTCGTAGATCTGGGTGATCTTGGCGTCGCGCATCATGCGCTCGACCGGGAAGTCGGTGGTGTAACCGGCGCCACCGAACAGCTGGACGGCGTCGGTGGTGACCTCCATTGCCACATCCGATGCGAAGCACTTGGATGCAGCCGAGATGAATCCGAGGTTCTTCTCTCCGCGCTCGGCGCGAGCAGCAGAGGTGTAGACCATGAGGCGAGCAGCCTCGACCTTCATCGCCATGTCGGCCAACATGAACTGCACGGCCTGGAAGCTGGAGATCGACTGCCCGAACTGCTTGCGGTCCTTGGTGTATGCGATTGCGGCATCGAGCGCGCCCTGGGCGAGGCCCACTGCCTGTGCACCGATGGTGGGACGGGTGTGGTCGAGCGTCTGCAGCGCGGTCTTGAAGCCCGTGCCAGGAGCACCGATGATGCGGTCGCCGGGGATCTTGCAGTTCTCGAAGTACAGCTCGGCCGTCGGGGAGCCCTTGATACCGAGCTTCTTCTCCTTGGGTCCGACGACGAATCCCTCGTCGTCCTTGTGCACGACGAACGAGCTGATGCCGTTGGCGCCCTTGTCGGGATCCGTGACGGCCATGACCGTGTACCAATCGGACCTGCCGCCGTTGGTGATCCAACACTTGGAGCCGTTGAGGATCCAATCGTCACCGTCCGCCTTCGCGCGGGTGCGCATGCTCGCGGCATCGGAGCCCGCTTCGCGCTCGGACAATGCATACGACGCCATCGCGCCACCCGCGAGCGACGGGAGGACCTGCTTCTTCAGCTCGTCCGAGCCGTTGAGGATCAGGCCCATGGTGCCGAGCTTGTTGACCGCGGGGATGAGCGAAGACGAGCCGCAGACGCGCGCAACCTCTTCGATCACAATGCAGGTCGCAACCGAATCGGCACCCTGGCCGTCGTACTCCTCGGGAACGTGAATGGCGTTGAAGCCCGAGTTGTTGAGGGCTGTCAGCGCCTCGTCGGGGAAGCGAGCATCCTCGTCGACGGCCTTTGCGTGCGGCGCGATCTCCTTCTCGGCGAGCGCGCGGATGGCTGCGCGGAGCTCGTTGTGCTCCTCCGGCAACTGGAACAAGTCGAAATCAGGATTTCCGGCCATGGTGCGACTCTCCTACAGGATCGACGGTGATTCTGGGCGGCACTCAGTGCCACGGATGCCTCCAGGATAGCGAGCCTTGCCGACGAAAACAAGGTGTGATGGCACTCGGTGCCAGCTTGCGTTCGTCGTGATCGCTTGGATGGTCCATTCATACGGTCAGATGGCGTGGAAGGTCCATTCAAGCGATGACCCGACGGGGGCCTACTCCAGGTGCTCGGCCAAGGCGTCGGCGATGGTCTGGCGTGAGGAGCCCCGGGGAAACACCGCGACGACGACGTCTTCCTTGCCTCGACCGAATCCGGCTCTGAGCTGCGTCAATGCCGCCTGTAGATCCTCGGGCGCGGTACCGACCCCGTCGCGGATCATGCGTCGTAGAACGTAGTTGTGGGTTGCGGTCACCGAAGCACAGAACTGGATCGTTTCGAGCGGAGAGTGGTCGGGGACCGCGGCGCGAAGGTAATCGACGAAGAGGCGTTCGTACCGGAACACCGTGACGATCTCACGATCCCGAAGCGCCGGATTGAGGTGCACCACCTGATAGCGGAGGCGTGCATATTCCTTCCATCCCGAGAACCGGTCGAACACGAGTTGCGCAGCATCGCAGACGGCAATCCAGGGATCGGGGTGCTCGCGGCCGAGGAACTCGGCGGCGTGTGCGAGGAGAATCTCGTGGTCGGCGAAGATGACGTCGTCCTTGCCGCGAAACTGGCGAAAGAACGTACGACGCGAGATGCCCGACGCCTCCGCGATGTCGTCGACCGAGGTGGCGTCGTAACCCTTGGCGGCGAACAGGTCGAGCGCTTCCTTGGCTACGGCGAGACGGAACGCGTCGGGGTCCTCTGAATCTCGCATAGCTCAAGAAAGTAGTCCAGATGTGCCGGGATCGGCCACCGAGCCGAGCCTTGCCGTATTGCGGCGAACCCGTGAGCATCTGCTCGAGCACCGCGCTTGGAGTCGATGTCGGTCCCCGGTGAGCATGGGGGCGGTAGGGTCGAGCAGGGGATACGAACAGTCTCGAAAGGATTGAACTCTTGGCGCTCGTCGCGGGAATCGACTCGTCCACCCAGTCGTGCAAAGTCTTTGTGCGCGATGCTGATTCGGGTGAGGTAGTCCGTAAGGGGCGCGCCAGGCACCCGGACGGTACCGAAATCGGTCCCACTGTCTGGAAGGCCGCTCTCGAGACAGCAATCGAAGAGGCTGGAGGCTTGGACGACGTCGATGCAGTCGCGGTCGGTGCACAGCAGCACGGCATGATCTGCCTCGACGACAAAGGTGAGGTCGTGCGCCCGGCCTTGCTGTGGAACGACAACCGGTCGGCGTCGTCCGGTGCGGATCTGGTCGCGGAGTTGGGTGCTCAGGCATGGGCGGACGCGGTTGGGGTAGTTCCCGTTGCATCCATCACCGTGTCCAAGCTGCGGTGGCTAGCCGACAACGAGCCCGACAACGCCGACCGGACTGCCGCAGTGTGTCTTCCGCACGACTGGCTCAGTTGGCAGCTCGGGGGCGCGTCTGGACTGGACTCCCTGGCCACCGACCGCGGGGACGCCAGCGGAACCGGCTACTACTCGGCCGGCACGAACAGCTATCGCAACGACCTTCTCGAGCTGGGGATGCGTGGGCGGACGCCCGGATTGCCGCGCGTGGTCGGGCCGTTCGACCGAATCGGGGAGACCTCGTCGGGCGCGCTGATCGGGCCTGGCACCGGCGACAACGCCGCCGCGGCGCTCGGGCTCTCGGCGGGTGTGGGTGATGTCGTTGTCTCGGTGGGCACTTCGGGTGTTGTCTCGGCGGTCACCGACGTCGCCGCAGCCGACCCGTCGGGAATCATCGCAGGTTTCGCCGACGCGACAGGTCGACAGCTTCCTTTGGTGTGCACGTTGAATGCGGCGCGCGTTCTCGATGCGACGGCCTCGCTGCTGGGGGTCGACCATGATCAGCTCTCTCGCCTTGCGCTGTCCACTTCGAGTGAGGGATTGGTGCTCATTCCGTACCTCGAAGGCGAGCGCACCCCCAACCGACCCGACGCATCCGGCGCGATTCACGGCCTGCGACTGGGTAATTCGACGCCAGGCCATCTGGCGCGCGCAGCGATCGAAGGACTCCTGTGCGGACTGGCCGACGGAATCGATGCGCTTCGTGCTGCGGGCGTCGAGACGCGGCGTGTGCTGCTGATCGGCGGCGGCGCGAAATCGGCGGCCCTGCGCGAGCTGGCCCCGGCGATCCTCGGTGTGCCCGTCGTCGTCCCCGAGCCCGGTGAATACGTCGCCGACGGGGCCGCACGACAAGCAGCATGGGCACTCGCAGGCACACCCGAGCCGCCGAAGTGGGCGTCGGCGCCTGCTCGTACGTACGAGGCGGACCCCACCCCCGCGATCCGGGAACGGTACGCAGAGGTCAGAGATCTGACCGAAGGCGCCTGACTGGCGTTTCGAGCGCGGGGACCCCGAACCGTGGGGAACCGAACCGTAAGGCCCAGTCGCGCGACAGTCGTCAGTCGGTCGACCATTGCGGAATCACGCGTCATCACTTTAAATGTGATGACGCGCATCATCGGTTGTCGCGTGGTGCCGGGAGGGGCGAGGGATGCACGTACATTCAGTAGTGATCATCGGGAGCGGCTTCGGTGGTCAGTGCGCAGCGAAAGCGCTGCTCGATCGAGGCATCGACGATCTGGTCATCCTCGAGAGGCGATCGTTTCTCGGGGGGACGTGGCGACAGAATCGATATCCGGGTGCAGCGGTGGACGTGCAGAGCCCGTTGTACTCGATAGCGTCCGAGCCGTTCGAATGGACGCGTATGTTCGCCGAGCGGGAGGAGCTCGAGCGCTACACCGACCACGTACTCGAGTCGAACGGGCTGCCCGCGCGGACGCATTCCGACACGAACGTTCAAAGAATCGAGTGGTCCGGAGACCATTGGAAGATCACGACATCGCGCGGTGACTACGCAGCGAAATTCGTGGTGAACGCATCGGGCCCCCTCAGCACTCCCGTCGTACCACCGTTTCCCGGCCGTGAGCGATTCCAGGGCACTCAGTTCCACACCAACGACTGGGACACGGACTTCGACCACGCCGGAAAGCGTGTCGCGATCATCGGCAGTGGGGCCAGCGCCGCACAGGTCATTCCCGCGATCGCACCCGACGTGAAGCACCTGCACGTCTTTCAGCGCACACCGCACTGGGTGATGCCGCGCAACGACCGCGAATTCACCCCACTGCAGCGCAGATTACTGCGCGTGGAACCGATCCGGAGGCTCGTGCGCTCGGCGATCTACTGGAGTCTCGAGACTCGAATCATCGGCTTCAAGTATTCACGACGTGCCCTGAAGGCAGTGGCCCAGCGTGCTGCGTTGAAACACTTGGCAACTCAGGTGCCCGACGCGGACCTGCGGGCGCAGCTCACTCCCGACTACCTCATCGGCTGCAAGCGAGTGATTCTGTCCGACACGCTGTACCCGTCGCTGGGCGCGCCGAACGTCACCCTGCACGACAAGAACGACGGAATTGCCGAGATCACCGAGACAGGTGTCGTCACCACCTCGGGCGAACACCTCGACATCGATCTCCTTGTGTGGTCCACCGGATACGACGCCACCGACGGCGTCATCTCCTACCCGGTGATCGGCCGCGATGGCCGCGCATTGTCGGACATCTGGAACCCCTACCCGCGGGCCTATCTGGGCACGACTGTTCCAGGATTCCCCAATCTGTTCATCGTGACTGGACCGAACACCGGAATTGGGCACACGTCCGCGATTTTCCTCATCGAGGCGCAGATGGAGTACATCGTGCGAGCCGTCGACGCGGTACGGAAGGCCGGTGCCGTCGCGGTAGAAGTCACCTCCGCTGCGGAACAGGACTACACCGACAGGATTCACCGCGACATGGAGGGCACTGTGTGGAAGGACGGCGGCTGCCACAGCTGGTACCAGTCGCGGTCCGGGCACGTCGTGGCGATGTTTCCGGGATTCAGCTTCACGTTTCGGCGTTGGGCCAAGCGGTTCCAACCGACCGCGCACACGCTTCACATGGCACCCACGGGGGCGGCCGCACAGGACGAGGTATCGGCATGAAAGACCATTCCGGGCAGGTCGTTCTGATCACTGGCGCGGCCGGGGGGATCGGCGCAGCAGTGGCCGCAGCGCTTCATCGCCGCGGGGCATTTCTCGTGCTGGTCGATGTCGACTCGTCCGACCTCGACGGGGTAGCAGCGGCACTTGGCAACGACCGAGTGGCCACCGCCTACGCGGACGTAACGCAGCGTGAGCAGTTGGATGCCGCAGTTGCTACTGCACTGTCGACCTTCGGTCGTCTCGACGTCGTGCTGGCGAATGCCGGGATCTCCAGTGGCGCAAAGGCGTCGACCATTCGTTCGGCGGAGGACGGGACTTTCGAAAGAGTCATCGGCGTCAACCTCCTCGGGGTGTGGAACACGGTCCGAGCCGCACTGCCGCATATCGTCGAATCCGGTGGGTACATCCTGCTGACCTCGTCGACGTATGCGTATCTCAACGGTCTCGCCAATGCGCCGTATGCGGCCTCGAAAGCCGCTGTCGAGCAGCTGGGTCGAGCGCTGCGGACCGAATTGGCGGGCACCGATGCCACGGCTGGAGTTCTCTATCCGGGGTGGGTGTCGACGCCTATCGCCGACGTCGCGTTCGGTGGAGACGACATCGCGACAGCGCTTGTCGCCAAGGCATTCCCGACGGTACTGCGGCGGCCCATCTCGACCGAAAAGCTTGCGCGTGGGGTAGTGCGGGGGATCGAGCGTCGAGCACCGCGTATTCAGGTACCCGGACGATGGATTCCGATTTCGCTTCTCAGGGGAATCGTCAACCCCGTCTCCGACGCGCTACTGGGTCGAGACGCCGACATCATCCGTCTCACACAAGAACTCGATGAGCGCAGGACATGACCACGGACTCGGAGACGTCCGGACGGGCATACGGCGGCGAGAGCGCTGAGGATCGCGACGAGCGGCGCCGCAGGCAGCTGCTGGACGCAGGACTGCGGGTGTTCGGCAGCGTTGGCTATCGAGCAGCGACGGTTCGCGGTCTGTGTCGCGAAGCCAAGGTCGCCGATCGACACTTCTACCAGTATTTCGATAGGACCGAAGATCTGCTCCTCGCCGTCTACGGCGAATGCATTGCACACCTGACAGAGTCGATTTCCCACGCACTGGCGGGCCTCGGCGACGGCAGTGATATCGGGACGGTCGTCGGACGAGGTCTCGACGCACTGTTCGAGTGCGTCGAGGACCCGCACCTCGCGAGAGTGGTCTGGATCGAGGTGCTCGGGGTCAGTCCCAGCGTCGAACGGACGTACCTCAGTGCAATGAAGAACTTCGGTTCGCTGATGCTCGAATATCTCCGCGCATTCGAGACCGATCTTGCATCGGGCCGCGACGTCGACCTCGATCTCCTCGCGGCCGCAGCGGTCGGCGGAATCAGCCACACGGCGATGGCGTGGTTTGCGAGTGAGTATGCGGCCGAACGTCGGATCGTCGTCGCGACCACTACAGCGTTCCTCAGCAGCATCGTCGTACCGCTGACCGCACACTCGCAACGCCGCTGAAGGCGCTTCACGTGGCGCGGAGCGCCCACAGCTGCTGGCCGATGAGAACGACGGCTCCGATGGTGGAGACCGTGATGGCGGTGAGGCGAAGCCTGCGCTTGTCCATCACGCGGTTGACGAACCTCGACAGTACGTAGCCGAGAATCGTCGCTGGGGCCAGCAGCACGAACAGCAACGCGGTGTGCCGGTCCACAGCCCCGGCCACCGCGAGCGCTGCGAGCGACATGATCGAGCCGACGAGAAAGAACGCGCTCATCGTGCTGCGCAGTTTGGCGCCGGTGTTGCGTTGCCACACCAGCGCCATCGGTGGTCCGCCGATCGATGTCGCCGTACCCAGCAACCCGGATGCCGCTCCGGCCACGACGAGATTCCTTTTGCGGGGCAGGGGGATCCACCCGAACGACGTCAGTGCGATGCCGAAGAGAACCACCCCGGCCAGCATCAACGCCAAGCCTCGTTCCGGAAGTAGCACCAAGAGCAACGCTCCTGCGATGGTGCCCGGAATTCTCCCGGCCAGAGCCCAACTGGCCCCGGACAGATCAAGCGATCCCCCTTCCCGCACCAGAACGAGAGTGCTCACGAGGATCGCCAGCATGATCAGGGTGCCGGGCACCAAACTTGGATCGACGATGGCAACGATCGGGGCGGCAAGCATGCCCATGCCGAACCCGATCGACGCCTGCATGCAGGACGCGAAGAAGATTGCCAGCGCGACGACGACGAACCCCGTCGTGCTGATGTGGGCAGCATTCATGCTCCCGCGGCGACCAAACCGAGATTGCCTGAGACGAGTGGGTAGTGGCACTCGGCCATGTGGTCGGCCTCGTCGCGATCGAGAGCAACGGGAGGTGCATCCGACGCGCACAGATCCGTGGCCTTCCAGCATCGTGTCCGGAATCGGCAGCCCGACGGCGGGTTGAGCGGTGACGGCACCTCGCCCTTCAGCAGGATGCGCTCCCCTCGCGAGGCAGCGTCGAGCTTCGGTGCGGCGGACATCAGCGCTGCGGAGTACGGATGGCTCGGACGATCGAAGACCGCGTCCGTTGCACCGGACTCGACAATCCGGCCGAGGTACATCACAGCCACCCGGTCGGCGACGTGACGAACCACCGACAGATCGTGAGAGATGAACACGTAGGAGATGCCGAGCTGTTTCTGGAGGTCGTTCAGCAAGTTGAGGACCTGCGCTTGGACCGAGAGATCCAGCGCGGACACCGGCTCGTCGCAGATGATCACATCGGGGTTGAGAGCCAGCGCACGCGCGATACCGAGGCGTTGACGCTGACCGCCCGAAAACTCCTGCGGGAAGCGGTTCTCGTCGCTCGGGCGAAGGCCGACCAGATGTAGCAGCTCACGCACGCGGGCCGAGCGGTCTCGACGAGTCTTGTACAGACTCTTGTGGCTCCGCCACGGTTCGCTGATGATGTCACCTGCATTCATGCGCGAGTTGAGCGAGCCGTAGGGGTCCTGGAAGACCATCTGAACCCGTCGTCGAAAACCGAGCAGCTCCTTGCCCTTGAGTGAGAAGGGGTCGACGCCGTCGAAATCGACAGTTCCGGAATCCGGTCGCTCCAACATCATCAGCGTGCGTGCGAGAGTGGATTTGCCACAACCCGATTCGCCGACGAGGCCGAGTGTCTCACCTTTGCGCAGGTCCAGATCGATGGCGTCGAGCGCGCGGAGATTGCCGCCGCCGACCTTGAAGGTCTTGTTCAAGCCACGGACCGTGAGCAGCTGATCAGACATTGGAGGACACCTCGTTCGGGAAATGGCAAGCGGACAGCCGTCCGTCACCTACAGGTTCGAGTGCGGGACGCTGCGTGACGCAGATGTCCCTGGCCAGTGGGCATCGGGCTTGGTAGACACAACCGTCGGGAATGGAGTGCAAGTCCGGCGGGGTGCCGCCGATGGATTTGAGGTCCTCACCTCGGACGGCATGCACCGGAACCGAATCGAGCAGACCCTTCGTGTACGGGTGACGAGGTGATCCGAAAACCTCGGAAACCAAGCCAGTTTCGACGACGTTGCCCGCGTACATGATGGCGACGCGGTCGGCTTCCTCCGCGACGAGAGCCAGGTCGTGGGTGATGAGCACGACGGCCATGTCGTGTTCTGTTCTGAGGTCCCTGAGCAGTGCCATGATCTGTGCTTGCACGGTGACGTCGAGGGCGGTCGTCGGCTCGTCCGCGAGAAGAACCGAAGGACTGAGCGCGACGGCCATTGCGATCAGCAGACGCTGGCGCATACCGCCGGAGAACTGGTGCGGGTACGAGTCGACGCGTTCCTCCGGCTGAGGAATCCCGACGCGCGCCATCAGCGAGATGGACTCTTGGCGCGCCTCTTTCGCTGATAGTCCGCGATGGATGCGGAACGGCTCGGCCAGCTGCGTCCCGACGGTGTAGACCGGGTTGAGTGCCGTCAGGGCGTCCTGGAAGACGATGGCCAGTTCGGTGGCCGCGATGTGGCGTCGTACCTTGTTCTTGGCAGTGACGAGGTCGATATCGCCGAGTTCGACGGAACCGTCGGTGATGTCGGCGATCGGCTCGAGCAGTCCGACGACTGCCTGTGCCGTCATCGACTTGCCGCAGCCGGATTCGCCGAGCAGAGCGAGTGTTTCGCCGCGACGAGCACTGAAGCTGACGTGATCGACGGCCCTGATAACTCCCGACGGTGTCCGTAGATCGACTGTCAGATTCCGCACGTCCATGGCGATGCGGTCGGTATCGGGGCTCTTCTCCCTGGCAGGCGCGGGTGCACTCATGAGACGACCTTTCGGACAGGAAAGAGGCGGGACCTCTTCGAGCGGGGGACGTTGAGACGCCAACGCTGGGCTGGGTCGGTGGCGATGCGCGCCCAGGCTGCGAGCACGGTGGCGGACACGGTGGTGAGCACGATAGCGAGGCCAGGGAAGAACGAGAGCCACCATGCGGTCTGCAGGTAGGTGCGGCCCTGAGCGACCATCAGACCCCAGCTCACATCGGGTGGCTGAATGCCGATGCCGAGGAAGCTGAGCGACGATTCCGCGAGCATGACGAAGCAGAAGTCGAGGGTTGCGACTGTCAGCAACGTAGGCAGCAGAATCGGTGCCACGTGTCGTCTGATCACTGCTCCGCTCGACGCTCCGAACGTGCGGGCTGCGTCGACGAACAGGCGGCTCTGCAGTTCGGCCGACTCGGCGCGAGCCGTGCGCAGGTAGATCGGGATGCGCGTGATGGCAAGAACCAGGACGATGTTGGCGGCGCTCGGGGAGAAGACGTACAGCACGACAACGGCCATGAGCAGGGAAGGGAAACTCATGATGACGTCGGCGACACGCATTGCCGAGGTCTCACGCCAGCCTCGGTGGTAGCCGGCCCACATACCGATCATGGACCCGATGATCGCTGACAGAACAACTGCGGGGATAGCAACCGACAGTGTCGTCCGGCACGCGACGATCAACCGCGCCAACATGCTTCGGCCGAGCGGGTCGGTGCCGAGCACATTCATCCAGCCGGTGTCGAGATTGAACGGAGGCAGATTGGAACGATCGAGATCCTGGTCGGTGGCGGCGTCGCCGATGATCATCGGACCGAAGATGGCCGTCAGGAAGACGATGACGAGAATTCCGGCTGCGACGGTGGCGACACGGTCACGCAGCAGCAGCTTCCACAGAGGCGCCGAACTCTTCCGCGATACCGCCGTGGCTGGCGGAACATCCTCGGGCTCGGAGGTTTTGGGTGCTTCGAAGTCGAGTGACATGATCGGTGGCCTCCTAGACCTTCGCCTTGTCGCGAACGCGGGCGTCGAGCAGTGCGTAGCAGGCGTCGATGACGATGTTGAGAACGAAGATGCTCACCGCGGTCAGCAGCACCGCGGCCTGGAGGACCGCGAAGTCGCGCTGCAGGATGGCGTCGATCATCAGTTTGCCGATGCCGGGCCATCCGAAGATCGCCTCGACGACGACTGCTCCGTTGACGAGACCGACCATCAGGTCGCCTGCGACAGTCAAAGCAGGCGCGGCTGCGTTTCGCAGCGCGTGGTGCGTGACGACTCGAAGATCGCCTGCGCCTTTACTTCTGGCGAGTCGGACGTACGGGGCGGACAGGGCCGAGACCATGGCACCTCGCACGACCTGCGTCAGAACCCCGAGCGGGCGGATGAGCAGTGTCGCGATCGGCAGAATCCAGGAGAGCATGCCGCTGTCGACACCCGAGGTTGGCAGCCAGCCGAACAGGATGGCGAAGACGTAGACGCCCATGATGGCGAACCAGAAGTCGGGGATCGATGCCGCCGTCATCGACAGCAAGCTCGAGATGCGGTCAGCGAGCGAGTTGGGGCGGTAGGCGGCCCAGCAGCCGATGATCACGGCGCCGAGGATGGCGAGGAACATCGTTGCGAACGCGAGCTGCAGTGTGGCGGGGAACGCGCGAAGTGCCATCGTCGATGCGGCTTCGCCTGTGCGGAGCGAGTCGCCGAAGTCGAGATGTACGACACCCTTGAAGTAGTCGAAAAGCTGCGTCAGGATCGGCTGGTCGAACCCGTTGGTGGCCCGGAAGGCTTCGCGCTGCGCCTGCGTCGCCGATTCCGGCAAGTACAAGCTGGTGGGGTCGCCGGTCAGTCGGGCCAGAAAGAAGACTCCGATGAGCACGACGAGAAGCGGGACGAGACTGGTGTAGATCCGACGGCGAAGGAAACGAAACATGTCGTCATCGCCTCCCTGCATGTGTAGTGATCATGATGGCCTCAGTCGGTTTCGGTGGTGTCGGCGCGAGTCATTGCTTTGAGGTGCATCTCGTCGACGGTTGCGGAGTTCGGTGTGTAGTCGACCGAAGCGGCCTTGGCGAGAACGCCGTTCATGTGCGCGATGAATGCCATCTGCATGACCTCGTTCGGCTCGTCGGCGAACAGTTGTGCGTACGCTTCCTGGCGCTCTTCCCCGGTCTTGGTGCCTGCCTCGTTGACACGCTCGTCGAACTCCGGTGTACCGCCCGCACTCTGGAAACCTTCGCTCTTCAGGTATTGATCGGCGGTGAAGGCAGCGTCGCCTGCTTGGTTGCCATGCTGGATGACCAGCAGGTAGGGCCCGACCTTCGGGAACGGTCGTTCCTGGTACTCGGCAGTGCCTGCGGAGTCGGTCATCTCTATCGATACGTTCATGCCGAGTTCGGAGAGCGCGTTCTGGATGACCTCGAGCGTCTCGTTGACCTTCGGGAATTGCCCGGTCCGACCGATCATTCGGATTTCGGTGTCGACGGGTACTCCGTCCGCCCGTGCTTCGTCGATCAGCTGCTGGGCCTTCTCGGGATCGTAGGGCCACGGCTCCATGTTCTCGTTGAAACCGATGACACCCTCCGAGATCAGTTGTTCCGCAGGTGTTCCGAGGCCGCGGAACAATGCCTTGACGATGCCGTCGCGGTTGACCGAGTAGTTGATGGCCTGCCGAACGCGGATGTCGTCGAGTGGCGGTTCCTCGAGCTGGATGCGCACCGCCGTCGTTTCGTTGTTCGGGTACGCGACGCCGAGGTCTCCGGCGCCGTCTTCCGGACCGAGACCTACTGCGATCTCCGCCTCGCCATTGGTAACCATCGAGGCACGAACACTGCCCTCGCTGCGCCACTGATAGTCGGCGCGGGCGTAGTCGGGCTTCGGTCCCCAATAGGTCTCGTTGCGGACGAGGGACAGTCGTTGGCCGGCATCCCAGTAGTCGATGGCGTACGGCCCGGTGCCGATGGGCTGGCGGACTCTTTCGGTCAGCGGCGTTGTCCTCGGAACCATCTCGACGAAGGACACACGTAGCGGCAGGATGGGATCGGGTTCCGGCGAGGCGACGGTGAGCGTGAGTGGATCGATCACCTCGACCTCGAGGTCGGCGTCGCCGAAGACGTAACCCTCCACATTGCATGCGAGGTCGGAATTGACCGTCCGCTCGATCGAGTGCGCTGCGTCTGCGGCTTCGAATGGAGTCCCGTCGCTGAACGTGACGCCGGGATGCAGCTTGATGGTCCACTCGGTGTCGGACGTCTGCTCCCACGAATCCGCCAGCAGGGGCTCGAGATCGCCTGTGGTGGGGTTTCGCTCCATCAGCGGCTCGGTGATGTTGGATCGGGTGACGACGCCGACCGACGTGAGCGAGACGTCGCACGCTTCCAGGGTCGGCGGCTCTTCCTGCAACACGATTCGCAGGGTGTCCGGGCTTGCGGCCGAACCTCGGTTGGAGTTGGCCACCGTGCAACCGCTGGCGACCATCGAAAAGGCAAGTGCGCCAGCGAGTATGATCGCAGGAGTGGAGCCTGCGGAATGACCAGGTGCGGCTGTGCGCCGGGTCCGTCCCTGCTGCACTGCTCGTGCAGGGCTCATGGTGACCTCCAGTTGAGGGAATGTGAATCGCGTCGGCAAGGGCTGCGTGGCGAATCTGTGACGGTAGACACACGGTAGGAGCGGTGGTAACCGCCGTCAACACGGCAAGAGGGCCTCGAGCGGGAGTTTTGTGGGTCACACCGCGCCGACCAGAGCGGTCCACGTCACGCTGGCGACCGTCTGACCAGGTGGGACGGTTGATCTGCACTGGAGATAGGATGTAGTAAGTATGTGCATGATGCCGTTTGGGTATCAATCCATGTTATTTACGTGTTGGACAGGTATCCGAGAGGCGGCATAGCGTACTTGCAACGCGCCTGTGTGCGTGCGGTCTGTGAGCTGGACCGGATAGCCACGACGACAGCGAGGAGTTGGACGACCATGACATCGGTTGGATCGGAAATATCAGCTGAGGCACAACAGGATTCGGTCCGCGCAGGACGCGTGCTCCGAGTCGGGCCGCTGAAGCCGTCGTTGATGGAGTCGCTTTCCAGTAACTACGACGCCCTCGTTCTTCCTGACGGTGACGAGCGAGCTGCCTTCCTCGCGCTCCACGGCGAGTCGATCTCCGCCGCCGTCACATCGGGGCGGACCGGCGTCGACGCCGAATTGATGGGCCATTTGCCCAACCTCGGCGCCATCGTCCACTTCGGAGTCGGTTACGACACCACCGATGTCGACGCGGCACGTGCGCGCGGGATCGGCGTCAGCAACACCCCTGATGTTCTGACGGACTGTGTCGCGGACATCGCTGTCGGCTTGGTCCTGGACACGGTGCGGCAACTGTCCTTCTCCGATCGCTACGTGAGAGAAGGCCGGTGGGTGGCGGAAGGAAATACTCCGCTGACACGCCAGGTCACCGGCAAGCGCGTCGGGATCATCGGTCTCGGTCGGATCGGAACGGCAATTGCTGATCGCCTCAGCGGTTTCCGTTGCCCCATCAGCTATCACAATCGCAACGAGATCGAAGGTTCTCCCTACACCTACGCGTCGACGCCTCAGGCGCTGGCCGGTGGCGTCGACATCCTCATCGTGGCTGCGTCCGGAGGCGCCGGAACTAAGCATCTCGTCGACAGTGACGTGCTGGACGCATTGGGGCCGCAGGGCTACCTGATCAACGTCGCCCGCGGCAGCGTCGTCGATGAGGAGGCGTTGGTGTCGTATTTGTCGGACGGGCGACTCGCAGGCGCAGGCCTCGACGTGTTCGCAGATGAACCCCGAGTGCCTGAAACACTTCTCGGCTTGGACAACGTGGTTCTGCTACCCCACGTGGGGAGCGGCACGATCGAGACCAGGGCCGCCATGCAGGCGTTGACGCTCGAAAACCTCGACCAGTTCCTCGCCGACGGCACCCTCACCACGCCGGTGACGCGATGACCGTCGTCGTCGGCTACTCGCCGACCACCGAAGGCAAAGGCGCCCTTCCGTTCGCATTCGGCGAAGCTCTGCAACGCGGGGTCGACCTGATCATCGTCGCGGAAGAGGACTCTGCGTCCGAGGACGGCTTCGGCGCGGTGATCGAATCCGCGCGTGACGAGGCTGGTGCTGCCGGCGTCGTGGTCAAGCATCACGACAACGAGAAGGGCCGCTCACACGCGGACAACCTAATCGATCTCTCCTACGTCGAAGGCACACAACTGGTCGTCCTCGGAATCCGTCGTCGATCGCCCGTCGGAAAACTGTTCCTGGGCAGCATCTCTCAAAGGGTATTGCTGGAAGCGCAGTGCCCCGTGGTCGCTGTCAAACCTCCTGTCGGTTTGCCGCGTTGAATTCTGTGTCGCCGAGTTTGTAGTTGTGCAGACGGCGCGCCGAGAATCCTCTGCACAACTACAAATTCGGCAGGCTCGGTGGGTTCCATGCCCGGTGGCTCTGGTTGCACACTATCGGTGCGTATTCGCGGGATCCCGTCGATTCTCCGCGATAATGGGCATTCAGGTTCGAAGCCTCGGAATCAAGACCATTCCCGGGTAGGCAGGACATCCGACATGAAGCGGTGGAGCGCGGGGTTGTCGTTGTCGGTGCGCCAGGCGGCATTGAGCTCGACGGGACGCGTGGGGGTGGTGTCGACGGGGCGAAAGACGACGCCACTCGGCTGCATCGTGGTCGAGGACTCGGGCACCAAGGCCACGCCGATGCCCGATCGGACCAGCACCAGCATGGTGTGAACCTGCGTCACGTACTGCACGTACCGGGGAGTGACGCCGACGATCGTGAATGTGCTGATCAGCAGTTCGTGGAAGTAGCGGGCGTCGACCGGTGAGTACATGATGATCGGTTGATCGTCGAAATCGTCGACGGTCAACCGATCACGCTCGGCCAAGGGGTGATCGGACGGCAATGCGGCGACAAGAGCTTCGTGCAGCACGGGGCGTGACGCGATTCCGGGACGTTTCAGAGGCGGTCGCGCGAGACCCAGATCGAGATCGCCGATGGCGAGGGATTCCATCTGTACGGCCGAAACCATTTCTCGCAGAACGATCTTGACGTCGGGTAGCTCCACGCGTGCCTTCTCGAGTAGCTGTGGAAGAACAGCGTGCGCCGACGCCCCGGTGAATCCGACGACGACGGTTCCCAGGTCGCCGGTCGGTACGCGTCGAACAGTGAGGACTGCGCCTTCGGCAAGATTGAGGATGCGTCGGGCATCGGGAAGAAACGCGACGCCCGCGGCGGTCAATGTCACCGACCTGCTGGTTCGGTCGATGAGTTGGACGCCGACCTCGTTCTCGAGTTGCTGAATCTGACGGCTGAGCGGCGGCTGGGTCATGTGCAGCCGCTCAGCAGCCCGGCCGAAGTGCAATTCCTCGGCGACAGCGATGAAGCATGTCAGTCGGTTGAGTGAGAACATCCATTCACTCCTTGAATCGCAGCAGGCCGTCCGTGGCTATGTCGAGTATCAACATAAACCACGGACGACAGTGCTGGGACTACCACCGAGGGCTGGTGTTTTCGAAGGTCGGGTCGATGCTCTTCATGTATCCGGTGTCGTCGCGGTCGCGGATGCCGCAGTCGAGATACTGCTGGTGCAGCGCGGCAAGCGCGTCCTCGTCGATCTCGATGCCCAGTCCGGGCCCGGTGGGAACCGCGACTGCGCCGTCGACGATCTCGAGAATCCCTGGCTTGACGACGTCCTCGTTCTTCCACGGCCAATGCGTATCGCAGGCGTAGGTGAGGTTCGGTGTGGCTGCTGCCAGATGGACCATCGCTGCGAGACTGATACCCAGGTGGCTGTTGGAGTGCATCGACAGTCCGAGATCGAAGTTGTCGCACACCCCAGCGAGTAGTCGCGAACGCTGCAGGCCACCCCAGTAGTGATGATCCGACAGCACGACCTGCACCGAGTCCTTCACCACCGCAGGCTTGAGCTGATCGAACGCCACGACGCACATGTTGGTTGCCAGCGGCATCTTCGCCTCGCGCGCTACCTCGGCCATACCGTCGAGACCGGGGGTTGGATCTTCCAGATACTCGATGATGCCGTCGAGTTCCGACGCCACCCTGATGGAGGTGTCGACGGTCCATGCGGCATTGGGGTCCAAACGCAGCGGGAGGTCGGGGAAAGCCTTGCGGAGGGCTTTGATACCCGCGATCTCCTCGTCGGGCGGGAACACTCCACCCTTGACTTTGATCGCACCGAAACCGTACTCGGCGATCATCTTCTGCGCCTGACGCACGAGGCCGTCGGGATCGATCGCTTCGCCCCACTCGTCGGCCTCGGCGCCGGGGTGAGCGGCCCACTTGTAGAACAGGTAGGCGCTGAACGGAACAGCGTCGCGCACCTTGCCGCCGAGAAGATCCGAGACGGGTCGGCCGAGGGCTTTGCCCTGTACGTCGAGGCACGCCACCTCGAATGGGGAGAACACCCGATCCGTCGTGCTGGCGGTGGTGATCATTCCGGCAACACCGTCACCACCGGTGATGGTCGACGTCGCCAGCTGCGTGTCGATCGCTGCGCGAATCTCGTTGAGTGCGAACACATCGAGACCAATTATTGCCTCCGCGGCAGCTTCCATGCGGGCCACGTGGGCAGTGTCGGCGTAGGTCTCACCGAGGCCGACGATGCCGGCCTCGGTGTCGAGCTGGATGATCGCGCGCAGAGCATACGGCTGATGCACACCCACCGTGTTGAGCAGCGGTGGATCGACGAATGCAACAGGCGTGATGCGTGCTCCGACAATCCTGATCGGAGTCAGGGTGCTGGCGGCGCCGGGCATCAGTGGACCGCGAGCTCGTTCGCGAGTACTGCGCGACCGGCTGCGACGATCTCGGTGAGTTCACCGAGGTGCTGTGCGCTGATGTCGACCAGGGGCGGACGGACCGGTCCTGCTTCGATGCCTTCCATCGTGACGCCCGCCTTGATGAGCGCGACGGCGTACCCGGGAACCTGGTCACGCAGCCGGACGAGCGGGTGGAAGAACTCGCGAAGCAGTGCAGCAGTCAGCTTTTCGTTTCCGGTCTGGATCGACTGGTAGAAGGCGAGGGCCAGTTCGGGCGCGAATGCGAACGTTGCGGACGAATACAGCGTCACGCCGATTGCGTGGTAGGCCTGCTGCGAGACCTCGGCGGTCGGCAATCCGTTGAAGAACTGGAAAGGCTTGCCCGACGGCTCCAGCGCGTCGAGGACTGCACGAACGATGCGGCCAACCTGGTCCAGATCGCCTGTACCGTCCTTGAATCCGACGACCGTCGGGAGCTGAGCAACCTCGATGGCCGATGCCTCGGTGAAGCGCGCGTTGCCGCGGTTGTAGACGATGAGAGGTAGATCGGTCGAGTCTGCAACTGCCTTGGTGTAGGCAACCAGGCCGGCCTGCGGCATCGTCACCAGGTACGGCGGGAGCAGGAGGATACCGTCGGCACCGTTGATCTTGGCGCTGCGCGCGAATGCCTTTGCCTGAGCCACGGATCCGCCTGCACCTGCGTACACCGGAACGCGGCCTGCAACGACATCCACTGCGGTGCGTACGATCTTGCCGAACTCTTCGGCTTCGAGGGCGTGAAATTCACCGGTGCCGCAGGCGATGAAGACTCCACCGGGGCCGGCGTCGACGCCCTTGGCGACGTGGGCGGCGAGCAGTTCGTAGTCGACCTCACCGGTGGCGGTGAACGGGGTGACTGGGAAGAAGAGGACTCCGTCGAGCATTGTGTTCTCCTTGAAAGTAGGGAAGGAAGGTCAGTCTTGGGTGAGCTGGCCGTCGATGCGGCGCCAGATCTTGTCTGGGTTGCCGTCGGCGATTGCGGAGGGCAGCAATGCCGTCGGGACATCCTGGTAGGCAACGGGCCGGAGGAAGCGCTCTATTGCGAGTGAGCCTACGGAGGTGGTGGCCGAATTGGATGTCGCGGGGAACGGTCCGCCGTGCACCATCGCGTGGCCGACCTCGACGCCGGTGGGCCAGCCGTCGAAGAGGATTCGTCCGGCTTTGAGCTCGAGCACCGACAGGAGCTTGCCGGCTTCGGCGTGATCGTCGTCGTCGACGTGGATGGTTGCGGTCAGCTGACCTTCGAGGAGCGAGGCGACGTCGCGAACCTGTTGTGCATCCGTGCATTTGACGATCAGCGACGACGCACCGAAGACCTCTTCCTGCTCCACCTCGGAGGTGAGGAAGGTGTCGGCGTCGGTGACGAAAAGCGCTGCACGGCAGGCGTTCGGTGCATCTGTCTCCGTACCGCGGGCGACCTCGGTAGCGGACTTCGAGAGTTTGTCCACGCCCTCGGCGTAGCTCGAGGCGATGTTCGGGGTAAGCATCGTCGTCGGCGCGGTCTCGGACACTGCGACTCGGGCTGCGTCGACGAACGAATCCAGGCCGGCGCCGTCGACCGCGATGACGAGACCGGGGTTGGTGCAGAACTGGCCTGATCCGAGCGTCAAGGACGCTACGAACGCGCGTCCGAGATCTGCGCCGCGGGTCTCGAGAGCCTTGTCGAGAACGAACACCGGGTTGATCGAACTCATCTCCGCGTAGACCGGAATGGGCTCGCGCCGCCCGGCGGCAGCTGCGACGAGAGCGGTTCCACCCGAACGTGATCCGGTGAATCCGACTGCCTTGACGCGTGGATCGGTGACCAGTGCGGTGCCGAGGGTGCGGCCCGAGCCGTAGAGCAGCGAGAAGGTTCCCGACGGCATTCCGGTGGAGACAACGGCGTCGGAAATGGCGCGGCCGACGAGTTCGGAAGTACCGGGGTGTGCGTCGTGCGCCTTGACGATGACGGGGCAGCCTGCGGCGAGTGCCGATGCGGTATCGCCACCCGCGACGGAGAACGCGAGTGGGAAGTTGCTGGCGCCGAAGACGACGACCGGTCCGAGCGCAATCTTGCGCTGGCGGATGTCGGCTCGGGGCAGTGGCGCGCGGTCCGGTAGGGCCGGATCGATACGCGCGCCGTTCCAACTTCCCTCGCGGAGAACGGATGCGAACAGCCGGAGCTGACCGGTGGTACGTCCGACTTCACCGGTGATGCGGCCGACGGGCAGGCCGGATTCGGCGACGGCTCGCTGGATCAACGTGTCACCGAGGGCCGCAATGTTGTCGGCGATGGCGTCGAGAAACTGTGCGCGGGTCTCGGACGTGGTGGCGCGGTAGTCGCCGAAGGCAGCCGAGGCGGCCGAAGCAGCGGCGTCGACATCGGTGAGATCACCGTGGTTGTACGCGGGTTCGAGTGTCTTGCCGGTGCTCGGATCGATGCCGCGTACTGCGGTTCCGGAGCCCTGCACGGCCTGACCGGCGATGATCATCTTCCCGGTGAGTTCGGTGGACTGCGTCAGCGATGCTGTCATGGGTGGCTCCTTCTTCTACGGGTCGCGACTGTTGGGCGCGGCCTGATGCAATGACATTGACGTTAGAAGCCGTATCGATACGTGTCCAAGTCAAAAACTCGGTGCTTCAATGCCTCAAAGGTATCGATGCCGCGTCTGGGATCGCGGCATCGGCTGAACATTGATACCGATGGTGAATCAGTCGATGCCCATTTCGTCTTGGACGGGCATAGGTTCAAGCACCTAGGCTGCTTGTGAGCCTGGTCACTGACCATACAAGCAGTCCTTCGATAGAGAGACGAGCCATGAACGCGCAGACCACCACCCCGGTCGTCACCGAGATGCGAGTCGTCCCCATTGCGGGCCACGACGGCATGTTGCTCAACCTCAGTGGAGCGCACGCCCCGTACTTCACCAGGAACCTCGTTGTTCTCACCGACTCGAACGGACACGTCGGTGTCGGGGAAGTTCCGGGCGGAGAGCCGATCAGGAAAACCCTCGAAGATGCTCAGCCGCTGGTCGAGGGCGCGAGCATCGGTACGTACAACGCAGTGCTGGGATCCATGCGCGCAGCGTTCGCCGATCGCGATTCCAGTGGCCGCGGTGCGCAGACGTTCGACCTGCGTATCGCTGTTCACGCGGTCACCGCCGTGGAATCAGCGCTGCTGGACTTGCTCGGTCAGCACCTCGGCGTCAGTGTTGCTGCGTTACTCGGTGACGGGCAGCAGCGCGAGAAGGTTCAGGCGCTCGGTTACCTCTTCTTCGTCGGCGATGCAGGCAAGACGGATCTGGCGTACCGCACACCTGCCGACGAGGCCGCAGGCTCCGACGAGTGGTCACGCATCCGTCACTCCGTGGCGCTGACCCCCGACGCCGTCGTGCGCCTCGCCGAAGCCGCGCAGGCTCGCTACGGATTTCAGGACTTCAAGCTCAAGGGTGGCGTGCTCCCGGCGGCGGAGGAGGCGGCGGCAGTGACGGCACTGGCCGAGCGATTCCCGGACGCGCGAATCACGTTGGATCCCAACGGTGGATGGCTTCTGAAGGACGCAATCGAGACCTGCCGTGGTTTGCGCGACGTGCTGGCCTACGCCGAGGACCCGGTGGGGCCCGAAGGCGGTTTCTCCGGCCGCGAGGTGATGGCGGAGTTCAAGCGCGCGACGGGATTGCCGACCGCCACCAATATGATCGCCACCGACTGGCGGGAGATGGGCCATACCATTCGCTCCGGCGCCGTCGACATTCCGTTGGCGGACCCGCACTTCTGGACGATGAACGGTTCCGTGCGTGTTGCGCAGCTGTGCGACGCCTGGGGCCTGACGTGGGGATCGCACTCCAACAACCATTTCGACGTCTCACTCGCTATGTTCACTCACGTCGCAGCTGCTGCGCCGGGGAACATCACCGCGATCGACACGCATTGGATCTGGCAGGACGGCCAGCGAGTGACCAAGGAGCCCTTCGAGATCGAAGGGGGATACCTGACGGTCCCCGACAAGCCCGGCCTCGGAGTAGAACTCGATTGGGACCGCGTCGATGCTGCACACGAGTTGTACCAGCGTGAGGGCCTCGGCGCACGCGACGACTCCATAGGAATGCAGTATCTGATCGACGGATGGGCCTTCGACAGCAAGCGCCCAGCGCTCGTGCGATGAAGATTGTCGTCGGCGATCGGAATGTACTGCCGCACCGGGCCGAGTTCGAGAAGGCGTTGCCGGATCGAGCCGAGGTCGTATGGGTCGTCCCTTTCGATGAATCCAGAGTTATCGCCGAATTGGCCGTTGCCGACGTGTACGTCGGGGGCAAGTTCAGTGCGGCGATGGGCGCCGCGGCGCCTGCATTGAAGATGGTGCACGTCGCAGGGGCCGGAACGGACAATGTCGATCGGTCGGGTCTCGGACCGGATGTGGAGGTGTGCAACACGTTCCATCACGAGCAGTCGATCGCGGAGTACATCGTCTCGGCCACCGTCATGCTGCGTCGTAAATTCTTGGCGCAGGATCGTGCGCTGCGGACCGGAGTGTTCCAGACGTCGGTCTACGACCCGACCATTCCGCAACCGTTGTCGCTCAACGGCGCCCGGGTGGGATTCGTCGGATTCGGGCACATCGGTCAGCGGGCGTGGAGGCTCTTCGAAGCTTTCGGAGCCCACGGTGCGGCCGTCACGGGCAGCGGAAATGCGTCGTCAGACAGTCTCGAGTGGAGTGCTGACGCGTCGTGGCTCGGAACCTTGATGGACTGGGCCGACATCGTCGTGGTGTCTGCACCGCTGACCGACAAGACGCGCGGGATGATCGGCGCTGACGAGCTGGGAAGGCTCGGACGTGACGGCATTGTTGTCAACGTGGGTCGGGGGCCGTTGGTTCAGGAGCAGGCGCTGTTCGATGCGTTGTCTCGAAACGTGATTGCGGCTGCCGCCATCGACGTCTGGTACCAGTACCCCGGTACCGACGGTGTCGGCCAGCCGAGCGAACTACCGTTCGCGGACCTGGAGAACATCCTGATGACGCCGCATTCCTCGGGTGTCACCCACCACACCTTCGTCGGGCGGGTCGCGGATATCGCCGCGAACATCGGGCGACTTCAGGACTGACGGCTCGCCCCCAGTGGCGCGGTTAGGGCCCCTGTAGGGCACTTAACCGTGCCACTGGCGCGGAGCGCCCTTGGATCACTGCGGAGCGCCTACCGCACGCCCTCGGCCCGGAGTTCGCGAGCCCAGGCGTCGGCGTGTGTGGTCAGGACGCCGGCGATACGCTCCAGTTCTCCGGGATACGACGCCACCTCCGCCGGCATGGACACGCTGAGCGCATCGGTGGCGGGGATCCGATACGGCACGACGGTGGCGATGCAGACGACGCCGACAGTGCCCTGTTCCTGCTCGAGTGACCATCCGCGCCTGCGGACCTCGGCAAGTTCGGCAATGAGCGCATCGCGGTCGACGATGGTGTTGTCGGTGTATCGCTCCAGAGTCTTCGGAAGGAGCCGGGTGACTTCGTCGGTGGTGAGCTCCGCGAGCAACGCCTGACCCAGCGCGGTGACATGGGTGGGCAACTTGCGGCCGACGCGGTGCATTCGGCGAACTTCCAGTTTCGACCCTCGGCTGGCGAGGTAGATGACGTGGTCCTCGTCGCGCCGCGCGAAGTGAACGGTGTGGCGAACGTCCGAGCGAAGCGCTTCGAGCACCGCCGCGGCACGCCCGACCACGGAATCCTTGTCGAGGTACGACGTACCGGTCAGCAGGGCGTGAGTGCCGATGCCGTAGCGCGAACCCGACTCGTCGGCCTCGATCCACCGCAGTTCCTTCAGGGTGCGCAGGAGCGCGTGCAAGGACGATCTCGGGTACTTGCACGCCTCCTGCAGCTCGCCCAGACTCATCCGCGTCGGCGAGGCCGCCAGCGTCTCGAGGATGTGGATGGTCCGTTCGGCAGACTTCACCGGCTGGGTGTCGGGAGTGGAGCCTGCGGAATGACCAGAAGATCCGGGAGTAACCGCTTTGACGTCGTTCACCATGAGGACAGTGTCCCTCATATGGAACGCAGTTTCACCCCTGGACACCATGTAACTCAGTACTCCTGGACGAGATTGGCCGAGATGTACTCGAAATCGATCTCTTCTCCCAGGCCAGGGCGGTCGGGCATGTGCACGATTCCGTTCTCGTCGATGGGATCGACGATGGACTTCACGTGCGGAGGAACCCAGTCGTAGTCGGTGTGCGGGTGCAACAGGCCCCGCTCGTACCACTGGACGTTGGGCGCACCGCCGACGAGTGCGAGGTTGGGTGCACCGTTGCCGTGGATCTCGCAGTCGAGCCCGAACCCGTCTGCCATGTGGACGGTCTTGAGAGCGGGCGTGATGCCGCCCCCGTTCATCGCGCCGACCCGCAGAATGTCGCAGGCCTCGTTGACGATCCACTCCGAGCGCGACCTGTGCCTGCCCGGTGTGGTCTCCGGCCCGATGACAGGCGTGTCGATCTGGTCGGCGAGCCACTTGTACGAGCGCAGCGAGAACTCGTCCATCGGCTCTTCGATCCAGTCGAACTTCAGCCGATCGAGTTCACGGCCGAGCGTGAGAGCCTGGGTACGCGAGTACCAGTGATAACCGTCGAGCATCAGTGAAAAACCGGGTCCGACGGCGTCGCGCACCGCAGCGCAGGCGTCGATGTCGCGGTGGACGTCGGGCGCCCCTGGCAGCGGCGGCATCCAGGTGTGCAGTTTGATGCCCTGGTAACCGCGGGCCTTCAGGTCGACGGCAAAGGCCGCGTAGTCCTCGGGCGAGGACAGTCCGCCCGGGGTCTCGTCGCCGCACATCGTGCTCGCATAGGCCTTCACTTCCGAACGCGCACCGCCCAGCAACTTCCACACCGGGGTGTCGAACTTGTTGCCCGCCAGATCCCACAGGGCCTGGTCGATGTAGCTGAGCGTGTGCTCGGGTAGTTCGACCGCCTTGGTGCGCTGCCGGATGGCGAACTTCTTCTCGATCGCCTCGCGGGCCAATGGATCGGTGCCGATCAGGACTGCGCGGAACGACTGTTCTACCTGATCCTGACGAAGGTAGTTCGCCTTGCCGAGTGCATACCCGCTGACTCCGTCGGAATCGGTGATACGGAGTACGGCCTGTGTCGTCTGTATCGATGGTCCTGGATGACGATGTCCGTACGAGTCGACCGCAGTGCGCGCCTCCGTCTTGAACACCTGCACGGCAACTTCCGTGATGACGCTGGACATGGTGTCTAATCCCCTATTTGCCCTGACGGGCATCGTATTTGGCCTTGCTGCGGTTGAGCTTCTCGGCGAAGTCGTCGGCGAAATCCTGGGCGCTGAGCTGACCGATGAGCACCTTCTGCCACTGGCCGAGCATCTGAACCTGGACGATCTTGCCGAAGTCGGGCAAGTAGTCCGGCGGCGTCACGAGGACGGTCTTCGGATCGTCGAGTGCAGCCTGCGCTGCCTGCACCGACTCCATCTCCTGGAACGACGGCGCCGAACGGGCGACGGTGTTGACCGGGATCTGTCCGACGTTCTCGTTCCAATACGCCTGCGACTCCGGAGACGTCATGAACTCGAGGAACTTCCATGCCGCAGCTTGGTGCTGGCTGGATTTGAAGACGGTGTACGACGGGAACGGGTCGGTCATCACCGTGCGGACGCCGTTGTCCGCCAGTGGTAGTGCAACCGCACCGACCTTGTCACCGAGTGCCTTCTTGTGGTTACTGAGAGATCCGAGGTTGTGCTGCATCATTGCAACCGACCCGCCGCCGAAGCTGGCCACCATCTGCGGGAAGCCGTTGTTGACGTCCGCGGTGGGTGTGTCGACGTCGTAGAGTGCTGCAAATCGTTCGATGGCCTCGACCATCTCCGGACGGTTGAGCGTCGACTCGCTGCCGTCGAAGAAGTTCTCGATACCTGTGGTGGCGAACATGTGCTGCAGCAGTGGGTAGATCGATCCGGCGCCGCCGCGGATGGTGAAGCCGTAACGGCCGGCGGACTTGTCGGTGAGTTCGTCTGCGGCCTCGTAGAACTCGTCCCAGGTGTCGGGCGGCTGGAGTCCGGCTTCGTCGAACCAGTCTGCGCGATACCAGAGTGTGGCGTTGTTGCTGGTGAACGGCAGGCCGTACAGAATATCGCCGCCGCCGGATTCCTTGGCGGACTCGATGATCTTCGGGTCGTACTCGGCCTTCTGAGGTGACGCAGCGAGGAAGTCGTCCAACGGAATCACTGCATTCTGCGCGACGAGCGGGGAAAGATACGCCGTCGACACGATGCCGAGGTCGGGCGCCGAACCGCCGGCAAGCGCCGTCTGGTATTTCTGCTGAGCACTGTCCGAGGGCAGTCCGACGTACTCGATGTCGATACCGGGGTTCGCGGTCTCGAAGCGGCGAATCAGCTCTTCGTACAGCGGGGTTCGGTCGGGGCCGGCGTTGTTGTCCCAAAAGGTGAGGGTGCCGCTGTTCGGATCGCCGAGTGCGCCGTCGGGCAGGGAGGTCTCCGAGCTGCATCCAGCGAGAACGAGCGCAGCGACGGCGCCGACGAGCAACGTCCGACGGGTCAGGTGTGTGTTTCTCATGATCAGCCTTTCACCGCTCCGGCGCTCAGGCCCTGGACGAGGTACTTCTGGATGACGGCGAAGACGGCTACGACGGGCACTGCGGCGATGAGTCCGCCGGCCGCGAGGACACCGAAGTCGACGTTGTAGGAGCCGATGGTGTAGCTCAAACCGACTGGCAACGTGAACTTCTCCTGGCTGCTGATGAACATCAGGCCGAAGAGGAAGTTGTTCCAGCTACCGATGAAGGCGAACGAACCGACGGCGATGAGCCCCGGCCGTAGCAGCGGCAACATGATGAGGCGAAATGCCTTCAGCCGCGAACATCCGTCGACCATCGCAGCTTCTTCCAGCTCCACCGGGATCTGCGAGATGAAACCGGCCATCAGCATTGCGGCGAGGGGAAGCTGGAACACCGTGTCCGCGACGATGAGTCCGAACAGGTTGTTGACCAGGCCCATCTCGCGGAACACCTGGAACAGGGGGATCAGCAGCATCGCACCTGGTACGAACTGGCTGCACAGCAGCGCCATCACCAGTGGGATCTTGGCGCGGAACTTGAAGCGCGCCAACGCGTATCCCGTGGCGAGTGCGACGAAGGTGGTGAGCACCAACGAAAGGCCCGCGACGATGAGCGAGTTCTTGAAGAAGAAGCTGAAGCCTAGGGTGTTCCAGACGGTGTCGAAATGATCGAACGTGATGGGCCAGGGGAGCATGCTGTTCGAGCCTGCTGGCCTGAACGCGAACACGATCATCCAGTAGAACGGAACGAGCGTGAAGAGGAGGTAGAGCGCGAGCGGGAAGCCGACGCTGAAGAAGCGAGGCTTCTTGGTATGTACGCGCAGTTCGTTGTGGGAGTCGCTTGCCGGGGAGGTGATCACCGGTCGATCGGCTGTAGTGGTCATGTATCTCAGGCCTTGTCGCTGTTGAACTTGCTCAGGCGCAAGTAGAGGATCGAGCAGAAGAGCAGGATCACGAATGCCACGGTGGTCAGGGCCGAGCCGTATCCGAAGTCCTGGGCGGTGGTGGCGAGTTGCGAAACATAGAGTGGCAGTGTCGTTGTCACGTCCGCTGGGCCACCGGCGGTGAGTGTGTAGAGCAGGTCGACGTTGTTGAACTCCCACACACCGCGAAGCAGCGTCGAGAGGATGATGACTGCCTTGAGGTGCGGGAGGGTGACGAAACGGAAACGCTGCCAGCGGTTTGCGCCGTCGACGTTCGCAGCCTCGTAGAGGTCTTTGGGAGCGCTCTGCAGTTCAGCGAGAATCAGGATCGCGAAGAACGGTACGCCGCGCCACAATTCAGCAACGCTCGTTGCCCAGAATGCGGTGTCGGGATCTGCGATGGGAGCGGCAGTGCCGTCGCCGATGCCCATGTTGCCGAGCAGCTTGAACAAGCCTGTCGACGGGTTGTAGATCAGCAACCAGATGCCCGTGGTGAGCACGCCGGAGACGGCCCACGGCGAGAACACCAGTGCGCGAGCAAGTCCGCGTCCGCGGAAGACCTCGTTGACGAGCAGTGCCAGGCCGAGACCGAGGATCAGCTGGAAGACGACCTGGACGCCAACCCACTTGGCCGTGACGACCAAGCTGTTCCAGAAGGCGTCGTCGGCGAACATGAGCTTGAAGTTCTCGAGCCCGGCAAAACCGTTGTCCCACGGTGTTGTCGGATTGTAGAACTGGAGGCTGTAGTAGAAGACGCTACCGACCGGGTAGAAGATGAATACCGCGAGCAGAACGACAACCGGGGCGATGAGGATGTACGGCGCCGAGATGCGGCGCTTCTTGCGGATCGGGGCTGAGGCGGCGGGCGCCTGCTTGCCTCCCGATCTCGGTGGGGTGGTGGTGACCATTTCAGGGACGCTCCGAGTATGTCGGGCCGGTGGAGGCCGGCGGTCTGGGGTCTGTCGTGTCGGCTTGATTGCCGGAGGCTGCTGGGTTCACGGTCGAACGGGAAGCGAGGTGATCCACGAGGTTCGCGCTGCACGCGCGTCGTTCGGGTCTCTCTCGCTCATCCTCGTCCGTTCATATATATGAACTCACGTCTTCTATGTGAATTTCTCGATTTACTATGACGGCAGTCACAAGGCATGTCAAGCGTGATCGGTCATACGTGCCGCTGCAGCCAGAGGGCCACTTCGTCCTGCATGTCCGACGAGAACCGATGGCCGTGCGAAAACCACTGCGTGAGCAGGGCTTCGGTGCCTGCATACGCTCGCACGAGTGCAGCCTCGGCGTCGCGCATCCCGTCGATTCCAAAATGTGCGTCGTCCTGGGCGAATTGGACCAGGAGGGGCGTCGGGCATCCGGAAGCGACCACATCGGGCCAATCGCACACGGCCGGCAGGCCGGGAGTGATCATCAGCCAGGTGGTGTCGTCGGCATGACCGTCGGCAATGTCGGCGAAGGTACTGGTCATCGCGGTGACGACGGCAGCGGTCACATCTGCCGCAGCCAGCAGGTGTGCGACGCGTGCGCCACCTCCGGAGAACCCGGTGGTAGCGATACGCGAGGGGTCGACGCCGGGGAGGCTGCGTAGGACGGCAAGGGCGACTAGGTCCTCGTGCAGCACCTGCCCGGCCAGGGAGGACCCCGTCAGCGCAGCAACTTTGGCGAGGCCGTGTTCGTGCTCACGGGCGGCGACTTCGTACCCGCGTTCGTCCATGTCGGCTGCCTTGCGCGCGCGTTCCGGCAATTCGTTCCAGGGGATGCGGCGGCTTCCCCACGGGAACGCGTCGTGAACTAGCACTGCGAAGCCGGCTGCGACGAGCCCTGCTGCGACGGATCGGCCGTCGTACCCGTGTTTTCGCAGTTCGGGGATGCCCGGAGCGGGCCCGTCTGGACCGTCGGCGACCTTCTCCTTGCCATAGAACTTCATCCCGTCGTGACCGTGCATGAGGAGGACTGCGGGCAGGTCGTCGGTGCCGGTCGTTGCGGGTTTCAGGAGCCATGCCTCGGTCGCGGTGCTCTGGCCGGGGACGGTCCACGTCAACTCGACGCCATCGATGCCCTCGCGCGTCCAGCTGCGTCCGAAGGTGGGTTCGGGAGCGTCTTCGGGCAGGTCATCACTGGCGCCGAGGGCTTGCAGGATGGATGTGCGCAGGACGGATCGTGGACAGTGTGCGTCCGAATGTGTTCCCATGTGTGAACTCCGTCCTGTCTGTTGAATAAATGAAGGGCCGTTCAATGACCTCTGTCGATCGCATCGTTGCTCACGCATATCCATGGGACGTGCTCGGCGATCCGCACTTCGTCGACCGCGTACACGCGCTTGGCATCCGTGAGATCGCGCTTGCCGCCAGCTATCACTCGACCAGGGCCGCAACGCCGTTGCACCCGTCGCACAAGGTTGTCGACGCCCATCATGCGGCGTTGTATCGGCCATTGCGCTCGGAGGCGTGGGACGGGCTTGCCGTTGCGGCTCGAACGGCGTCGTGGGCTGGCGCCGAGGACGCGTTCGGCGACGCCGCCGCAGTGTTGATCGCGGCAGGTATCAAGGTACACGCATGGATCGTGCTGTCGCACAGCACTATTCTCGGTCACGCGCATCCCGACGCTACTGTGGTCAACGCGTTCGGCGACCGGTACCCGTACGCACTTGCGCCTGGTCACCCCGACATCGTCGCCTACGCGCGCACCCTTGCCGCGGAAGCCATACGGGGCGTCGAACTGGCCGGCGTATCCATCGAGGCGGCCGGTCAACTGGGATTCGCGCACGTCGGGCCGCACGAGAAGACCGACGGCGCGTACCCCGGTATCGGCGACACCTTGATGTCGATCAGTTGCACCCCTCGTGAGCTCGCGGCCTGGGCGGAGCGCGGAGTCGACTCGGACAAGGTCGTCGCCAAGCTGCGTGACGGGATCGACGCGCTGTCCGGCGGGACGTTGTCCTCCTCGTCGACGATCGAGGACGTTCTTGCTGGTGACGAGGCTGCCGCTGTGTTGGCGGTGCGGCATGCCGACGCGGACCTGATTCGCGGTGAGGTACTCGGGGCTGTCCGAGCCGAGAACCCAGATGTTCGCGTCACGCTGCACGGACACCCCGATCCATGGAAGACGGGACCGTCGCCCGCATTGACCTCGACTGCTGCTGTAGACGTCGACGCGGTGCTCGTGTCGGCATGGCCGGGGACTGCCGAGACGGTTTCGGTTGTGGGGAAGACGCGCGCCCTCGTCGGCGAGGACGTTGCCGTCGGTGCGTACGTATCGGTTCTGCCGCCGAAGAAGCTCGACGAGGTCGGAGCCCACGTCGCGGCCACCGTCGACGCAGGGGCCAACGAGCTGCACCTCTACCACCTCGGACTGGTCAACCGGCCTCAACTCGATGCCCTCGGCTCGATCGTTCGCGAGTACGCCTAGCGGCCCGTGCGTGCGTAGTTACCTTGGGCGGTAACTACGCGCGCACGAGGGTTGAGGTGGTCCGGGGGTGACCGAAAGAGACATTCGCTAGCGCTCGGGTGACCGAAAGAGACATTCGCACACTCTGAGTGACTGAAACAGTCAGTTGCTCACCGCGGGACACCGAATGGGACATTCGCTCGGCCTGGGGTGACCGAAAGAGACATTCGGTCACCCCAGGGCGACCCCCCAGGCAAAATCCGGGAACCAGGGAACCCTCAAAACCCCTGCTCAGTGCATGCGCTGCCCCAGGGGATGGTCGCAGAAGGCACCACCGACGCGCTGGAGGATCGGATCATCGAAGGTCCACTCGTGGTCGGCGAGGAACTCCTCCGCGAACAGTTCGGCGTCGTCCTGGGGTTCGTAGCCGATTGCTTCACCCTGTGCACCCGACCACCACGCGCGCGAGTTCTTCGAGATCCCCCACACAGTGTGGAATCCCTTTGCGCTGTCGGACAGTGATGCCTCGATGAGGCGCGCTGTGTCGGCCGGCGACATCCAGCTGGCGAGGCCGCGGTAGTTCGGCGGCTTCTCGAAGCTCGATCCGATGCGCAGGTTCACGACGTCGATGCCGAAACGGTCGTGATACAGCCTCCCCAATGCCTCGACCGCAGCTTTCGACCAGCCGTAGAAGCCGTCGGGGCGAGGTCCGACGTCACCGGGCAAGGCATCGCCGCCTGCTTCTTCGTGCGTCCAGAAGCCCACCGCGTGATTGCTCGACGCGGCGACGACGCGGGTGACTCCGTGCGCGACCGCGGCCTCGAAGACGGCCTGCGTTCCGTCGACGTTCACGGACAGAATGTTGGCCCACGAATCCTCGGTGCTCAGTCCTCCCAGGTGGAGGATGGCGTCGACGCCGTCGACCGCGCGGGCCACGGCCTCCCGGTCGGTGACCGATCCCTGGACGAATTCCTCTGTAGCGGAATCGATATCGCTGATCTCGGCGATGTCGAAAAGCCGAAGTGTGCGATCCGGTCTACGCAGCAACGGGCGAAGCATCTTCCCCATGTTTCCGGCGGCACCGGTGATCAAAAGCCGTGTCATGTTTCCTCGCTTCTCGTCGAAAAGTCTTGTGCTGCGCATCACGTTAGTACATACTTCGAAATGAAGTCACCATCTTGACTCACATTCACATACGTGAACATCGGAAACCTCCACTTGGATCGTCCGGCACGTTCCTGCCGGTGAAGGAGCACACCCATCATGGCAACCGTTGCGTTCGAGAACGTCACCAAGTTCTTCCCCGGCGGCGACAAGCCCGCCGTCGACCAGCTCGACCTCGCGATCGAGGACGGCGAATTCCTCGTGCTCGTCGGACCGTCGGGCTGCGGCAAGTCCACCTCGCTCCGCATGCTCGCGGGTCTCGAAGACGTCGATCGCGGCGCCATCACCATCGGAGGGAACGACGTCACCGAGTTTCAGCCCAAGGACCGCGACATCGCCATGGTCTTCCAGAACTACGCGCTCTACCCGCACATGACCGTCGGGGAGAACATGGGCTTCGGACTCCGCATCGCAGGTGAGGACAAAGCCGAGATCAAGCGTCGCGTCGAGGATGCCGCCAGGATCCTCGACCTCACCAAGTTTCTCGATCGCAAGCCCAAGGCACTGTCCGGCGGTCAGCGTCAGCGCGTCGCGATGGGCCGCGCGATCGTCCGGAAGCCGCAGGTCTTTCTCATGGACGAGCCATTGTCGAACCTCGACGCCAAGCTGCGCGTGCAGACTCGCGCCCAGATTTCGGCGTTGCAGCGGCGTCTCGCGACGACCACCGTCTATGTCACCCACGACCAGGTCGAGGCCATGACGATGGGTGACCGCGTCGCTGTTCTCAAGGACGGAGTGTTGCAGCAGTGCGACACTCCTCGCCGTATGTACGAGCACCCGAACAACGTGTTCGTCGCCGGTTTCATCGGCTCGCCTGCCATGAATCTCCTCGAACTGCCTCTCGTCGACGGTGGAGTCCGCTTCGGCGGCGAGGTCGTCCCCGTTCCGCGCGCGGCCGTCGCGGGTATCGGCGAAAGCTTGGTCACCCTCGGTGTCCGTCCCGAGGACCTCGAACTGACGACCGGACCGGGCCTCGAAGTCACCATCGACGTCGTCGAAGAGCTCGGCGCCGACGCCTATGTCTACGGGCAGGCCGACATCAACGGGACCAAACAGCCCATCGTCGTGCGTGCCGACGGTCGGATCCCGCCTCGTCGCGGCGAGAAGATCACCCTGTCCTACGCAGCCGAGCGCACACACCTGTTCTCGACCGTCACCGGCGAACGTCTCGTCGACTAGGAGCATCATGACCACGTCGATAAACACCTCCATCACCGGCGACCTCCTGGTCGGCGGAACCCCACGTCGGGGACTGGGCGACGCCATCGAGGCTCTGAACCCGTCCACCGGCGAAACCCTAGGGCCCACCTACCATTACGCGACCTCGAAGGACGTGCTCGACGCCACCGCGTTGGCCGACGAGGCATTCGACACCTACCGTCGGACCACGTCCGAGGCCCGCGCCCGGTTCCTCGAGTCCATCGCCGACAACATCGACGCACTCGGTGACGAGTTCCTCGAGCGAGCATCAGCCGAAAGTGGCCTTCCCGTCGCGCGTCTGCAGGGTGAGAGAGGCCGCACCACAGGGCAGCTCAGGCTGTTTGCGTCGGTTCTGCGCGAAGGCAGTTGGAACGGTGCGCGCATCGATCCAGCGCAGCCGGAGCGTAAACCAGTTCCGCGCAGTGATATTCGACTGCGCAACATCCCACTTGGACCGGTCGTCGTGTTCGCGGCCAGCAACTTCCCCTTGGCCTTCTCGGTCGCGGGAGGTGACACGGCGTCGGCGCTCGCGGCCGGCTGTCCCGTCATCGTCAAAGCGCATGATGCCCACCTCGGAACGTCCGAGTTGGTCGGACGAGCGATCTCGGCTGCCGTCGTCGAACACGGTCTGCCCGACGGCACCTTCTCGCTGATCTACGGACTCGGCCAGACCATCGGCGTCGAACTCGTCACCGCCCCGGCAATCGCTGCCGTCGGATTCACCGGATCCCGCGGGGCAGGCTTGGCGCTGGCCAGGGCAGCAGCCGGACGCGATGTGCCCATTCCGGTCTATGCGGAGATGAGCAGCATCAACCCGGTCTTTCTGTTGCCCGGTGCATTACGTGCCGACGCGGCCGCCTTGGGGGCAGGCTTCGCGGCATCGCTGACGCTGGGATCTGGTCAGTTCTGCACCAACCCCGGCCTGGTCTTCGCCGTCGTCGGTGCAGAGCTGAGCGAGTTTCTCCGCTCCGCTTCCGAGGCCATCGGTTCCACGACCGGAGCCGCGATGTTAACGCCGGGAATAGCCGCGGCATATGCGTCGGGGCAGAAGGCCCTTCGGCACCACGAGAACGTCGACTCGGTCGCCACCGGTCAGCCAGGTTCGTGTGTATTCCAAGGCCTGCCGGAACTTCTCGTCACCGACGCCGAGAATTTCCTGGCCGACCCGTCGTTGCACGCCGAGGTGTTCGGTGCGACGTCGCTTGTCGTCCGGTGCAAGGACCTCGATCAACTGCTCAGTGCGGTGACGGGACTCGAAGGCCAGCTCACCGCCACCATCCATGCCGTTGATGCCGACCTGGCCGATGCCGAAGTGCTCGTCGAGAAGCTCGAGCGCAAGGTAGGCCGAATTCTGTTCAATGGCTGGCCGACTGGCGTCGAGGTCGGTCATGCGATGGTGCACGGCGGACCGTTCCCTGCGACGAGTGACTCCCGCACGACCTCGGTCGGCAGTCTCGCGATAGATCGCTTCCTCCGACCGGTCAGCTATCAGGACGTGCCCTCTGCGCTACTTCCGTCGGCGATCGCCGACGGCAACCCCGACAACATCTGGCGCCGCATCGACGGCAGCCTCACTCAGGAGTAATGATCATGCTTTCTGGAGTTCTCTTCTTTCCCGTGACGCCGTTCGACGCCGACGGCAATGTCGACACCGCGGCTCTGACCGCCCATATCGAAGCAGGCGTCGCAGCAGGCCCAGGCGGAGTGTTCACCGCCTGTGGCACAGGCGAATTCCACGCACTGTCGCCGGCCGAGTTCCGCGTCGTGGTCGAAACGACGGTGAATGCGGTCGCAGGCCGCGTACCGGTGTTCGCTGGAGCCGGCGGTGCGTTGCCGATCGCCAAGGAACTGGTGACGGTCGCATCGGAGGCGGGCGCGGAGGGCATTCTGCTGCTTCCGCCGTACCTCGTCGGGTCGCCCGCCGCTGGACTCGTCGAGTACGTCCGTCAGGTGTCGGACGTCAGCGAGCTGCCGGTCATCGTCTATCACCGCGCGAACGGACAGTTCACCGAGACGAGCGCGCTCGCGGTGGCTCGGCTGCCGAAGGTGATCGGATTCAAGGACGGCGTCGGGAATTTGGATCTGACGTCGCGGATCGTCCGGACCATTCGTGACGGTATCGGCGACAAAGAATTTCAGTTCTTCAACGGACTCCCGACGGCCGAGGTGTCGCAGCGCGCGTTCCGGAGTATCGGCGTGACGCTGTACTCGTCGGCGACCTTCGCGTTCGCGCCGGACGTGGCGCTGGCGTACTACGGGGCGTTGGAGGAGGGGGATGCGGAGTTGATCGAAGCGTTGGATCGCGAGTTCTTCCACCCCTTGGTCCGTCTGCGCGACACAACCCCGGGATATGCCGTGGCGCTGGTGAAGGCGGGCGTCACGTTCAGCGGCATCGCTGCCGGATCCGTCCGCGCTCCGCTGACCGATGCAACGGAAGAAGACATCTTCGCGTTGGAGCAGATTCTCGCCGCAGGTAGGAAGGTCCTGGCGGCGTAAATCCTGTCCAGTGGCACGGTTGAGTCCCACGGAGGGCACTTAACCGTGCCACTAGCACTCGATGCTGTTCTTGCATCAATGTATCCACAAATAGTCTTGGACTTGAATGGATCTGGGCAATAGCGTGTGAGGTACACCACCGCCGTTCAAGGGAGACCAGCTGCAGTGTCCATCGACGTAGAGACAAGAACTTCGAAGCCCACGAGCGGGCTCACCGCTCCCGATGCGGCGACCAAGGCCCTCGCTTCGGGCGACGCAACGATCGACCGAATCGCGCACATTGAACTGTCGTCGATCACGTTGCCGCTGAAGAACCCGATCAGTGACGCCAAGGTTCTGACCGGGAGGCAGAAGGCGATGACCGAGGTCGCGTTTCTGTTCGCCGAGATCAGGACCGAGCAGGGTCACGAAGGCATCGGCTTCAGCTACTCCAAGCGTGCCGGCGGCCCCGCGCAGTTCGCGCACGCCCAGGAGATTGCTCCGGTTCTGATCGGTGAGGATCCCAGCGACATCGGCAAGATCTGGACCAAGTTGCAGTGGGCCGGGGCGTCGGTTGGACGCAGTGGTGTTGCAACACAGGCGATTGCTGCCATCGATATCGCGCTGTGGGACCTCAAGGCCAAGCGTGCGCAGCTGCCGCTTGCCAAGCTGATCGGTGCCACGCGCGACTCGGTGCAGACGTACAACACCTCCGGCGGCTTCCTTCATACGCCGATCGAGGAAGTGCTCGACAACGCCACTGCATCACTCGCTGCAGGTATCGGCGGCATCAAAATCAAAGTTGGTCAGCCGGATTGGCGAACCGATATCGCACGCGTCACCGCTCTTCGTGAACACCTCGGCGACGATGTACCGCTCATGGTCGACGCCAACCAGCAATGGGATCGACCGACAGCCAACCGAATGTGCCGAATCCTCGAACAGTTCGATCTTGTCTGGATCGAAGAACCGCTCGACGCGTACGACGCCGAAGGTCATGCGATGCTGGCGCGGACGTTCGACACCTCGATTGCGACGGGTGAGATGCTCGCCAGCGTCGGCGAGCATATCCGCTTGATCGAAGCAGGATCGGTCGACATCCTCCAGCCCGACGCCCCGCGTATCGGCGGCATCACTCAATTCCTGAAGCTTGCAGGTCTCGCGGAGCACCACAATCTGCAGCTCGCACCGCATTTCGCGATGGAAATCCACCTGCACCTCGCGGCGGTGTATCCGTTGCAGACCTGGGTGGAACACTTCGACTGGCTCGACCCGCTGTTCAACGAGCACCTCGAAACCCGTGACGGCAGAATGCATCTCTCGAACCGCCCGGGTCTCGGATTCACCCTCAGTGATCAGGCAAGGGCATGGACCATCGGGACGGCGAAGTTCGGCAAGTAGGGCACTTAGTGGCACGGTTGAGCGCCCCAGAGGGGCCCTAACCGTGCCACTGGGCAGATAGCGCGACTAGGCGCGAAGCGCCTGGAGAGTCGCTCGAGCACCGTTCGAGTGCAGAGAATCCAATTGCTTGGTGTACTCGGCCACGAATCGCTCGTTGTCGATCAGATCCCCGAAGACCGCACGGTTGGCGATGAAGGCCGTGGGATCGTCGTGTTGCTTCTTCGCGATCGGGATCAGAGAATCAGCCAGCTGGTCGACGATCTCGATGGGCTGCCCTTGCTCGTCGACACCCTCGGCGTAGCGCGCCCAACTGGCGACGACGGCGGTCGAGAGGACGATTTCTCCGCCCGTCTCGAGGTTCTTGCGGATGACGGGCAGGAGCCACTTGGGGATTCGGTCGGACGATTCGGCGCACAAGCGCGCGACGGTGTCGCGTATCTCCGGGTTCGAGAACCTCTCGATGAGAGTCCTCTTGTAGTCGTCCAGATCGATGCCGGGGACAGGCTGAAGCGTCGGCGTCGCTTCGTTGTTCATGTAGGCCAACAGGAATTCGCTGAACAGTGAATCCTGGGCCACCTCGTGTACGAGTCGGTATCCGCTGAGGTAACCGAAATACGCGAGGGCCTGGTGGCTGGCATTGAGGAGACGCAACTTCATCAGCTCGTACGGCGTCACATCGTCGACGACCTGAACGCCGACATCCTCGAACGGCGGACGTCCCAGAGTGAAGTTGTCCTCCAGGACCCACTGGGTGAACGGTTCGCCTGCGACCGGCCACTGATCGTCGATGGCATAGCGCGCCGAAAGCCCTTCGATCACTTCCGGAGTCGTCACCGGCGTGATCCGGTCCACCATCGAGTTCGGAAATGCCCCCTCCGCCGTGAGCCACTCCGCCAACGCCGGATCCTTGAGTTGCGCGAACGCAGTGAACGTCGACTGCGCGATGTGCCCGTTGCCCTCGATGTTGTCGCACGACATGATCGTGAAGGGCTTGAGTCCCCGATCCTTGCGGCGTGTGAGCGCTTCGCAGACCAGCCCGAAGGTGGTTGACGGCACAGCACCGTCCTCCAGATCGGCCTTGATGGCCGGGTTGTCGGCGTCGAACTCGCCCGTCGTCGCGGAAAAGTTGTATCCGCCTTCGGTAATGGTGAGCGAGACGATCTTCACCGACTCGGATGCCATTTTCTCGATCACCGCTTCGGGATCGTCCGGGGCGAAAAGGTATTCGACGATCGAACCGATGACCCGTGTGTCCCAGGTGCCGTCGGAATACTTGAGCGCCAACGTGTACAGGCAGTCCTGGGCGTCCATGACGTCCTTCATCCTGCGGTCGCCGGGAAGAACACCCACTCCGCAAATTCCCCAGTCGGACGCCTCCCCCTGCTGCAGGAGGCGGTCGACATACATCGCCTGGTGGGCGCGGTGGAAGCCGCCGACACCGAAGTGCACGATTCCGGCCGTCACCTCGGTCCGGTCGTAGGTGGGTACGGCGACGTCTTCGATGAAGTCGTCGAGGGTGTGCGAGTTCAACTTCATGCGTCGGTCTCCTTCGAGAGTCCAGGAACTACTACAGCTTTGATGCTTCCGGCGATTTTGTCTGCGTTCAAGGCATCCTCCACATGCGCGAGATCGAACCGGGCCGTGACCATCGAGTCGAGGTCTACCAATCCGCTCAGAACGAGCTCCCGCGCAATGGGCCATGTGTTGGCGTAGCGGAAGACACCGGTGAGGACCAGTTCACGATTCTGGATCAACGAGATCGGCAGCGCGTAGTCGGATCCGCCCATGCCCACGAGTACGACGGTACCGGCGGGGCGCACGGCATGTATCCCGTCGACGACGGCCCGCGCGGCACCCGAAGCATCGATGAACGCGTCGACCTCGAGACTTCGCACTTCCTCGGTCATGGGGTCGAGGACGCGCGTCGCACCCAACCTCGAGGCATTGACGCGCCGCGTCGAATCGATGTCACTGACGATCACCTCGGTCGCGCCGAATGCGCGGGCGACCTGGGCGGTGACGATGCCCACGGGTCCGGCGCCCGCGATCAGCACACTCGATCCGGGAGTGATCCGTGCCTTCTGCGCCGACGCGATACCGACCGACAGAGGCTCGAACAACGCGGCTGCCTCGTCGGAGATCTCGTCGGGAATCGAATGTGCGAAGACGGACTGGATCAGGACGTACTCCGCGAGCGCGCCGTCGATGGGCGGTGTTGCGAAGAACTCCATCGCGGGACACAGGTTGTACCGACCAGTTCGGGACTGCGCGCTGGTGGGGTCCGGACGTTGCGGCTCGATCGAGACGCGCTGCCCGATGCGAGTGTCCGCGACGGAAGCGCCGACGGCGACGATCACACCGGCAGCCTCGTGTCCGAGCACCAGCGGGCCGTTCACGATGTGGTCGCCGATGCGTCCTTCTCGGTAGTAATGGGCGTCAGATCCGCAGACCCCCACCGCCGTGACCTGCACGAGGACCTCGTCGGCAGCGGGTGTGGGGACGGGCCGCTCCTTGAGACGAATCTCGGTGGGACCGCTCAGCACGCTGACCTGCATCGACTGTGGCACCGGAGACTCCAAGGGGTGGGGTGTTGTGTAGATCACACCTGAATGTTAGCTTAATGAGCAGAAGAACACACGCTGAGCAAATGCTCACCACGTTCGGTTTGGAGTGTTGTGACCGCATCGGTTCCCGAGGTACCGAGTACGCAGCGTTCGTCGAAGACGAGCGACGACTTGCGTCTGGCCCTCCGTGCCGCGTCGATGTACCACCTGGAAGGGGCGACGCAGGCCGAGATCGCCGCAAAGCTCGGCGTATCCCGGCCCACCGCGGGTCGACTGGTTGCCCGAGCGCGAACGCAGGGATTGGTGACCATCGACATTCACGTCCCCGACGAGCTTCAGGGGACCGTGCATGCCGATATCGAACGCGAACTCGAGAATACGTTCGGACTCACCGAGGCACTCGTCGTCCCCGACGTCATCGACGGAACCGCCAATGGCTACGGGTCCTTGGGTCGTGCAGCCTCGGCAATGCTGTCCCGACGGTTACAGGCGGGGGACACCCTGGGATTCACCTGGGGGCCCGAGACCGTCGCCGTCGCGCATTCGTTGAAGACGCGTGGCGTCAAATGTGCTCAGGTGGTGCAACTCGACGGCTCGATGAGTTCGGCCGATTACCAGACCGGCGTGGAGTACACCCTGGGTCGCTGCGCAGAGTACCTGCAGGCTCGGCCCGTCCGGCTCAACGCGCCGCTGTACGCCGATCCGGCAACAGTGACTGCGTTGCAGCAGGATTCAGTGATCTCGCGCGCCCTCCAAGCCGGGACCGAGGCTGATGTGATGATCTACGGCCTCGGTCCCGTTTCCACGTCCACGACCTTGTTCGAGGGCAGTTTCATCGACCTGCAGATTCTCGACGAACTTCGGCATCTCGGTGCGGTAGGTGAGATCGGAGGCAGGTTCTTCGCTCAAGACGGCACTCCAACAGGGGGTTCTCTGCCGGGACGAACGGTATCGGTCGGACTCGACGCCATCCGTGATTGCGATCGAGCAATCCTCATCTCGGGTGGGACCAAGAAATATCAGGCAATTCTCGGCGCGCTTCGCGGGGGCTTCGCATCCGTGCTGGTGACCGACATCGAAAGTGCGCGTTGGTTGATGACCCATAAGGCCGGGAGTGGAGCCGGCGAAATGACTCAGAAGGCCGGGAGTGGAGCCTGCGAAATGACTCAGAAGGCCGGGAGTGGAGCCTGCGAAATGACTCAGAAGGAGGGCAAGTAAGTGAAGGTACTACCGAAAGTGGCTGTCGCGGCATCGCTCGCGACGACCTTGGTACTGTCCGGCTGTGCCGGCGCCGGTTCGTTCGGCGGTGACGGGGATGGCACGACCATCACCGTGGCCATCGTGTCGAATTCGCAAATGTCCGACGCCATCTCCTTGGCGCCGGAGTTCGAGGCCGAGAATCCTGGTATCAATCTCAAGTTCGTGTCGTTGTCGGAGAACGAGGCTCGTGCCAAGATCACCGCGTCCGTCGCTACCGGCGGCGGCGAGTTCGATGTCGTGATGATCTCGAACTTCGAAACCCCTCAGTGGGCCGAGAACGGCTGGCTCACCAACCTGACCGAGTATGCCGAGGCAACACCTGGTTACGACGAGGACGACTTCATTCCCACGCTGAAGGAGTCCCTGTCCTACGAGGGCAGCATGTATTCGGTGCCGTTCTACGGTGAATCGTCGTTTCTGATGTACCGCAAGGACCTGATGGAAGCGGCGGGCATTACGATGCCCGAAGAGCCGACATGGCAGGAAGTCGCCGACGCCGCAGCGAAGCTCGACAGCCCCGATGTCTCCGGCATCTGCCTACGCGGAAAGCCCGGTTGGGGTGAGGTGCTCGCGCCGCTCAACACCGTCATCAACGCTTTCGGTGGACGTTGGTACGACGAGGACTGGAACGCCCAACTCGACAGTCCGCAGGTCGAGGAGGCTGTGCAGTTCTACGTCGATACCGTTCGCGAACACGGCCAAGCAGGTGCGGCAACAAGCGGTTTCAGTGAGTGCGGTACTCAGCTCTCACAGGGAAACACCGCGATGTGGTACGACGCCACCTCCGCGGTATCGGTCCTGGAGGACCCGACGTCGAGCAATGTCGTCGGCAAGATCGGTTACGCCAAAGCGCCGTCGGCCGTCAAGGGTGACAACGGCTGGCTCTATTCCTGGGCGCTCGGAATCCCGACCACCTCCGAAAATCCAGACGACGCATGGAAGTTCGTGTCGTGGATGACCAGCAAGGAATACCTGAAGAAGGTCGGCAACGAACTCGGCTGGGAGCGTGTGCCACCCGGAAGCAGGTTGTCCACCTATGAGATTCCCGAGTACAAGGAAGCATCAGCCGCCTACGGTCCGGTGACCCTCGATTCGATCAACGGCGCCGATCCGAACAATGCGACTGTCGACCCGGTCCCGTACACCGGAGTGCAGTTCCTGACCATTCCCGAGTTCCAGGACCTCGGTACTCGCGTAAGTCAGCAGATCAGTGCAGCAGTTGCAGGGCGAATCAGCGTCCGCGACGCGCTGGAGCAAGCGCAGCAGTACGCCGAAGTGGTCGGCAAGACGTACCAGGAGGGCCAGGGATGACCACCACCGAGTCGCGATCGGCACAAGCCGATTCCGAGGAGTTCGTACCGAGACCACGCACGATCTCGAAGGCAGAAGGGTGGCGTCGCAGAGGGCCCCTGCTGCCGGCAATGGTCTTTGCGATCGTCGTCACGCAGATTCCGTTCCTGTTCACCCTGTACTACTCGACGCAATCCTGGAACCTGGTCCGTCCTGGATCACGGGAGTTCAACTGGCTCAACAACTACGTCGACGTGTTCCGCGACAGTCAGTTCCGTGAGGTCGCGCTCAACACGGTGATCATGATCGTCGGAACCGTCATCATCTCGGTGATTCTCGGGCTGTTCCTGGCGCTCTTGCTCGATCGCAAGTTCGTCGGACGCAGCCTCATCCGCACGCTGTTGATCACACCGTTCCTGATCACCCCGGTTGCTGGTGCTCTGATCTGGAAGACCACGATGTTCGACCCGGTCTTCGGCCTGATCAACTTCGTGCTCAGCCCGTTCGGCGTCGACCAGATCGACTGGGTCTCGCGCTATCCGCTTCCCGCGGTCATGGCCAACCTGATCTGGCAGTGGACACCGTTCATGATGCTGCTGATCCTCGCGGGTCTGCAGTCGATGCCGAAGGACATCTCCGAGGCCGCTCGGGTCGACGGTGCCGGACCGATCAAGTTGTTCCGCGAATTGACGCTTCCGCACCTGCGACGCTTCATCGAACTCGGTGCCGTGCTCGGCGCGATCTACCTGGTGAACACCTTCGACGCCGTCTACATGATGACGTCCGGCGGGCCCGGCGTCGCCAGCGCCAACCTGCCGTTCTACATCTACCAGCGCGCATTCCTCGGCTTCGACATCGGCCAGGCCGCGGCCATGGGCGTCGTGACAGTCGTGGCCACCATCATCGTCAGCACCCTGGCGCTGAGACTGATCTTCAAGAGCTTCAGTGGAAACGAGGAGGCTGCGTGATGAGTACCGCAACCACGAAGAGAAACAAGAAAGCAACACCCGAGACGTCCGACGGCACCCAGATCAAGCGCAAGAGCAACTGGGGTGCAGGTTCGATCTGGTCCGTCGTGGCCTGGGTCGCCGGAATAGTGTTCTTCTTTCCGGTGCTGTGGATGGTCCTCACCGGATTCAAGCAGGAGGCCGACGCCTACTCCGATCCACCGAAACTGTTCTTCACCCCGACGCTCGACCAGTACCGAGGTGTGCTGGACAGCGGTATCGGCACGGCGTTGCTGAACTCGGCGTTCGCGACGATCGTGTCGACGCTTCTCGTTCTGCTGCTGGGTGTTCCTGCGGCGTTCGCGTTGTCGCTCCGACCGGTGAAGAAGACGAAAGACGTGTTGTTCTTCTTCATCTCCACCAAGATGCTTCCGGTCGTCGCGGCCATCGTTCCGCTGTACGTCATCGTCGGCGATATCGGGATGTTGGACAACATCTGGACCCTGGTGATCCTCTACACCGCAATGAACCTCCCGATTGCGGTGTGGATGATGCGCTCGTTCTTCCTCGAGGTGCCGAGCGAACTGCTCGAAGCCGCGAGCATGGACGGTGCGTCGCTGTGGACTTCGGTGCGCGAGGTGATTCTGCCTCTCGTCTCACCCGGCATCGCTGCGACGTCGCTCATCTGCGTGATCTTCTCGTGGAACGAGTTCTTCTTTGCGGTGAACCTCACTGCTGTTCAAGCACAGACGATTCCGGTGTACCTCGTCGGATTCATCACCGGCCAGGGCCTGTACTGGGCCCAGCTGTCCGCCGCTGCGACGTTCGCAGCACTTCCCGTCGTCCTTGCCGGATGGTTCGCGCAGAACAAGCTGGTGCGCGGTCTCTCCTTCGGCGCCATCAAATAGATTCAGGAGCTCACCACAATGGCTGCAATCACGTACAAGAAGGCATCCTGCGTCTACGAAGGCGCCGACAAGCTGGCCGTCGACTCGCTCGACCTCGACATACAGGACGGCGAGTTCGTCGTCCTCGTCGGACCTTCCGGTTCCGGCAAGTCCACCGCACTGCGCATGCTCGCCGGCCTCGAGGAGATCGACGGCGGCGCAATCGAAATCGGCGGCAAGAACATGGTCGGGGTTCCGTCGAAGGACCGCGACATCGCCATGGTGTTCCAGAACTACGCGCTCTACCCCAACAAGACCGTCGGCGAGAACATGGGCTTCGCGCTCAAGATGCGCGGAGTGCCACTCGAAGAGCGCAAGGCGAAGGTCGCCGAAGCTGCCAAGATTCTCGATCTCACGGAATATCTCGATCGCAAGCCGGGAAAGCTCTCCGGTGGTCAGCGTCAGCGAGTTGCCATGGGACGCGCCATCGTTCGCGAACCACAGGTGTTCTGCATGGACGAGCCACTGTCCAACCTCGACGCCAAACTCCGTGTACAGACGCGTACGCAGATCGCTGCGTTGCAACGCAGACTCGGCACCACGACCGTCTACGTCACCCACGACCAGGTCGAAGCCATGACGATGGGTGATCGCGTCGCAGTGCTGCGCGGCGGCAAGCTCCAGCAGTTCGCGTCGCCGACCGATCTTTACGACAACCCCGTCAACGCATTCGTTGCAGGCTTCATCGGCTCACCAGCGATGAACCTCATGACGGTTCCGATCGGCTCCGGTGGCGTGCAGATCGGAAGCTTCCTGCTCCCGCTCGAGCGCGACGAACTCACCAAGCTTGCGAGCCTCGGTATCGACGAGGTGACGGTCGGTCTGCGGCCCGAGCAGCTCGGGATCGTCCACGGAGGCGGCGAAGGGTTCGAGGGGAAGGTGGACCTGATCGAGGAGCTCGGCAGCGAGTCCTACCTGTACGCACATCTGGACGACCCGAAGGTCAAGGGTCTCGACGGTGGACCGGTTTCCCTGGTGGCTCGATCGGCTGTGCGCGCTCCGGCGAAGATCGGCGAGAGCATCGGTCTGACGCGCCTCGACGGCCCGATCCACCTGTTCCATCCGGAGTCGGGGGAGCGGATCTAGCGTCGCCTGGTAGCACCTGAAGCCTCCGGCCACAGTGGCGCGAATAAGCGCCCTAAGCAGCGCTTATTCGCGCCACTGGGCTGGAGGCACTTCTGCGTGAACGCCTGTGCCGTTATGCGAAAGTTATCTTATGTCGACCTTCCCGTGATGGTGACGGCTGCCGAACCGACATGGCGGGCGTGCATCATTGACCTCCTCGTCGACGTCAGGGATGGCCACATGTCAGGTCTATCGAACACTTCAACAACAGCGCGGACGCTGAACGTTTCGGAGTGCATGCACGGCAACGCCCTGCGCCTGATCGTCAGCGGTGAAATCGACCTCGCCTCGGCCGCTGAGTTCCATTCAGCGTTGAGCAATGCGTCGAGCCGAACTCTCGGCGCACTGGTCATAGACCTCCGCGGTGTCACGTTCTTCGGAGTGGCGGGACTGTCCTGCCTGGTCGAACTCGTCCGCTCGAACACCTTGATCACTGTCGCCATCGTCGCCAACACACACGCAGCGCGCCGTCCCATCGAACTGATCGGGACCGATCCGGATCTCGCCGTGTTCGGACGCGTCGACGACGCGCTGAGATTCGTGGGGGCACACGGGTGATACCCCTGTCCGGGGGTAGCGGACGGCCCTGACTGGCTCTAGCTTGGACAACACGTGAGACGTGTGCCACAGCAGGGAGTGATCATGACGGACAGAACGGCGTTTGCGGCGTTCAAGGCGGCGCGGGATACATTGCTCGACGCCTACGGTGACTACGACTCCGCGCTGGAGAAGTTCGAATGGCCTTCGGTGGGCGAGAAATTCAACTGGGCCATCGACTGGTTCGACGCCTACGCCCGCGGCAACGACGGCACGGCTCTGTGGATCGTCGAGGAAGACGGCCGCGAGGGTAAGTACAGCTTCGACGATATCTCGCGACGCTCGGACCAGGTGGCTCGCTGGCTCGAATCGCTGGGAGTGGGCCCCGGCGACTCCGTCATCCTGATGCTCGGCAACCAGGTAGAGCTGTGGGAGTCGATGCTCGCGGTCATGAAGCTCGGCGCAGTGCTGATGCCGACCACGACCGCTATCGGATCGGCAGATCTGACCGATCGAGTGGAGCGGGGACAGGCCAAAGCCGTCGTCGCCAACCCGGCGGATACAGCGAAGTTCGATGACGTGCCCGGTGACTACCTGAAGATCACCGTGGGCGACGTGCCGGGATGGGCGGACTTCCGCGCTGCGTACCAGGTTCAGGACCCGCAGCCCTTCGAGACCGTCACCGCACCGAGCGACCGATTGCTGCTGTACTTCACCTCGGGAACGACGAGCAAGCCCAAACTCGTCGAGCACACACAGGTGTCGTACCCGGTCGGCCATCTGAGCACCATGTATTTTCTCGGCCTCAGGCCGGGCGATGTTCACCTCAACATCAGCTCGCCCGGCTGGGCCAAGCACGCGTGGAGTTGTTTCTTCGCGCCGTGGATCGCCGAGGCGACGATCTTCATCTACAACTACGCGCGGTTCGACGCCAAAGTTCTACTCGATCAGATCCGCCGCGCCGAGGTCACGACGTTCTGTGCACCGCCGACGGTGTGGCGCATGCTGATTCAGGCCGATATCTCAGGCGGGCGTGGTGCGCTGCGTGAAGCGATCGGTGCGGGTGAGCCCCTCAATCCCGAGGTCATCTCCCATGTTCAGAAGCAGTGGGGATTGAATATTCGCGACGGCTTCGGACAGACGGAAACGACTGCACTGGTTGCGAACACACCGGGTGCCGAGCTGAAGTTCGGTTCGATGGGCCGTCCGCTTCCTGGCGTGCCCGTCGTCATCGTGGATCCCGTGACCGGCGACGAGGCGGACGAGGGCGAGATCTGCCTGGATCTGTCGAAGCACCCGTACAACCTGATGACCGGGTACGTGGGCAATCCTGCGCGCAACGACGAAGTCATGTCGGGCGGGTACTACCACACCGGTGACGTCGCATCGCGGGACGAACGCGGTTACATCACGTACGTGGGACGCACCGACGACGTGTTCAAGGCGTCGGACTACAAGATCTCGCCGTTCGAGCTCGAGAGCGTTCTGATCGAACACCCGGCCGTCGCAGAGGCTGCCGTCGTACCTGCGCCGGACGAGACGAGGTTGTCGGTCCCCAAGGCGTACGTCGCTCTCGCAGCCGGCTGGGAACCGAACGAAGACACTGCATTTCAGATCCTGAAATACGCCCGCGAGCACCTCGCGCCCTACCTGCGGGTGCGTCGTATCGAATTCTTCGAGCTTCCGAAGACGATCTCCGGCAAGATCCGCCGCGTCGAACTCAGGGCGCGTGAGGATTCGGGCGCCGTGTTGTCCGGGGAGTGGCGGGACGACCAGTTCTCTGGTTTGAAATAGCTGCTCGGCCCCCAGTGGCACGAAAGAGTGCCCTCTGGGGCACTTAACCGTGCCACTGGGGCGGAGCCCCAATAGTCGCTATCGTGACACGAAAGGCGTTCCGGTCGAGGCATTGTCGCGGGCACTCGGGCGAGCGAGCCCGCGCTTTTCGAGGATCGGGCGGACGCCCTCGCCGAAGTGGTAGGCCTCTTCGAGGTGTGGGTAGCCGGAGAGCACGAAGTGGTCGAGCCCGATGGAGGAGTACTCGGCGATTCGGTCGGCAACCTCCTCGTGCGACCCGACAAGCGCTGTGCCCGCGCCGCCCCGGACGAGGCCGACGCCCGTCCACAGGTTGGGTGCGATCTCGAGTGAGCGGGCATCGGCGCCTGCTGTGTAGGCGTCACCACCGCCGTGTAGTTCACGCATGCGGCGTTGGCCCTCGGAGACGGACCTCGACAGGCTTTCCTGCGCGGCCGCAATGGCTTTCGGATCCAATGCGCTCAGCAGCCGATCCGCCTCGGCCCAGGCCTGCTCGGATGTGTCCCGCGAAATGACGTGTAGCCGAATGCCGTAGTCGAGGGTTCGGCCCTGGACTTCGGCGAGATCGCGGATCCACGCAATCTTCGACGCCACCGCGGACGCCGGTTCGCCCCAGGTCAGGTAGGTATCGGCGAACTGGGATGCCACTGTCCCGGCTGCGGGGGACGAACCACCGAAAAAGATCGGCGGAACCGGATCCGGGTGTCGCTGCAGCGCAGCTTCTTCGACCTTGATGTATTTGCCGTCGAACGAGACCGGCCCGTCGTTCGCCCAGAGGCGCCTGGTGACATCGAGAAATTCACCGCAGCGTGCGTATCGCTCGTTCTTGTCCAGAAAATCTCCGAAGCGGCGTTGCTCGTGATCCTCGCCGCCGGTGACCACGTTGAGAAGCAAGCGGCCACCCGACTGCCACTGGAACGTTGCGGCCATCTGAGCGGCAAGCGTGGGGCTGAGCAGCCCGGGACGCAGCGCGACGAGGAACTTGAGTGTCTCGGTGGTGTCGATCATCATTGCCGTCGTCAACCAGGCGTCCTCGCACCATGCGCCGGTGGGCGTCAGGACCGATTCGAAACCGTTGTCCTCGGCTGCGGCGCCGATCTGATTGAGGTACTTCAAGGAGGCAGGCCGGTCACCGGACATCGACGACCCATGCCCGCCGGCCATCAGGTTGCGCGAGTCGCCGTACGTGGGCAGAAACCAATGAAAGCGCAGAGACATATCGATCGATAGTTGCAGAGGAGAATCGACGACGCCAGAGTTCGAATCACCGTGATTCTGGAATTCGGGCTTGACGGGTTTCGTGGTTAGCGTAGAACGTCACTGCTCGCCATCTTCGCCCGTGAGGAACTGCTCCAATGACGACCGTTGCCGGACCCGCACCGATCGAAACGGATCTCGCCCGACGGAAGAGGCTGCGGACAGTGGTCGCCGCGAGCCTACTCGGCACCACCGTCGAGTGGTACGACTTCTTCCTCTACGCCACCGCCGCCAGCCTGGTGTTCAATCAGCTGTTCTTCCCCGACCAGAGCTCGTACGTCGGGACGATGCTGTCCTTCGCGACATTTGCCGTCGGATTCGTCGTTCGCCCGATCGGCGGGGTCGTCTTCGGACATTTCGGCGACCGAATCGGACGAAAGAAGACCCTCGCGCTGACGATGTTCATCATGGGCATCGCGACGGCTCTGATGGGCGCGCTCCCGACGGCGGAGCAGATCGGCATCCTCGCACCGATTCTGTTGCTGCTCCTGCGCATCCTGCAAGGGTTCGCGCTCGGCGGTGAATGGGCGGGTGCGGTGCTGCTGGCCGTCGAGCACAGCCCGGCCAAGAAGCGCGGTCTGTTCGGCAGCATCCCTCAGATCGGCCTCGCGCTCGGGTTGGCACTCGGAACTGCGGTGTTCGCACTTCTTCAAACCGTGTTCGACGACGCCGCGTTCCTCGCGTACGGATGGCGCATTGCGTTTCTCCTCAGCTTGATTCTCGTCGCCGTCGGACTCGTCGTTCGTTTGAAGGTCGAAGAGACGCCGGCATTTCAGGAGGTCACCGAGCTGAAGCAGCGGTCATCCGCGCCGGTACGTGAGGTGTTCGCTCGAAAGTCGGCTCGCGGAACGGTTCTCGGATTGCTCTCGCGGTGGGGTGAGGGTGCGGCATTCAACACGTGGGGCGTTTTTGCCATCACGTATGCGACGACGGAGTTGGATTTCGAGAAGGTACCCGTACTGCTGGTCGTGACTGTGGCTGCCACGGTGATGGCTGTGCTGCTGCCGGTGTCGGGTCTTCTCGTGGATCGCTTCGGCGCCAAACGGATCTACGTCATCGGAATCGCGCTGTACGGACTCTCGGTCTTCCCCGTGTTCGTATTGTTCGGCGCCGGAAGCCTGTGGTTGTTCGGGCTCGGACTCGTGCTGGTGTTCGGATTCGTCCACGCCCTGTTCTACGGCGCCCAGGGCACGCTGTACGCCAGCCTCTACCCGACCGAAATTCGGTACACCGGACTCTCCGTCGTCTACCAGTTCTCGGGCATCTACGCCTCGGGCGTCACCCCTCTGATCCTGACGGCTCTCATCGCTGCCGGAAGCGGATCACCCTGGCTGGCTTGCGGATTCCTCGTCGGGACCTCGGTGATCAGCGTCGTGGCCACCTCGCTCATTCGAAAAAAGGACCTGTACCTCTAGGACTGGCCAAGAACGGCTCGACGACACGGAGAACCTCCGCGCCTGCGGCGGGGGTCGTGGAATGGTCGAAGCCGTCGATGAGATGAAACTCTGCGCCCGGGACGAGCTCGGCGGCTCGGCGTGAGTCGGCAAGCCTGGTGGAGTCCTCGGAGCCGACGTAGAACAGACTCGGAACGTCGAAGTGGGTCAGCGCGTCGTCGGCGAGGCCAGGTTCTGCGTCGGACGCTCGGAAATAGGCGGCCATCGCGTCGGAGTCGTTGGCGGAGAACACCGCTCGCGTCGCGGCATCCACCGGGAACAGTCTGTGCCTGTTCCATTCCTCGATGAACCCGTCCATGCCACGTTCGGCCAACACGTCGGCACATCGTGGGAAGAACAACCGGTCGAACGCTCCGCGTTGCGGACCGTGAGATCCACCGCCGACGACGAGCCTGCTGATTCGGTCGGGCGCGGCCGCCGTCAACGTCAATCCAGCGCGGCCACCGTACGAGTAACCCCAGTAGTCGGCCTTCGTGACTCCTGCTGCGTCGAGCACGGCAATCAGATCGCCGACGATGGTGTCCATCGCGTAGGCCTCGACCTCGTGCGGCTTGTCGCTGCGTCCGTGCCCGCGCATGTCGAGAAGAATCAGCGTGCGCGAGGGGCGCAGGGCTTTGACGTAACCGAACGTTCGCCAGATCGTATGGGTGAGAAGGCTGCCGTGCACCAGAAGAAGCGGCGGCCCGGACCCTACGATCTGAAAAGCGATCCTGGTGCCGTCGGACGGATTGGTAGCGAAGTCCACAGGTTCATTGTGCGTCATGGCGATGGGAGAACGAGTCGACGGCTGCTTCGAGCGTGTAGTAGAAGCGCGTCGAGTCGAACCGGCTGCCCAGCCCGAAACGAATGAGCCGATCCTTGATGGGGCCTTTCATTTCTGCGAATATCAGCCGGATGTTCTGATCCTCCAGGTAGCGATCCAGATCGATGAGTTCGTCGACGGCGGTGGTGTCGAGACCGGTGATCGGCTCGGCCGCGATGACGACCCACTCGACCGGAGTCGGGGCGTCGGCCACCACGGACCGGATGTACTGGTCGAAGATGTCACCGTTCGCGAAGAACAGCGGGGCGTCGAACCGAACCAAGACGAGACCCGGGATGCGACTACCGTCCGGATGGCGTTCCACATCATGGAAACCCGGACGGTCCGTGGTGCGAACGAGTTCGGTGCGGTACGGCTGCCACGCACGAGCAACGACGGCGACGAAGGACAACCCGATGGCGACGAGAATTCCCTGCAGCACACCCACGAGGGCGACGCCGAGGAATGTGGCTGCGGCAAGAGCGAATTCGACACGGCTCATGTGCCACATCCGGACCAGACCGGTCACGTCGACGAGAGATGTCGCTGCGACAACGACCACCGCGCCGAGCGCAGCGTTCGGAAGGTACGCGGTCACGCCTGGTGCGAGTAGGACGAAGGCGAGCACAGCGAGCGCGCCCACCACTCCTGCCAATTGCGTTCGAGCACCGTTCTGTTCGGCGACGGGTGTCCGTGATCCGCTCGCCGAGATCGGGAAACCGCCGAACAGCCCGCCCGCGACATTGGCAACACCGATCGCCTTCATCTCGGTGCTGCCGTCGACGTCCTCGCCGTGCCGGGCAGCGAACGTGCGAGACAGAACCGCGGTGTCGGCGAAAGCGAGCAGCGCTATTGCCGCCGCAGGTCCCGTCAAGGTCGCGACGTCACCCCAATCGACACCGCCGAACGACGGCAGCGGTAGACCTCGGGGGAGTGCGCCGACCATGCTGATCCGGTCGGTGAGATCGAGGACAGCGGACGCGACGATAGCGCCGACCACCGCAACGAGCACTCCAGGGATGCGTGGGATGAACCGTCGAAAAGCGGGGATGACGACAAGTGAGCCGACGCCGACCGCAGCTGCCACCGGGTCGATGTCGCCCCGCAGAACGGACCGAACGATCTCCGCGATCTGGCCGATCACACCGTCCGCATCGACGGAAAATCCGAACACCTTGGGCAGCTGGCCGACGATGACGATCAGTGCGATCGCATTGAGGTAGCCGAGCCGGATCGGTTTGGAGAGCAGCTGAGTGACGAATCCGAGCCGCAGATAGCCACCGGCGAGTAGGAGGACCCCGACGAGGACGCCGAGGACCCCCGCAAGGGCAATCGCGCTCGCAGGGTCGTCGGTCACCGCCAGCGGCAGAATCGCTGCGGCAATGAGCGGTGCCAGCGACGAATCCGGACCGAGGACCAGAATCCTCGACGGCCCGACGACCGCGTAGACGAGCAGCGGGACAATCGTGGCGTACAGCCCCGCATACGCGGGCAACCCGGCGGCCTGCGCGTATCCCATCCCGGCTGGTATCAACAGGGCAGTGAGCACAAGGCCTGCCGTGATATCGCTACGCAGCCATTCACGGCGATAGCTTCGGGCAGTGACCAACCCGGGTAATCGGCCTACGACTCCCGTGACGGACATCGACAGAACACTACAACGCGTCAGGCCCTTGGTCGGGTGCTGCGCCGAGATCCACCCACTTCGTCGGCTGGAGATCGCGCAGAAACGGAAGGTCGTGACTGACGACGACGAGAGCGCCCTCGTAACTCGACAAGGCCTCGGTCAAGTGTGCTTTGCTGGCCACGTCGAGATTGTTGGTGGGCTCGTCGAGCATCAGCAGTTTCGGCGCAGGGTCGGCAAGCAGAATGCGTGCGAGCGCGGCCCTCAGTCGCTCCCCGCCCGACAGCGTCGCGACGACGGCATCGGCGTCGTTGCCGCGAAACAGAAATCGCGCGAGCTGAGCCCGAATCTGTTCGTTCGTAGCCCCTTCGGCTACGTCGGCGACGTTCTCAGCGACAGTGCGTGATTCGTCGAAGACGTCGAGCCGTTGAGGAAGGTATCGCCACGGAACTCCAGGCCTTGCGGCGTTGATCTTTCGGAGCAACGTCGTCTTACCGCTGCCGTTCGGGCCGATGAGCGCGATCCGCTCCGGCCCGACGATCTCGAGGTCGTCCAACTCGGCGATCTTCTGTCCAGCATGGACTTTCGTTGCCGGCAGGTCGACGCGTATTTCGCGATCGTCCCGCAACCGGTCCTCGGCAGCCGCGAGCGCCGTGTGGGCGTCGTCGACCTTGTCGATGTGCGTGTTGCGCAACTTTCCCGCCGATACCTGCGCAGCCCGCTTGCGCGCACCCATGACGATCTTGGGTTCTCGCTTCTGCTCGCTCATCTTCTTGCCGTATCGAATACGACGATCGATCTTGGTACGCGTCTCGACCAGTTCTCGTTCCTGCTTGCGCACATCGTTTTTCGCGTCGTGCACGGCGGCGCGCGCGGCCTCTTGTTCCGCATCGATCTTCTCGCGGTAATGGGAGTAGTTGCCGCCGAACATCCGTAGTCTGCTCGGTCCTCCGCGTTCGGCTCTGAGTTCGGCGATGGTGTCCACGATTTCCAGTAACTCGAGGTCGTGGCTGCAGACGACCACCGCACCACCGAACGCCTGTATCGCCTGGTAGAGGCGGTCGCGGGCATGGATGTCCAGGTTGTTGGTCGGCTCGTCGAGCAGTAAAACGTCGGGTTCGGCCAGCAGTTCGGCGGTCAGCGCCAGGAGCATGGATTCGCCGCCGGACAACGATCCGAGGACCCGGTCGAGATCTGCCGTCCGAGCCACGATGTGTCCGAGTCCTAGTTTGTCCAGCAACGCGACGGCACGTTCCTCGGCGTCCCAGCGGTGACCCACCGTCGTGAAGTCGTCGTCGTCGCCCTTGCCGGACTCTATGCGATGCAACGACTCTCGGAGCTCTCGTAGGCGAAGTATCTCGTCGACGCGGCGCCCGGGCACCGAGGTGACGTCCTGCGGCAAGTAACCGAGAACCCCTGGAACGGTGATCGAACCGCGACTCGGTGCCAAGGCGCCCGTCACGAGTTTGAGCAGAGTTGATTTCCCTGCGCCATTTGATCCGACGAGCCCTGTTGCGCCAGAGGAGAATACAGCATCAAGGCCGTCGAAAACCTGATCGCCGTCGGGCCACGAGAAGTCGAGATCGGAAATGCGCAGGGATGGTGAGGTAGACATGATTGCTCCAGAGGTGTGCGTGCGTACAGGCAGGCAGATGAACCTCTAGAAGAGCAATACCCTCTCCGAATCTTTCGGCAACAAGACAATGCCTACGTTAGACGTGGTGTTCCGCGGCCGCAACCCACTTTTCCGTGGCGGCCCCATGCGCACGGAAATACGTAGTGGGCTATCTACTTTCGTTCACATGGCCGAAGGCCCCTTCTTGCGAAGATCGTCGACCTTGGTCATCGCGTCACGAAGTTCGCCCAGCCAATCCTGCGTGTGCTCGCCGACGAGTTTGACCGCCCAGGACAGTGCGTCAGCGCGCGAGCGTGCAACACCGGCGTCGACGAGAGTGTCGAGTACCTTACGTTCAGGCTGGCGCAGTCGCGTCATCACCGGAACGGCGAGGTGTGTGAAGAGCGTGGTTTCGCCGTCGACAGTTACGCCCCATGCAACCTTGCGCCCGTAACGGGCTTCCGCCTCGTCGGCGATCTGCATGCGATCTTGACGGGTCATTTCTCGGAATCGTGCGATTCGCCCTTCCATTGCAGCTGTTCCGGCGTCGTCGCTGGTCGGCAATTCGCCGATGACGACGATCTCCTCTCGGTCCACCTCGACGGTGGCTGCACCCGAGAACCATTCATCTGGAAGCCTGCCGCCGAACCACTCGGCAGCGTCCGACGCCTCGGGTACATCTGCCTGTTGCCATCCGCCTGGTCGTCCGAACTTTCTCATGATGACTCCTTCGTCGATTTGCAATACTGATTACATGATTACACCGTTATTCAGGATCGCGCCACGAGTCAGGCATGATCGGACGGGTGCGCACATCGAAGAAGTCGGTTTCTGCCCTCGTTGCCGTGACGGCTCTGGTACTCGCGGGGTGCGGTGACAACGGCCCAGCCGAGCCCCAGACCACCGCGCAGCAGTTCGTCGACGCGATCAACAGCGGCGCGGCCGACGCGGCAGCCGCTCTCACGACCGACCCGGCCGCTGCCTCCGCTGCTCTCGCGGGCCTGTACGACGGTTTGAGCGCCGGCGGCACCGTCACGGCCACGCCCGATTTCACCGTCGAATCTGCTTCCGAGGAGGGAGGTTCGGTGACGCTTGACGCCACCTGGCGTTTCTCGACGACGACGGACGGCACCGAGGAGCCGGACGGCGAGCCCAAACAGTGGCAGTACGACACGAAGGCCACGGCGTCGGAAACCGACCAGGGGTGGCGAATCAACTGGGATCCGGCAATACTCGCGCCGGGTCTTGCCGCGGACAGCACGATCCGGTTCACGGCGACCGATGCGCTCGTCACGCCCAAGGTGTTCGACGGAACAGGTGTCGAACTCATGTCCCAGCAGGTGGTCACCTTGGTGAACGTGGACGCCACGGCCGACCCGGCCGCGGTGGCGTCGTACCTCACTCCGATCGTGCCCGGCATCACCGCAGACTCCATCGCCAGGGATCAGGCCGGTGCACAGGGCAATACGGTCACGTTGGTCTCCTTGCGGCAATCCGACCTCGACCCGATCGCGGCCCCGCTGGCAGCCGTACCGGGCGTCACTCTTGCACCGCAGACCCGGCTGCTGACGACGGATCGGGCGCTGGCTTCGCCCGCACTCACCGGCGTCTCCGAGCTCTGGCAGCAGCAACTCGACGAGAACAAAGGCTGGTCGATCCAGGCGGTCAAGGGTGACGGCACCGTTGATCAGCTCGCGGGTATCGACGCCAGCCCTGCGCCCGATATCGCGACCACCCTCGACAGCGCCCTGCAGCTGAAGGCCGAGAACGCGTTGGCGTCGCTCCCGCAGCAGGCGGCCATCGTCGCACTTCAGCCTTCGACCGGAAACGTACTGGCCGTCGCACAGAACGTAGCTGCGGATTCGGAAGGGCCTATCGCGCTCACCGGGCTCTACCCGCCCGGGTCGACCTTCAAGACCGTGACGACATCCGCGGCGCTGGAAGCCGGGACGGCAACGCCCGACACGATCCTTCCGTGCCCCGGCACCGAGAACATCGAGGGACGTCAGATCCCCAACGACGACAACTTCGACCTGGGCGACGTGCCGCTGCACACCGCCTTCGCGCAGTCCTGCAACACGACGATGGGACGCCTCGGCGTAGGTTTGCCCGCCGACGGTCTGCAGCAGGTAGCTCAGCAATACGGGCTCGGAGTCGACTACGTGACGCCGGGACTGACCACCGTCACCGGCAGCGTTCCGCTTGCCGACACACCTGCAGCTCGGGTCGAGTCGGCGATCGGGCAGGGACAGGTGACGGCGTCACCCTTCGGGATGGCGTTGGTGGCGTCGACAATCGCCGGTGGCTCGTTGAAGCCTCCGACGCTCGTCAGCGGCCAGCCCGGAGTCGCCGACAAGACCGTACAGCCGGTCGACGCGGCGGTCGCGGAACAGGTCAAGACGATGATGCGTGAAACCGTCACCGCCGGCACGGCAACCCAGCTGCGAGACATCCCCGGTTTGCTCGGCAAGACAGGAACCGCCGAATTCGGGCCGAACAATGAGGGCGCTCACGGCTGGTTCGTCGGCATCCAGGGTGATCTTGCGTTCGCGGTCTTCGTGGCCGGTGGTCAGAGCTCGGCTCCCGCCCTCGAGGCCGCGGGACGTTTCCTGCGCTGACCTGGGCGCCGGGGGTTTCGTGGGTGCGCGGGTTGCGGGGGTTGTAGCCGGGGCGCGGGTTGCAACACACGCGTGGGATGGAAGGCGCGCGTGGGGGCTGGCAGGTGACCGAATGAGTCATTCGGTCCGGCCGAGGGGGCGCGGCGTAGCTCAATCGTGACCGGAGCGAGTGGATACCGTGCTTGTTACTCGTGTGACTCTAGTGAATATTGTGACTCATGAGTTCTGTGGGGAGACCGGCTATGGGCCGGATTCGTGGCCGTCACGTGGTTGCCGTGGGGGCAGGTCTCGCGCTGACGTCGACCGTCGCGTTCTGGGCGCTCGACGAGCCGAAGAGCGAGGCGGAGAGCGTCGTCGATCAGTTCGTCGAGGCTCTGAACGACCACGACGTCGAGGCCGCTGCTGCGCTGACGACCTACCCCAACGCCGCATCGGCGAGCTTGACGCAGATGTTCGACGGATTGTCGGCGAACGGTACCTCGACGGGCGACTTCGAACTCGGTCAATTCATCGACCTGTCCGGGGACTCGGGCTTCTTCACTCTCGATCAGGGCTGGAATTTCGGTGACGGCAAGGACTGGCAGTACTCCACGCGAGGTACCGCCAAGAAGCTGAGCGTCGGGTGGCGAATCGCTTGGGAGCCTGATGTTCTCGCGCCGGACCTACCGCCCGGTGGAGCCGTGCGCTACGTTCGCACCGACGCTGCCCCACCGTTGGTCTTCGATTCCGCGCAGAACGTGTTGATGAACGAGCGGACGATCAACGCGATTCTTCTCGACCCTGCCCAGATGCCCGACCCCGCTGCATCGGCATCGCAGCTGGCGGACGTGATCGACGTCGTCGCGCCGCTGATCACCGCGGACACGTTGCTGTCCGACCTGTCGGCATCTCCAGGCTCGTCGATCCTTGCCGTCAACCTGCGTGACGACGACTTCGCCGTGCTCGAGGACGATCTTCGCGCCATCCCCGGCGTCGTCGTCGCGCAGACGCCGAAGCTGATCGCCGGTGACCGCCGCATCACGTCGCCACTTCTCGATTCGCTGCGCAATGCCTGGCAACAGAACCGCGACGCCACCGCGGGATGGGCCGTCGACGTCATCGGTCCCGACGGTGCGCTTACGCGTCAGGCAGGATTCCAGGGTCCGGGAGGCCCCGATCTGCACGCGACGCTCGATCCTCGGATCCAGCTCGCCGCCGAGGAGGCCGTGGTCAGCGCTGGGACGTCGGCGTCGATCGTCGCCATCGCGCCCTCGACGGGTGCCATCGTCGCCGCCGCGCAGAACAGTTACGCCAACGAGCAGGGGCAGATCGCGTTCTCCGGGATGTATCCGGCCGGCTCGGCTACCAACTTGCTCGACGGTGTCGACGCGTCCAGCCTCGGGCTCGGCGTCAGTTACTCGATGCCCGGGCTCGACGCCTTCACCGGCCAGATCCCGTCGGGAAACTCGTCGATCGACCGGATCCGCACCGTCGGCAACGAGACGTCCGAGATCACCGTCACGCCATTCGGTCTGGCCCAGCTCGGCGCGGCCGTGGCGCGAGGTTCCGCGCCTACGCCGTCGATCGTCGCCGGGCAGACGGCAGTGGCCGACAAGGAGACTGCGTCGATCCCATCCGATGCATTGGCGCGACTGCGTCAGCAGTTCCAGGATTCGGCCCACGCCGAGGGCCTCGACGCGTACGACGGACTGACGGGGTTCGCGGGGGACAGCGGCGACGATCGGTGGTTCATAGCCAACCGCGGTGACCTCGCGTTCGCGGTCTACATCGAAGACGCCGACGGGACCGACCAGGCCGTGCGGATGGGCACGCGGTTGCTGAACGAGATCGACTCCGGCAGCACCGAGTAGCCGTCCAGGTAGTTAGCGGGAGTAGCTTTACCCCTCGTGACCCTGCTCGAATTCGGACTACTCGTCGTTGCCGGCTATTTCGCCGGCCTCGTCGGGTTTGTCACCGGTATGGCATCGCTCGTGTCGTACCCGGCGCTGCTTGCGGCAGGAGTCCCACCGGTGGCGGCAAACGTGACCAATACGGTCGCGATGGTGGCAGCCGGTGTCGGAGCGACGACGAAGGCGTCGGGCGAAATCGCCAAGGACGGCAAGCAGTTGATTCGGCTTGCTGTCGTATCGGCACTGGGTGGACTCGTCGGGGCGATCCTGCTGCTCGTGGCTCCCGAGGGATCGTTCGAGACGGTCGTTCCGTTCCTCGTCGCGTTCGCGTCCGTCGCGCTGTTGTTGCAGCCGCGCCTTCGAAAGCTTTCGGGCGGCGGCGAATTCCCGACGTCCGGGACTGGTACCCGCGGAACTGCGCAAATGCTCTACCCGGTGTTCCTGTTCTTCGTTGCTGTCTACGGCGGCTATTTCGGCGCGGGCGCAGGAGTCATCTTTCTGGCGCTGGCGCTGATCTGCACGTCCGACTCCATCTGGCGCGCAAGCATTCTGAAGAGCTTCTTCCTCGGTATCGCCAACGTCATCGCCGCTGTCGTCTTCGCGTTCTCCGGCGACGTCGATTGGCTTGCCGCGCTTGCCCTCGCCCTCGGTGCCTTCGCGGGCGGATATTGCGGGCCACCGGTGGTGAAGGTCATACCGCCGACCGTTCTTCGCATCACGGTCGGCGTTCTGGGCCTCGGGCTTGCAGCCTGGTTGCTCTGGAAGTAGCGCTTACTGCACGCCGCTCATCATCTTCTTGATCCACGGTGTGAGGGCTACGAGGGCGACTCCGACGGCGATCGAGACCCCACCGACGGTGTAGAAGAACGGATTCGGGTTGTCCTGGTCGTAGTATCCGGCCAATGTTCCCGCCATCGCAGAGCCCAATGCGACGGACAGGAAGAACAACGCAACCATCTGGGTGTGAAAGTTCTCCGGAGCGAGCTTGGTGGACAACGACAGTCCGACCGGGGAGAGAAACAGCTCGGCGAACGTGAACAGCAGCAGGATGCCGACCAGCGCGAGCAACGGCATGGTGCTGCCGGAGAGGGATGGCACGAAGGCCAGGAACGCCAGGCCCATGATGAACACGCCCGCAGCGAATTTCAGCGGGGTCGATGGCTGCCGAGGACCCAGCTTTGTCCACACCGCGGCGAACACACCGGCGAAGATGATGATGAAGACCGGGTTGATGGACTGAACCCAGTTCGGCGGGAACTCCCAACCGAAGAGGTTGCGATCGAGTTTCGAGTTGGCGATCAGCGGCACCGTCGTGAATTGCTGCTGGAACAGTGACCAAAAAGCGGCGCTCGCGATGAACATCGGAATGAACGAGATGACACGTCGTCGCTCGATCGGCGTAATTCTCTTGCTGGACAAGATGAGTGCGAAGTAACCGATGGCCGCGACGACAGTGAGGCCGACAACGATATCGGACATGTTCGACGCAGTGATCGCCCCGAACACCGAGAGCAAGGCGATGACAACGATCGCAGCGAGAGCGATACCGCCCCACTTGATTCGCTCGTTCGACGGCAGCGGGTTGGGAGGGGTCGCGCCGATTCCGTGCAGGTGTCTGCGGCCGAGTGTGTACTGGATGAGCCCGAGCGCCATGCCGACTGCAGCAAGCCCGAAGCCGGCATGGAATCCAGCGGTGTCCCAGGCTAATCCGGTCAGGAGAGGTCCGACGAACGCGCCGAGGTTGATGCCCATGTAGAAGAGCGAGAAACCGGCGTCGCGGCGGGTGTCCTTTTCGTCGTAGAGATCGCCGACGAGTGAGGTCGCATTGGCCTTGAGGCCACCGCTGCCGAACGCGACGAGGACCAAACCCACTCCGACGCCGAGGAACCCCGGCAGAACAGCGAGTGCGATGTGTCCGAGCATGATCAGAACGGCACTGTAGAACAGTGTTCGCTCGGAGCCGAGCAGTCGGTCCGCGATCCACGCTCCGAGAATCGTCGAGAGGTAGACGGTGCCGCCGTATGCGCCGACGATCGATGTCGCCGAACTCTCGGAAATGCCGAGACCGCCGTCGGCCGTCGAGTAGTACAGGTAGAAGATGAGGATGCCCTGCATCCCATAGAACGAGAATCGCTCCCACATCTCCACGCCGAAGAGATTTGCCAGCGCGAACGGTTGCCCGAAGAACGCGGTGTCCTGCTTACGTTGTACATCGGTCATTAGTGAACTGTCCCATGTTTTCGCCGCAAATCGGCGTAGATCTGGTCAGTTTTTCGGAGCGGGTAACAACCTTGCCAGTGCGCGCCAGCCGAGCAGAAAAACGGCGAGAACGGTGGACGCCACGATGACGAAACTGACTGCGGTTCCCTGCCCGCTGATCACGCGAAGAATCATGCCGACGACAACCGTCGACACCCAGACGACGATGCCGGTCGGGAGGATCAGGTAGGCGTTGAACTTGTCGCGGTAGAGCGCCCAAGTGGCGGCCCACCCGACCACAGCGCCGATCACGAAGGGCCACGCGGTGTGCGCGAGTCCGGTGATCGCGTTGGCCTCGTCGTGGCTTCGGCGTCCGATGGCGCAGAAGACGAGTACGGCAACGAGGTCGATCGCCGCCGCGATGACGGGTGTGCGTGTGTTCACCGGTTCATTGTGCCTTCGGCACCCGTGCGTGCGTAATTACCTTCGACGGTAACTACGCACGCACAGGCAGCGAAGCTGCGATCAGGCAGCGAGACCGGCTTCGATTTCGAGCGTCAGGACGATCTTGTCGCCGACAACAGCGCCGCCGCCTTCGAGGGGCATGTCGATGCTGATGCCGAAATCCTTGCGGTTGATCGTGGTGCTGGCCTCGAAGCCCGCAACCGGGCCGTTGCCCATGCCTGCGTTGACGCCGTTGAACTCGAGCTTGAGGTCGATGGACTTGGTGACGCCGTGGAGGGTGAAGTCGCCGGTCACGACGAAGTCGCCGCCGTCGGCCTTGACCGAGGTGGAGGTGAAGGTTGCGGTCGGGTACTTCTCTACCTCGAAGAAGTCGGCCGTCTTCAGGTGTCCGTCGCGCTGCTCGTTGTCGGTGGTGATGGAGGCGACGTCGATTTCGGCGTTGACCGAAGGTGTGCCGTCCTCGGAGACGGTGATAGCGCCGGTGAATGCCTGGAAACGGCCGCGGACCTTGCTGACCACGAGGTGGCGCACGGTGAATCCGACGGTGGAGTGGGTCGGGTCGATGGTCCAGGTTCCTGCGGACAGTTCGGGCAATGCGATCGCGGTGGTCATAGCAACTCCTGAGTGGTTGAAGGTTCAAGTTGTATCTTACACAACCGGACCACGGTCCGCATCTATTCCCGGGAAGTTTTTCGAGACCGGACGGCGATACGTAAAGTCGGTATAGTTTGGCCGGTATAGTTATTGGACCGCGTGTGAAAGGCGCAGCATGATCGAAATTCTGAACCCCGCCCAGCTGGTCCAGGCAAAGGAATCGGGCGCGCTCGTCGGCCGAATTCTGCAGACGATGAAAAGTAGGACCGGCGTCGGCACAAACCTTCTCGAGATCGACGCCTGGACGAGGGAGATGATTCTCGACGCCGGCGCGACCTCCTGCTACGTCGACTACTCGCCATCGTTCGGGCGCGGCCCGTTCGGCCACTACATCTGCACGGGTGTCAACGATGCTGTGCTGCACGGGCTTCCGCGCGACTACGCCCTCGCCGACGGCGACCTCCTCTCCCTCGACCTCGCCGTCGTACTGGGAGGTGTTGCCGCCGACTCGGCCATCAGCTTCATTGTCGGCGAGAGCGCGCCCGCAGAATCCGTCGCGCTGATCGACGCTACGGAGCGTGCGCTCGAAGCAGCTATCGCCGCAGCGGGCCCCGGAGTGCGCATGGGCGACATCTCGCACGCCATCGGCTCGGTCCTACGGGAAGCGGGCTACCCGATCAACACCGAATTCGGTGGTCATGGCATCGGATCAACGATGCACCAGGATCCGCACGTGTCGAACTCCGGCAAGAAGGGCCGCGGCTACACCTTGCGTCCCGGACTGATGCTCGCACTGGAACCGTGGGTCATGGAAGATACGGCCGAACTGATCGTCGACGACGACGGTTGGACACTCCGCAGCTCGACCGGATGCCGCACCGCGCACAGCGAGCACACCGTCGCCATCACCGAACACGGCGCCGAAATCATGACCCTGGCGCGGTAGGTGGTTCGGGGGTGCTCGGAGTGACCGAAACAGACATTCGCTCACTCTGAGTGACTGAAACAGACATTCGCTCAATCTGAGTGACTGAAACAGACATTCGCTCACTGCGGGAGACCGAAACAGACATTCGGTCACCCCGGCCCCGCCCGGACTAGGCCGGTTCGGGGTCTGCCCGGTCGGTGGGAGGCTGCGGGATGTCCAGGTTCGCCTGCTTCTCCCGGTGCAGTTCTTTGGCCTCACGTTGTTCGAGCGCGATGTCGTACTCGAGGTCCTTCGGCTGGTGCTTTCGGAAGATCACCAGAAAAACTATCCAGCCGACGATTGCGACGAGGATGAAACTCACCGCTCGGTAGACGAAGGCGGCCGCGACTGCCTGGGAAGCGCTGATGGACGCCGCGCTCGTCAGCAAGGCGATCAAGGTGGCGTCGACGACGACGAGTCCGCCGGGAGCCAGGGGGACCGATCCGACTGCTTTCGCGGCGGCGAATGCGAACAGCAGGCCGGACAGTCGGGGATCCGCACCGACGGCGAAGCAGGCGAAGCCCAGACATGCCACGTCGGCGAGTCGATGGACGGCCGACCATGAGATGGTCAGCCCGGCGTCGCGTTTACCCAGTTGAACCGACTGCACCTGCTCGATGATTTCGTCGATTCGCTCCTGACCGGCGTCGGCGGGCAGGTTCCTGAAGTCGTTGACCTTGTGCAGCACCCATCGCGCAGCGCTACGGATCGATTGTGGGTGCGCCGAGACGTATCGGACCGCGAGCACGATGGCGAGAACTCCCGCGATGGGCAGGATCAGTGTGAAGGTGTTGACCGATCCACCGACCAACAGCGCCCCGCCGACGCCGAGGACGGCAAGACCGGCCGCTGCGATGACACCCGAAATAGCGAGCTGCCACGACGCGACGACCGGGCTTGCACCCCATCGTCTGGTCTCGCGGTAGGTGAAGGCGGTGGAAAACACCTGGCCGGCGGGAAGGGTCAGTGCCATCGCGGTGCTGCCGTAGATGACCGAGAGCGACTTGGACTGCCGAACACGGACGCCGCCGGCCTGAAGCAGCTGTTTCTGGACTCGACCGAACGCGCTGAGCGAGATTGCCTGGGTGGCGATGCATGCAGCGAGCCAGCCCCAGTGAATCTCGGTCAGTGCTTGCCAGGATTCGTGCAGACGCGGCCACAGGTAGATTCCCTCGCCGACGAGCAGCGCAATGAGTGCGAACCCCGCGAGCCACTTGAGCCAGCGGAGGCGGTTCCTCTTACGAGGAGCCGCGGCCACGTGCTCGGGTCTGGGTTCGGCCACCTTCACAGGGTAACCACAATGGCGGTCCGATTCGGCGGGCTCAGGGATGCTCCACGGGCCAGGCGAGGTGGGTGAGTCTGCCTCGCCCGCGCAGTTGAACCTGATCTCCCAGCTCCCAGTGCTCTTGCTCCTCGTCGCTGGCGAAGTACAACGCCGAGGTCGACGCCAGCACCCGGCCTGGTCGGAGTTTGGACAATTCGGTCAATCGTGATGCCTCGTTGACCGGGTCTCCGATGACCGTGTACTCGAACCGTTCCTTTGCGCCGATGTTTCCCGCAACGGCGAGGCCGGCTGACACGCCGATGCCGATGTCGAGCCCGGTGATGTCGTTGAGAGCGAAACGCAGGTCACGGGCGGCAGCGAGCGCGGCGGTCGGCGCATCCGGGCGATCGAGCGGAGCGCCGAAAATCGCGAGGGCGGCGTCGCCCATGAATTTGTTGACGAATCCGTGGTGCTGGTCGATAACGTCCACGACGACACGGAAGAACTCGTTGAGGAGTACGACCACCTCGCCGGGTGGACGCTCGGAGGCCGTCGCCGTCGAACCGACCATGTCGACGAAGAGGACGGCGACGAAGCGGGTTTCGCCGCCCAATTCGGTACCGAATTGCAATGCGCGTCGGGCCACGTCCTCGCCGACGTGCTGGCCGAATAGCTCCCTCAAGACCCGTCGCTCAGCGGATTCCTCCATCATGCGGTTGAAGCCGACCTGCAATCTGCCGATCTCGCTGCCGTCGAACACGTCGACCTCGACGTCGTTGTCGCCGCGCTGAACACGTTCGATGGCTCGGCGGAGTTGCCGGATCGGATCGGAGATCTGGCTCGCGGTGAGCATGGACAGAATGAACGCCTGCCCGATCGCCAGCACACTGAGAAGAATGATTGCGATAGCGAGCGAGTTGGTGGAGAACACAAGGTCCGTCGTCAGCTGCGTCGCACAGAGCAAGATGATCCCGATAACGGGCATCAGGGTGCCCAAGCCCCAGGTCATTGCCATTCTTGTCCCGACGCCGGGCGTCATGGTCCGATCGAAACGACCCTCGCTCAACGCCATCGCCGCGACGGGGCGCAAGATGCGCTCGCCGAGCATGTAGGTGAAACCGAAGGTCACCGTCGCGGCCATGATGACGGTGACGATCACTGCAATTGCCAGGGACGGCATCTCGGTCACGGTAAGCAGGACGAAGAGCACTCCACCGATCACCCACAGCACGAGGTGGACGATGGCCTGACGAAGGGGAGCGTGCAGCGTCGTCATCTGTTCCCGACGCGTCGGCGGCCCCCCGCGGAGCTGCCATCGAATGACCGAACGCAGCATGCGCGCCGCGTAGTACAGGCTGATCGTGCCTGCGAACACCAGATAAGCGCCGAAGATGTAGACGTTCCGAACCCGATCGGCGACGATCGACTGAGACTCCTCGATGGGGAGACCGTAGCGAACGAATGCGAACACCAGAACCGCGCCGAACAGATTCGACAGCAACATCGAGAGCATATAGAGCGGCCAGCGACTCTTCAGGGTGAGCGAGACCGCTCTCAAAGATGCCAGCACAGGTTAAATTTACCGGGTGACCGAACGCGAGCCGCAGGCAGAAGCGTCAAAGGTACTTTCCGGCCGTCCCGCGGACACCCCATCTGGTCATTCCGCGGGCTCCACTCCTGCCTCATCTGGTCATTCCGCGGGCTCCACTCCTGCCTCATCTGGTCATTCCGCGGGCTCCACTCCTGCCTCATCTGGTCATTCCGCAGACTCCACTCCTGCCGATTCGGTGCACCCCCTCGTCAGGGTCGGCGCCGAATGGACGTGGCGACTGCTGGTCATCTTCGCCGGCTTCATCACCTTCTTCTTCGTCGTCGCGAGGTTGGACACCGTCGTCATTCCGCTCGGCCTTGCGCTTCTGGCCTCGGCGATGCTGGTGCCGATCGTCGACTGGATGCAACGGCGAGGAGTCCCGCGCGCGGCTGCCGTCGTCATCGTCATCATCGCGAGCATAGGCGTCGTCGCCGGCATCATGACGTTCGTCGTCGAGCAATTCATCGAAGGCCTTCCGCAGCTGGGAGACCAGTTCACGACGTCCATCAACGACGTGCAGGAGTGGATGGCCGACGGGCCGTTGCACATCAGTCAGGACCAGATCAGCCAGGCGAGCGACAACCTCGTCAAAGTCATTCAGGACAACCAGGCAGCTGTGACGTCGGGCGCGTTGACGACGGCAACCGTCATCGGCGAGATACTCACCGGCGCGGCGCTGACCCTCTTCACACTGATCTTCTTTCTGTACGGCGGCGATCAGATCTGGGAGTTCGTCACCAGGATCGCCCCGACACCCGCCCGTCGTCGAATTCGGTTGGCGGGCAGTCAAGGTTTCGGATCACTCGTCGGCTACGTGCGCGCGACGGTCGCCGTCGCGGCCGCCGACGCCATCGGAATCGGGGCAGGACTGGCCATTCTGGGCGTCCCACTTGCCCTTCCGCTGGCGTCGCTCGTCTTCATCGGAGCGTTCGTCCCCATCGTCGGTGCGTTCCTGACCGGTTTCGTCGCGGTGTTCATCGCCCTCGTCACCAAGGGCCTGCTGACGGCGCTGATCACTCTGGGGATCGTCGTGGCGGTCATGCAACTCGAAGGTCATGTGTTGCAGCCACTTCTACTGGGCCGTGCAGTTCGACTCCATCCACTTGCGGTGGTGCTCGCGATCACCGTCGGAATTCTGCTCGCGGGCATCGTAGGAGGCCTGCTCGCCGTTCCGATCGTGGCCGTACTCAACACCGCGATTCGTTCGCTACTCGCCGAGGATCCGGACGAGGTGTACGAGGAACTCGAGGAGAACGACTCTTCCGAACCTCTGTACCCGGCGACAGCGGACAGCCCGCACGCGCTCAACCGTGAACTCGACCCGGGCAGCTTGAAGAAACCCGATACCACCGATGGACCTCGAAGTGACTGACGCAGTCACCCCACTCTGGCGCGCGTCGCAGGCATTTCGGCTTATCACTCTCGTGTACGCCGTCAGTTATCAAGTCGCGTCCATGGGGTACTACAGCAACGCGAGACTCAGTTGGTTCTTCGTGGCGCTCATGGCTGTCTGGACCGGCCTGTCCGCCTCTCTGCTGTCCCGCACCGCCATGCCGCGGTGGAAGATCGTGCTCGCCGATCAGCTCGTCGTGATCGGCTTGATGGCGTCGACAAGGCTCGTGGCGGATTACGATTGGTACAGCACGCACCAGACACTGCCCACCACCTTGTGGGCCACCAATGCGGTGATTTCCGCGGCAATACTGTTCGGGCCAAGGGGAGGCGTCGGTTCCGGAGTTCTGCTGTCGGTGGTGAGCGCGGTGGTGCGTGATCAGGTTGATCTCGACCTGTGGACCGACGCTACGGCGCCCGTGCTGCTGTCAGTCGGGCTTGCGCTCGGTCTGGCCAGCAACACTGCTCGGCGTGCGCACGCCGAACTCGAACGCGCTGCTCGGCTCGCGGCAATCACCGAGGAGCGAGAGCGGCTCGCTCGACAAGTGCACGACGGTGTGCTTCAGGTGCTCGCTTTGGTTCGGCGCCGTGGTTCCGAAATAGGCGGTGTAGGAGCAGAACTCGCTGATCTGGCCGGCGAGCAGGAGGTCGCGCTGCGCATGCTCATCTCGGAACAGCGCGAGCCGAGTCGGCTGGATTCCGACCAGGTGGACCTGCGCAGCCTACTGCGGCTGCGCGGAAGTACCACGGTGTCGGTGTCCGCACCGCCGGATCCAGTTCTGGTGGACAGGATTGTTGCGGAGGAGATTTCGGCAGTCGTTGCGACAGCGCTGTCCAACGTCGAGATGCATGCAGGCGAGGGTGCCCGTGCCTACGTTCTTCTCGAAGACGTCGACGACGAGATCATCGTGAGTATTCGCGACGACGGTCGGGGTATCGCACCGGGTCGGCTCGCGGCCGCCGAAGCCGAAGGACGCATGGGAGTGTCGAAGTCGATATTGGGCAGGGTCGCGGCCATCGGCGGTACGGCCTTACTGGAGACGGATGTGGACGCCGGGACCGAGTGGGAAATCCGGGTACCGAAGGGAAAGCCGTGATGGGCGAGAATGTGACGGTCATGGTGGTCGACGATCACCCGATGTGGCGCGACGGAGTTGCGCGCGATCTCGAAGCGGCGGGGTTCGCCGTGGTGGCGACTGCGGACAGCGTCGGCGCCGCAGGACGACGCGCGAAAGCGACGAAACCCGACGTCGTGCTGATGGACATGCATCTGCCGGACGGCAACGGCGCCGATGCGACCACCGAGGTTCTCGCGAGTTCGAAGAACAGCCGCATTCTGGTGTTGTCGGCGTCGGCGGAGCGAGAGGACGTGCTCGACGCAATCAAGGCGGGCGCCACGGGCTACCTGGTCAAGAGTGCATCCGCGGAGGAACTGTACGAAGCCGTACGCTCCACTGCCGCAGGACAAGCCGTATTCACGCCCGGGCTTGCAGGGCTTGTGCTGGGCGAGTATCGCAGGATTTCGAGCAGCCCGCCTGCCGCCGAGTCGGCGTCGCGTCCCACACTCACCGACCGCGAGACCGAAGTGTTGCGTTTGGTCGCAAAAGGATTGAGTTCCAAGCAGATAGCGACAAAGCTGACGATCAGTCATCGAACCGTCGAGAACCACGTCCAGGCAACGCTGCGCAAGCTTCAGTTGGCGAACAGGGTCGAGTTGACGCGGTACGCAATCGAACAGGGGTTGTGACTCTCGGGTTTGCTGGCACGCACGCCGGGGCACACCACAGTCATGACCGATACCGACAAGCCTGTGGACACCACCGTCGACCCTCGCGAGAAGAGCCGAGGCGAAGACGCCGACACAGGCCAGAGCCCCGATGAGCGCGGCGAAGCGATCGAGGAGTTCGACGGGCACCTCGACGGTTCGGGGGAAGAGTCTTCGCTCCCGACGCCCGCCCCCGAGGACGTCACCGATACGCCGACGGACCCGAAGACCACTACGCGCACAGAATGACGTTCAGCGTCGAACCAAACGCACAAGTGCGAGCTTGGCGAGCGGGACGTACGGAACAACCAGTGCTGGGGACCCGCACACGGTGATCCACGCTCTCGATCCATCGGGGCGCGAGGCCACCCCATGCTTCAGAGTTAGGCCGATCGACCGACGTCGCCACCACGCGTTCCACGTCCACGTCCATCCGAGTTCGTCGACCGACACGATGTCGAAGTCCACCTGGAACCAGAACGGACCTTCGACGCGGCCGGATGTGCCACCGCTGAGGCGGTTCTCGGGGTATTCGACTTCGGCAATGTGCGTGGCCCAGTGCGACCAGTGGCTCGGATCCATGTAACGCTCCCAGACGGCGCCTGCAGGCGCCGATCCCGTCGCATCGATGGTGATCTCCACCATGTGAAATCTACCCGTCGTACGACCGGAAAAAACGTGCACTGCGGTATATTTCCCCGTGGGCGCTGTCCTGAACCGGCGTAACGATCGCGGTGGGTGTCGGGGTTGAGGCCGATTAGGCCGAGCATCCAATAACCTTCCTGTGAGTCGGTTTTCGGATTATCGAATGCTCTGGCACCCGGATCGACACCCGCCGAGCCAGTAGTGTTCGTCCGCCCGTAGCCACCTGGTCATGCCGCGTCGCCACACTCGCTGCAATGCGCATCGTGCAACTCGCGAATTTCTACGGTCCGAGGTCCGGTGGGTTACGGACGGCTGTCGATCAACTGGGTGCGGGATACGTGGCCAGGGGTCACGAGGTGATCCTCGTAGTGCCTGGCGCTGCGCCGGGCGAGGAAGTACTGCCTTCGGGCGTACTTCGCATCACACGGCCGGCAAGACAAATCCCGATGACCGGCGGATACCGTGCGGTCGACCCGCGCACTACCGCCGACATAGCCGAGGCACTGCGTCCCGACGTGATCGAGGTGTCGGATCGGTTGACCCTCCGCGGTATGGGTGCGTGGGCATCCCGGCGCGGAGTGCGAAGCGTCATGATCTCCCACGAGCGCCTCGACAGGCTGTTGGGCCAGGTGCTCCCGGCGTCGCTCGCTCGGACCTTCGCCGACGTCGCCAATCGACGCACGGCGCAGTCCTACGACGCAGTGGTGTGCACGACAGCGTTCGCTCGTCGGGAGTTCGAACGAATCGGTGCCGACAACATCTCCCAAGTTCCGCTCGGTGTCGATCTCGACATGTTCCATCCGAGTCGCCGAGCCGAGGGCACACGGTCGCGCTGGCACGGCAGCGCGCAGCGACTACTCGTACACTGCGGACGCCTTTCGGTGGAGAAGCGAGTCGATCGGAGTATCGATTCGATTGCTGCACTTGTTGATTCGGGCGAAGATGTGAAGTTGGTAGTCGCAGGCGACGGCCCGAGGCGCGCCGGACTCGAGCGTCGGGCACGGGGTTTACCGGTCGAGTTCATCGGATTCGTCGACGGCCGAGTCGAACTTGCGTCCCTGCTTGCATCCGCCGATGTCGCGCTGGCGCCGGGGCCACACGAAACCTTCGGACTCGCTGCGCTGGAATCGCTGGCGACGGGGACGCCGGTGGTGGTCTCGAGTTCGTCGGCACTCGCCGACATCGTGACGGCCGAATGTGGTGGGCACTTCGACGACACCGCAGCCGGGATGGCATCGGAGTTGATGCGGGTGATGGACCTGGCACCAGGTGCACGGCGTATCGCAGCGCGTACCCGTGCAGAAGAGTTCGGCTGGCCCGCGTCGGTGAACGGAATGCTCGACGTACTCGAATATGGCCGACTCGTCGATCCGCCCCTATCCTGGGGGCATGGAGGCGAGGGATCTACGGGTGTCCGACGCAGAGAAGGAACACGTGGGGCAGCTGCTGCAGCGTGCGGTGGGGCAGGGGATGCTCTCGCTCGGTGAGTTCACCGAGCGCATGGACACTGCCCTTGCTGCGAAGACCCGCGGCGAGCTGAACTCGGTCCTCGCCGACCTGCCGGGCATGCAGGTCGCCGAGCAGCCGAGCGCGCCTGATCGATACCCGCCGATGCGACCTGACCGCACCACGGCCCAGTCGCACGCGCCCCACTGGCCAGCAAGCCAGAGTGATGTCGTCAAGGGCACGATGTCGACGGTGACGCGCAAAGGACCGTGGCACGTCCCGCCCAGGATGTCTCTACAAAGCAAGATGTCGACGATCACGCTCGACTTCACTCAAGCGGTCATGTCGACGCAGGTGGTCGAGATCGCGATCGACGACTACTGCAGCAGCGTGACGCTCGTCGTGCCGCCGGAGGCGACGGTCGACCTCAACGGTGTCGAGACGGTCGGCGCAAGCGCGAGCAACAAGGTGCGTACCGGTCCACCCATCGGCAGGTTGCATGTCGTCGTCCGCGGTCGTGTTCGATTCGGTTCGATCACGGCCAAGCACCCCCTCGGTACCTCGCTCAGACGAATGCTCGGGCACTAACGGCGTCGGATAAGTACCCATGCCGAGCAGGTAGTACTACTCACGCCTGAGCGGATTTCGCGGTTCAGTATCTACGTATGACAACACCAGGGATCGATCCGCGATTGGTTTCAGGCCTCGCGAGCCAGTTCGCGTCGTTGAGTGAGCAGATGCGCCGAGTGTCGGGAGACCTGGGCGCGCTCCAGACTCAGTTGACACAACCGCAGCGTCCACCCGTGCAGTACTCCGTGCCGACCTATCCCCCGATGGGACAGGGCGTGCCCCCAGGGATGGCTGTGCCCTCGGGTGTGGTTGTGCCGCCTCAACAGATGCAGCCCCAGCCCCAGCCTGTGGCACCGCCGACCTCGGCCGCGCCCCTTCCCTATGCGCCCTATCCGTCTCCGCCCGTCCGCAAGTCGATCCCGAAGGCCGAGCCGTGGTGGCAACGTGACGGCGTGATCAGCCGAGTCCTCGCAGTGGCCGGCGCGGGCGTCACGCTCGTCGGTGTGGTCATGCTGCTAGCACTGGCTGCGCAGGCCGGGTGGTTCGGCCCTGAACTGCGGGTGGGTGCTGGTGCGGTGCTATCGGCCGGGCTCGTGTACGCCGGCTCGCGGATCTTCGCGAAACCGGGCGGCCGCATCGGCGGGATCGCCACGGCAGCAACGGGAATCGCGGGCCTCTACTTGGACGTCGTGGCGGTGACGGTGATCTACGACTGGCTCGTACCCGCTCTCGGGTTGGCCGCAGCGTTCGGAATCGCCGCGGCAGGCGTCGCACTGGCGGTATCGTGGCGTTCCCAGCCGATGGCAGTACTGATTCTGACCGGTGTGGCAGTCTGCGCTCCGATCCTCACCGGCGGAATCACGTTGTCGCTCATTGCGTTTCTCGCCGCGACGTACATCGCGAGCTTCACCGCTCAACTGGGTCGCGACTGGCCGATCCTGCAGGTCGCACGCACACTTCCCGTTGTGGCAGTTACTTTGATCGGGATCGGCCAGGCTGCCGATTGGAGCGCATCGGATGCCGAATCGCTTCCCATCCTGATCGTGTCCGCACTCATCGCGATATTCGGTGTCGGAAGCTCGGCGGAACTGCTCCGCCGCAACGCAGGTGACACCGTGGCAGCGATTGCACTCGGGGTATCGGCAATACCGGTGCTGGTGGTGGGAACCGTGTTGACGCCGTGGACCGCATCGCTCGTCGAGGGCCTGGTCGCCGTCGGGTGCGCGGTGGTGATCGCCGCGGTGCGCTGGCTGCCGAGCATCGCCCGAGTTGTTCTCGCTCTCGTCGGTGCCACCGCACTACTGCAGGCTGTTCTGGTCCCGACGTCGATCGAACTCCGCCCACTCGCGCTCCTCGTAGTGGCCGCCGTCATGGTGGCACTGGCGTATAGCGCGTCATCCGCGCTGGCATATTACGTCGGCGCGGCGTTCGGAGCGTTCGGTGCTCTCGGCTACCTCGTCACATCACCGCCGGTGTCCATCGTCGATCAACGTTACGCCGCAGACGAATTCGGCACCTTGGTCGCCGGCATTCTGCTGGTCGGTGTGGCCGTCGGCCTGGTGCACGTCGGTGCACGATTGAAGATCACCGACAAGAATCTGCAAGCGTGCTGGATCGGAGCAGGGGTTGTGTCGCTGTATGCGCTGACGTCGGCAACCGTGGCGCTCGGGGTCGCGGCGATCGGTGGAAACACTGGATTCGTCGCCGGTCATTGCGCTGCGACGATCGAGTGGATGGCAGCAGCGATGGCATTGCTGATTCTCGGACTGCGGACCGAGAAGTATGCTCACGCAGCGTTGTTGGCCGGGTTGTCGCTGACTGCAGCGTCGGTGGCGAAACTCGTCTTCTTCGACCTCGGTGCGCTCGACGGGCTGTTTCGCGTGGGTGCCTTCGTCGTCGTCGGATTGCTCCTGCTGTTCGCCGGAACGCGCTACGCGAAGGTGTTCGCCGAACGAGCGGCGAACTGACTTCCACGCGCCTGTCGTCCCTTTGCGCTGCACCCATGCTGGGTGCAGCGCGAAGGGATTTCGGTTACAGGTATGTCTCGCCGAGTCCTAGCCTCTGCTGAATTCGCTTCATCCACTTCGGTGCCCACCACGCGCTGTCGCCGAGGAGCTTCATGACGGAGGGGACGAGGAACATTCGGATGACGGTGGCGTCGATGATCAAGGCCGCAATCATTCCGTACGCGATGTATTTCATCATCACCAGATCTGAGAACGCGAAGGACCCGGTGACCACGATCAGGATGAGGGCAGCAGCGGTGATGATGCGACCCGAATGAGCCGTACCTATACGCACCGCATCAGTTGTGCTCTCCCCCTTCTCTCGGGCCTCGACCATGCGCGAGAGCAGGAAAACCTCGTAGTCCGTGGACAATCCGAACACGATCGCACCGATCAGCAGAAGTATCATCGCCATGATCGGCCCCGGCGTGAAGTTCATCAGGCTCGCACCGTGGCCGTCGATGAAGATCCAGGTCAGAATCCCCATGGTCGCGCCGAGGCCGAGCGCGGTCATCAGTACGGCCTTGATCGGCAACACCAGCGATCCGAACGTCAGGAACATCAACAGTGTCACAACCAATACGACGAGCAACGCAGTCAAGGGCAGTCGATCCTCGAGCGCGGCGATCGAATCGAATTCGATGGCAGGGGTACCGGTGACGGATACCGTTGCGCCGTCGGGGATGTCGATACCACGGAGATATTCGATGGCCTCGGAGGAGTCGTTTCGATCCTCCAGTCCAGCCTTGAAGACGATGATTCCGTCTTTGCTCGAGCCCTCCGGTGCGAACTTCTCGACCAGGCCGGGAGCCTGATTCGCCTGGGCGGTGATCTGGCCCAGGGACGCACCCTGAGCGCCCTCGATGACCAACTTGAGGGGTTCGGTGCGCTGACCGGGGAAGAGTTCGTCGAACTGAGCTTGAGCGACGCGTGTCGGGTTGTCGGGCGGGAGGTACGTCTCGTTGATGCCACCGAACTCGATCTTGCCCACCGGAAGCGTCAGAACCAGCAACCCGAGAACGATTGCGATCGCGACCTTGACCGGCCTGCGCATCACCCAGCCGGTCAGCTTGCCCCACATGCCGTTCTCGATCTCGGACGACGACTTGGTCTTGCGCATGAACTTCAGTCCGAGCGCATCCACCCGGGCGCCGAGAATGGCCAGCAGGGCGGGCAGAACCGTCACGGCGGTCAGTGCAGCCAGTGCGACGGTCGCAATGGACCCGTACGCAACCGATTTGAGGAAACCGTGGGGAAACAGCAGTAGCCCGCCGAGACTCGCGACGATCATCGTCGCCGAGAACACCACCGTTCGGCCGGCCGTCATTACGGAGCGTCGCACCGCTTCTTTCGTCGACCGTCCGTCGCCCAGTTCCTCTCGGAATCGCGACACGATGAAGAGTCCGTAGTCGATCGCGAGTCCGAGACCGACCATGGACACCACCGGTGCGACGAAGGTATTGACCTCGGTGAAATTGGTGAAGAGCCGCACGATTCCGTTGGCTCCGACCACGGTGAGGCCACCGACGACGAGGGGGAGTGCGGCCGCGACGACGCCGCCGAAAACGAAGAACAGAAGCACCGCCACAGCAGGAATCGCGAGGATCTCCATGCGGTGGATGTCCTCGGACATGGTCGACTGCAGTGCCCCGGCGACGGCTTGTAGCCCGGCGACCTGGACGTCACCGCCCTGCCCCTCGATGGCGGGGACGTAGAAGGCGTCCTTGACGTCCTGAAAGTTGTTGGTCAGTTGCGTGTCGTTGTCGCCCACGATCGCGATGCTGGCAATCGCATTGCGCTTGTCCTCGGTGGCCAGCGCTGCTGCGCTCACAACCCCGTCCACCTTGAAGTACGTACCGTTGATCTTCGAGATCTGGTCGGGATGGTCGGCGACGAGGGACTCGAGGCTTTCGACCACAGCAGCGGTGAAGTCGGAATCGTCGACAGTTTTGCCCTCGGGCGCGGTGTACAGCACGATCACGTCGCCTTGAGCGTCCCGGCCGAACGTTCTGTCGGCGAGGTCGGCGGCCTCCACCGACTGCGAACCGGGATCGTCGAAGCCGCCCTGGCTCAGATGATTCTCGAAGCCGACCCCGTACGCAGCCATGGCCAGCAGACCCGCAACCATGATGCCCAGCACCGTGTAGCGCCATCGGTGGACCAAATCTCCCCAGGTGGCGAACACTCGCGACTGCTCCTCGATGTAATCGATCTTGTTGTCGAAACGGGACGGCCCTCAAGGCCAACGGGCGGGGGACGAGCTGCGTTCCGTGCCCGGCTTGTGACTCGAGACAACGTCCAACGACGGAGGTGTGTCGATTGCACAGCTACACCAGGTCGTCGACCCCCCGACGGCTAATGCTGGGATCGACGGTTCCGAGAGCCGCTACTTGTTCCGTTCGCGTGCGAGCAGCTCGCTCACGCTCAACGCCTGGCGTCCGTCGCCGCCGCGGTGGCGTCCGCTGTCGGTGTCGTCCTGCTCGGCAGCCCGGCGCGACGAACGAGTCGAACCCGGTTCCGGTACGGGCGCGTCCGAACGTTGCTGGTTCGGCTCGTCCTCGGGACCTGGCGTGCGTGGTGCGTTTCTGGTCGAGATGTCGTAGCGGGCGCGTGGCGCACTCGACGGGCGTGGCTGTTGTGGCGATCCGGTCGTGTTCTCACCAGCGGCTGCGGTTCGAGCAGGACTGTTCGAGTCCTGTGAGTATCCCCGAATTCCTCCGGGTCTCGGGCCGCTCGCGCCGGAACCGTTCGCCGGAACCGTGCTGCTGGGGTTGCCGTTCGTGCGCTCCGAGCCATTGGAGCCGTGTGTGCCGTTGTTGGTGGGGATGACCGATCCGCCGTTGTACGGAAGGCGCCCGTAGGTCCCGTTCGAGCCGGAGCCATTCGAACCGCTGCCGTTGCCGTTGGAACCGCTGCCGTTGGAGCCATTCGAGCCGTTGGTGCCGGAACGGCTGCCGTTGGATCCCGAGCCGTTCGAGACCGAGCCGTTCGGAACCGAGCCGTTCGGAACCGAGGTGCTGGAGCCGCTCGGCGTTCGGTTTTCGGACTCGACATTCGGGCGCTTGGGTTCGGAACGAGTTGCCTCCGGACGAGCGGGTTCCGAGGGGGTGGGCTCTGGACGTGCAGGCGCCGACGGCGCGCGAAGGTCGGCGAGCCAGCTTTCGATCGACCGCGGGTCCGGTGCGGACGGGCGATGGCCGTTCGACCTGGCGGGTTCGCGCGTGGGTGGTTGCTGACGCGGAACCGGGGGCGCCGTAGGGGTGGGACGAGCAGGCTTGGGCCGGGGAGGCACAGCGGCCGGAGGCGTCGAACCGCCGAGGGGCGGTACGTGCGGAGCCGAGACACCGGTGGATGCTGCCGGCGGCGTCGGGACTGCCGGTTCTTCGGCCGCGTGTGAGGGCTTACCCGTCGCCGAACGCCGTTCGTCTTCCTTCGCGACGTGTGTCGCGCGGATCGGACCGGATGCAGTCGGCGCGACGACGGGGATCGGCTCGGTGAGGGGTTCGCTCTGTTTCGGTGTCGGTCGCAGCGGCGGTGCGACCGTAGTGCGCGGAGCCGCGCCCGCCATCGCCAGTTCGGGAACATCGGCGGGCATGAGCTCGTCTTCGAGAATGGTTTCACCGAGCCCGAGCTTGCGTTGGATTCGCTTCATCCACGCTGGAGCCCACCAGCAATCGTCGCCGAGCAGTTTCATCGTCGCGGGCACCAGGAACATACGGATCAGGGTGGCGTCGATGATGAGCGCCGCGATCATGCCGTACGCGATGTATTTCATCATCACCAAGTCCGAGAATGCGAAGGCACCGGTGACGACGATGAGGATCAGAGCGGCCGCGGTGATGATGCGTCCGGTGTGCGACGTGCCGACGCGAATGGCCTCACTGGTGCTCGCGCCTTTTTCGCGCGCCTCGACCATGCGAGAAAGGAGGAATACCTCGTAGTCGGTCGACAATCCGAACACGATCGAGATGATCAGCACCAAGACAGGTGCCATGATCGGCCCAGGGGTGAAGTTCATGAAGCTCGAGCCGTTGCCGTCGATGAATATCCACGTCAGGATTCCCATCGTCGCGCCGAGGCCGAGCGTCGTCATGAGGACGGCCTTGATCGGCAACACCAACGATCCGAACGTCAGGAACATCAGCAGAGTCACGACGAGAACGACGAGTAACGCCATCAGCGGCAGATTGTCGATCAGAGCGGCAATCGAGTCCTGTTCGATCACCGGGGTACCGGTGATCTGCACGGTCGCGCCATCGGGGACGTCGATGCTGCGGAGATAGTCGATTGCCGGTTTGGAGTCGTTGCGGTCGACGAGGCCTGCCTTGAAGACGATGATGCCGTCTTTACTGGCGCCGTTCGGCGAGAACTTCTCGATCAGACCGGGCGCCTGATTGAGCTGGCTGGTGATAGCAGCGAGATTGGAGCCCTGCGCGTTCTGGATGACGGCCTTGATCGGCTCGGTGCGCTGACCGGGGAACAGGGTGTCGAACTCGCCCTGCGCCTCACGCGTGACATTGTCGGGCGGCAGGTACGTCTCGTTGATACCGCCGAACTTGATGTTGCCCACGGGCAGCGTCAGAAGTACGAGGCCGAGAACGATGGGAATGGTCACCTTGAGCGGGTTGCGCATGACCCAACGGGTCAGCTTGCCCCACATTCCGTTCTCGATTTCCTCGGAAGACTTTGTCTTGCGCATGAACTTCAGGCCGAGCGCGTCGACGCGTGGTCCCAGGATTGCGAGCATCGCAGGGAGAATCGTGATTGCGGTCAGTGCTGCGAGAGCCACGGTAGCGATGGAGCCGTATGCGACAGACTTCAAGAAGCCCTGTGGGAAGAGCAACAGTCCGCCGAGGCTGGCGACGATCATCGTCGCCGAGAAGACGACCGTTCGACCCGCCGTCATGACGGACCGTCGGACAGCCTGCCGGGTGGTGTAGCCGTCGCCGAGTTCCTCTCGGAACCTCGACACGATGAACAATCCGTAGTCGATCGCCAAGCCGAGTCCGACGAGTGAGACCACGGGCGCGACGAAGCTGTTCACCTCGGTGAAGTTGGTGAAAACCTTGACGATGCCATTGGCGCCGACCACGGTCAGACCGCCGACGATCAACGGCAGTGCGGCGGCGACGATGCCGCCGAAGATGAAGAACAACAAGATTGCAACGGCTGGAATGGCAAGCAGTTCCATGCGGTGGATATCGCCGGCCATCGTCGACTGCAACGCGCCCGCGACGGCTTGTAGACCGGTGACCTGTACATCGACACCGTCGATGTAGAAGACGTCCTTGACGGCCTGGAAATTGTTCGTCAGCTGGGTGTCGTTGTCCCCGAGTATTGCGATACTCGCGATCGCGTGGGTGCGATCGGCGGTGGCGAGTGCCGGTGCACTGACCACGCCGTCGACCTTGAAGTACGTGCCGTTGATCTTCTCGATCTGATCGGGGTTGTTCGCGACGAGGTTGTTGAGGCTGTCGGTGACCTTCGCGTTGAACTCCGGGTCGTCGACGGTTTTGCCCTCGGGGGCGGTGTACAGCGCGATGACGTCGCCCTGCTTGTCACGTCCGAAGGTCTGGTCGGCGAGTCGCGCTGCCTCCACCGATTCCGAGCCGGGGTCGTCCCAGCCGCTCTGGCTCAGATGGTCGTTCAGATCGAGTCCGTACGCTGCGAAGCCCAAAAGGGCAGCCACCATCACGCCGATGACGGTGAACCGCAAGCGGTAGACGAGATCTCCCCATCTGGCGAACACTTAAGAAACTCCTTGGCGCCCGACGAGCAGGGCGGACAGTGGGCGGAACGGCTGCAACCATGCACCCTCGTCCGGTAGCGAGTCCAGGCTCACCCGCGGCAGAGGTTCGCGGAACACGCCGGGAATGTCCTCCAAATCGAGGAACTCCAGCGTTTCCGACGTGACCGCCCAGCTCGCGTGCTCGCGGAATCCGAGCACCTGAACGGGCACACCAGTTGCAGCGATGCTCTCCAGCGGCCCACGGAACGCTTGGCCGTCCGCGGAGGCGACCATGACGCCTGCGAGACCACCACCGTGACCCCGCAGCTCGATGTGGTCCAGCATGTCGGCATCGACGTCGCTGTCCTCGTCGACCTTGGGCTTGGCGAACACCGCGAAGCCCACGTTACGCAAAGCCTCGACCCAGGGGCGAACTACATCGGCACTACCTGGGGCGATGTTGGTGAATACAGTGGCTTCGGGTTCGAGCGTCGAGCTCTCGCCGGCCGAGAGCTCGGCCGTGCGTTGGAGCAGCCATCGGCCCAGCGCATCGAATCGAGGTCGGTACGCCGCGGTGGGACGACCACCGAGGATCGCGCCGAGTCCCATGTCGAGATTCGGTGCGTCCCACACGAGCAGAACGCGCTTGGTGTGTCGAGAATCACTCGTGTCGAGGCCCGTCGTGGCGCCCGAGGAATGAGATGTCGGAGGAACCGCGGTGTCGGTCACGTCTTCGCTGAAGCTCATCGTGGATTCTTCCCCCATATCAGCTCCGTCACCGAGCTGCCGACAAGCTGGGCTTTGCCCTCGAACTTGGTGACGGGCCGCTCGTGTGTCATCGGAGATTCCCAGTCGAGAACGGACAATCCGGGCTCGGCGTTCCCTGCTTCGGCGATCCATTCCGCGTACTCGGCATGATCGGTCGCGACGTGGAGCACGCCGCCGGGCTTCAACCGATCTGCGATCATCGCGAACGTCGGACCCTGCAGCAACCTGCGCTTGTGGTGTCGAACCTTCGGCCAGGGGTCGGGGAAGAACACGCGAACACCGGTCAGTGATTCCGAGGTCAACATGTTTTCCAGTACGTCCATCGCGTCACCGCGGAACAGACGGATGTTGTCGATCTCGTCGCGTTCGATCTGCTGCAAGGTCTGCGCGAGTCCTGGCCGATACACCTCGACGGCCATGAGATTGACGTGCGGTTCGGCCTTCGCCATCGACGTCGTCGCGGTTCCGGTTCCCGAACCGATCTCGAGAATGGCCGGTGCCTCACGGCCGAACCATGCGTCGATGTCGACTTTGTCGTCGCCGACGTCACGGCCGATACGTGGCCACAGCGAGTCCCAGGTCGTCTGCTGAGCGTCGGTGAGAGCACCGCGCCTCGACCGAAAACTGGTCACGCGCGGGTACAGACGAGAGCCCCTTTCGGTGGCCCCCGTATCGCCCGAGTCGAGGTGCTGGGTGGTGCTTCGTGCGTCGTTCACCGGTCTATTGTCGCCCATCGAGCGAGTGTGTGACAGGTGGGTCTCGAGTTGAAGTTGAGACTTGTGGTTTCGCCGCAGGCCAGGCGGGTGTGAATCCGGCTCGATGTCGGTGATCTGTGCCAGAATTGCGCAGCGCGACGGGTGGGGGTGACCGGTCGTTCGGGGTCGGCGCAAGGGGGAAATTCACGTGGACGGTGTCTCGGCGAACAACGTGCGAGCCTTGGCGGTCGCCGAAACCGATCTCGGACGCGCGATCGGCGCATTGGCGGACCGGTGTTTCGGGTCGGTTCGAGTTCAGGTGTCCGGGCGAACCGGGGTCGGGAAGTCGACGGTCCGATCCGTCCTGGCCGCACACCCCGATCTCCGTCTGGACGGTGTCGACGTAACCGAAGCGGCCTCCATCGACGTGCCCCGATCGCCGGATCCGGTTCTGGACGGCGACGTCGTGATCCACGTAGTGACGAGCGGGGCGCAACCGGCCGATCTCGATGTGGTGGCGTCCGCTCGAGAAGTGGTCGCCGTGCTCGCCAAGGCGGACACCATCGATCATCTTCCCGTCGTCGTCGACAGGCTCTCGGCATCCATGGGGGTCACCGTTCACCCGCTGATGGGGACGGTTGCTGCCAGCGTCCTGCGTGGCCTCCCGGCCTCGTTCGACGCGCTTCGGCCGTCCGTCGCCGCCATCACCGGCGACATGCTGCTGTCTCCCGAACGTCTCCTTCGAGCCAAACTCCCGACCGCTCGAAGCGCTCGATTGGCTCTCGTCGAACAGATCGAGATGGGTGGCGTCCGGACTGTCGTAGAGGCGCTGGCCGCCAATCCCTCCGCCGACGACGCGACACTGCGGTTGCTGTTGACCGACAGAAGTGGCGCCGACGCCGTTGCACGGGCGGTGCGGCGAGCGGCGCGAAACGTTCGGATCGATCGGCAAGGCCGGCTGCTGCACCGTTTGACCGAGCTCGCCGGCGAACATCCGGAGGCGGTCGAACTCGAACGCTATCTCGGCTCCGACGAGGTCGTCGTCGCGATCATGCGATCTGCTCTGCGCGCGCTCGGAGAGAAGGAAGAGCCGAACCCGACACTCGACACCGCGCAGCATTGGCAGACGCGCTGGCGGAGTTCGCGCGAGCCTGCGCAGGCGAGGGCGGCGCTCGCGGTCGCCCGCGGATACCTAAGGATGCGAACGCGATGATCGACGTCCCGAGCGACCTGGACAGCGTCGTCAAACGGTGGTTCCCGGCAGGAGTCGACCTCATCGCGGTGGCCCGAGAGGCGGACCCGGTGGGAGTGTTCGTCACAGGAACGAGTGGGGCAGGGGTGTCGGCGGTCGAGACGGAGTTGGACAGCATTCCGGATTCGTCGCTGCAGCGAGCACCCGATGCGGAATCGGCCGCAGTCGTCCTGTTCGTGCTCGACGCGTCGGCCCCTCTGGGCCGGGGCGCACTTGCTGCGCTTGCTCCCGTCCTCGAGTCGACAGCTACCGGAGTGGTCGTCAACAAGATCGATGTCCACCGCAATTGGCGGGACGTTCAGCAATCGGTGTCGAAGTCCGTCGCCGAACATGTTCCCCGTGCAGTCGACGTCACGTTCTGGCCCGCCTCGGCCAAACTCGCCGAACGAGCCAGGGCCGCGATCGACCCGAGGATGCGTGTGACGCTCTACGAGGAATCCGGAATTCTCGACGTGCACGGATTCGCTGCCAGCGCCATGGCTCGACATCGAGATGTCCTACGTGAGCACAAATACAACGCAGCAGTTCGGCAGGCGGCCGCGGGAGCCAGGCGCCAGATCGTGGACAAGGCCCGAGCCGTGACGAGCAGTTCGACCACGGCGGGACTGCGTGCCGAGCGCGCGCGACTGTCGGAGGTGAGGGACCGGACGCGGACCGAACGTGCTGCACTGTTGCGTAGCTCGATGCAGCTGGCTCGTTCGGAGACCGTGCACGATGTCGGCGACACGATGCGGCGATTCGCGTCGTGGGCGCGTGAATCCATCGATGCAGCCGGCCGAGTGGAGTTACGGCACCTCCACGAAAACCTCGGTGTCCGGCTCGCGCAGGCCGTCTCCGACGCCGATCTCCGCGTCGAAGAACGCATCCGGGGCGTCTGCGCGGCTCTCGAATTGCCCGCTCCAGTTTCTGCGCCGCCGACGCCGACCGTCGAACAATCACCGCCGGGAGTTCGACGCCGCGGTATCGAGGACAAGACGATGATCGTGGTCGGCGCTTCGGCGGGCGTGGGTCTCGGCCGGATCATCGTGTCGCCGCTGACGATGGTTCCTGCGCTCGACATCGCCACGCTGCCGGTATCTCTGCTGCTCGGGGCGCTGTGTGCGTGGTGGCTCGTTCGATCCCGACAGCTTGTCGCCGAACGAGCTCACCTGCGGTCGTGGGTCTCCGACGCCGTGGCCTCGGCCAGATCGTCGCTCGAACAGACGACTCTCGCTCGCATCGTGAGCGCAGAAACAGCCCTGTCCTCAGCCCTCCACGAAACCTCGCGTTCGGCAGCGTCCGCGACCGAGGTCGAACTGGCACGAGTGGAGGAACAGTTGCGCGCTGCCGCCGAACGCCGGGCCGTCGTGCTGGCCGCATGTGACCGAGATCTTGCATCACTCGATCGGGGTGTGGAGAAATTCGGTGGTCCGATCGGAGTGAGAACACTTGTCGCGAAAAGTCCGAGTGCGGCGGAACCGCCCGGCCGCCCGGCGCGTCTGTAGATGTAGGTGGCTGAAGGGAGATGTGAGGTGATGGAGTTCGGTGACGCGTGGCTGGGAACCGATCACGAGGACGACGTGGACGCGCTCGACGGAAGCCCTGGCTCGGCCGAGATGTTCGACGTCGACCACGACGGCTACGAAGAGACCCGGGTCAGTCACACAGACGAGGGCATGACCGTGTCGAGAGACCGTGACGAGGACGGTGTGATCGATACGTTCACTGCTATCGGACGTGGCGGCCATTACGAAACTTGGGAGATCATTCGGGTTGCGAACGGCTTGTCTCGTTGGGAGCAAACGTCAGCGGGCGATACTTTTGGCTGATGTCCTGACAAATAAAAGCGGCTGCTCGGGGCATCTGTACTTCTACTTTCCAGTAGCTGAATCGGTCTTGTGACCAATCGGACAACACCGGGATTCCGGATTGGGAACTTCCGGCGTTAACCTGGGTCCAGGACACCCGGCGCCCGTGTCCTCGATTGACGTGACCGTATAAGATGCGGTATACGCAGATCGAGCGATCGGGCAGCTCCCCACCGATAGGGGAAGATCGGATCTGCTTCGACCGTCGCATTGCCCGCCGACGGTCGAATGTCAGAATCTGATTCCGGCTCACCCCAGGAGAGTTAGATGACCTCAGCGACCATTCCCGGTTTGAACGGCACTGACGCCGCACCTCCCACTCAGCACAAGGAACTCCTTGCCTGGGTACAGCAGGTGGCAGAACTCACCGAGCCGGATCGTGTGGTCTTTGCTGACGGCTCCGACGAGGAGTGGGAACGACTCACCACACAGTTGGTGAACGCGGGCACTTTCACTCGCCTCAACGACGAGAAGAAGCCCAACTCGTTCCTCGGCAACTCGGACCCGTCGGACGTGGCTCGTGTCGAGTCGCGCACCTACATCTGTTCCAAGCGTGAAATCGACGCAGGCCCCACCAACAACTGGATGGACCCCTCGGAGATGCGTTCTCTGATGTCGGACCTGTACCGCGGCTCGATGCGCGGTCGCACGATGTATGTCGTGCCGTTCTGCATGGGACCCCTCGGCGCCGACGACCCCAAGCTCGGCGTCGAGATCACCGATTCCGAGTACGTCGTCGTGTCCATGCGCGTCATGACTCGGATGGGTGCCGCTGTACTCGAGAAGCTCGGCGACGACGGGTTCTTCGTCAAGGCGCTGCACTCGCTCGGCGCACCGTTGGCCGAGGGCCAGGACGACGTGCCGTGGCCGTGCAACGACACCAAATACATCACGCACTACCCCGAGGATCGTGAGATCTGGAGCTACGGCTCGGGGTACGGCGGCAACGCCCTTCTCGGCAAGAAGTGCTACTCGCTTCGTATCGCGTCGGCGATGGCTCACGACGAGGGCTGGCTCGCCGAGCACATGCTGATCCTCAAGCTCATCTCACCCGAGGACAAGGCCTACTACGTCGCCGCGGCGTTCCCGTCGGCGTGCGGTAAGACCAACCTCGCGATGATCCAGCCGACCATCCCCGGATGGCGCGCGGAAACCATCGGCGACGACATCGCATGGATGCGATTCGGCGAAGACGGGCGTCTGTACGCGGTCAACCCCGAGTTCGGTTTCTTCGGAGTTGCGCCCGGCACCAACTGGGACTCGAATCCCAACGCGATGAAGACGATCGATCAGGGCAACTCGGTGTTCACCAACGTCGGTCTCACCGACGACGGTGACGTCTGGTGGGAGGGTCTCGAAGGCACTCCCGATCACTTGATCGACTGGAAGGGCAACGACTGGACGCCCGATTCGGATTCGCTTGCTGCGCACCCGAACTCTCGTTACTGCGTGCCGATGGCCCAGTGCCCGTCGATGGCAGAGGAGTGGGACGATCCGCAGGGCGTGCCGATCTCGGCGATCCTGTTCGGTGGACGTCGTAAAACGACCGTTCCGCTGGTCACCGAAGCTCGCGACTGGCAGCACGGAGTGTTCATGGGCGCCACCGTCGGTTCCGAGCAGACCGCTGCAGCCGAAGGTACGGTCGGCACCATCCGCCGCGACCCGATGGCAATGCTTCCGTTCCTCGGATACAACGTCGGCGACTACTTCCAGCACTGGATCGACCTCGGTAAGAACGCCGACGAGTCGAAGCTCCCGAAGGTGTTCTACGTCAACTGGTTCCGTCGCGGTGACGACAAGCGCTTCCTGTGGCCAGGATTCGGCGAGAACTCCCGCGTCCTGAAGTGGATCGTGGAGCGGATCGAGCACAAGGCCGCAGGCGTCGAGACACCGATCGGTGTTGTCCCGACGGCAGATGCCCTCGACATCTCCGGACTCGACACCACGGTCGAAGACGTCGCCGAGGCTTTGGCGGTCAACGTCGACGAGTGGAAGGCCGAGATCCCACTCATCGAGGAGTGGTTCGAGTTCGTCGGCGAGAAGCTGCCCACCGGCATCAAGGACGAGTTCGACGCTCTGAAGCAGCGTCTGGGCGCGTAAGCGATTCCGCCGCCCGTGCGTGGTCGGTCGTGCCCTGTGCCGACTGACCACGCACGGGCTTTGTCGTATTCAGAGACCGTTCACATTCGATCCTTACGGTCGATGAATGCGCCGAACCGTAGTGTGCTCTGCCGCTGCAGCACTGTTGATCGCCGGATGCGCGGAGAACAACGTCGAGCAACCGCCCGCGTCAGCGCCGCTGACTGTGAGCTACCTCGATTCCATCACGATCCCGGACGGAACCGCGCCGTTCGACGTCCCCTTCGGCGGCATCTCGGGACTCGACTACGACGCCGAATCCGGTCGCTTCCTCGCCACCAGTGACGACCGTTCCGAGAAGGGGCCCGCTCGGTTCTACGAACTGGAACTGCCCGTCGACGACGCAGGAAAACTGGGTGCGCTCGCCGTCACGGGGATGACCGTATACACGAAGGACGGAACACCTTTCCCTGCGAAAGGAGTGGATCCGGAGTCGATCCGCCACGTACCGGGCAGCACCGACGTCCTGGTCAGCAGTGAAGGTGACGCGTCGAAGGTCCTGGCTCCGTTCGTGTCACGATTCGAGGCGGACGGATCGTTCGTGCGGGACTACCCGATCCCCGCGGCGTACATCCCGAATGTGGAGGGTAGCAACGGAGTTCGGAACAATCTTGCCTTCGAGGGGTTGACCTATTCGGTCGACGGTGCACGCATCACCGCGCTCACCGAGAGCGCGTTGGTCCAGGACGGGCCTACCGCATCGGTCGACGAGGGCAGCCGTTCCAGAGCCGTGGTCTTCGGCGCCGAATCCGGTGTCGTCGACGCCGAATACGTCTTCGAGACCGACCCGACGGGTGGACCCTATCCCGATGTGGTCGATCCGACGGGATACACGCTGAAGGCAGATCGCGGCGCTACGGAAATCCTGGCGCTGGACGACACCGACTACCTTGTCCTCGAGCGCGGGCTGATTCCAGGCCGCGGCAACACCGTGCAGGTGTATCGAGCGTCGACAACCGGTGCGACCGATGTCGCAGGAAAGGCTGCACTCGACGGCAGCGAGACACCGATAACGAAGACCCTCCTTTTCGATTTCGAGGTCACCGGAGAAAATCCGGACAACGTCGAGGGGATCTCGTGGGGGCCTAGCCTGCCCGACGGCACGCGGACCCTGATGCTCAGCGCGGACGACAACTTCAATGCGGCGGGCGGACAGCACACGATGTTTCACCTGCTGGCGGTGAAGTAACTACGCGCTCACGTACCCCGGCGGCATGAGGACCGACTTGAGCTCGCAGTAGGCGTCGAGGCCCTCGGGGCCGCTTTCGCGCCCGATACCTGAGTTCTTGTACCCACCGAACGGGGAGCTCGGGTCGAAGGCGTACCAGTTGATTGCGTACGTTCCCGTGCGAATCTGCGCGGCGACGTCGAGTCCGTGTTCGATGTCGGTCGTCCATACCGAGCCCGCGAGGCCGTAGTCGGAATCGTTGGCGATCTTGATGGCCTCGTCCTCGGAGTCGTACGGAATGACCGCGAGGACAGGCCCGAAGATCTCCTCACGCGCGATGGTCATGGAGTTGTCGACGTCGGCGAAGATAGTCGGCTCTACGTACCACCCGGTGTCCAGGCCCTCGGGGCGTCCGCCGCCGAGGACGACGCGTGCGCCCTCCTCGATCCCCTTGGCGATGTAACCTTCGACGCGGTCGCGTTGTTTCGCCGAGATCAGCGGGCCAAGCTGTGTTGCTGGGTCTTCCGGGTCGCCGACCTTCATCCACCCGGCGCCTGCCACCATGGCGTCGAGAATCTCGTCGTAGCGGGACCGTGGCGCGAGAATGCGAGTCTGCGCGACGCAGGCCTGCCCACTGTTCATCAGTCCCGAGATGAGCAGCATCGGCATCGTCGACGCAATATCCATGTCCTCGAGCAGGATCGCCGCGGATTTGCCACCCAGTTCGAGTGAGCATCGCTTGAGTTGTCGAGCCGCAATGGTTCCGATGGACCGGCCGACTGCGGTACTGCCGGTGAAGGTCACCTTGTCCACCAACGGGTGCGAGACCAGGTACTCGCCGGTGTCGGCGCCGCCGGGCAGTACCGACAGCACGCCCTCCGGTAACCCGGCCTCGGTGAAGATGTCGGCGAGCACGTTCGCGCCCAACGGTGTCTCCGGCGCGGGCTTGAGCAGCACCGAGCAGCCGGCGAGCAGTGCGGGCGCGAGTTTGTTGATCGCGAGGAACAGGGGCACGTTCCACGCGATGACCGCTGCTACGACACCGACGGGCTCGCGCGTGACCTTCGTCTGTCCGAACGCCCCGTGCCTCGTTTCTTGCCAGGGGAACGTCTCGGCAAGCTGGATGTAGTAGTTCAACACCGCCATCGACGGCGTCTGTTGCAGCATTCCGACCATCGAGTGCGGGGCGCCCATCTCATCCGAGATGACCTCGGTGATCTCGGCGCTGCGCTCCTCGATCAGCTGAGCGACACGAGCGAGAACCTGTGCTCGTTCGGTCGGTGAGGTGCGGGCCCACGGCCCGGAGTCGAAGGCCGTGCGCGCCGCCCTGGCGGCAGCGTCGATATCGGCCGGAGCGGCGACGGGAGTGCTCCCGACGCGCTTTTCTGTAGCGGGTGAGAAGACCTCCAGCGTCTCCTCGGTCGACGGCGTAACCCAATGGCCGCCGATGAACAGCGTGGCGAAGTCGGTCATGTAACGAGACTAGAACACGTTACAGAAATTGGGAAGGATTGGCGCTTCGCGCCCGTGCGTGCGTAGTTACGTTCGGCTGTCATTACTCACTCACGACCCCCGACCGGCTCGTGAGTGCGTAGTTACGTCCCGCGGTAACTACGCACGCACGGGCGGCGAATCCGCGCCGGCCGCGAGCACCGCAGCACCCGTCAGCGTTCCGACGGCACCGAGCGTGGCGGGCACGATCTCCAGCCCATCGAGGAACTTGAGACGAGCATGGAGCGCCGCCGACTCCTGGATCGGATCCCACAGTGGCGGCCCGGCCTGCGCGAACCCGCCGCCGATCACCACGAGGTTGACGTCGACGAGTGCGGCAGCCGACGCAATTGCCTGGCCGAGGGCCACTCCTGCGCGCTGGAGGGTCGTGATCGCAACAACATCGCCCTCGTTCGCCGACTGAGCCAGTTCGGCGCCGGTGTTTCCCGTCCACCCCTGCTCCTGCGCCCACCGAACGGCGGACGGGCCACTCGAGACGGTCTCGACACAGCCGAGGCCGCCACACGTACAGGGCGTCGTGGAGCCGGGAACGACGATGTGGCCGATGTGGCCTGCATTGCCGCTGCGTCCTGCGACAATTTCGCCACCCAGAACGAGCCCGCCGCCGATTCCTGTCGATACGACAAGGCTCAGGACGTCGTCGACGCCTACTGCGGCACCGAACTTGTGCTCACCGAGCGCGGCGCATCCGCCGTCCATCGCGAGCTTGATGGACGCGTCGGTAAATATCTTCTGCACGGCGTCGGCAAGTCCGAATCCGTCTTTCCATTCCGGAATATTGATCGGCCCGACCGAGCCTGCAATGGTGTCGACCGGGCCGGCACACGCGATCCCGATTGCATCGATGTCGGTGCCGACGGCCACTGCGTCGAGCAGTTCCGCACACGCGTTCCATACTTCGGTGTCGGGTGTCGGAACGGTAAGAGGTTCGCCGGGGCGGCCGTCGTCGCCGACGATCGCCGCGGTCATCTTGGTTCCCCCGATATCCAGTGCCAGCGCTGTCATCGCTCCAACGTACCCGGCGGAATGACCTACGTTAGCGAGCCCGGAATACCAGGACGAGGTTGCTGGCGAGGAGTTCGCGCAAGATGGGGACCCGGATGATCCACCAGGCCCACCGCGGGTGGTAGCGGGGGAACGCGGCGAGTAGATCTCCGTTGGGAGTGCTTCGTGCCCAACGGAATCCATCTCCGGCACCGACGTCGAAGAGTGATTCGCCGAATCTGTTCTTGGGTTCGTGACCGTGTTTCCGGGCGTAGCGTTTGGCTGCGTATTCGCCTCCCAGGTAGTGCCACGGGCGGGTCTCGTGACCACCGAACGGACCCCACCACAACGTGTAGGACAGCACCATCAGTCCGCCGGGTTTGGTCACGCGCAGCATCTCCTCGGCCATGGTCCACGGTTCCCGGACGTGCTCGGCGACGTTGGAGGAAAAGCAGATGTCGACGCTGTCGTCCCGGAACGGCAATGCCATTCCGGACCCTCGTACGCTGCCGTGGACCGTCAGTCCTGCGGCGTGCATTTCCGAGGCGTCCGGTTCCACGGGAACGTATCGGGCACCGCTGGCGTGGAACACCTCGGCGAAGTAGCCGGGGCCACCGCCGACGTCGAGCACGACGCGGCCGCCCAAAGCATCGCCGGTCAGCCCGCGGTACAGGTCGCCGATGAGTTCGACGGAGTCGCGCGCCAGGGCCCCGTAGAAGATGTCGGGGGCGGTCTGCTCGTGACCGAAGTCGCGCAGGAGGCTCACCGATCTGCTGAGCGTGGCACGCCGTCCGAACAGCCTGGTGACGGCAAGATTTCTGGTGCGCACGAGGAAGAAGACTAGGCGAGGCGGACATGTCGGGCCGCCGTGGGGCGGGTGACCCGCTAGGGTGTCTCGGAGTTCTTAGTTCAAGGCCATGATGGGGGACCCGAGCGTGCGCGAGGTGCTACTGCTCTGCTGGCGCGACACCGGCCACCCTCAAGGCGGTGGTAGCGAGCGCTATCTCGAGCAGGTCGGAGCCGGGCTCGCGGCACAGGGTGTCAAGGTGACGTTGCGAACGGCGTCGTATCCCGGCGCGCCGTCGGACGAGATCAAGGGCGGCATTCACATCAGCCGGGCCGGCGGAAGGCTGAGCGTGTATCCGCGTGCTCTGGCGGCCATCGTTGCAGGTCGTCTCGGATTCGGGTCGCTGCGCGGACTTCGTCCCGACGCCGTGGTCGACACTCAGAACGGCATTCCCTTCTTCTCGCGGCTGGTCGCAGGAGCGCCGGTGACCTTGCTCGTTCACCACTGCCACCGCGAGCAATGGCCCGTCGCGGGTCCGCTCATGGCCAAGCTCGGGTGGTGGCTCGAAAGCACCGTCTCGCCGCGAGTGCACCGTCGTAGCCAGTATTTGACGGTGTCGCTGCCGTCGGCGGACGAGTTGGTCGCACTCGGCGTCGACCGCGAGCGTGTCGCAGTGGTGCGCAACGGCGCCGATTCGATCCCGGCGTCGGCCCCGGCCGACATCAGGACCCCACACCCGTCGTTGTCGGTCCTGTCGCGGTTGGTGCCGCACAAGCAGATCGAGGACGCACTTGCTGCGGTCGCGGCCTTGAGGTTTCTCGTCCCAGGTCTGCACCTGGACATCATCGGCGGCGGCTGGTGGGAGGAAAACCTTCGCGAGCGCGTGGAACAGCTCGGCATTGCGAGCGCGGTTACGTTCCACGGTCACGTCGACGAGGAGCGCAAACACGAACTTCTCGGTCGTTCCTGGGTGCACGTGATGCCGTCGCGCAAGGAAGGTTGGGGTCTCGCCGTCGTCGAAGCTGCGCAGCACGGTGTCCCGACGGTCGGATATCGCAGCTCCAAAGGGCTCACGGATTCGATCATCGACGGCGTCACCGGCGTTCTTGTCGGCTCGGAGGCGTCGGATCGCGACGTCGCCGCGTTGACGGATGCCGTCGCCGAACTGCTTCTCGACGACGACATGCGTGCCGATCTCGGTGAGAAGGCCCGCGTACGCGCCCGCGAGTTCTCGTGGGAGCAGACGGCGCACGGTGTTCAGAGTGTGCTTGCTTCGTCGGTCGCCGGAACTCACGTGTCAGGGCTTGTGTCTTCTTCCTATCGCCAAGCCCAGACCGCCCACCAGTAGCACCGCCCACACGAGGTGGGCGAGCAGAACCGGTAGGGCGCTCGCACGTTCGTCCGGGATATCGCCGGGCACTCGGTAGAGCGCAAGGTCGTCGTCCTCGAAGATCTGCTCCAGCTGCTGCAGCGTCCGACCCGAGTCGCCCATCTCGCCGGGCGTCGTCCGTTCCAGAAGAACCCAGCCGACACCCAGAGCTGCCAGCTGCGTCGCGCTTCCACCGGTCAGAAGAACCTGCTCGACGGTTTCTGCCCGCGTCCCCTCTCCCCGAACCGAGCCGCCGGCGACCAGCAACTCGCCCGTCTGCAGTACATCCAGTGGCAGCAAGCGCGGCGCCGGATCCAGGACGGGCGCATCCCCGCTGTAGGGGAAGATGCGGAACATCCCCGCGGGAAGGACAGCGACGTCGCCTTGTTCGCCGTCGAGTGTCTCGGCTACCGCAGCCCATCCCGAGGGATAGTCGACGGGCTTCAACTGACCTCCGACGCCCCAGCCGAGGTCCGGTAGTGCAATAACGACGGCAAGCATGGCCGCCAGGGCGGGAAGCCACGCAGTGCGCAACCTCGCACCGGCCCACATGACACCTGCTGCGGCGGCAAGAGCGTAGAACGGCATCGCCAGCGCGACCCATTTCTGGGCGTCGCGCAGCAGTCCTGCGCCGGGAACTTCGGCGGATGCCCACTCGCCCAGCTCGATTCCAGGCCCGGTCGCCCCGAGAGCTGGACCGACAACGGCAACGGCGGCGAGGACAGCCAGCGCGACGATCACCCGATTCCGGCGGCGTCGCCACAGCGGAACGAGGCCTCCGGCGATGACGACGAGAAGCAGAGCGGTCCCCAGCAGTGCGAACAGCGAGGTGCGGGTGGCGGGGACGGCGTCCGAGTTCCAGATGCCGCCCAGGCCCGCGAGGCTCCCGAGAGTGCCCAGCCCCGGCTCGGCCCGCGCGGCGAAGGCTGCGACGCCGGTGGGATCGGTGCCCGTCGCACCGCTTCCCGACATCGCGGTTGCGACGAGCCAGGGGGCGGAGGCGGCCAGCGCGATCGCACCCGTGAGTGCGTAGTTACGGCGGGCGGGAACTACGCACGCACAGGCGGCGAAGCCGCACACCACCGCCAAAATCGCGCCCGTCGGTGTCAGGCCCGCCGCGGCGAAGCAGACTGCGAGCCAGGCCCACCGGCCGGTTCTGCGCAGGGTGACCACGGCGACGACCGTCCACGGCAAGGCTGCGTAGCCGACGAGCAAGCTCCAATGTCCTTGCAGCAGTCGCTCGGCCACGTAGGGATTCCAGATCGCGACGGTCGACGCCACCAACAGTGCCGGAGTGCGCGCGGTGGGCAGCAGGGTGTGTGCGAGTTGCGCTGCTCCCCAACCGACCATCGACAGTGCAAGCAGCAGAATCACTTTGACGACTATTCCGCCGTCGACCACAGTCGACACTGCGGCCAGCAGTGCATCCTGCGGCACGGCCCGGGCCGCGGCGTCACCGATCCCGAGAGCGGACTCCGTGAAATAGGAGCGGGGTGTACTGACGGCGTCGCGCAGCAGCAGATAACCAGGACCGAGAAGGGGTCCGAGGACCAGAACCGACAGCGCGAGACTGTAGACCGGCGGCGCCCACCCGGACCTCGACGACGCCATGATCGGCACCCTATACCGTGAGCGCATGCCGACTCGCGCCGTCTCCGCCTCCGCCGTAGCGGGCATGACGATGGTGACGATCGGATCCATGACGGCCAACATCGCGTCGTACTTGCTGCACCTTCCGGCAAGCAGGTTGCTGGGTGTCGAGAGGTACGGCGAGTTCGCATCGCTGCTGGCGGCGCAATTGGTCCTGGCGGTGCCGGCGCTCGCTCTGCAGTCCGTCGTCGCACGCGAGGTGGTGCGCGGGAGAGGCCGCCGCGAACTGCGGGTGCTGGGCTACCGCTGCGCTGCCGTGGTCGCGGTGCTTGCGTTCGCCGCCGCGCCCGTCGTGGCCTATGCGATGAGCACGAGTGTGCTGGCAACGGCATCGGCGCTCGTCGTCGCCCCTCTGCTCGTTCTGCTCGCGACCGAGCAGGGCCTGCTTCAGGGGACAGGTCGGTTCGGCAGGTTGAGCATCGTGCTGGCGTCGGCGGGTCTGGGCAAAGTCGTTCCCGCCGTGGTGGTGCTTCTGCTCGGCGGAGGTCCAGGGATCGTGCTTGCAGCGAGCGCAGCCGGTACAGGAATCGTCGCGGTCGGCGCGCGGCTGCTGGACCCGGGTGCCGCTGGCGGTACCGGGGGTGTCCGCATAGGCGTCGGGACAGTATTGAGGGCGTCGCAGGTGCAGTTGGTGCTCATACTGCTGTCCTCGGTGGATCTAATTCTGGCGCGCGCCGGATTGAGCGAGAGCGACGCCGGCATCTACGCCCTCGGTGCGGTCGCGACGAAGGCCGCATTCTGGCTACCGCAGGCAGTGGGCGTCGTGCTGTATCCGCGGATGGCTGATCCCGCCCAGTCTGCAGGCGCCCTGCGTTCGGCAATGGCCGTCGTGGCGGGTATCGGCGCGACGTTGGTAGTCGCCGCAGCGGTCGCCTCGGGGCTGGTAACCGTGCTGGCAGGCCAGGACTACGCCGCCGTCCAGGGTTACCTGTGGATCTTTGCCCTCCAGGGTGCAGCTCTGGCCGTGCTGCAGGGCGTGCTGCTGTGGGCGATCGCGGGGGAACGCACGATGCTTGCAGCGATAGCGTGGTTCGGCCTTCTGATCGAGCTTCTGCTGCTGGTTGTCGTGGCGTCGACACTCGCTCAATTCATCGTCGTTGCCGCGTCGGTCGCAACCGCGACCACCGTGCTCGTCGCGGCGGTGGCGTTGCTGGATCGGCGCCAGGGAACCCGAGCTTAATACTCCATTCTTTGCTGCTGTTCGCAGTTTTCCGTCGAAAGCTTCACAAGAATGGAGCGTCCTGCCCGCCTTGCTGTGAATACACCGATGGCGCGGACCTTTCGGACCGCGCCATCGGTGATTTCTTTCGAGTTACTCCTTGGAGAGGTTGGTCCTCGGGATGACCTCGGTCTGATCCGTCGTCCAGTCCCTGTTGCGGGGTTCTGCGGGTGCTGATCCGCCGCCGTCATTGGTGGAACGAGGACCACCGGAGCGGGCAGGCTGACGTGTGGAGCCGCCGCCGCGGAGTCCGAGGAGGACGCCGGCGATGAGTGCGATGACACCGAGGATGCCTGCGATGATCGGGATAGTGCGTCCGAACAGTGAGATCTTGTCCTGGCCGTCCTTGGCCTGCTGGATCTGGTACTCGACGGTGTTCTCGTCGAACGAGATCGGTGCCTTCAGAACGTCGACCTCGGACGTTCCTGCGCTGCGCGAGTAGTACTGGTGAATCTGCTCGTCACCCTTGACGACGACGCCGGTTTCCGGCTCGACCCACACCGAGCGCGTGTTCTCGTACCAGCGGGTCATCGTGACCGGAGCTTCGCCGCCTTCTACGCCCCAGGTGGAGGCCGGGAGCGTGACCTTGTTGGTCGGCAGGTTCACGACGCCGGAAAGGTCGACGGGGCCGACAGTCTGCTCGTACTTGTACACCGTCGTGCCGTTGATCTCGGTCTCTTCGACGAAGTTGATGTCCTGCGAAGCGCGTGCGTTGACGTCGAAGTATGGGTACGACTTCTTCTCCGCGTTGAACGGGAACTTGTACTGCAGACCGGTGTGCGGAACTTCCTCGGCCGGCTTGTCACCCTGGACCTGAATGGTGCCGACTGGGTTCTCTACGGGCATCGACGTGACGCGGTCGAGCGTCACACGGTCGACGCTCGCGGTGAGGAGTCCGCTGTCGCCCTGCTTGTCGCCCCGGCGAAGAGTCTGTCCGGCCTGCACCGTGATCTCGTCGGCGTTCGACGGTTCCTCGACGGTGACGAAGCGCTGCGACACCAAATCGACGTTCTCGTCCACCTGAGCGCGACCCGCCGCGAGCGATGCCGCGTTGAGCACGCTGCCCGTTCCGGTGGACACCGTGGTGACTTCGAGATCCAACGGCGTCTTCTCGAGGCGAGGTACCGTGTACGTCGGAATGAGGATCGCCGCTACCAGCAGAAATGTGCCCAATCCAACGAGTGCGAGGGCAACTGTCCGGCTCGGCCCTGGGCGCTCCGCCATGTGAGAATCTCCTTAGTCGTGTTCCCGGCGTGCCGCTGCTTCCACCCCCGACAGGTCTGGGCGAAGATATGCCCATTCCTGGAGTGTCCGATTGGTATCGCCACGTCGCAGGTGACAGTAACAGTGATCACGCTGCGCAGTCGCGGGCACGCCCGATGATGGCGCGAGTTTCACAGTGGAGTGTTTGACTGGTGGAGATGAGTACTCCGACCGACCAGCTCCCACGCTCCGTCGTACCGCTTCGAGGGTTCATCCCGTCGCTCGAAGGGATGCGCGCGTTCGCGGCGCTCGGGATCATCGTCACGCACGTCGCATTCCAGACGGGCGCCGCGAGTTCACCCGTCATGGGCCGGATTTGGGGTCGCTTCGATCTGACCGTCGCGATCTTCTTCGCGCTGTCCGGGTTCCTGCTGTGGCGTCCGCACGCAGCACAGGCGAGGGGGCAGGGCTCGGCGCAGCCGATCGCGAGGTACCTGTGGTCGCGTGCGGTTCGCATTCTCCCCGCGTACTGGGTGGTCGTGACGCTCGTACTTCTTTTTCTGCCGAACACGGGTGGCAGTTGGCGGGTGTGGGCCGCGAACTTGTCACTGACGCAGGTGTTCGTGCCGTTGACCCTGACCGAGGGCATGACTCAGATGTGGAGCCTGTCCGTCGAAGTGGCGTTCTATCTGTTGCTGCCGGTGCTCGGCCTGGCGATGGCGGGATTGCGAGGCGAGGGCGCGCGGTTCCGAATTCCTGTGCTGGTAGTCGCGGCCGTGGTCACCCTGTCGTGGGCGTTCGTTCCTGTGGCGACTCCTGACGCCATTCATCACGACAACTGGCTCCCCGGTTACTTCCCGTGGTTCGCAGCTGGAATGGTGTTGGCGGAGTACTCGACGCGACGGGAGACGTGGCTGCACCGGCTCGCAGCGCGCAGAGTGGTCGTAGCGGTCATCGCTGTGGTGGCATTCGCGGCGTCGGCCACGCCTCTCGCCGGTCCACAAGGTCTGGTCAGGCCGGAGCCGTGGCAGTTCGAAGTCAAGATCGTGCTCGGGGCCGTGCTCGCGTTCGCGCTACTCGCGCCGCTGGTGCTCGCGGGCGAGCATGTGGCGCACCGCTTCCTGTCCCATCCCGTCACGCTCGCGCTCGGGCGGTGGTCCTACGGAATCTTCATCTGGCACTTGGTGATTCTGGCGATGGTCTTCCCGGTATTCGGAATTGTTCCGTTCTCGGGGCACTTCGTTCTTGTCCTGATGGTGACCGTCGTCCTGTCGATCCCGGTCGCCGCGGCGAGTTACGCGCTCGTCGAGGAGCCGGCACGGCGGTTGATGCGCTACGCGCCAGGCGAACCGTCCGAAAAACAACTGTCACGCACGGGTACGTAGCGCACTGACGGCAACGGCCACAAGGGCTACCAGGGCCGCGAGCTGGATCAGCGACGAATGCCCGATGTAGCCGTCGGGATGACGCCAGGGGCCCTTCGACAACAGGGCCGTAGCCAGCAGCGTCCCGAGGCCGGCCACCACGACCAAGGATTTCGCGGTGGCGTCGGGCCCGAAGCGTCGGTTGGCCAGAACTGCACCCACGGCGACAACCGCTGTGGTGACGATTCCGCCGAGTCCAGCGATGACCGTCACCGCCACTGCGAGTGCGGCCATTCCGAGCACGCGACTGCGCCACGGAGTAGGCGCACCGTCGGTAGTGGAACTACTGCGCCGAAATGCGAAGAACACCAACGGGATCAGAAGGAAGAGTCCGCCGAAGATTCCCATTCGATACCAGGTGTCCGAAGGATAGGCGAGCGTCACTGTGCCCGAGATGCCCGCAGGAACGATCCAACCCTGTTGCCAGCCGTTCACCGTCACGGGTTTCAAGTCTTGTCCGCCGGATGTTGCGCGCCAGCCGGAGTTGTTGCTCTCCGGCACAACGATCAGTCGGTCCTCGTCGCTGTCGCCGACGGTGATCTCGCGGTGGTCAGCGTCCCATGCGGTGGTCTCCGCCGCCTGCGGTGCCGAACTGGTGGGACTGGTGGCCGGAACAGGCATGGTGCGCAACCGAACACCGTCGACGACGAATGCTGCCCCGGGATCGACGACGATGTCCTGACGGCCTTCCGGAAGCGGAATTGGGTTCAAGGTTTCGTTCGGTACCGGGAACGGGCCCTCGCAGACGGTTGCCTTCAGCGGTTCACCCGAACGGAGCTGCTCGGCAGTAGCTGTCACCGAAGCGCGCACTGTCTGCCCGGCAATCGACATGATCGGCCCGACGTCGCACGCGACGGTGATGGGTCTTTGTTCGTCGAGCGGAGTGCCGACTTCACGCCCGCCGGACAGGACCGTCACCTCGGCCACACCTGGGGGCTGCGGAAGGACGAACCCGAGCGAGTTCTTGTCCAGCACGTCGTCCCAGTCGACGATCGACAGAACGATCCTGTCGGTCACCTGGGGAAACAGCTCGATGGTCGACGGTGTGTGCGGATCGACCTCGCGGACCTGCGCTCCGCCGCCGAGATCGACGGCAACGGCTGTGGGATGGGCGGGCAGAGCGCCCAGGCTTGGGGTGAGAGTCAGTCCGTCGACGAGAGTCGGTTCGGGCAGGGTTATCGTCAGCGTCGGTTGTGTGCCTGCTCGGGTCTCGATGCTCTTCTCAGGGGCTGTCCACGCCGTTCGGTCGTCACCGTCGGTCGCCGCGAACGCCGATCCCTGCAGATCTCCGACATCGGAGGCGCCCGATGCGACCGGTCGACCGGGTTGGGAGAGTAGGGCTTCCAGTTCGGGGCTTTGGCGGGTGCGTAGCGTCAGCTCTGGAAGTACCGCGGTGCCCACCGGAACGGACAGCGTGCGGGAGAATCGACCGAGTTCCTCTGGGGGCACGGAAAGTCCACTGCTGCAGCGAATTCTGTCCTCGGTGTCCAGGCATCCGGATCGACCGGGGAACTCCTGAGCGAGTTCCCAGCTCGTCACGTGAGCGGCCTCTGGTGTCGTCGGCAACACGGCGCGGTGGACGATCGAAACCTGCTGTGGGTCATCGCGGTTCGAGTAGTCGTCGACGGTCAATTCGCTGATTCCGAACTGGCTTCCCCGTGTGCCGTCCACCGTGGACTTGGCGGTGATACGTACCCAGGGTGTCTCGCCGCCGGGAAGCGAGACCGTCATCTTCTCGCCCGGTTTGTCGATGCGGGTTGCCGTACTGCCGTTGGGCGTGGTGACCTCCAGCCACTTGACGGGGTCGCCGATGGTGCCGGGACTGGTTCGCAGATTCAGGAGGCCGCCGGAGATCGGCTCGTCGAAGTCGAGCTGAAGCCACTGCCCCACAGCGCTTTCGATACCGTTGCTGACCCAGCTGGTGGCCAGATCGCCGTCGACGACCGCTGCCACGCCGCTCCCCGGTTTGGTTCCGCCGATCTGGGTGGAGTCCGACGCCGAGCTCGACGCGGTAATTCTCGCGCCCTCCCATTCGCCGTCGACGGTGTCGGCACCGTACACGGGATAGTCTCCGACCGCGTTGAGGGAGCGTCTCGGTTCGTCCTTGGATCGCAGTGCCGAATTGTGGTTGTCCACCTGACCGAAGTCGGTCTCGCGGTTCATCGGTGTGTCGGTCACCGTGACATCGCGGACCGGGAGGTCAGCGGCTGCGGCATCGGATGCGAGGATCACCGGCCCCTGCGGGACGGGACTCGGTGCGCCGCTGCGTCGTTCTTCGTTCAGACGCTGTACGGACTCGGGGCCGCCCTGAACAAACGGGACGCGGTCGAGATCGACGGTGTAAGGGCCCGACACCGTCGTCGGCGACTCCACCGCGTAGATCTCCACCGCCGGATAAGACGGCCGCAGGTCGCCGTCGACGGTGAATCCCTCCACCGATCCCGCGGTGATGTCGTCGCCGAACTGCGCTACCTTCTCGAGTCCGGGCGAACCGTCCAGGGCCGCGTGGACCTGGGCTGGTCGAGTCGAACGAGACGTCTCGGGGTCGAGATCGTTCCGTACGACAACGTAGTGGATCCCTTGTCCCAGAAGGGTATCTGCCAACCCGGCCGAGGACCTTCCGTCGGCGATGAGGCGTTGAACCGAGTCGAGGGCGCGGATTGCGCCGGGCGGAGTGAGCGGAATGGAGTCGCGCACAGCCCACGGAGTCGTCGCGAGCGCCTGTAGCGGCTCATCGCGTGTCAGACCCCAGGTCTGCAGTGCGAACGGTGCCCCGGGTACGACGAGTGCGCGCTGGGCGTCCGAGCCGTCGGGCGAGGTTCCCGACGCGTGTTCGGTGAGCCAGTCGGCGGTTTCGTGCCAGTACTCGGGAATGGCCTCGTAAGCACCGCGGGGGGCCAGCTTTCCGGTCCACGCAAGGGAAGTCGAGAACGTGAGCGCGACGAGTACGAGGCCCGCGACGGCGACCATCTTGTCCCGCTCGGGGTGAGTGATGGCCGCCCGCCACGTCCTGCCCGGCACGGACCCCGGCATCGGGACCTTTCCGAGGAGGTGTGCAAGGCCGAGTACCAACGGAATTCGTACGAGCGGCTCCAGTTTGTGCACATTGCGCAGAGGAGCGCCTGCCGAATCCAGAAACAGGCGCACGGTGTCGGCGATGGGCGAGCCGAGCCCGCCGACGTATCCCGCAGTGAGGCCGACGATGCCGACGAACAGCACGACCGTCAGGCGCCCGCGGCCGGGCATCGACCGCATCGCAAGTCCGACGACACCCGCAGCGGCGATGACACCCGTCGCGACCACTGCTGCGGGTTGGGTCACCAGAACCGCACCCGCTACCCGCTCGGGAGAGACGAACGGGGTCCAACTGCTGGTGCCGCGCAGGATCTCGGCGAGCGACGCCCACTGCGTTGTCGTGCCGGAGGATTCGATGTAATCGAGGAACGGTGGGCTGACCTTGCCGAGGAGCAGAAGCGGCACGATCCACCACAGGGTCGCGAGGACGAGGAATCCTGTCCACCAGCCGCTGAAGATCAGCCACCGGCGGTTGGGGCGGTGGCACAGAATCCAGACCACCCCGACGAGACATGCGGCTGCGGTGGCGACGGCGTTCACCGCGCCCATCAGTGCAACAGCGAGCGCAGACTGAGCCGCGAGCATGCGCAGCCCTGGTGGAGCGCTGTTTGCCAGGGGCGTTCCACGCCAGTGGCGCGAATAAGTGCCTTCGGGGGCACTTAATCGCACCACTGGGCCGGAGGCCCGGAATGCCAGCACGATCGGAAGGAGTACCCACGGCGCGAGCATCATCGGCATGGATTCCGACGAGATCGATGCGAGCGTGGTGATCACACGAGGGGACAGCGCGAATGCGGTCGCCGCGATGATGCGCGAGCTTCTGCTGCCGATACCCAGCGCCTCGGCGAGCCGGATGATTCCCCAGAAACCGGCGATCAGCAGCAGCGCCCACCAGATGCGCTGCGTGATCCACGGCGGAATCGACAGGACGTCACCGAGTGCGAAGAAAGCACCGTGGGGGAAGAAGTATCCGTATGCCTGGTTCTGAACCTGGCCGAGCGGTGCCTGCGACGTCCATTGATGGGACGCGCGTGCGAGAAATCCGAGGGGGTTCTGCGTCAGGTCGTACTTGGTGTCGGCGACGGTGTAGCCGGGGACCTGAAGGAACGACAGAAGGAGGGCAAGGGTCGAGACGCCGAGCAGCCACCTACGACCGAGTGGTTCGGAAGAGATCGAAGCAGAAGCGTCAGCGGCTGCCGTACTCAACCTGGTTCAGCAGCGAAGAATCGGCGTTGCCGGAGCGGTCGATCTCGGGACGAGTGTTGTCCGACGCTGCCGCGGTGACTCCGAACACGACTCCGGCCCCCAGCACCGCGCCGACTACCGCAGCAATTACTCCCGGGACAGCGAACTTCATCTCGGTCTCCACTTTCATCGGCGTGTGCGACGGTCGATTCCCCCGTGCGCGGATCACGGTATCACCCGCCTGGGAGGTTGCCTGGGCGCACGCGCGACTATTTACCCGGCGGAACGATCAAGACCGGCCGGTGACTGTGCCGGAGCACATGGTCGGCGACCGAACTCTGCAGCAGTGAACGTAGCCCCGTCGTTCCCCTCGTGCCGGTGACGATGATGTCCACGTCCAGATCGTCGGCCTTCTCCACGATTGCACTCCATATGGCCGTCGTACATTCCGCGCAGTGGCCCTCGACCTGGAGACCTGCCTGTTCGGCGAGCCGCACACCCTCTTCGTTGGTCACTTTCGCGTCGGTCAGTGCGACGTCCTCGGCCTGGTCGTCCGGCACCCATTCCGGCTGCATGACGCCGGACAACCCGGACATGCGAGCGGCCTGACGCACCATGGGCTCCCACGCGGTGACGACGATGGCTCGGGTCGTGGTGAGAAACCGCCCCGCATATTCGATGGCTCGCTTGGCGTTGTCGGAACCGTCGTACGCGATGAGGATCAAGTCTGCAGGCATGGCGTAGTCCTCCTGATGTCGCTTTTGTCCAAGGTTATCGCGATCGGTGTGCCTGCGGAGCCAGTCCGTTCTCGTCGGCGACGGCGATTCACGAAGCGTCGTAGGGCTCGGCTACCGTCGTGGCCCATGACGAAGTTCCGCTCACCCGTGGGAATTGCAGCTGTTGTGCTCGGCGTCGGTTTCACGGCCTCGTGCGGAGCCGGCGGTACCGAGGTTGCGGCAGTATCCACGACGCCGAGTTCCTCCGCAGTCACGTCGACCACCGAGGTTCCGCCGCCGGCCCCGGTCGACGCCTGTGCGGCGTTCGTCGGGACGTTGACCGAGCGTCAGCGATTGGCGCAGCTGCTCACCGTCGGTGTGACCGGAACTGCCGACGCCGTCGACATCATGCAGCGAGAACAGGTCGGCGGGATCTTCATCGGGAGCTGGACGGATTCGACGACGCTCGCGAACGGCGAGGTACCGCAGATCAACGACGCCTCTGCGGTGCCTCCGATGGTGACGATCGACGAGGAAGGCGGGCGCGTCTCACGCGTCGAAGATCTTCTCGGAACCGATCCGTCAGCGCGGGAGACGGCCCTGACGAAGACCGTCGACGAGACGTATCAGATGGCCCTCGAACGTGGCCGCGGCTTGAAGGAGCTGGGGGTGACCGTCGACTACGCACCCGTCGTCGATGTCAGCAGCCAGCCCGACGACTCTGTCATCGGAGACAGGTCGTACTCGGACGATCCGGCGGTCGTGGTGCAGTACGCAGGCGCATATGCGCAGGGCCTACGCGACGCGGGCGTGCAACCCGTCATCAAGCACTTCCCGGGACACGGCTCAGGATCGGGAGATTCGCATACGGGTGCGGTGACGACACCTGGGATCGAAGAGCTTCGACAGTCGGATCTGCTGCCTTTTGCGCAGTTGTCCGGCACTGGCGTCGGAGTCATGGTCGGACATCTGGACGTGCCAGGGCTGACGGCTCCCGGTGAACCGGCGAGTATCAGCCCAGCGGTCATGTCGTTGCTGCGCGACGGTGTGGGTTACGGAGCGGCGCCGTTCACCGGGCCGATCTTCACCGACGATCTCAGTGGGATGGCCGCCATCACCGAACGGCTCGGCATCGTTGCCGCGGTCGAGGCGGCATTGGTAGCGGGCGCGGACGTCGCACTGTGGTTGACCACCGACGACGTCCCCCAGGTCCTGGACAATCTGGAGGACGCTGTGGCGACGGGACGGCTCGATGCCGCCCAGGTCGACACATCCGCTGCCACCGTCGCCCGGTTCAAGGGTGCTTGCTAGGTTTCTCCGCGCGACAAGCGGTAGTGACGCACGCCTCCTTACCGTGGAGTAAGGTCAGGGGTTCTACGCTGTTTGGAGGACACATGGCTGGCGGCACCAAGAGATTGCCCCGTGCCGTTCGAGAGCAACAGATGCTCGACGCGGCCGTCGATGTGTTCTCCGACAATGGTTTTCACAATACGTCCATGGACGCGATCGCCAAGCAGGCCTCGATCTCGAAGCCGATGCTGTACCTGTACTACGGGTCGAAGGACGAACTGTTCGCCGCGTGCATCCATCGCGAGGGCGTCAAGTTCGTGGAGGCCCTCACTCCCGCTGCGGATCCGTCGATTACCCCTCGTGAGCAGTTGCGACGGGCACTGCTGGGGTTCCTGGGCTTCGTCGGCGAGAACCGCAAGTCGTGGATGGTGCTGTATCGCCAAGCGATCGGTCAGACCGCGTTCGCGTCGCAGGTACAGAGCAGCAGGGACCGCCTCATCGAACTCACGGCTCGCTTGCTCGAGATGAGCACGAAGGACCCCGGGCCCGAACAGAACTTTGCTCTGATGGCTGTCGCACTGGTCGGCGCAGGCGAGGCCGTCGCAGACCGCGTCGCAGGTGGGGAAATCGAAGTCGACGCCGCCGCCGACTTGTTGGAGAACCTCGCATGGCGCGGTTTGGCCGGTAAGAAGACCGCGCCGACGAACTGATCAGGCGTCCTGCTGCGAACGCAGGCGCCAGGCGGAGATCAGGAAGAATACTGCGCCCGCGACGGCGTAGCCGGCCAAGACGGTCAGCTTCGGCTCACTCATGGTCGACATCTGAACGAATGCGATTCCCGCAAGGGACGAGATGAAGCCGCTGAGCATCATCGGCAGCTGTCCGAGTCCGCTTCGGCGGCGTCGCAGGGTCGCGACGGTGAGCTGGATAAGCCCGGTCACGAGCGCCCAAACGCCGAACACTCGAAGCGCCGCATCGGAGCCGTGACTTACGCTGGCGCCCAGCACGATTGCGGTGATCACGCTGATGATCGCGTTGACGACGAGCGGGGTCGGTGCAGACGGTCGACGAATTCGAATCTCGGCAAGGGTGGCGACGGCGTCGATGAGCGGGTAGGCGATCAGTAGCGCCACAACTGCAGCTGACACCGATTCCCCCGTCGCCACTCCGTCCGCCGAGCCGACGGCCGTGAGCAGGGCTGCCCAGACGATGGCTGCAACGGCGCGTACGGCATATAGACGGTGGATGGGGAATGTGGGGGCAATGGTGGACGTGCTCATGGCGGATCCTTCGGCAGTAGAGAGACTGTTCTGTCTACTTGAGACAACAGCACGGTGGGCACGCTGTCAAGACAGAATGGTCTTTCTTCTTTCTGGCTCTATAGTGGTCTGATGGCGCCGAAAAACCCAACGCAAACGGAAACCAGGCCGTCCGAGGCACGTGATCGCCTGCTCTCCACGGCTGCGGGCATCTTCTATGCAGACGGCATTCGGACTGTGGGGGTCGAGCGGATCATTGCCGCTGCCGGTGTCACGAAGGCGACCTTCTACCGTCACTATCCCAGCAAAGAAGACCTTGTTCTTGCATACTTGCGCACCGAAGACGAGACCATCAGGGCTCACCTCGAGTCACTCGTGCCGACTGTGGGCCCAGTGGATCTGCTGCGCGAAGTAGTCGATCTCATTGCGCAGCAACTGATGCTTCCCGGATACCGCGGCTGCGCGTTCATCAACGCCGCCGCCGAGTACTCCGACTCGAGCGGACCGGTACGCCGACTGGTCCACGAACACCGAGACTGGTTCCATCAATTCGTGGCCGACGCCTTCGACCGCTCAGGCCACTACGACCCACAAGGGGGCGCGGACCACTTCGTGCTCATGCGGGACGGCGCAATGGTGGGCGGATACCTGTCCGACCCCGCCTCCGCGGGCGACGTCCTCCGCCGAGGAATCGAGGGTGTCATCCGTACGATCCACGGTGAGTGGCCGGGTCAGCCGGTGACCGAATGAGTCGTTCGTTCACCCGACGAGACCGAAACAGACATTCGCGCACTCTGAGTGACCGAAACAGACATTCGTTCACCCCATGAGACCGAATGAGTCGTTCGCACACTCTGAGTGACTGAATGAGTCGTTCGCTCCGACCCGGGCCGACGAAAACACCCCCGAAGTGACCGAAACAGACATTCGGTCACCCCGGGGGTGCTGTGGGTTCGCCGACCCAACTACCTCAGCGTCGCGGTGAGGTGCGGGTACCCCTTCTTCGGGTTCTTGAGAGACAAATCCCAGCCTGCACCGACGGAATCGGCGTAGAGATTGACCGTCGCAGGCAGAATGATCGGCTTGCCGAACCGAACGTTGTAGGTCACCTTGTCCGGGATGCGACCTTCGACCACCTGGAGTACCGCCGCGGCGCTCCACATTCCATGGGCGATGGTGCGGGGGAAGCCGAAGGCCTTGGCGCCCAAGGACGAGACATGGATCGGGTTGCGATCACCCGAAATGGCTGCGTACTTGCTGATGGTCTTCTGATCGACTCGGAGCGTGCGGGTCGGGGGCGGCGGCACCTCGTCGGCAGGCGGTGCCTCGCGAGGACCACCGGACAGTGAGGTTTTCTGCAGGCTCAGGAAGCTCGACACCTGCTTCCACACGAGCTCGCGTCCGACGCTCACTTCGCTGATGACGTCGATCAGCAGTCCCTTGCGATGCTCACGCAGGTTCTCCGCGTGAACCCGGATGTCCAGAGGCTCCGAGGACGAGATGTTTCGGTACTGCTCGATGACGTTCTCCGCGTGCACCGATCCCATGGCAGCAAACGGAAAGCCCTTGGAGACCATCAGTTTCATGACCGTCGGGAACACGAGCGTGAACGGGTACGTCACCGGCAGAGTGTCGCCGAAACGCAATCCGGTTGCCCGGCAGTACCCGGCTAGGTTGTCAGGATCGACGCGGAGGCCGCGCAGTTCGTAGACCGTCGACGGAGCCGAGTTGGACTTCGAGCCGAGGAACGGTAGTGCCCCGAGCGCGGCGGAGGTATAGATCTCCGACGTCTTCGGCTGCTCCTTGAGCTGTACGACGCTCATGCGCCGAGGAGGCTTTGGCCGCAGACTCGAACGACCTGTCCGGTGACGGCATTGGATGCGGGAGATGCGAAGTACGACACCAGCTCTGCAACGTCGACGGTCTGGCCGCCCTGCAGCAGCGAGCTCATGCGTCGACCTGCTTCACGCGTTGCGAACGGGATCGCAGCGGTCATGGCGGTCTCGATGAAACCGGGGGCGACGGCGTTGATGGTGATGTTCTTCTTCGCGAGAACAGGAGCCGACGCGTGCACCAGGCCGATGACGCCTGCCTTCGAGGTGCCGTAGTTGGTCTGGCCGCGGTTGCCTGCGATGCCTGCGATGGACGAAACGTCGACGACGCGTCCGCCTTCCTTCAACGCTCCGGTCTCGACCAGGTGATCGGTAATGCGCTGCGGTGCAAGCAGATTCACACCGATTACCGAGTTCCAGCGGCTCTCGTCCATGTTGGCGAGCGTCTTGTCGCGGGTGATGCCTGCGTTGTGGACGATGATGTCTGCACCGCCGTGACGCTCGAGCAGGTGCTTGGACAGCACCTCGGCTGCGTCGGGGGCCGTGACGTCGAGAGCCAGTGACGTTCCGCCGACCCTGTTGGCGGTCTCCGACAGCGCCTCGCCTGCAGCGGGGATATCGGCGGCGATGACGGTTGCGCCGTCGCGCGCAAGAACTTCGGCGATGGTGGCGCCGATGCCGCGGGCTGCGCCGGTGACGACGGCGACCTTGCCTGCAAGCGGCTTGTCCCATGAAGCGGGAGCCTCGGAGTCGGCATCACCGACGGCGATGACCTGGCCGTCGACGAATGCGGATTTGGCCGACAGCAGGAAGCGAAGCGTGGACTCGAGGCCGGAAATGCCGGTCGATGCCTTCGGGGAGACGTAGACGAGCTGCGCCGTCGCTCCGCGCTTGACCTCTTTGCCGACACTACGGGTGAAGCCTTCGAGAGCGCGCTGAGCGATGTGCTCGTCGACGCTCGCGGTTTCCTCGGGGGTCGTGCCGATGACGACGACACGAGCCGAAGGCGCCAAGTTGCGGATGACCGGCTGGAAGAACTGGAACAGCTGCTCGAGCTCGGCGACGTTGCCGATCCCGGTGGCGTCGAAGACCAACGCGCCGTGCTTGGTGTCATGGGGCTGGGCCTGGGGGTAGTCCGACAGCAGCTCGCGCAGCGGCTCGACGAGTCGACCGCTGCCGCCGATGAGGACCGGTCCCGCGAGGGGCGGCTCGCCCGTCTTGTACCGACGCAGCTTTTCGGGCTGCGGCAGACCTGCCTGCTTGGCGATGAAAGATCCGGGCGCGGACGCCAGGAACGTGGAGTAGAGGTCTGGGGCTCCCTTGGTGGCTGCCACTGTCCTACCTTTCAGTTTGGCGCCTTCGGCCCCCGTGTGTGCGTAGTTACCGCCGAACGGAACTACCCACTCACGGGCGCATAGCGCACGACCGGGTGTCGACAACCAACTTACTCGCCAGTAAGATGAATCTCCACCAGGGTCTTTTTCCACGATGTTTGGAGACGAATAGTGACAAGCAAGCAGCTACGACCGGTCGCAATCGTCGGTGGCAACCGCATCCCGTTCGCGCGCTCGGACAAGAAGTACGCGCTGGCCTCGAACCAGGACATGCTCACCGCCACGATCGACGGGCTGGTCAGCCGGTTCGGGCTGCAAGGTGAGCGCCTCGGCCTCGTCGCCGCAGGTGCAGTGCTCAAGCATTCGCGCGACTTCAACCTCACCCGCGAGGTCGTACTCGGCAGCGCGTTGAGCCCGTACACCCCCGCCTTCGACATCCAGCAGGCCTGCGGTACGGGACTGCAATCCATCATCGCGGTCGGCGACGCTATTGCCTCGGGCCGCATCGACGCAGGCATCGGCGGTGGCGTCGACACCACGTCGGATGCTCCGATCGGTGTGAACGACGAACTCCGTGAGTTCCTTCTGTCGTTGAACCGGGCGAAGACCACCACCGATCGCATCAAGCTGCTCGGAAACGTGCGCCCGTCGATGCTCGGCATCGAGATCCCTCGCAACGGTGAACCGCGTACGGGTCTGTCGATGGGCGACCACGCTGCCATCACGGCCAAGGAGTTCGGCGTTCGCCGCGAGGACCAGGACGAATTGGCTGCAGCCAGCCACAAGAACATGGCCGCTGCGTACGACCGTGGGTTCTTCGACGACTTGGTGACGCCGTTCCTCGGCCTGACTCGCGACGACAACCTGCGGCCGGGATCGACCGTCGAGAAGCTGGCGACGCTCAAGCCCGTGTTCGGAACGAAGCTGGGCGACGCCACCATGACGGCAGGCAACTCGACGCCTCTCACCGATGGCGCGTCGGCTGCCCTGCTGTCGACCGACGAGTGGGCGTCCGAGCGGAACTTGCCGGTGCTCGCGCATCTGGTGGACTCCGAGACCGCTGCCGTCGACTACGTCCACGGCAATGCGTCGTTCAAGGACGGACTGCTGATGGCGCCGACTTACGCCATTCCGCGTCTGCTGGCTCGTAACGGGCTTACGCTGCAGGACTTCGATTACTACGAGATTCACGAGGCGTTCGCATCCGTCGTGCTCGCGACGCTGCAGGCTTTCGAGAGTGACGAGTACTGCAAGGAGCGCCTCGGCCTCGACAGCGCGCTCGGTTCCATCGATCGCAGCAAGCTGAACGTCAACGGATCGTCGTTGGCAGCCGGTCACCCGTTCGCGGCTACAGGTGGACGCATCGTCGCATCGTTGGCCAAGATGCTCGCCGAGAAGGGCTCGGGCCGCGGCCTGATCTCCATCTGTGCAGCCGGCGGACAGGGCGTCACCGCAATCATCGAGCGCTGACACCAGGCGCTCGAACCAGGGGGCAAGCGATCGGCGGATCCGTGAGCGAGGGGTTTACGGATCTGCCGATCGTAATGGCGTCTTCGACGCCCGTGAGCGCGTCATGACACCCCAGCGTATGTATTCGCGCACGACCCAAGATGTGGTCGTGCGTGGGTAATTACGTCGGACCGTAACTACCCGCGCACGGGCGGCGGAGCCGCACTACCTCGCGCCGATCATTCAAGTGAATGAATTGGTCTGTCATCCGGCGATCGGTTGTAACGCATCACAAGCCTGGGCGATACTCGTAGTGGCTCCACACTGCTGCCCGACCCCCGACCCGGCAGCGGTGTGGAGCCTCTTTCGTATGCGGGCGAAGGTGCTGCGCACGGACGTTCGATGGGTCGATGCGTAAGCTCGTCCACGAGAGTCGTACGAGGAAGTCCGGGGGTTCGGGAGGGCCGCAAACGTGAGCGTCGGTGGAGACGGCAAAGGCAAGCGCGATAAGGAGCCGGATCCGCCGGAGAGCTCGGCGACATCCGGCGACGGTGCTGTCGCGGGCCACTCTGTCGTAGACGATTCTGTTGCGGATGATGTTCCTCCTTACGAGGCCGTCACCGAGGTGATGCGCGCAATCGACCCGAACGAACCGCTACCGGGGCAGTCCGTCTCGCAGACCGAGCCCGCGGTTCCCGGCGAGGGTGCGGAGTTCGACGAACCGACGGACCGCCAGGAAGCGGTTCCCGGCGGGCCAACCGAATCAGACAGCACCTCGTTGTCCAACGACGTACCTGTCTCCCACCGCGAGGCGGAGCCGTCCGGTGCAGTGGACCCCGGCGCAGTGCTGCCAAGTTCAGGGGGCCCAAGTGCAGTGGATCCCGGCGCTGTGGACCCCGATGCTGTGAATACCCATGCTGTGAATACCCATGCGGTGAATACCCATGCGGTGGATGCCAACGCCGCGAACGCCGAGGACACGGCTCGTCATTCTTCTGCCGCCCATTCTCTCGAAGCCGCCCATTCTCCTGAAGCCGCCGTCTCTTCTGAAGCCGCCGTCGAAGCGGGCGCCGAAGACCGGGCGGACGACAGCTCCACCGTCGCGATCCCGGTCGTCGAGCCCCCTTCTGGTACCGAGCCCCCTTCTGGTACCGAGCCCCCTGCTGGTGCCGGGCCGCCTGCTGGTGCCGGTCCGAGCGACCGTGGTGACTCCTATGCGGGCCCGGCTGTTTCACCCTCGGGCGATGATGTCGTCGCGAGCACCCGTGATGTGAAGGCGTCGCAGATGAAGATCGCGGTGATCGTGGGTGCGGCGGTTGCCATTCTCGGGGTGTTCTACACGGCGGACTTGCTGTCTTCGGATGGATCGGTTCCTCGCGGAGTGGTCGTTGCGGGTGTCGAGGTCGGCGGCTTGAGCCACGAAGACGCAGAAGCGCGCCTACAGAGTGAACTCGGGCCGCGCGTCGACCAGTCTGTTCGCGTGAATGCGGGCGACCGTGAGCTCGAACTGGTCCCGTCGGCGGCAGGACTCGGCATCGATTGGGCGTCGACGCTCGATCGCGCCGGTTCTCAACCGATCAATCCGTTCACCCGAATAGCGTCGTTCTTTTCCAGCACAGAAATCGGTGTCGTGTCGACGGTCGACCCGGTCGCTCTGGACGGTGCCGTCGAATCGATTCGCGCACAGACGGATCGAGAGCCTGCCGAGGGTGATGTCGTGTTCGAGGGCGCCGAGCCGGTCGCAGTCACGCCTGCGCCGGGGCAGTCCTTGGACGTTCCTGCCACGCGCGAGGTACTCGAATCCGATTGGCCGTTCGGCACCGTCGACGTTCCGGTCGCGACTGTCGACGTGACAGTGCATCAAGACGAAGTGGACCGGGTCCTGGCCGAGGTGGCGATGCCTGCTGTGTCGGCACCAGTCGTGTTCGCGGGTCGGAACGGCACCGAAGCGGTACTGACGCCCGACGCCATTGCTCGGGTCCTGTCCTTCGAGCCGGATGGTGAGGGTGCGCTCGCGCCGAGATACGACTTCGCCGCTGCAACCGGCCTTCTCGCTCCTGCACTTGCCTCGACGGAGACGCCACCTAAGGATGCGACGTTCAGGCTCGGAGCGGGAGCGCCGACGGTTGTGCCAGCGGTGGTGGGTGATGTGGTGCAGTGGGAGCGGACGTTGGAGCAGTTGCCGGCGTTGCTCACCTCGCAGGATTCGCGAACGACCGATGCGGTGTACGACCAAGCGCAGCCCGCGTTGACGACGGAGGGCGCTCAGGCGCTCGGAATCAAGGAGGTCGTCGGCGAATACACCACTGGCGGTTTCGAATACGCGTCCGGCGTCAACATCGGACTCACGGCCGACATCGTCAACGGAGCGCTCGTGAAGCCGGGAGCTACGTTCTCGCTGAACGAGTACACCGGTCCGCGTGGATCGGCTCAGGGATTCGTGGAGTCCGGGATCATCGACAATGGTCGACCGGATCGCGCCGTCGGAGGTGGAATCAGTCAGTTCGCGACGACGCTGTACAACGCTTCGTATTTCGGCGGTATGGAGGATGCCGGGCACACCGAACACAGCTACTACATCAGCAGGTATCCCGAGGCGCGCGAAGCGACAGTGTTCGAGGGTGCTATCGACCTGAAGTTCACGAACCCGGCGAAAACCGGAATCGTCATCGAGTCGTTCGCCACGAGTTCCAATGTCACAGTGAGGCTGTGGGGAACCAAGACCGTCGAGGTCGAATCCGTCACCGGGGCTCGAACCAATCCGACGAGCCCGAACACCATCACTCTTCCCGCCGGCGCCGGGTGCGTTGCATCCGGTGGTGGACCGGGCTTCACGGCCAGCGACACCAGGGTGATCACGGATATTGCGTCGGGAAACCAGATTTCGAGCAACACGCGAACGGTCAAGTACGACCCGATCCCGATCGTCAAATGCGTGTCTCCCGAGCCGGAGCGTGCACCTTCTGCCGATCCGGACGACGAACCGCCTGCTGCTGCGCCTCCCGCGGAGGACGAGTAGTAGCTAAGCCCGGATCGATATGGGTTCTGTGTGTTTCGGGCTCACGGTGTCGCCCGAGGACGCCCCGCGCAGCCGTCTCGTCACCCATGGCGCGGCGAAGGACTTGACCCACTCGGTGTTTTCACGTCGCTTCACCGCTGGGTCGAGCGGCGGCAATGGGGGTAGCTCGTCGAGCACGATGGAATGCTCTATCCCAAGAAAATCCAGAACTTCGGCTGCCATACGGGTGTGGCCACGCGTCGACATGTGGAGGCGATCCCAGTCCCACATCCGGGGGTCGTCGTAGCCGTCGAATCGCCAGTAGTCGATCAGTTCGACGCCGCGGCTGTCCGCGACTTCGCGAAGCAACTCGTTGTAGATGGCCGTGCGGCCGCGGAGTGTGCGAAAGATCGGCGACCACCCTGCGTCGTATGCCGTGAACGCGACTACCCGCGCACCGGTGGCGACCAGTTCGGCCAGCGCTGCGTCGTACCTCGCCACGACAGCGTCGATGTCGACCTTGGGCCGCATCATGTCGTTTCCGCCGGCATAGATCGTGACGAGATCGGGTGCCGCCGCGACCGCTGCCGGCACCTGGTCGGCGATCACCTGATCGATCAACTTTCCTCGGACGGCAAGGTTGGCGTACCGAAAATTCGGGTTGCCGACGGAGAGTTCGTCCGCGACACGGTCGGCCCATCCCTTCACACCGTTCGGGCTGGAGGGATCCGCATCTCCGACCCCCTCGGTGAACGAGTCTCCGAGAGCGATGTACGTGTCGATCCTGGGCACTGCGACCATCCTTCGTAAGTTGTGCTTACTATCTTGGAATACGACGCCGTATCCGCCTCGTTCATTCCCTTCGTCGTTTCGATCTTGGTGATTCTGAACCTGGACTCGCAAGTCGGAACGGTGTTGGCTGATGCAGGAATGTGCTCACGGGCAGTTCCGTGCTTCTCTGAAGTCTCCGATCGAAAGAAGGTTCATGACGGTCACCGTGGTGGCAGGCAACCCCAAACCCGAATCCCGGACCCTTGCGGCGGCGATGCTGCTGGCCGCAGAGCTGACAGGTGCACCTGCGGACGGGAAGGTCGACGTCATCACCCTGGGGTCGGGCCTGCTCGGATGGGGCGACGATGCGGTGAAGGCCGCAGTCGAGAAGGTGTCTGCCTCGGACATCGTCGTGTTCGCAAGTCCTACGTTCAAGGCCACCTACACCGGAGTTCTCAAGCTCTTTCTCGATCAGTTCGCCACCGACGAGGGTCTGCGAGATGTGGTCGCTGTCCCACTCATGCTCGGTGCGGGCCTTGCTCACGCGCTTGCGCCCGATCTGCTCCTCAAGCCGGTGCTGGTCGAGCTCGGCGCGATCACCCCGGCGCCCGGTCTGTACCTGATCGACACGACTTTCACCGCAGACACTCGTATCGTGGATTACGCGCGGCGATGGGGACCCGTCATCACAGCCGCAGCAGACGCAAGAAGAGGAGACTCGGCATGACGCTCACCCACACCGATCTCGACCAGGTGACGCTTCGTCAGGCCTACGCGCAGTTTCCGAGCGGCGTCGTAGCGATCGCCGCCGAGATCGACGGTGTCCCCGTCGGCCTGGCCGCGAGTAGCTTCGTGGCGGTCTCCATCGACCCTCCACTGGTAGCGGTGTGCATCCAGAACACGTCGACGACATGGCCCAAGCTCGAAGGCGATCGGCGCATCGGCGTCAGCGTGCTCGGTGAGGCGCACAACGACGCGGCTCGCACCCTCGCCGCCAAAACCGGTGACCGCTTCGCCGGCCTGAAGTTGCAGACGACCGAGCAGGGTGCCGTGTTCATAGACGGCGCGACTGCGTGGCTCGATACGACCATCGACCAGCAGGTTCCCGCAGGGGATCATCTGATCGTTCTGCTGCGTATCCACTCGTTGGAAGTGCAGAGCGAGATCGACCCGATCATTTTCCACGGCAGCAAGTTCCGCAAACTCCAGGCGTAGAGCAGCTTCGCCCGGTACACGCTCACCTATGAGCAAGACGCACGCCTATGTGCTAGCACTTTGCCGTGTATCTAGCACCTGGGCGTGCATCTAGCACTTTGCCGTGCGTCTGGCAGAAACCTCAGCCCGAACCCCCCACCCACCGACAGCACAACGGCCGCACCCCTGAAGGAGTGCGGCCGTTGTGGTCGAAAAGGGCTCAGAAAGCTGCTTCGTCGAGGTCCATGACGTCGAGGTCGACGTTCGCGAGGATGCCGCGGGTTGCGGTGAGCTCGGGCAAGATGTTCTTGGCGAAGAACGACGCGACGCCGACCTTGCCCTCGTAGAACGACTTCTCTTTGCCCTCTGCGCCGTTGTCCAGTGCCGTGATGGCGATTTCGGACTGACGCAGCAGCAGCCAGCCGATGAGCAGGTCGCCGAATGCCATCAGGAAGCGCACCGATGCCAGGCCGACCTTGTACAGCTCGGTCGGCTGCTCCTGAGCGCCCATGAGCTGCTGGGTCATGCCGGTGACGATGGCCTGTACGTCCTCGAGGGCGGTGGCCAGCAGTGCGCGCTCCGCCTTGAGGCGTCCGTTGCCCGCTTCGCTGTCGATGAACGACTTGATCTGTCCCGCAACGTGAGCGAGAGCGACGCCGCGGTCACGGGCGATCTTGCGGAAGAAGAAGTCCTGCGCCTGGATGGCCGTGGTGCCCTCGTACAGCGAGTCGATCTTCGAGTCGCGAATGTACTGCTCGATGGGGTAGTCCTGCAGGAATCCGGAACCGCCGAGGGTCTGCAGGCTTTCGGCCAGCTGACGGTAGGCGATCTCGGAACCGACACCCTTGACGATCGGGAGGAGCAGATCGTTGACGCGGTAGGCGATGTCCTCGTCGGCGTCGGAGACCTGCTTGGCCGTGATCGGGTTCTGGTGAGCTGCGGTGTAGAGGTAGACCGCACGCAGGCCCTCGGCGTACGCCTTCTGGGTGATGAGGCTGCGTCGTACGTCGGGGTGGTGCGTGATGGTGACGCGCGGGGCGGCCTTGTCGGTCATCTGCGTCAGATCGGCGCCCTGGACGCGCTGCTTGGCGTAGTCGAGCGCGTTGAGGTAACCGGTGGACAGTGTGGCGATTGCCTTGGTACCGACCATCATTCGAGCGTGCTCGATGACGTCGAACATCTGCGCGATGCCCTTGTGGACCTCTCCGACGAGCCAACCCTGTGCGGGGATTCCGTGCCCGCCGAAGGTGAGCTCGCACGTCGCCGACGCCTTCAGGCCCATCTTGTGCTCGACGCCGGTGACGAAGACGCCGTTGCGCTCGCCGAGTTCGCCGGTCTCGAAGTCGAAGTGGGTGTTGGGGACGTAGAACAGGCTCAGGCCCTTGGTTCCCGGACCTGCTCCTTCGGGACGTGCCAGCACGAGGTGCATGGTGTTCTCGAAGAGGTCGTCGGATACGGCAGAGGTGATGAAGCGCTTGACGCCTTCGATGTGCCAGGAACCGTCTTCCTGCTTGACGGCCTTGGTGCGGCCTGCGCCGACGTCGGATCCGGCGTCGGGCTCGGTGAGGACCATCGTGGCACCCCACTGGCGCTCGACGATGACCTTCGCCCACTCCTTCTGCTCATCGGTGCCGTTGTGGTAGAGCACGTTGGCGAAGGAGGGACCTGCCGAGTACATGAATGCGGCGGGCTGCGAACCGAGCAGCATTTCGTTGATGGCCCAGCCCAGGTTGCGAGGAGCGGGGATGCCACCGACCTCCTCGTCGAGGCCGACGCGCCACCACTCGCCGTCGTACAGCGCCTTGAACGACTTCTTGAAGGAGTCGGGCAGCTTCAGCGTGTGGGTCTCGGGGTCGAACACGGGAGGGTTGCGGTCCGCGTCGGCGAAGGACTCGGCCAGTGGGCCCTCCGACAGGCGAACGACCTCGCGAAGCATGTCGCGGGCGGCCTCTCCGTCGAGGTCGCCGAAGTTGTCGCCTGCGAGCGACTCGTCGAGCCCGAACAGCTCGAAGAGATTGAACTCGAGGTCCCGAAGGTTGCTCTTGTAATGGCCCATTGCGCGTCGCTCTCCAGTCGGTGGTGCGGTCTCGTAAGTACCGCCCAAGTTAGCTACTCGTCGGTAACATAACGGATATTACCCCCGATCATCTCCGCTGCCAAGGCCGGATCTACCGGCCAGTAGCAATGCGTCCACCGCGATGCCGTCGTTCGTGCTACGCACGCGCTCTTCGCAGAGGTGAATTACTGCGCGATCGCCGATGTCCGACGCCAATTGCTCTGGTGTATAAAGTATTTCGGGATCCTGAGGTCCGCCGACTCCCCGCGAGATGTTCTCGGAATGGTGTCCCAGAATCATGAGGATTCCATCAGGTTTCAGGCCGGCTACAGCGTTGCGGATCACGATGCGACGTTGCTCGTGCGGCAGGTGGAGATAGAGAACGAGAATCAAGTCATATTCAGGTTCCGGTAGGACGGTCGTCACATCGGCGTGGACGTACGTTAGTCGGTCGCGGACGGATTTCGGAGAACGTGACGCTATCCGGTGGGCTCGTGTGAGCGCCACGGCCGAGAAATCGACGGCGGTGACCTCCCATCCACGCGTGGCCAGCCACAGTGCGTTTCGGCCCTGACCGGCAGCGAGGTCGAGTGCTCGCCCGCGCGGCAGGGCCGTCGCGACGTCGACAAGCGTCGAGTTCGGGGGCTCGCCGTAGGTCAGTTCTCGGGCGTCGTACTTTGCATCCCAGGCTGCAGCGTCCATGTGACGAGTATGCGGCTGCGCCTCACCAGGGTGCGCATCACAACGACGTGCGCAACAACACGACGTTGTAGTTGCGATGCACGGTGGCAAGGAAGTACAGATCCGAACCCGAAGACCAAGGGTGGATGTACGGCGCGTAGGCGCTGGGGAGTTCGCGGGTATCGACAACCACCTCGGGCGGACTCCACGGACCGACCGGCGTGGGCGAGCGTCGCATGACGATGGAGTCGAAGGGATCGGTGGTCATCATGATGTATTGCCCGAGGTATTGGTTGTAGGCGACGGAGAGTTCACCGACACTGTCGACGATCGGTGCAGCAACGTTCGGATCGTTCTTGATCCACTCGCTGCCGTTCCAGTACTCGTATGCGCCGAGGTCGAGGATGTCCTTTTCCTGCACCCGTGCGACGTGGCCGAGGTTGCCCCGACCGGGAGGCGTCCCGTACTGGTAGACGAACCCGCCGTCTTTCAGGAATGCGCTCTGTTGAAAGTTGCGGTTGCCCGCGTCGCTCGGCCTCTGGGTTTCCGGGACGGCCACCCAGTTCTCGCCGTTGTCACCCGAGACTGCGAGCCCGGAGTAGTTGGTCTGCCAGTGTCCGGCCGAGCCCCAGTTGTTGACCGACATCAGGCTCATGAACTGATTGGGCCCGACGGCGACACCTGCTGTGGGGATTCTGCTGATCTCGACGAACGGGATCTTGGGGCTCGGAACGACCTCTTTGGACTGCCCGAACGGATCTTTGACGATGCTGTCGAAGTTCATGCCGTCGGCGAGATTGCCGTCGCGACTGCGCACGATCGCGTTGGACTTCCACGACCAGATGCTTCCCTGAAGAAGGTTGGGGAGTCCAAGACCTGCTGTGTCACCGAAGGCGGTCAAAATCTCGCCGTTGCCGTTGTCCCACATGATTCCGAGGTCGGTGCCGAGCATGTTGAAATCCTCGGTCCTGTTGGGGCTTCCCATGCCGGTGGCCTGCGCAACTGCCACCGTGCGCCCGCCGAGTTGAGGCAATCCGAAGGTGCCGTTCAGGCCGGGGATCGGGTTGACGGTGTTGGGGTTCGCCGCCGCCGGGCCTGCGACTGCGACGGCAACCGCCAATGCAGCGACCGCGACAGAAAAAACTCTCGGCAAGGCAAATCCCCCGTATCGATGAACTGCGTCTGGAAAACGGGGGAAGTTTAGCGCACGCCCGCTGTTTTGGATGGCATTCTGAAGCCCAGCTGGATCAAGTATTTCGGCGCGCTAATGTGTGGGGATGAGCGGAGAATCGGACATGCACCTGGCCAGGGACTTGTCAGTCTCGGCGCTGCGTCTCAATCGTCGCCTTCGGCTTCGCCATTCGGCGGACAAGATTCCTGTCGCGCAGCTGTCGATCCTTGCCACCATTTTCCGCGAAGGGCCAATGACCACAGGCGATTTGGCCGAGCGTGAGCGGATCAAGCCGCCGTCGATCTCCAGGTCCTCGCATACCCTTGTCGAGATGGGGCTGCTGGAGCGTCATCCGCACAGTTCGGATCGCCGGCAGATGTTGTTGGCGCTCACCGAGACGGGCCGACGTATGGCGTCCGGGGAAGTTGCGGAGCGCGAACGAGTGTTGGCGGAGCGGCTCGGGGAACTCAGCGCGTCCCAGCGGGCCACGTTGTCGGATGCGGCTCGAATTTTGACCGCCATCGTCGAGCGAAACGAATAAGGACTACTGGTCGTGCTCGACAGTCTCGTTGATCTCGTCGGTGTCCCACGAGAGCGTCGAACCCAGCTCCTCGCTGTCGGCACGCTGCGAGACACGGCCGAGTACGACGGCAACAAGCAATGCCACCGCCAACCAGATCGCTACGCCTATCAGAACCCCGGTCACATACTGTTTGTAGCACTCTGGCCTGTGAATTAGCTGCGAAAGCGTCTAATGGATTGTTGCAATACGGTCCTGGACAGATAACCGATCGGGAACGAACCATAAGTGTCTACCTCGACTGGACTCGGCCACGAATGCGCGAAGAAGCTCGCTGGCCTCGGTGAACGGGCCGATGTCGCCCTCGATCACGAGATGGATCCGGTACTTGACCAGCTTCTGTACGAATTCGCCTGCCAGTTGCGTCCCGAGGTGTTCATCGGCTTCCCTCGACGAAGGTGTCGATCAGTCGCAGGATCTCGGCAACGTCGGCGGGTCCTCCGATGACGACGACTTTCAGGGTTGCCGCGGTCTCGTCGTACCCGGTGTCGATCTTCAGTCGTCGCTCGCCCGGTCCTCTGCCGGTCGCCGACGTGGACAGGAACAAGGCGAGTCTCGACGCTGTCTGCTGATCCACGTTCTCGACGTCGACGATGCTGGTGACGTCGATGCGGATGGCCTCGGTGGGTGATTCGCCGCCGGTGAGAGCAGCCAAACCGTCGGGAGTGATGCGGTACTGCTTTCCGATGCGCACGGCGGGCAGTCGGCCGTCCTGGATGTAGTTGCGGACGGTGCGAACATGCAGGCCGAGTAGCTCGGCTACCTGTTCGGCGGTGTAGAAGTCACTCCCCATAGTTCCGTAATCTACCTTGAGCCTCCGCCCGTAGTGGCACGGTTAAGTGCCCGGGGAGGCACTTGACCACGCCACTGGCCATCTCACCTTCCGGTGACGCCGTCGATCGCTTCTCTGAGTAGATCGGCATGGCCGTTGTGTCGGGCGTACTCGCCGACCATGTGCACATAGACCATTCGAAGCGACATCTGGTCACCGCGATTGTCGAACGTGAAATCGAAGGGAACTTCGCCGACGGCGGCATCGCATAATTCCCATTCCTGCCGTAACAGGTCGATCTCGTCGGCTGCAGCGTCCGGCACTACATCCTCGAAGTCGGTGGGATCGCCGGGGCCGCCGAAAAGGTGCGGCACGTTCTCGCCCGCCACCCGTATGCGAAACCACACGCGCTCGACTTTGGCTGCATGCCGTACCAATCCCTGCAACGACAGCCGCGACGGCGCGAGTGCTCTGGTCGAAAGTTGTTCGGCGGTCAGACCCGCGCACACGTTCAGCAGAGTGTGTCGCTGCGCAGCGAGGAACGGGACGAGGATGTCGCGGTCGCTTCCGACCAGGGGCCCGTCCGGGACGAAAGACGGCGGTGATGTCCATGTCATCTCAGGCACCTGTGTTTCTTCTCAACCGTGCCGACGTGGTGCGTAGCGCTCTACCGCGGCACGAAAACGGCTGTTCGACGGGCATTGCGCCGATACGGCAAGCAGGTCGCTCTCGTGATCGACGTCGCGGAGGATCGCCAACGTCTCGATGTCGGCGCCGAGGGAACGCAAGGCCTCCAGCGTTCGCGCGCCGGTCTCGGGCGTCGACATCGGGACGTCGAGAAATGCCGTCGCCAACGCGGGACTCGGTAGACCGACGGCCCACCACCCACCGTCCTCGGCCATCCCGAGGACGGATTGCCCTGCCCTCGTGAGTGGTTCGGCAGACGCGGTCAGAAGCCTGGGATGCACCTGCGGGGTATCCATCCCGATCTGGAACACCGGATCACCGGATGCATCCTCGTGCGCGTGGACCAGACGTTCTGCGAAACCGTCCCCGCGCTGCGGAACCACCCTGTACGACGCCAACGCCGCCTCCAGCTCGTCGCGTCGGCTCGCCTTGGTGAGATCGCCTGTCATAGCGACGATTCGGGTATCGAACTCGGTGTCCGACACGGCGTCGAGAGTGTCGAGCAGGGCGGCTGCAGCGATGTCCGCAGCGGCATCGTTGCCGAGAGTTGCGGCGAGCCTGGTCTTCGCCAAGCCGGGAACGGGTGCTTTGGCAACGACGAGCGCGGTGACCTTCACGTGAGGACCTTCCAGAAATCGCGTACCGCAACGATAGTGCCCTTGACCGACCCCGACACCTTGGAGACACCCGCAGTCCGCGGGTTGTACGTCACATCCAGTTCGGTCACCGTCCAGCCCGCCTTCGACGCGAGTACGAGGAGTTGCAACGGGTAGCCGGATCGGCGGTCGGAGACATTCAGGTCGAGCAGGGCTTGTCGGCGCACTGCTCGGACGGCCCCCAAGTCGTGAACCGGGAGCTTGTACTTCGTTCGAAGCCTGAGCGACAGAACAGCATTGCCCAGTCTGGCATGGATCGGCGAGTTACCGCCACGTCTGCGTCCGACGGCCAGATCGGCTCGATCGAGGGCGGCGACGAGCGGAGGTAGGTCCTGCGGGTCCATCGAGCCGTCGCCGTCGAGAACACATACGATCTCGGTGTCTGCGGCTAGGACTCCCGCATGAACCGCCGATCCGTACCCCGGCTGTGCTTCGGTGACCACCGTCGCACCGAGGTTCTGCGCCACGGCCGCTGTGTCGTCGGTCGAGTTGTTGTCCACGACGATCACCTGGTAGCCGTCCGGAATTCTGGCGAGAACATCTGGTAGAGAGCCGGATTCGTTCATGCATGGGATGATCACCGTTACGTCAGACACTCGGTGCACCCGTTCCTTCGGCGTCGCGCAGAGGCGCGGTCGCGAATTCTCGCAAACCGTCGGCCGGTGAGATCGCTGCACTGAAACCGATGGTGTCGCGTGCCAGTTCGGGACTGGCAACAATGTGTCGGACATCGCCCGATCGGTACTTTCCGGTGATGGCGGGGGCCGGGCCTTCCACCGCATCGGACAGGGTTCGTGCGACTTCCCCGATCGTGATCGGTTGACCCGAAGACACGTTCAGTGCAGTGAATCCCGGCAGATCGGCCGCGATGGACAGAACGTTCGCTGCGGCGATGTCGGTGACGTGGACGAAGTCGCGGGCCTGACGACCGTCCTCGTACACCTGAGGAGGTTGTCCGGCCTCCAGGGAAGACCTGAACATCGCAGCGACACCGGAGTACGGGGTGTTGCGCGGCATGTGTGGCCCGTACACGTTGTGGTACCGCAGTGCAGTCACCGATCCACCGGTCGCCAACGACCATGCCAGCGCGTAGTTCTCCTGCGCCAGCTTGCTCGCCGCGTAGGTGCTGCGTGGCCGAAGCGGAGAATCCTCCTCCACGAGAGCCCAATCGAGGATCTCGCCGGTCGACGGGTCGGTGTTGTCGAATTGTCCGTCTTGGAGTCCTGTGCGTGGACCGGGCGCGACGATCTGACCGCTGGCGTTCCGGTACTTTCCCTCCCCGTACACCACCATCGACGACGCGAGCACCAGTCGTCGGCAGCCCACCTCTGCCATGGCGGACAACAGGACTGCTGTTCCGAAATCGTTGTGACTCGCGTACGCCGGAGCGTCGGCCGCGTTCACACCAGCTCCGACGACGGCTGCTTGATGGCACACGACATCGACGCCGGCCAGTAGTTCGATCAGGGCCGCATGATCCCGTACGTCGGCGTGGGCGATGCCGTCACGCGAGCCGTCGCTGCCATGCGCGGACGCAAGCATCGCGTCGATCGCCACGACGTCGTACTCGGGCGTCAGCGCCTCGAGAATATGGCCACCGATGAAACCGGCTGCACCGGTGAGCAGAACGCGAGTCATGGCAACTCGATCGGGAGTTCGACACCGTCGTGAACACGGCACGATTCGCACGGTCCCATGAGTGCGGCACCGATGGCGCTTCGCACCAGGGCCTTGAGCGGCTCGATGTTCTTCTGGAACTCCGCGAACACATCGACGGCTCGAACACCCTGGCCCGCTTCGATTCCCGCGTCGAGGTCGGTGACAAGCGCGATCGGTGCGTAGCAGAGTTCGAGCTCACGGGCCAGAACCGCCTCGGGGTGACCGGTCATGTTGACCAGCGTCCACCCTTGGCGGGCGAACCACTGGCTCTCCGCGCGCGTCGAGAAGCGCGGACCTTCGACCACCACCATCGTCCCACCGTCGACGACGCCTTCCCTCAACGCGGACGCACGCAGGTCTGCGCAGTACGGGTCTGCGAATTCGACGTGGATTCCGCCGTTGTCGAAATAGGTCTGGATGCGAGCACTCGTTCGGTCCACGAGCTGATCGGGTACGACGACGGTTCCCGGACCGAATTCGGGGACAAGGCTTCCGACGGCGCATGGTGCGAAGACGCGTTGCACACCCAGTGTTCGCAGCGCCCACATGTTCGCGCGGTACGGGAGCGTATGCGGCGAGTATTCGTGATGCGCGCCGTGGCGCGGCAGGAACGCGACCGGACGTCCGTCGACGTCGCCGATCGTGATCGGCCCGCTCGGTCTGCCGTACGGGGTATCGAGCTCGACGCTCTCGGCGTCGTCGCCGAAGAACGAGTAGAAGCCACTTCCGCCGATCACGGCGATATCGGCCCGATGCTGTGTCGTCATAGCCTCATTCTTATCTATGCTGGGTGTTACTCGTCGGTCGCACAACGAAAAGGTGAACGTCATCCGCTATTGGAGAGAGTCTCTCGCCGCCGTGCTGGCTCTCGTGCTCGTGGCGGTCGCGGCCGTCGTGCCGTACCTCGGCAACGAGCTGATCACGCCGATCATCAACAGGACTCCGCAGCAGGTGCGTGATTTTGCCGATGCTGCACCGCTTTTCGGATTTCGTGAGTTTCATGTGGGGTGGGGTACACCGTTCGCGATTCTGATCGCAGTGGCGGGAGTGCTGTGGGGTCCCGATCTCGCGCGCCGGTTGCCGTGGCGGCGGCTTCTGTTGGTGACCTGGGCAGTGTCGGCCGCGTGGACCATGTCGCTTGCGATGATCGACGGCTGGCGGCGCGGTTTCGTTACGCGGTTGGCCTCCACCGACGAGTACCTGCACGAGGTTCCCGGCATCACCGACATTCCGGGAACGCTTCGGGGATTTTCCGAACGAATCCTCGACTACCAGGTCGATTCGTGGACCACACATGTCTCGGGACATCCGCCGGGTGCCCTCTTGACCTTCGTGTGGCTCGATCGACTCGGTCTCGGCGGCGGGGCTTGGGCGGCGACACTGTGCGTGTTCGTCGGGACGAGTGCGGCCGCAGCGGTCATCGTCGCCGTTCGCGCGCTCGGCGACGAGAGCATGGCTCGTCGGGCAGCGCCCTTCGCGGCGTTGGCGCCGGCCGCGATCTGGATCGCCGTGTCCGCCGATGCCTTTTACATGGGGGTCGTTGCGTGGGGCATTGCGCTGTTGGCGATCTCGACTCGGAAGTACCTGTGGCCGGCGTCGATTGCTGCCGGTCTGCTGCTCGGCTTCGGGATCTATCTCAACTACGGACTCGTGCTGATGGGTCTGCCCGCCGTCGCGGTACTGATCGCGGCTCGCACTGCATGGCCGCTGATCGGGGCAGTCGCCGGAGCACTCGTCGTGGTCGCGGTGTTCACGGCATACGGATTCTGGTGGTTCGACGGTTACGAGCTCGTCCAGGAACGCTATTACCAGGGCATCGCGACGGACCGGCCGTTCGAGTACTGGGGTTGGGCGAACATCGCTGCGTTGTTCTGCGCTGTCGGAGTTGCGGTACCTGCCGCGTTCCCGCGGGTCTTCACGCGGACGGCGCCGATCAACCTGTTGGTCTTCGGTGCCGTGGCCGCTGTGGTCATGGCCGATCTGAGCCAGCTTAGCAAAGCCGAAACCGAACGCATCTGGCTCCCGTTCGCCATGTGGATGCTGCTCGCGCCCGCCGTGTTGCCGGCGCGGACGCACAAGTTCTGGCTGGCCTTGCAGGTGGTCGCCGCGCTGGCGATCAATCATCTGCTCTTCACGAACTGGTAAAGCGGCTCCGCCGCCTGTGCGCGCATAATTACGCCCCTCTGTCACTACTCACTCACGGGCGCGGAGCGCAACCGAGCGAAATACCGACCGTGAATCTGCGCGATGTCGACGACGGAAAGACCGGCCGCCTGGGCGAGCCCGGAGGTGGCGTCGACGCTGACGCAGGCCCACGCGAACCACTCGCCGACCGTCGTATCGGTTTCCCACCGCACGGTCTGGGTGCGGACCCTGTCGTCTCCCGGGGCGTCGACCTCGGCGATCACGGCGCCACCCGGGCGGATCAGTTCGGCTGCTCTACGGAGCAATCGAACCGGGTCACCGCCGATGCCGATGTTGCCGTCCGCGAGCAGCACACTGTCCCACTCACCGACGTTGGGCAAAGGTTCGAACAAGTCCCGCAGAACAGCGCGGCCACCTCGTCCGACGGTGAGATCGATCGCCTCGCGCGAGGTGTCGACGCCGAGCGCCGAGATACCCCGTCGAGCAAGTCCTTCGGTGAGGCGGCCGGGTCCGCAGCCGAGGTCGAGAGTGGGCCCGGTGCATTGGTCGATCATCGAGAAATCGGCGATCCGATCCTCCGTGCTCGACGCGTCGCCGCCCATCCAGCGGGCAGTGGGCAGAGATTCACGTGTGCCGTCGGAATGGCCCATCCAACAGGGAAGGCCCGAGGAGGCCCTCCGAAACAGCTCGTCCGCTGTGACGGTCATGAAAGTCTCCTGGTCGATGCGAGGCGAATGGCGTAAACGACGGCGCTGACGCCGTACAGCGCTGCGGTCAGCAGCAACCAGCGACCCAGGAACGGCTCTTGCGTCAAACCGGTTGCAGCTCGGTAGGTCTCCGAACCCTGCTGAATTATTCCGGGAAAGAACAGCGCGAAGGTGAGGGCCGTGCCGAGCGCTGGGATCCGAACGTAGTTGAGGGGTGACACACGGAAGCGGTGGGTCCGGCCTGCGCCGAACCTGAGAGTTCGGTCGGCCACGGCGTACAGCGGAAACAGGACGAGGTCGTGCGCGATCACCGACCCTGCGAACCACACACCTATCGACTGCCACCACACGTCCTTGTTCCAGAAAGTCTCGAACCCCGCAACGTAGACGACGTACCCGACGAGGGCGAAGGCGAAACCGAGGGTGAGAAGGTGGAGAGGGCTCGCCCCGTACAGCCGCTTCACGTCGACCTGAATTCGATAGCCTTGACCCACTTGGTGTTGTGGACCCCAGGCATTGCCGGGACGATGATGCGGGCAGGATAGCCGTGGTCGGGTGAGAGATCGACGCCGTTGACCTGCAAGGCGAGAAGCGAATCCGGGTGCAGCACTTGGCCTGAATGCAGTGTTGCCTGGCGAAACGGACCGCTGACTTCGATGGAGGTGACCTGAGCCGATTCCAGATTCCCGACGCCTGTTGCGGCGGCCAGGTCGCGCAGTCGCACGCCGGTCCAGGTCTGTACCGTCGACCATCCTTCGACGCACGCTATCGGCAGCTCGGCAGTGTGCTGCTCCATTCCGAGTAGAGCGTCGCGCGTGAACGTGATTGCCTGTGGGCCGCCGGTCAGCTCCAAGATCCATGCAGCGCCGGTGGCATCGCCGTCGATACCCGCTGCGGCCGCCGTACGGTTGATTTGAAAGTCGTTGGGTCCCTCGCCGTACGAGCGCCCACGGGGAAGCAGAATGGCGGCGTTCCTGAGGAAGCCACCGGTCGTCTGACCTGCGGTGAGCACGGCGACGAAGACGGCGCCTCCGCCGACGAGAGCGAGCGCGCCTCGGCGGCTCATCGTCGGTTCTGCGGGGTCGTCGGAGATGAGGTCGGAGTCGCCGACCTCCTGTTCGGACTGCTTGTCGTTCAACACCTGCATCAACGAACGGCCGCGCAGCGTGCGAATCATCAACGGTGTCTTGATAAGCGCGTGGCTGACGAACCCGGCGATGAAGATCCACGCACCCCAGTAGTGGGCAGTGTAGAAACTGAAGCCGAAAATGTAGTCGTACTGGATGTTGAGAACGCCGGTGACGATCTCGAACAGTATTCCGCCGACGAGCGCAATGAGCGAAAGACGTTCCAGAGCAGAGGCAACCGAGCGAATCGGCGGCGTGACGAACAGCTTTGGGATGACCGACCAGAGCTTGGCCAGAACGATGGGAATCAAGACGAGCCCGAGCCCGACGTGCAGCCCCTGTGTGAGGCGGTACAGCCATGCGGGGTTTGTGGGCCAGTCGAATTGGGGGAGTTGCAGCCAGCCGACGTCCACCGGCAGGGCCTGGCCGAATTGCGGCCCGTATGCCACGTAGGACAGCAGCCCGGTGAGTATGACCACCGGCAGGCCCACGAGCAGTAGTGCGCCGAAGATCGAGGTCAGCCAGGGACCTCTCAATGGACTACGAAAACGTCCGAGCGAGGCCGCTTTCTGCGGAGATCTCACTCGGACGTTTTCGTCGGGCATGTGGTTATGCGGTGGCGACGGTGATGGTCGCTACGCCCACGAGCAGACCCGGGGTGACAGCGTCGGTCTTGAACGTGTCGTTGAGCAGGCCGGCTGCGGTCTCGGAGATCTTGACCTGGGTGCCCTGCAGGATCGCGGTGTTGTTCGGTCCGGTGGCCAACGGGTTCAGCGTACGGCCGTCGAGGTCGAAGATGACTGCGTCTTCGGCAGCAACTTCGCCGTTGACACTGACCGTACCGGTGAGCAGCGAGGTACCGGGATCGATGTCGAAGTCGGTGAGCTCGACGACGGTGTCGCCTGCGGTGAGCGACAATCCGCTTCCGTCGTGCATGATCTCACCCTGAACGTAGGGGTCGACCGTGCCCGGCTCCCAGTACTTGACGTTGCCGCCGGTGATCGGGAAGGCGATGGAACCGTCTGCGAGAGTTGCAGTTCCGATGACGCCCGGCGTGAGGCCGAGAGTCGTCAGTGCGCCGGTGAATCCCGGATCGAGCGCCACGGCTGTGCTGACGCCGTTGCTGAGGTCGTCGACCTCGGCTGCGGGCTCGGGAGTGGCTTCGGTGGTCTCCGCAGCAGCGGACGTGGTGCTGGCCTCGGTGGTGGAGGAGTCGTCGCTGGAGCATGCTGCGAGCGGCACGAGCGTCATTGCGCCAATTGCAGTGGCGGCCATGACTTTACGGATCGAGATCATGTGATCAACCTTTCGTTGGCTCAGCTCTTGAGCGTTGATGGTGATTCGCCGCAGGTACCGATCCGGATGGGTTCGGTGCGGAACGTGCGCGGGTCGGTGTCCCCCTCGTGCGATGGAACGAGGGCAGATCGCCGGTTTGAGCATCCCGTTTCGTCGAAATGCAAAGCCAAATTGCTTTGGTACACATAGACTCCCACTTTTGAGAGCGTTTAGTTGACCAGAATGTCCGATTTCGACACTCGTAGTAGGGCCGTGACCGGACCGTGACCTTCTCGTACCCACCCCGTGACCTCGGGTGCGGTTATGGCTCCATAACGGGGCTTCCGGTTTCGTAGGGCGGACCGGTGTGGGTCGCAGAAACACCCTCGATCGATACGATGGGCCCCGTCATGGACCGGAATTGTCAGGAGTGTGTCCAGTGAATGTGATTCGCGACGTTGCCGACGTGAAGGCGGCGCTGGGTAGTTTGGTGCCGCCGGTGGTGCTGGATGTTCGGTGGGCTCTCGGTGACGCGGATGGCCATCAGCACTACCTGGAGGCGCACATTCCCGGTGCGGTCTACGTCGACCTCCCTACCGAGCTGGCCGATCACGGTGTTTTGGAGCGAGGGCGTCATCCGCTACCGTCCGTGCCGGACCTGCAGGCCGCGGCGCGGCGCTGGGGCGTCAGTACGGATATTCCTGTCGTGGTCTACGACAACACGGGCAATCTCGCTGCGGCGAGGGCCTGGTGGTTGTTGAGGTGGGCGGGCTTCACGCAGGTGGCTCTTCTCGACGGAGGTCTGAAGGCCTGGATCGCGGCGGGCCATGACACGGCGTCCGGCGAGGAGCTTCCTGTTTCCGAGGGAGACGTCGTTCTCACCGGAGGTCACCTGCCGACACTGACCGCGGACGAGGCCGCCGCTGTCGCCGATTCGGGGATGCTGCTCGACGCCCGCGCGGCAGAGCGCTACTCGGGCGAGACCGAACCGATCGATCCCAGGGCAGGCCACATCCCCGGTGCGATCAGTGCGCCGACGGCGGAGAATCTCGACGCCGACGGCCGCTTCCTCTCTCCGGAGGCACTACGCGTGAGATTCGCCAACCTGAGCACCGACTCGGGCACGGATTCGCGCGCTGTCGGCGTCTACTGCGGATCGGGCGTGACGGCCGCGCACCAGGTTGCCGCTCTCGCCATTGCCGGTATCGACGCCGCGCTTTTCCCTGGCTCGTGGTCGCAGTGGTCGAACGACCCGTCGCGCCCGGTCGCGACGGGCCTCGAACCCCGCTGAAAGGCTCTCAGCGTGCCAGCAGCAGATCTGCCGCCTTCTCACCGATGACCACGCTCGGAGCGTGAGTGTGGCCTCGGATGATGGTCGGCATGATCGAGGCGTCCGCCACGCGCAGGTTGTCGACGCCCCGGACCTTCAGGTCGGGTGTGACGACGGACGACGGGTCGTTGCCCATGCGGCACGTGCTCACCGGGTGGTACAGGGTGTGCGCGTTCTGTTCGAGAGCCTCGGACAGTAGATCGCCTGCATTGGGTGGTCTGACGACCGAACCGAGCAAGTCGGCCAGTGCCGGTTGCGCGGCGATGTCGGTGCACACCCGCAGGCCCTCCAACATCGCGTCCCGGTCGACTCCGTTCGAATCACTGAGGTATCGGGGATCGATGACCGGTTTGGCCAACGGATCCGATGAGCGCAGCGTGATGTCCCCGCGACTCTCGGGGCGGAGCAGAACTGTCCCGATGACCGCGGCGTGAGCGTCGGGAGCGATGAGGCCCTCGTCGAAGAACGGCGCGGGCGCGTAGATGACTTCGAGATCGGGAAGCTGCAATTCGGGGCGACTCTTGACGAATCCGTATGCCTCGGCGACGTTCGACGTCAGCATTCCGCGCCTACGTGCCAGGTAGTTGACCAGTTCCGGGATCTTCTCCGCGAAGAACAGGGAATCATTGTCGACGCTCCACCCGATGAGGGCTGCAAGGTGGTCGGTGAGGTTCTTACCGACCTCGGGTGCGTGATGTTGGACTGTGATGCCGTGTTGCCGGAGCTGTTCGGCGTCGCCGATTCCGGACAGCATCAGCAGCTGCGGAGTATTGACGGCACCGCCCGCGAGAACGACCTCCCGCGTTGCCCGGACAGTCTGTGTCCGGCCTTTGGAGACGTACTCGACGCCTACCGCGGCCGAACCCTCGAACACGACTTTCGACGCCTGAGCCTCGGTGATCACCGTCAGGTTGGCGCGCTTGCGGATCGGTTTGAGGTACGCATCGGCTGTGCTCCAGCGTGCTCCTCGCTTCTGGTTCACCATGGTCTGCGAAAATCCCTTGGGTTCGGGGAGATTCGCAGGTTCGACGGGATAGCCAGCCTGGCGAACGGCGTCGAGGAACGACCCCGTCAGCGCGCGGGGACTGCGCTGATTCGACACGATCAGCGGACCGCTCGTGCCTGCGTCGGCTGCCGTCGTGCCTTCGATGCTCTCGATCTTGCGGAAGTAGGGAATGAGCTTGTCGAACGACCACGACGGGTCACTCACCGAGGCCCATTCGTCGTAGTCGGCGGCGAAGCCGCGCACCCACATCATCGCGTTCATGGACGACGAGCCGCCGAGCATTTTTCCTCGCGGCCAGAAGATGCTGCGGCCCTTGAGTTCCGGCTGTGGCTCGGAGTCGTAGTTCCAGTCGACCTCGCTGCGGAACAGTTTGGAGAACGCCGCGGGGATGTGCGCGAACTTGTTCTTGTCCTCCGGCCCTGCCTCGAGAAGAACGACCGTGTTGCGGGGGTCGGCACTGAGTCGATTGGCCAGCACCGCCCCCGACGAACCTGCTCCGACCACAACGTAGTCCGCTACCGAAGACATGATTTCCCCTTATCCGCGTAGTGCCGAGGCGAAGATGGCAGGCAGCTTGGCCCAGGACGGCCGTCCGGCGAAAGCGGTCAGCAGACGCCCTGTCGTCGCGGCGGTGCGATTGGAGACGAACCACGGCGGCTTCGGCGAGATGGACAGCTCACGGTTGACCAACGATCGGGGCGAGGGCCGGAACGGTCCGCGCACCACGGTTCGCTCGGCGCCGTCGATGAGAAATGCGTTGTGCACGATGCCGATTCCGCTCTGCACGTCGTCGATGGTGTGGCCGGGAAACGCGCCCCACGTGGCGGCGGGAGAGAGGAACGCGAGAGCGGTCCAGGCGTTGACTGCGATGGCGCCATAGCGGAGTTCGGCGAGTAGTTCGTCGAAACGCGCGCCGAAACTGTCGATCGTCCGCGGGTGCGCCAGAACGTTGACCCCGAGGGTACCGATGAACTTCTCGTTGACTGTCGTCGTGGCCTCGGTGAAGAATCGCTCACCGCTGTAGGGGAGTTCGACGATTCCGAGGACGGGCGCGAAGTATTCGGTGTTGAGCAGGGCGGTCTCTTCGCCTGGATTCAGATTGTCGATCAGGACGCGCCCGCCGTCCAGCCGCTGGGCGCCTGGATAACTGTCGACGGCCGATTCCACTCTGCCGTCGCTGCCGGGGTAGTAGGCGCGGCGCTTCGGCGCGGCGGCCATGGCGTCGCGCACCGCCGTCACGAACTCGTCACGTTGCTTCCACTCGGAGGACAGCACGAGAACCTGTGATGCGACGCAGTTGTACCCGCTGTTGTGAAGGCGCTGTGTAGCAACGTGTTCGGCTTGGAACTCGATGTCGGCGCGGCTCCATTCGCCCGGCAGCACAATGGTGGGAGATACTCCGCCGAGTTCGCTGGTGATCGGTTTGGTGAGCAGTGGTTGTCCCGCTGCTTTCCTGGCCGCGCCGGATTCGCCCGTTCCGAACACGATGGCATCGTGCGTGATCGAACTGCCGGTCATGTGCACATGGTCCACGTGGTCGTGCGCGACGAGGTAGCCACCGGTCTCCGGGCCTCCGGTCAGAATACGAACTGCGCCGATCTCGATCAGTGGCGCAAGGACCTTGGTGAGCACCGGGAGCATCGGGTCGGTGATCGGATTGAGCTTGAGTGCCACGACCCGGTTGTTCGCGATCAGTTCGTACAGGGTGTCGAGGGGAGCGATCGACATGATGTTGCCCGCACCGAGCACCACGCCGACGCCTTTGGTCGCCTTCGGATTCAATTGTGCAAGACCTGCTGTGCGCCGTGCCGTGTCGGCGGCGATCCCGGGCTTCAGCCAGACCTGGGCGCTGAAGCCGCTGAGCAGCAGGTGATCGAACACTCCGTGCGGAAGAACCTGCACGGTGGTCCGGTCTCCAGGCGCGGTTCCGAACGTGACGTCGGCGAGTGGGCTGACGCCGCGGTCGAGTTCGCTCAACGTCCGGGCCAAGGTGGCTGCTCCGCCCGCGAACGCGTACGGACCCGACATCCACTCCTCGCCGACGAGTGAGGACGCCGGATCGAGTCCCTTGATCGAGGCGGCCGCGGCGACCCATTCGGCGGCGTGTTCGACCGTGAGGTCGCGAACGCGTGCGATCAGCGCGCTCCGCTGGGACAGCGTCGACGACGCCCATGCCTTCTCGCCTTCACGCAATTCGTCCAGTGCAGCGTCGATGCGTGCGTGGGTTTCGCTGCCGGACGTATCCGCTACATGCAGGTGTGGTGCGCTCTGCTCGGTCACTCGGCTCGCTCCGTCTCGTTCGGTTCGGTGGGTCTCACTGTGATTGTGGTCTCTTTGCCTGCCTCGGCGCTATAGGCCGACGCTCTCCAACCCACCCCCGTTGCTGTGCGACTGCACAAAGAGCCTGTGGCGTGAGTTACACCAGCAAAGCTATTCTCGTGCCATGGCGTCACCCGGAACAGTTACTCCCTTGCAGTCCACAGCGCTTGCAGCGCCCTTGCTGGCAGTCATCGACGAACTGGCCGACGAGTTGGTTCGCCGCATATTGGCCGAGGAACATGCCTACGCCGAATCGTCGGTTCTCAGTCCGGCTCAGCTTCGGAGAGCATGCGTGGACAACGTCGGCGACATGGTCAGAGATCTCGCCGGTGTGCGTCCTATCGATCTCGAATCCGCGAAAGCAGCCGGCAGGCTGAAAGCCGACCAGGGTGTTCCGCTCGCAGCTCTGCTCCACGCGTTCCGGCTCGGCGGCCGGCTGGTCTGGGAGGAGCTGATGAACCGGTCCGAGGGAGAGGCTCCGCGCGAACTTCTGGAGATGGCCGCCCAGGTGTGGGCGTTGATCGACGTGGCGTCCGATGCTGCGGCAGAGGCGTACCGAGTCGCCGTCGATGCGCGCGCCGAGCAGGATGCGGACGCGCGAACTCGGCTCGTCCGCGCGCTGTTCGCCGATCACGGTACCGACTCTGCATTTGTGGCCGACGCGCTACGAACGTTCCGTATCCCCGACCGCGGCAGCTTCGTCGTCGTCTCCGCCGACAGCCGGTGCGCCGACATCAGTGAACCCGGTGTCGACGCGGTCTGGGACAGCGCCGTCGACGGTGTGGTGGGTCTCCTGTTCGCGCAGAGTCACGGCAAGCTGGAATCAGCTCTCGACGGAATCGCCGACGAAGGTGGAAACGTGGGCATCAGCGCGGTGTTCACCGCTGCGGTCGGCATTCCGAAGGCGGTCGAGCAAGCCCGATCGGCACGTCGTTGCGCGCCTGTGAACGACGCACCCGCAACACGGTACGACGCCGTTCCGATTCCGCTGTTGCTCGTCGATCGACCCGAGGGGGGCCTGATCGCGGCGAAGCAGATCCTCGGGTCGTTACTGGATCTGCCCGAAGACGAACGAACGAGCCTGTTGAGCACCCTCGACGCATGGTTCGAGGCCAAGGGGTCCACCGCCGAGGCGTCGAACCGCCTGCACTATCACCGGAATACCGTGCTGTATCGACTGCGCCGGATCGGTGAGTTGACCGGACGCGACTTCCTGAACCCTGTGCATTCGGCCGAATTGTTCGTGGGGCTCCGCGCGTATCAATTGTGCTCGGGCGGGGTAGTCCAGACACCATGACACACAAAAAGGGCACGAAGGTTCAGTGGAACTGGGGACAGGGCACCGGCGAGGGAAAGATCGTCGAGGTCCACACGGACAAAGTCACGCGCACGATCTCGGGTAGCGAGATAACCCGGAACGGAACCGAGGACACCCCGGCATACCTCATCGAACAGTCCGACGGGCAGCGCGTCCTCAAGCTCGACAGCGAGGTCGAGACTCCCTAGTTACTGGCGATCACCACATCCAGAACCCCCGAACCGAGGGGAACCGTCGTGCACGGCACGGGAACTCGGCCATTAGGGTCGAGCGCACTCTCTACGAGCGCGATGGTGGTCGGATCGTACGTGAAGGTGAAGTGAGCGACCATGTCTTGTGGGCACACGTCCTGTACGACGATGTTGCGCGCACCCGAATCTCGAAGCAGCGCATTGGTGTACGGCTGGATCACCTCGTCGACTCTCGTGGCAATGCTGGTGTAGTCGACGCCGGGGACCGTGTCGCCGCCTGCGTTCAACTCGGTCAGAAACGCGGAATCCTGCATCAACTGCACCAGGGCGGGCCCGAATTCGCTCGAGACGAGTCGGGTTGCGCTCGGTACGACCTGGAGGACCGGAGAGACTCCGTAGAGCGTTCCCCCGTAGGCCGGTGATGCGATACCGACCCACTTGTCCACCACTCGTGCTCCGTCGAGTCGGTTGGTGTAGTACCGGGTGACCGCGGCCCCCTGCGAGTACCCCACGAGGTCGACCGATTGCGCGCCCGTCGCCGCGAGCACACCTTCGGTGAAGGCCTTCAATTGGACTGCACTGTTGCGAATATCGCTGTAGCCGAAGGTTTTTCCGTCCGGGGATGCGCCGTAGTTCAGCGCGTAGGTGCAGTATCCGGACGCGGTGAGTGCTGGCGAGAGGGCAGCCCAGTCGGAGTACGCCGACGCATCGGTGCCGTGCACGAGGATGACGGGATTCGGATGTTCCGGGGTGGGAACGCAATCGGTCCGATTGGCACCGGACGGTGCTGCCTCGGGTGTGCCCGCGGAGTAACGGATGGCGTCCGCGTGGGTGCTCTGCGGCGGCCCTTGAACTCGGGGCATCACAGGTGCTGCCCCGGCGACCGCAGCGCCGAATACGCACAGCATCGATACGGTGGCTGCTATTGCGGTCAGTTGTTTTCTCACGCTGCACCTCGGGTCGTCGTCTCAGCCGAGGGTAAGCCCAATTGTTGTGCGATGTAACAGTGAGGGCGCTAGTTGATCGATAAAAGTCACAAAGCCGAGTAGCCGGCCCGAACTCGGTACGCGCATGGAAGCGCGAGCGACCGTGCGAAGAACACCCAGATTCGATGGAAGCCGTAGGGAGATAGGCGGAGATAGCGGCCGGATGCCGTCGTGGAGCCGGTGACGGGAATCGAACCCGCCTCTCAACCTTGGGAAGGTCGCATTCTACCAATGAACTACACCGGCGCGACGAGGCCGAACAAGCCCCGCGCCGGACCACTTTAGCAGCCGACGTCGGTGCGGTTGTCGGTGCCGTACGACGGCCGCGGATCCGACTGGTTCACGCGTCGTTCGGTGGTCTGCGCGGGCAGGCCGATACCGTCGGCGTTAACCTTCCCCTGTGCTGCTTTCCGACCGCGATATACGTGCAGAAGTGTCCACCGGCAATCTGGGCATCGAGCCTTTCGATGCGGCGATGGTTCAGCCGTCGAGTGTCGACGTACGCCTCGACAAGCTTTTTCGTGTCTTCAACAACACCCGGTACACCCACATCGACCCTGCGAAGCAACAGGACGAACTGACGACGCTCGTCGAGCCTGCCGAGGGTGAGCCGTTCGTGCTGCACCCTGGCGAGTTCGTCCTCGGGTCGACTCTGGAACTGACGACGCTGCCGGACTACCTGGCAGGCCGCTTGGAAGGGAAAAGCTCGCTCGGCCGTTTGGGCTTGTTGACACACTCGACTGCCGGGTTCATCGACCCCGGTTTCAGCGGTCACATCACGTTGGAGCTGTCCAATGTGGCCAACCTCCCGATCACGTTGTGGCCGGGAATGAAGATCGGCCAGCTCTGCCTGTTCAGGCTGTCGAGTCCGTCCGAGCATCCGTACGGCAGCGCTGAGGTCGGGTCGAAGTACCAGGGCCAGCGAGGGCCGACTCCGTCCAAGGCGTATCTGAATTTCGTCCAGTCTCCAGTGGACTGATTCACAGCCGCGGCGGTGACGTCCGGCGATTGTTCACTTTCTTCGGGCACTATTGCAGGATGGCTTCGATACAGACCGAGCGCGAGGACAAGTTCGACGTGGATCCCGGCTTCGGCCTGCCGTCGTCGGACCAGCTGATCCCGAAGGGCGGCTCCGCAGAATCCTCCGAAGTGCAGCTTGTCAGCACGTATTTCGACACCGAGGAGTTGGACCTGCTTCAGCGCGGGATTACGTTGCGCCGCAGGCGCGGTGATGCCGACACCGGATGGCACGCGAAGGTTCCCGCTGCCAAGGCGCGGACCGAGATTCGACTCCCGCTTGGATCGGGTGAGGACGCGACCGTGCCGGAGGAGTTGGTGGACCTGCTCGCGGGCGTGTCCCTCGGAAAGCCGCTTGCGCCGGTTGCCACGTTGACTTCGCTCCGGCGCGTGACAGTCCTGTCCGATCACGACGGTGGTGTGATCGCGGAGGTTGCCGACGATACGGTCACCGTCGATCTCGCAGGTGCCGACGGTCACGGCTGGCGGGAAGTCGAGGTCGAGCTCGGGCCTGCAGGGTCGGAGTCGGCCTTGAAGCGAATTGGCAAGACACTGAAGGATGCTGGTGCGCGAAAGAGTGCGCACCCCTCCAAGTTCCACCGCGCGGTTCGGTCCGCGGCCGAGCCGGTTCACACGGGCACGGCCGGCGTGGTGGCGGACTATCTCGATCGGCAGACCCAGGCGATCTTCGCAGGCGATGTCTACCTTCGGCGCGGGATGGACCCTATTCATTCGACCAGGGTTGCCATCCGTCGCTATCGCAGCGCGCTCAGAGTATTCGGCGATATGTTCGACGAAGAACCGGCATCGGCTCTGGAGGTCGAATTATCCTGGTATGCAAATCTTCTCGGAGAGGTGCGGGACCGTCAGGTCCAGCGGTCGCGGTTCGCCGATTCGCTCGGGGAACTGCCCGATCACTTGGTGCTCGGCCCGGTGGCCGCACGGATCGAGAACGATCTCCTCGCCGAGCAACTCAGGTTCCGTCAGGTCGTGACAACCGAGCTCGACGGTGAGCGTTACCGAGCATTGCTGAGCGAACTCGCGCGGTGGAGCAGAGGGCTTCCACTTGCGCCGGGTGCTTCGAAGATCGACGACGCGGACCTCGTTGCTCTGGCCCGCAAGGCAGGGAAGAAGGCAGGAAAGCGTGTGGCCACCGCCGTCCGGACAGGTGAGGACGAGACGCTGCACCGGGCGCGCAAGGCCGGAAAGCGCGCGAGATACGCGGCGGAATTGGTACGGCCCATCGTCGGTAAGAAGGAAGCGCGGGCGGGGATCGACAAGTACAAGAATGTCCAGGAGATCCTCGGGGAACATCAGGACGCCGTCGTAGCCGCGGCCACGCTGCTCGAACTGGGGCGAATTGCTGGTGTGACGCCGGGAGAGAACGGCTTCACGTTCGGACTCCTCTACGCCCAGGAAGTACACGCAGCTGCGGCTGCGCGAGCGGCGATAAAAGCTTTCGAGATCTGATTGCGCGCAGAATTCGATATCCGAGTACTCTGATCGCCGACCAAACCGACTGTTCGCCCAATTCGGATCGTCGGTACACGATCGGCGGGGGAGTGCGAGCGGCGTGCGTATTGCTCTTGGCGTACATGTCAGCACGTACGAGGTGACTGCCTCTCTCGTCGACACAGCGTTCCCCGAGCTGGGTCCCATCGCTTCGAGATCCGTGGCCGTTGCCGCGGCGCCCGGAGGCATCGGTGGTGCCGTTTCCATAGCACTCGGATTCATGCGCGTGCAGGCGATGCAGCACGACCTGACGGTCGTCGGCAGTGTAGTCGTGTGCGAGAACGCGTTGCAGCGTGAAGTCGTCGCCGACGGCTTGGAGGACTCCGAGACGGACCCGCCTCCAGTGATCGACATCTTCGACCACCGGATGTCCGACGCGTTCACCCCCGATATCGGAGCGGCGATGTTGGTCGGGGAACTGGAACCCAAGGCTGCGTCCACTGGCCGTGTCTCCGATCGTCACCGAGGCATGTGGCCGGTAGCTGCCGTCGGGGCGTGCGTTCTCGCTGCGCTGGGCGGGGTCACCGCATGGGCCATGACCTCGCAACCTTCGACTGCGAGCGAAGCCCCGCCGTCGCAGATGGTGTACCCGACAGCGGGTGCTGCATCTGCGACGACGACAGCTGGGGCGATCCCAGTCGGTGCAGTGGCGACCACCACCCCCGCGGCTCCGGATGCACCGGGACCGGAGATCGTTCCCGGGGCAGCCGTGCAAGAGGCACCCGGCGTGGTCGCGATCGTGCCTGCGCCCGAAGTCTTGCCCGAGCCGGATCCCGCCGCAGGCTCGAACGGCGGGGATGCAGTGCAGCCGACACCCACCACGACCAGCAGGACTACCTCGCCGTCTGCCCCGGGCGGTGGCGGTGGCGGTGGCGTCGAGCCCACTACGACCAACCCGAGCGACACCGAGACGACGACCACTGCACCGACCACAACGACCACCACGACGACCATCGAGTCGGAAGCCCCGGCTGGCGGCAGCGAGGGTGACAGCGGCAACCAGGGTGACAGCGGCAACCAGGGCGACAGCGGCAACACAGGCGACGAGTAGCGCTGCGAATCTTTCGGCACACGCGTACGTAGGCGCAGAGGGCGAAATTCGATCCGTCGCAAGGGCCGTGATGACACGACAATTCGATCATGTGAACCGCGTGTGAATTATCGATCGAGTAGTGAATTGTCACCGAACATCGGTGGCAGGGTGTTCGACTATCGGGCTACGATTTAAAGACATGATCCTCTGCGGCGAACGGACTCGGCTATCCGCCGAGATTCGGCCGCGCGTGTGTTGTATGCGCTGTTCGTAATTCGGCATCGCTGTGCATTGCGCATTCTCGAAGTTGTTGTTACCGACGCACATTCAGGTCTCACGGATTGTAGGTAAGTTGGATGGACAATTCTCGCACGAGTATCGATTGGGCGGTCGGAGTTCTCATCGCTCTTCGTGGCTATTCTCCGGAAGAAGCATTCGCGGAATTGGTTTCGCACAGTCGTGCTTTCGATGTCAGTCTGCTGCAGTCAGCACGATCGCTCGTCGCTGCTGCGCGTGATGCCGCGAGTGAGACTGGGGCGGCCCCGGTGGTCGGGCCCCGCGGTGGTGGTTCGTCGACACGCGAGTGGGGCGAAGTGGTCGCCGATCGGCGCCCGATGGACGGTATCGAGAACGTCGCCTGACGCGTCGGTGTGTCAGAAAGAAATCAGTCGCTTGTCTTCGTTCACAAATTCATGACATACAGGCGTGTGTCGCCGTTCTCGCCTGTTGACGGCCACCGCCACGTGCCGCCAGTCGTTGCTGTCTTCCTCGATTTTCAGAAAACAAACTCCGAGACCGATAATCCTCTCAAAGACCTACCCGTAGACGGATTCGAGGGTTACGATCCTGGTAAGTCGGATCTGAGATACGCAGAAGTCGAGGAACGAATGAGAACGGTGCTTGGGGTCTCCGTCGGCTCTGCCACGGCGCGTGCGACGGCCCTCGACTTTGCGGACGACTCGGTGTGCTCGGCGAGCGTTGCTCGGTCGTTCGACGCGTCCGATCAGGTGTCCGCAGCGCTGGAGTTGCTTCGGTCCATGAGTGCGGTTCAGAACGTCGACCCGGCAGATGCGGTGCTCGCTGTGCCGGACGACCCTGCGGGTCGAGGTCGAAATTCGGCGTATTCGATTCATCGTTCCGAGCGGTTCGGAGTCGTATCCGAGCTCGGCGCACAGTTGCGGTTTCTGCGCGGGTCGGGCCAGCTGGACGGCCTTCGTACCGTCGCTGTGTGTGACATCGGCGCCTCGGGCACCACGGTCTCCATCGCCGACCCCGTCACGGGGCGCGTCTATTGTTCGCAACGGACCACCGCGTTCGGCGGCAACGTGTGCGACGAGGCGGTCAGGAACTATCTTCTCTCCACGTACGGAGCTGACGAATTGATCTCGAGCACAGCGCTCGACAGTGTGACAGTTGCGGTCGGGTATGCGCGCGAGCAGTTGTCGAGTCTGCGGGTCGCCGAAGTACCGGGGCCGTTCGTCGGAGGTCCTGTGCGGTTGTGGCGCAGTTCTTTCGACGACATCGTCGAGAGGTCCGTGCGATTGGTCGAGGATTGGACGGCCAGTGTCATCGTCGAGGCACCGCACGCGGTGAACGGTCTGGTCATGGTCGGCGGGTGCGCGCATCTGCCCCTTCTCCGGCGCATGTTCAGGCGCGATCTGCGGTTGCCGGTGCTCGTTCCCTCGATGCCGGAATCGCTCACCGCACACGGGGCCGCGCTGCTGGCGTCCGACGACGCGAGAAGTCGGTCCAGACGCTCACTCGTCGCAGTCAAGACCATCACGCCTGCGCACGTGTTCGAAAATTCCTCCTACGAACCCGTTCCGCGGCATCGCTCTGCGTGACACTGCGCAGGACCCTGTGGGACGCACGAGAGCCGGTGGTGAGGCGCTATGACGTGCCACAAGCTAGGTCCCTCGCGTGTACTGGCAGCGCCGCGCCCGGTAGGTTGCCACGAATGAGTGAGAATGTGACAGCCAGCGAGACCTTCGACCCGGCGGAGCATGTGCGTGCGATGGTCGGGCGTCACTATCGTGCCGCCGACTACTACGAGGTGGGGCGCGAAAAGGTTCGTGAGTACGCGCGCGCGGTGCAGGATTTCAATCCTGTGCACTGGGAGGGTGACGACGCCAAGGCTCTGGGTTACGCCAACGTTGTCGCGCCGTTGACCTTCATGTCGCTGGTGGGGACCCTTGCGCAGAAGCGGCTGCTGCAGAAGATCGCCGTCGGATTCGATCTCAGTCAGATGCTGCAGACCGATCAAATTCTCCAGTACCACCAGCCCATCGTCGCAGGTGACCATCTCTACTGCGATGTCTCGCTCGACTCCTACAAGGAGGTCATGGGCAAGGACATGATGGTCACCAAGAACATCGTCTCCAACCAGCGCAACGAACTGGTTCAGACGACGTACACGACGCTCCTCATCGGTCGCGAGGGCGACGTGGACAAGGGCATCGTCGAAGCCGCCGAGAACCTGGTCATGCAGGGTGCCACGTCGTTGGCCGCGCGCGCAGGCGCCGCCGATCACGACGAGGAGGAGCAGGTCGAGCATCCACCGTTGGTCGTCGTGGACAACCAGTCTTCCGCTTCTGTGACGTTCGAGAGCGTCGCCGTCGGAGACCTACTGCCCAGCAAGACATTCCGTCTCACCCGCGGGGACCTCGTCAACTACGCAGGCGTGGCGGGCGACGCCAACCCCATTCACTGGAGTGAGCAGTTCGCCAAGCTGATCGACCTGGACAACGTCCTCGCGCACGGAATGCTGACCATGGGCCTCGGCGGGGGGTACGTCACGGAGTGGCTCGGCGATCCCGGTGCCGTCAAGGACTACACCGTCCGCTTCACCGCACCCATTCCCGTCGATGGTCACCGTGCCGCGGAGATCAAGTTCGACGGCAAGATCAAGTCGCTCGACGCCGAGACCCGCACCGCAGTCGTCGCGCTCAACGCAACGTTCGAGGGCAAGAGAATCTTCGGTCACCGTGCCACCGCGACGGTCCAGTTGGCCTGACCCATCATCGCTTGAATGGTCCACCCATACGAATAGCTGGTGTGGGTGGCTCATTCAAGCGTGAATGTGGGCCCTTCGTGGTGGGAAAGTGCACCGGCCACCGGATGCGTTCAGGAGAATGCGCGACGGATGTCCTCCGACGCGGTCATCGGTGCGAAACCGTCGACGATCACCTTCCGGCATCCATCCAACTCGATCAGAACCGTTCGAGCGTCGACCTCGAACTGGGCACGACCGATCGCGACCGCCGATGCTGTATCCGTGCAGGGTTCGGACCTTGCCAGACTGTCGACCTGTACTTCGTTCCCGACGCTTCCGTCGAAGCGAGGACCTGTCGGCTCGAATGCGAAGCGGCAGAAGCCGTATGCGGAAAAGCTGGATTCGACTGGAGCGGTCCCTTCGAATGGAGGATCGAATGCCGTCGTGCATCCGCTCACCTGCTCGACCTGCTGCAAATCCAATTGGACGGGATGCGGCGTCGTCGATACCTCGTTCAGTTTCTTCACTTCCGCCAGCCCGCCGATCATGGACATGCCGCAATCGTCCACTGGATAACCGGGCCGGACTGCTCGGCCACCGTCGTCGAGTAGCCACATCTCGTCGACCGCGACGGCGCTGTACGACGCCATGCAGTACTTCGTCAGCCACCCCTTCTTCTCGGATGGTCTGTTCAGCGAACGTAGAACCGCGCCGAAGTCGCCTTCCCATCGTCGCTCCACGTATTCCGCGGTGAGCGAGCCCGACACGTCACCGTAATAGGGGTCGCACGTGATCGCGGCCACCGGCCTGAAGTCTTCGGGCACCTTCCCGTTGCCACTGAAGACGCCGGGCGCCGGTCCCACCGGATACGGCGGCTGACAGCGAAACTCCGATGCATCACCGACATAGGCGTCCGGTCGCGCCGGGCCCGGTCCGAAGAAGTTCCACCCGACGACTGCGAGGACGGCGACAACCGCGAGGATGAGCAACCGCCGGAGCATCACCCAACCGTAGTCGTTTGTGACCGTCCGAAATGGGCATTCCGTGCGGCATGAAGGTCGGGATTCTGATCAGCGCAGTTGTGGCGATCGTGGGTTCGTTTGTCGGGTCCGGCGCGTGGGTGGGGACGCCCATCGCCGAAGCAGCGGGCGGGGCCCTCAGTGCGACGTCGACGTTGGTGGCGCCGGCTGGGCCTGCATTTTCGGTGTGGTCGATCATCTACGTGGGGTTTCTCGCCTACGCCGTCTGGCAGTTCTTCGCTGGACCCAGACAGATCCCGCTGCGGAAACCGATCGCGATCTCCATGCTCCTCAACGCTGCGTGGATTCTCGCCATCCAGGTCGGCCTTCTGTGGCTCAGCGTTCCGATCATCGTCGTTCTGCTGGCGGTCCTCGTGCGGGTGTTCGTGCTGACGCAGGCCGATGCGCCCGAGAACACGCTCGACGCCGTCGCCACCGACGGCACGATGGGGTTGTATCTCGGCTGGGTGTGCGTTGCGACGATCGCCAACGTGACGGCGTGGCTCGTCGACATCGGTCTCACCGCGGGCGCCACGTTCTGGGCTGTCGCCGTGCTGGTGGTCGCCGCAGGCGTGGGCGTCGGCCTCGCTTGGTTTTCAGGCGGCGCGGTCGCCCCGGCCCTCGGCATCGTGTGGGGTCTGATGTGGATTGCTCAGGGGCGCTTGGCAGGTGAGCTCGACAACGCAACGGTCGGCTGGACCGCCGTTGCCGCATCCTTGGTCGTCGGTGTCTACACCGCTGTGATCAGAGCTCCGCAGCGTCGGGCGGTGTCTGTGTAGAGTCCCAACGTGTGTGCTCGATCCCGATGTGCGCGTCGACGTGACGCGGCTGCCCGACCGAACTGCGATCATTCTTTCGGTGAGATGACCGAAGTCGATGTCAGGCGAGCTCACCCATACGAGGCGGACGCGTCGAAGATTATTCGTTCGTACTTGGAGGACATCGTTTCCCGATGGCATGGGAGGCCCGCTACCGCAGAGGAAGTCGACGAAGCGCTCGAAGACGAACCGGCAACCGATCTGTCCGAACCGGACGGGTACCTAGCGATCGCGTATGTCTCCGACGTGCCTGCCGGTGTTGGTGGGGTTCGGTTCCTGGAGAATGGGATTGCCGAACTAACCAAGGTGTTCACCGTGCGCGATCGCCGCGGAAATGGCGTCGGATCGATCGTGCTCGACCACCTCGAGCAAGTAGCTCGCGACGCAGGGTGCTCGTCGATTCGGCTGGATACTCGCTCCGACCTCCACGAGGCATGCCGAATGTACGAAAAACGTGGATATCTCCGCGTCGCGGCGTTCAGTGACGTCGTGTACTCGGACCGGTGGTACCGGTGGGACCTGTGAAAACCGATGGCGCGAACGGTCGCGGTGGTACTACCGTGACGACGGTGGAACCGCGATTTCGAATTCTCGTGACGGGCAGTTCCGGTCATCTCGGTGAGGCACTGGTACGTGTTCTGGGCTCACGAGGTCATCATGTGGTCGGGCTGGACACCTCGCCTTCTCCCTGGACGACGCACGTCGGGTCGGTAACCAATCGACGGGATGTTCGCGAGGCGCTCGACGGGATCGACGCGGTCGTCCATACTGCGACACTGCACAAGCCGCACGTCGGCAGTCACACCAAACAGGACTTCGTGGACACCAATGTGTCCGGGACGCTCACGATGCTGGAGGAGTCGGTCGCGGCAGGCGTCGGACGATTCGTATTCACCAGTTCCACCACGACTTTCGGTCGAGCGATGACTCCTCCGGAAGGCGACCCGGCGTCATGGATCACCGAAGACGTGACACCAGTTCCTCGCAACATCTACGGCTCCACCAAAACTGCGGCCGAAGACCTCTGCCGGTTGTTTCACCAGGATCACGGTCTTGCACTGGTGATCCTTCGGACCTCGAGATTCTTCCCCGAAGCCGACGACCGTCCGGAGATCCAGGCCGCGTACCCCGACATGAACCTCAAGACCAACGAGTTGTTGTATCGCAGAGTCGATATCGCCGACGTCGTCGACGCCCACGAACGTGCATTGATCGTTGCGCCGGAGTTGGGATTCGGTCGCTACATCGTCAGCGCCACCACGCCGTTCGGAGACGAGGATCGAGCCGAATTGCGCGTCGACACACCGGCCGTGGTGCGGCGGTACTTCCCTCGATACGAGGAGATCTACGAGTCGCTGGGTTGGAGAATGTTCCCGAGCATCGACCGCATCTACCTGAACACTCGTGCTCGACGGGATCTGAGTTGGGAGCCTGCGTACGGATTCGACTCAGCGCTGCGATGCCTGCAGAGCGGCGAGTCACCGTCCAGTCCGCTTGCAATGCTCATCGGCGCCAAGGGCTATCACGACAGGCCGACCGGCCCCTACACCTCGTAGGTCGTTCGGCCGAATCGAGCGAGACAGTGCCACACGCGCTTGAGTGTTTGAAGGTCGTGACTGCCTGTCCGCGCGGCGTCGCCGATGATCGCCGGAGTCAGAACAGGTCCGAGAGCCTGTGCGAGTGTGGCGGACTCGGCACCTCGATAGAGGGGATCAAAATCCGACGTCATCAAGCGAAATCCCCGATGGAAACGGATGTTGCACCCGAGAGACGATGCCGCGGACTCGATCGCAGTTTCACGAAACGTCGGGTCGAGCACCACAGCGTCGACGTCTTCGTCGAACCGTACGGGCCCGTGAACGTGAGCCTCGACGCAGTCGTCGAGATCGTCGAAACCGGACGCGTCGGCGAGAGCGCATAGGTGAGGGAGCGCGTCACGGTCACCGAAATCGGTCGGCTCGAACACAGAATCCGGGAAGCAGAAGGTGATTCTGTCGAGGACAGCGGGTTTCAGAACCACATACGATGATCCGAATCGTATTGCGCCGCCGTAGGGATCGGCGTTTCGATTCCACGCGCCGTAGACGGGCCGCTCGTGCGGTTCCGACTGATCGTATCGACCGTCGAACAGTCGTGATTCCCACTGCCACCGGTCACCGCCTGCAAATGCCGTCAGCCCGCCGTTCGAGATTCCGGTCGCGAACTGCGATCGATAGGCACCGTCGTGTGCCATCGACTCGATCACGGTTCGGCCTGCATGCGGCCAGTCCGGATGAAACTGCAAGGTCACTGCGGGCGGGCACTCGGACACCGATTCGGTGGATCGGTGAGGGGTCATGACCAGCTGTAGCTGAAGGGTCCGCGGTGCCCGAACCACATCGTCGACGAACAGATTTGTTCTTTCACCAGCGCTGCGGCCCGCCCGGTCAGCATGGCACGGGGTCTCGGCTCGTCGTGGGAGTTCGACGACTGGAACAGTGCGTCTTTCCTTCCGAGGCTGATGCACTGACCGACGAATTTCCGTTGCAGCTCCCGTGGATCCTTTCCGGCAGCGAGCGCGAGCACGGTCTCGGCGGCGTGGACGCCCGACGGGATCGCGGCCTGGCAGCTCATGCGGAGTGGTGAACGAGCGAAGGCCGCCGCGTCACCGGCGCCGACGATGCGGGGATCACCTGCGCTGACAAGAGTGTCGTGGATGGTGAGGGCGCCTCTCTCGTCCGTCTGCAGTGCGTTGCCGCGTGCAGTGTCCGGAACCCCGACAGACGACGCCAGGATGGTGAGATTGCTTGCAGCCGTGCTTCCGTCGGACATCACCAGTTCACCGGAGCCGACCGTCTCGACGGCGGTGTCTTCGGTGACCTCCACTCCTGCGTTGCGAAGGTGTGCACGAATGTGCCGCCTTCCCCTCTCACTGACTGAGGGTGCCAACTCGCGGTCGGTGATCAACCGAACGCTATGGGTTGTACTCCCGGCAAGTTCTGCGGCCGTTTCGATGCCGGTGAGACCGCCGCCGACGACCGTGATGGTCGAATGTTCGACCAGGTTCTCTAGGCGCACACGTGCATAGCGTGCGGTTTCGAGGGTGCCTAGAGTGACTGCATGTGTCGTCGCACCGGCAATGATGTCGAGCGTGCTGAAACTCCCGGCTGCGTAGACGAGGTAGTCGTAGTCGATGGTCGTGTCCGAATCGGCCAACCCGATTCGTCGCGCCTCGGCGTCGATCGTCGTCGCGGTCGCGACTTCGAGCCGCGCGCGTTGTGGGAGCACCTGCTCCAACGGCATTACGGCACTGTGGTTACCGGCGACCAACTGATGCAACCGTATTCGCTCGACGAACTCGGCTCTCGGGTTTACGACCGTGACATCGGCACCGCCCCTGGCCAAGCGCACGGCCGCACTGACGCCCGCATACCCCGCTCCGATGACGACTACTTTCGGTCCCATGGGGTCCTCGCCTCCGTTGGATGAACAGGGTTTGGACGTTACGCATCCGACGTCGACCCACGCCAGCCTCGAGAGGGAACTCACCCAATTGCCCGTCAACGCGCGACGTCGAGCTCCATCAGAACTCCGGTCTCGATGCAGTGACTGTTCTCCAGGTCGTGCTTGAACGAACTGGGACTCTTGACGATCGGACGCAGCAGACGGGTGTGTTCGATCGGTTCCCAGTTCTTGGGTGCCACCTCGCGATACTCCATGATCTCGAGCTGCAGCGCCGTCACGGTTCCGGTGGTGGGCGCGACGTCGATGGGGAGTACGCCGCCGCCGTGACCGGTCCCGAAGAAGTAACCGCGTGCCTGATCGGGAGGCTTGTTCGCCGGATTCGGCCACGATGCGGTGACGCCGCCGAACGTCAGCAGGCCCTCGGACCATGTGGCGTCAGGAGGTAGGTCTCGAGCCGGTCCGGAATCGTCCTCCTCGAACGCGAGTGACCAAGTGGCCGAATGGCCGACGGCAGGGGGAACGCCGCAGCATTCGATTTCCCAGTTCTCGATGAAGACCGAGATCGTGTACATATCAGGCCCCGGGTACTAGGGGAACCGCGGCACGAACGCCGCGGACCCAGGGTTACCGTGCGCCAGTAAACCATACGGAGGCGCCTTCGGCGCATGTGCACGGAAATCCATAGTGGGCTATGTACTTTCGTTCACGTACGGCGGAGCCGCCCACGCACGACCGCGACCGACGCAGCGCACGCGAGCGCGGCAACTATCAAAGCCAACACAACTTCGGTGATCTGGAATCGCCAGAACTGACTGTCCTCGTGATACTCGAGTTCGAACCGGTCAGCTCCCTGGGCTGCGATGCATTCGGTGCGCTCCAGATCGCTTCGCGCTTGCAACTCGTCGGATCTGATCAGCCAGTCCCCGTAGGTCTCATCGGACCGTTGCGTCATCTCGTCCCAGAACGAGTCGGCGGGCGCGCAGAGCCGATAGTCGATGTCGACGACGTTCCCGTCCGCGTCGACGTAATTCTGGTCGATCGTCCACCGGTTCGATTCTCTGAAGGATATGTATTCGGCGGGTCCGGAGACGGCGCTGAGTTGCTTCGTCTCCACCGAGGGTGCTGCGTAGTGCTGGCGGACAGCGGTCGGAAGCACTACGAGCAATCCGACGGTGACGATCAGGGTTACGACCATGGCGCCGATCGTGTTGCGCAGCAACAGTGCAAGTAGGCTACCGATCATCAATGCAGCAGCGGTGTAGGCGCCGGGCATCAACCCGGAGGTTTCGAAAATTGGATAGTCGAACCTGGAGGCATCAATTCCCCCGGCCGTCTGCCAGGGGCCGGTCTTGTGTAGCGAACGCATCCAGGTGAACGTCGCTCCGAGCACCGCCATCGCCAGCACGATCGGCACGAACACGACCAGGACGCGCGAGAAGTACCATCGCAACGGGCTGACGGACTGGGTCAGCGACAGCACATGCGTTCCTCGTTCGATGTCGCGCGAGAACACAGCCACACCGACGAACAACCCGATCAGCGCGGGCAGGGCGACCGTCATCAATGTCGTTGCAGTCAAGACCGTTTGAGACATGCACTCCGCAGTTCCACCGCCGTAACAGAAGAAGAGCGTGCCAAAACTGTAGAAGGTGGGGTAACTACGTAGGGCCAATGATGCTGCGATGGTCGCGGCGGCAATCACTACGATGACCGCGAGGGTTCCGAGAAGTGTTGCGCGAAACTGTCGGTACGTTACCCAGAACATCAGCCCACCTCGCCGAGATGCGCGAGCACGACGTCGTCGAGAGTCGCGGCCGAGATGGTCCATTCACCGTTCGATGCCGGCCGTCTCCCACGTACTACATGGGTCGACGACTTCGACGCGAGGGCCGAACCGATGATGTGCCCGTCACCTGGATCGGGCGTTCCGGACCCGGTCAGAACGTAGTGTTGATTCACGATCTCCTCTGTCTCCCCGTCCAATTGCATCTTTCCTCGACGCAGCAGAAGTAACCGATCGGCGACGTCGGCGAGCTCGGCCAACACATGTGAGGACAGCACAATCGTCGTTCCTCGTTCGGCGGCGTCACGCATCAATGTTTGAGCCACGGCGCGCCGGGCGACGGGATCGAGGTCGGCGAGCGGTTCGTCCAGCAGTACGACCTCCGGAAGTCGGCCCAGCACGAGCGCAATCGCAACGCGCGTCCGCTGGCCCGGTGACAGCCGCTTGATCCTCGTGTCCAGCGTGATGCCGGCGTCGTCGACGATTCGGGCGGCGTAAGCGTCGTCCCATCGGTCGTTGGTGTCGCGACCGAATCGGAGTGTTTCCTCGACGCTGAAGCGGTGGAACAGAGGCTTGTGCTGCGCGAGGTAGGACAGGCCCGGGGCGATCCCGCCGTCGTCGACGGTTTTGCCGAGGACCGTTACTTCGCCGGAATCCGGCCGCAGCAGGCCGCCGATCACCGACATCAACGTCGATTTCCCAGCCCCGTTCGCGCCGACGAGGGCAGTGATCGATCCCTGCTGGAGAGCGAACGAGCACTGGTCGAGTACGGGGCGTCGGCGAAACGATTTGCTCACGTCGATCACCTCGAGCACTGGGTTCGTCACGTCCTAAGGTCCTTCCGGTTCGGAGAATTGGCGGTCGAGTGCCGCGGCGAAAAGTGCTTCGAGGTCGGTGCGCTCGAGCCCAGCGCTGGCGCCGTGCGTAACCCAGGTGTCGAGTTCCTGTGTAAGCGCTGTTTTCTCGGCCATTCCGGCCTTGGCCAGCGACGCGGTGATGAACGTGCCGAGACCGGGCCTACCTTCGGCGAGTCCGTCGTGCTCGAGTTCCTTGTAGGCCTTGAGCACGGTGTTGGGGTTGATCGCGAGCGTCGACACCACGTCCTTGGCGGTCGGAAGCTTGTCGCCGACTGCGAGGTCCCCGCGTCGCAGTGCCTGTTTGACCTGCAGGACCAGTTGTACGTACGTCGGAATGCCCGAGCGTCGATCAATGCGGAACTCGATCAACCTGCACCCTTTCACTAATGTTGTAAGTAATTACTGTCATGGGTTTGCCGGGAAGTCAAGTGGAGGCGCCCCTTCGCCGCATGTGAACGTAAATACATAGAGTGGTATGTGCTTTCGTTCACGTGCGGCGAAGCCGCCTCCACTCGGACGCCGTAGGGTAGGGGAACACGGCGTCGGTTCGCTGTGATCGGCTGCTGGTCGGTGTCTCGAGGACCCTTGTCCTTGCGGAGCACTCCGACGCCCAATCTGGCCGGAGGCCACGATGGATACACAGTTCGATCGCAACCGTTTCGATCTGGGACGCGCACTGGCCGATGCGACTCGAGGATTCTTCCGTCCTGGCAGCGTCGAGGACACCTTTCGTGCGGTGACCGAGAGCGTGACGTCGTTGCTGGCCGGGGCAGACTGTGCGGATGTCTTGATCATCGCTGGGCGCAACAAGTTTCAGTCTCATGCCGCGACCAGTGATCTGCCTGTTCGGCTCGATGTTCTGCAGGAAGAGATGAACGAGGGTCCCTGTGTCGATGCTGCCCACCGTGACGTGCTGGTGCGATGCGACGACTTCGCTACCGACACCCGCTGGCCGCGCTTCGGGCCGCAGGCGGTGAAGGCAGGCGTCAGAAGCAGTTTGTCGTTCCAGCTCTACACATCTGACGACACGATCGGCGCCCTCAACGTCTTCGGACGGCTTCCCCACGCGTTCACCAAGGACGACGAGGAGGTGGGATCGATGTTTGCGACCAACGCAGCCTTGGCGGTGTATGCGGCCAACAAGGCCCATCAATTCGACTCGGCGCTGGCCTCCCGTGACCTGATAGGCCAGGCCAAGGGCATGCTCATGGAGAGGTACAGCATCGGTGCGGCCCAGGCGTTCGGGTTGCTGTCGAAGATTTCCCAGGACTCGAACACGCCGATCGCCGCGCTTGCGTCGGACGTCGTGAAGCATGGGCGCGACACTCCCGCACTGTGACGAGCCTGCGCGGTTACCCTCGGATATGACCGTTTTGCAGAACGCCCTGGAGAGCACGTTCGTCGACGAGCTGGGTGCGCTGACTGTTCCGTGGCAGGGCGCCGACGCCCCCGACCCGCGGATGCTCGTGTTCAACGATCGGCTCGCGAAGTCCTTGGGGCTCGACCCAGCCCTCCGTGACGAGGTCGGCATTCTGTCCGGAGCCGCCGCGCCCGAGGGTGCGAGCCCGGTCGCGATGGCCTACGCCGGGCACCAGTTCGGCGGGTATGCCCCGATGCTCGGTGACGGGCGGGCCCTGTTGCTGGGAGAACTGCACGACGTCGACGGGCAACGAGTCGATCTGCATCTCAAAGGTTCTGGGAGAACACCGTTCTCGCGGGGTGGCGACGGGTTCGCCGTCGTCGGTCCCATGCTGCGTGAGTATCTGATCAGCGAGGCGATGCATGCGCTCGGCATTCCGACGACTCGCTCCCTGTCGGTCTTAGCGACGGGCCGGGATGTGTACCGTGACGGACCCGAGCCGGGTGCCGTGCTGGCGCGGATCGCCTCGAGTCATCTGAGGGTCGGGACGTTCGAATTCGCTGTTCGACAAGAGGGCTTGGTGCAACCGCTGGCCGACTACGCCATTGCACGTCACTACCCCTCTGTCACCGGCTATTTGGGCTTCTTCGAGGCCGTCGTCGAAGCGCAGGCATCGCTCGTCGCGCAGTGGATGCTCGCAGGCTTCGTACACGGAGTCATGAACACCGACAACACCACCATCTCGGGTCAGACCATCGACTACGGACCGTGCGCGTTCCTCGACGCGTACGATCCGCGTGCGGTGTTCTCCTCGATCGACCACCGCGGCCGTTACGCGTTTGGAAACCAACCCGCGGTGCTCAAATGGAACCTCGCGCGGTTCGGAGAAACGTTGCTGGCGTTGGTATCCGACGTTCCCGACGATGCAATCACCGAGGTCTCGGCTGTCCTCGACTCCTTCGACACGCGGTACGACGCCCATTTCGCGGCGGGGTTGGCCGCCAAACTCGGCATCGACGACGCATCGCCGCTGGGCGGCGACTTGCTGAAAATCATGCAGGAACATGGCGCTGACTGGACCGGGACGTTCAGGGCGCTTGCGGACGAACTTCGCGGAAACCAGGCTCCCCTCGACGCACTGATTCCGCGGGAGGCTGCCGGTCCGTGGGTGCAGCGGTGGCGGACCGAAGCGACCGTCGATCCCGACGCCTTGGACCGCGTCAATCCGATCTACATTCCCCGCAACCACCACGTCGACGCCGCGTTGAGGGCTGCGACGGCTGGCGATCTCGGCCCGTTCGAAACACTGCTGAACGTGGTGACGAACCCGTTCGAGAGGCGAGACGAGTGGGCGGACTACGCCCAGCCCGCCCCGACGCAGTTCAGTGAGGGCTTTCGAACGTTTTGTGGAACCTGAGTTCAGTGGCACGGATAAGTGCCGCGGAGGGCACTTATCCGTGCCACTGGGGTTCTTGACACTTCCTGCGTGATCTGTCTAGATTTACCCGACTCGCGTGTAACTCCACCGTATGCGCGCGGAACTCGGGGGGAATTTTGTCGTCATCGGCAGTGCGGTCCAGGATCATGCGCGGCGTCGTCGCAGTCATCGTGGGGGTCTGTATTGCCGCCGTCGCGACTCCGGTTGCCTCGGCCGAACCCACGGGCTTCTACCTCCCGCCGGCGGAGTTCGACACAACAGCGGGTGCGGTAGTCCGAGCGGGGTCCCTGCCGTTGCTGGCGTCGTTCCCTGGATCCGACGGAACCTGGCCGGGCCGGGGCCAGCGCGTCATGTATACCTCACGCCTGCAAGATGATTCGCCTGTTGCAGTCACCGGCACCTACATCGAAGCGAGTCAGCCGTGGCGCGGAACAGGGGAGCGTCCGACCATCGTCGTCGCACCCGGAACCGTCGGACAGGGCGACCAGTGCGCTCCCTCGCAGGCGTTCCAGACCGGGTTGAACGCCACCGTGGATCCGCTGTCGTTCTCTGCCAATCAGGAGATGCTGGCCGCGTCGGTCTGGATCGCTCGCGGAGCACGAGTCTTCGTCACCGATTACGTCGGGCTCGGGACTGCCGGTCTACACACCTACGTCAACCGCATCGAGGAAGCGCATGCAGTCCTCGACGCCGCGCGGGCCGCCAACACGCTCAGTGGCACCGGCCCGTCCACTCCGCTGGCGCTGTGGGGCTACTCGCAGGGCGGCGGCGCGGTCGCTGCAGCAGCCGAGTTGGCGCCGTCCTACGCGCCGGAGCTGAACATCAAGGGAACGTGGGCCGGTGCCCCACCGGCCGACCTGTTGGCGACACTCGACCAGGTCGACGGCACCCTCATAGGCGGGGTGATCGGCTTCGCCGTCAACGGATTCGTCGAACGACGCCCCGAATTGCTCGAACCGTTCAACGCGCGCCTCACTCCTGAGGGCAAGGCAGTGATGGCTGCGCTCAGCGAATCGTGCATCGGCGATGTCATCTTGAAGTTCCCGTTCCTGCGGACGAGCACCTACACCGTCGATCACCTGCCCCTCCTCGAGAACCTGCGAACGATTCCCGAGGCCGCCCCGATCTTCGACGAACAACGAATCGGAACGCTGGCCCCGACGAGTCCCGTCCTGGTCACGAGCGGCCGAAACGACGACACCGTCCCCTACGAGCAGGCACGCCAACTCGCGGTCGACTGGTGTGACAAGGGCGCGACGGTCGACTTCCGTACCAACGACCTCCCCCCGATCCTGCCGGGAGCTGTGCTGCCCAACCACTTCGGACCCGATCTTCTCGACGGTTACGCGAACGGCACGGCTCTGTCGTACATCACCGACCGTCTGAACGACGTCCCGCTGGCAAGCGGTTGCCGCATCGGCTGACCCCGCCCAATATTTGGACTGATTCCAGAAAAGAGGTGCAATTGGCGTCAGTTGTGTCTAGGGTTTGAGGCATGGCAATCGCACCGGGCAACGCTCAGCGGTTGCGTGCCGCCGGCTTGCGCGTCACGCAGCCTCGCATGGTGGTGATGGACGCAGTCCACCTCCACCCACATGCACACACCGACTCCATCTACACCTTCGCGCGCACCGTCCTGCCCGCTGTGTCACGTCAGGCCGTCTACGACGTGCTCGACGCCTTGACGACGGTCGGCCTGGTTCGTCGCATCCAGCCTGCCGGGCATGTTGCCCGCTACGAGATGCACGTGGGAGACAACCACCACCACATCGTCTGTCGTGGTTGCGGTCTCATCGCCGATGCCGACTGCGCGGTCGGGGAAGCCCCATGTCTGTCACCGTCGCACAACGATGGATTCGTGGTCGACGAGGCAGAGGTCATCTACTGGGGTTCGTGCCCTGAGTGTGCATCCAAGCAGTGTGCCGCCACAGATTTGGTCACAGCCCGTGATCACAGCCCAATTCAGTCCACCGGAAAGGAACACGCGTGACCTCCGACGCCCGCCCACCACACTCCGACACCGAGACCGCCAGCACCAGCGAGAGCGAAAACCCGGTCATCGAGTCGCCGAAGCCCAAGAGTGGCGCACCGCTGACCAACAAGGACTGGTGGCCGAACCAGATCGACCTGTCGATTCTGCACGCGCACACCTCCAAGTCCACCCCGTTGGGCGAGAAGTTCGATTACAAAGCGGAGTTCGCGAAGCTGGACGTCGAGGAGCTCAAAGCCGACGTCGCTGCAGTTCTCACCGATTCCAAGGATTGGTGGCCCGCTGACTACGGCAACTACGGTGGTCTCTTCATCCGTCTGAGCTGGCACGCCGCAGGCACCTACCGCGTGTACGACGGTCGTGGCGGTGGCGGGCAGGGTGCGCAGCGTTTCGCGCCGCTCAACAGCTGGCCGGACAATGCGAACCTGGACAAGGCTCGCCGCCTCCTGTGGCCGGTCAAGCAGAAGCACGGCAACAAGATCTCGTGGGCCGACCTGCTGGTATTCGCCGGCAACGTGGCTCTCGATTCCATGGGATTCAAGACATTCGGCTTTGCATTCGGCCGCGAGGACATCTGGGAGCCCGAGGAGGTCTTCTTCGGTCCTGAGGACAGCTGGCTGGGCACCGACAAGCGCTACACCGGTGAACGTGAGCTCGCGAAGCCGCTCGGCGCCACCACGATGGGCCTGATCTACGTCAATCCTGAAGGCCCGGAAGGCGAGCCGGATCCCGTCAAGGCCGCGCACGACATCCGTGAAACCTTCGGCCGCATGGCGATGAACGACGAGGAGACCGCAGCCCTCATCGTCGGTGGCCACAGCTTCGGCAAGACGCACGGCGCCAAGCCTGCTGACAAGATCGGTCCCGAGCCCGAGGGCGCGCCCATCGAGCAGCAGGGTCTCGGCTGGAAAAACGGCCACGGCACCGGCAAGGGAGAGGACCAGGTCACCAGTGGCCTCGAGGTCGTCTGGACCAAGACGCCGACGGTGTGGGGCAACGGCTACCTCGAGAACCTGTACGGCTACGAGTGGGAGCTGCAGAAGAGCCCCGCAGGCGCATGGCAGTTCGTCGCTGCAAACGGCACGGGCGCAGGGGAGATCCCCGATCCCTTCGGCGGACCCGGTCGTGCACCGACGATGCTCGTCACCGATATCTCACTGCGTGAGGATCCGATCTACGCCGAGATCACCCGTCGCTGGCTCGATCACCCGGAGGAGCTTTCCGACGCGTTCGCCAGGGCTTGGTACAAGCTTCTCCACCGCGACCTCGGTCCTATCTCGCGGTACCTCGGACCGTGGGTTCCCGAGGAGCAGCTGTGGCAGGACCCGGTTCCGGCCCACACGGCAGCACCGATCGACGACGCCGACATTGCGTCGCTGAAGTCGAAGATCCTCGACTCCGGGTTGACTGTCCAGCAGCTGATCTCGGTCGCATGGTCGTCGGCGAGTACGTTCCGCAAGACCGACTTCCGCGGCGGTGCCAACGGTGCACGCATCCGCTTGGAGCCGCAGAAGGACTGGGAGGCATCCGAGCCTGCCGTCCTCGCCGAGGTGCTGCCGAAGCTCGAGCAGATCCAGCACGACTTCAACGGCGCAGACGGACATCAGGTTTCGCTCGCGGACCTGATCGTGTTGGCCGGTACGGCAGCGATCGAGAAGGCAGCGAAGGATGCCGGACACGATGTCACTGTGCCGTTCACTCCAGGCCGCACCGATGCGACGCAGGAGAACACCGACGTCGAGTCGTTCAGTTACCTCGAGCCCCGCGCCGACGGTTTCCGCAACTTCTACCCGAGCGGCGAGGAGACTCCGCAGGAGGTTCTCTGGCTCGATCGTGCGTACCTGCTCGACGTGACCGCGCCCGAGGCTGCGGTACTGGTCGGTGGACTCCGTGCACTCGGTGCCAACCACGGCGGTAGCAAGCACGGTGTGTTCACCGACCGTCCGGGTGTGTTGACCAACGACTTCTTCGTCAACCTGCTCGATTCCGATACCGAATGGACCAAGTCCGACGACGGTTCCTACGTCGGAAAGACCAGGGCCACCGGCGAACAGCGTTGGACGGCAAGTGCAATCGACCTGACCTTCGGATCGCACTCGCAGCTGCGGGCGATCTCCGAGGTCTACGCACAGGCCGACAACGGCAAGAAGTTCGTCGACGATTTCATCGCAGCCTGGGTCAAGGTCGCGAACAACGATCGCTTCGATCTGTCCTGATCTAGAACAACGATCCCCCTGCACAGAGTCTCTGTGCAGGGGGATCCTTGTTTCACAGCTTCGCTCGGAACCTCAGGCACTACGGTTTTGGCCTCATGCCGATCGGGTAGCGCTGAGATACCGAACGAAAGGAAAGACGATGCCGACGAAGAAGTCAGACGACCAGCCACAACTCAAAGATCAAGACCTCTACGAGAAGCTCCGCGACGAGGGTAACTCGAAGGAGAAAGCGGCACGCATCTCCAATGCAGCGGCGAACGAGGGACGGAAGAACGTCGGGAAGAAGGGTGGGAAGTCGCCGTCGTACAAGGAGTGGACTGTCGATGAGCTCACCGATCGCGCCAAAGAACTCGGTGTCGAAGGCTATTCGAAGTTGAAGAAGGACGAACTGATCGACGTGTTACGTAACCATTGATTACCCGGCCAGCACGCTGATGACGACCGCGGGGAGCTTCGTTATCCGGCGTCGTTAGGTTGCTGGTGGCTTTCTCGCAGGCGTCGTCCCTCCTCGACAGCTTCGTTGTCTTTTTGCTCGTTCTTGTCCGACACTCGGGTATCACGTGGAGGCAACTGCAGCCGCTCCTCGGCGACGAGGCCCGCTTGCAGTTGCCGTCCTCGTTCCAATTCCGAATCCAGCTCGGCGCCGAACAGCAAAGCCAGGTTGGTGATCCACAGCCACAGCAGGAAGACGATAGCGCCGGCCAGGGATCCGTAGGTTTTGTTGTAGCTCGAGAAGTTCGCGACGTAGAACCCGAAAGCGACGGTCGCGAGAATCCATACGATGATCCCGACGGCGGCACCCGCGCTGATCCACTTGAATTTCGGCTGCTGAACATTGGGCGTCGCGTAGTAGAGGATCGCAACCGCTAGCACCACTACGGCGAGCACGAGTGGCCACCTGGCGATGTTCCATACGGTCAAGGCAGTGTCGCCGAGACCGATGACGTCGCCGACCGCCGACGCGACGGGCCCGCTGATCGCCAGCATGACGGCAGCGAGCGCTATCAGAATCAACGCGATCAGCGTAACCAGCAGCATGACCGGCCGCAGTTTCCAGACCGGCCGCCCTTCCTCGACCTCGTACATACGATTCATGGCCCGGCCGAACGCGCCTACGTATCCGGATGCAGACCACAGCGCACCCGCGATACCGATGATCAACGCGAACCCGGCGGTGGGTGCCTGGACCAACTGCTCGATCGGACCACGCAGGGTGTCGACCGCCGAGGACGGCCCGAGATCACCGACAACCTGAAGCACGCCGTCCACGGTTGCCTGCCCCTGCCCGAAAACTCCGAGGAGTGAGACGATGGCAAGGATTGCAGGAAACAATGACAGCACTGCGTAGTAGGTCAACGCAGCCGCGAGGTCGGTGCATTGGTCGCGTGAAAACTCCCGCGCCGTCTTCTTGGCCACGAAGATCCACGACGGTTTCGTCAGCTCCGTCGGGGACTCGGGCTTGCGAGGATCGTCGGGGTCGGCATCGACGGGTGCGGACGAATCGGAGTTGACATTCACCTGAATCTCGATACCCCAGTGGCGCAGAGCGAAACACCTACGGCCATCAGCTACTCATGGCGACAGCGTCCTAGCTGGACCCCGGTACAGCCCAGTAAGGACGCCGGTCCATCGAACTCACGCGGGGTCCGAGCGCCGTTCGGCCAACAATGCCAAGCGCCGCAGAGCTTCCGAGTTGCGGGGGTGGGCAAGAGCGTGTTGGACCGAGTCCGGAATAACAGTGAACGGCGCGGTCGCCGCATGTTCGATCATCTCTATGCGGCATCCCGTCGGCAGGGGGTGCAGTCGAACCGTGATGTGCGCCTTGCCGAATGGTAGTGCTCGTGCCTCCAGATTCAACTCGCGACCGTCGTGTCCTCCCATCGAGCTAGTGTGGTCGCTCAATGTCACCGGCCACACACCTACGGAATGGTGGATTTTCGAGCCCTTCGCCGGCCACGCTGGATCAACCGAGCGGATGCGCGACGCACCCACGACCCACATCGCGTAGGACCAACCGTCCGCCAGCACCCTCCACACCTCATCGCAACTAGCTGTGGTCTCCTTGTTCGTCGTCATGCACGACGCATGCCCGTGCCTGGTCGGAGTCAAACGGAGTGAGCCGCGCTGAGCGGGATCAAACGGACATTTCCGGTTGGCACGACGGGCACCACCATGTTCGTCGGCGAGCAGGGTCGCCGGGGATTTCGGCGGCGACGCGGATTGTTGTCCCACAGCGCAGGCACGGCTTGCCTGCACGGCCGGCGACCCAGTGCTGTCGGCCGCGCCGGGTGTCGCCGGTGGTCACCTGATGCGCTCGCGCGGTGGTGGCGGAATGCATCATGGCGCGGCGAAGAAGGGCGACGAGGGCGGGTGCGTCGACGGTACGGACCGGTCGCCAGGGCCACAGTCCGCGCAGAAAACACAGTTCGTTCGCCCATAGATTTCCCGGTCCGGCGATCACGCGTTGATCGAGCAACGCGGCGATCACCGGTGTGTCCCGTTGCGCGACGAGGTTGGCGGCGGCTCGTTCCGGGTCGAAATCGCTTCGAAGGGGATCCGGTCCGAGGTGCGAGATGAGGTGATTAATCTCGGGAGTCCTGCCGTAGTCGACGGCTGGAAGACTCAGGCCGTAGGCGGTGGGGCCGTGTTCGATCGAAAGTCGCACCCGCACATCGGGATCAAGGCGTGAGGGTAGGTACCGGCCGGCGCGGGTGACGGTCCACGATCCGCTCATCTTGAGATGCGTGTGCAGACTCGTCTCATCGGACAGGTCGGTGAGCAGGTGTTTGCCGTGAGTTCGATGTCCGACGACGGTGAGCCCCGCAAGATTGTCCGTCGCGTGCGCAGGAACGTTCAGGCGGCCTACTGTCAGAAGTCCACCGTCCAGTGCAGCTCGCAGACGAAGCGCGAGCCGGTAGACGGAATCTCCCTCGGGCACAGTGGCGTGTACCCGGCGTCGCCTAGTTCATACACTCAATCGGCCACGCAGCAGCTCTGTCGTGGCGATTGCGGTGATCGGTCGGCCGAGTAGATACCCCTGCGCCAGATCGCATCCGGTCGCGACGAGAGAATCGAACTGCTCCTGAGTTTCGACGCCTTCTCCCACGACGGTCACGTCGAAAGCCTTGGCGAGGGCCACGATTGCCGCCACTACGGCTTGCGCGCGGGGGTGGGGCAACGCGGTGATGAACGACCCGTCGATCTTGAAGCATTCGAACATCGGATACCGGTTCAGGTACGAGATGGAGCTGTGTCCTTTTCCGAGATCGTCGAGAAGGAGCGCGACACCTAGATCGTGCAGGGCGGCCAGGGTGTCGGCGACGCGGGCGGTGTCCGACACCCAGACCGTTTCGGTGATTTCGAGGCCGAGCGACGTCGGCGGCAACCCGGTTTCGTTCAGGACCGCGGCCACCTCACCGGGGAACGCGGGGCTACGCAGTTGTAGTGCGCTGACGTTGACCCGGATGGCGACGTCGGAGTGCTCACGCCAGAGAACAGTCTGGGCGCATGCGGTGCGCAGGGCCCAGGATCCGAGAGCTGTTGCCAGACCAGTCCGTTCGGCAACTGCGACGAACTCCGTGGGTGCGATCGGCCCAAGTTCGGGATGAGTCCAGCGCGCCAACGCTTCCAGCGCGACGATCTCTCCGCTGGCGATGTCGATGAGTGGTTGGTACTCCAGGGTCAACGAGTTGTCGGCCAGAGCGGAGCGAAGGTCGGTCGACAACGAACGTACGCGGTCGGCGTCGTACATGTCCCCGGTGTCGAACACCGCGTGCCCGCCGGTTCCGTTGTCTTTCGCTCGGTACATGGCGAGGTCGGCGCGGTGAATCAGATCGCGTCGTGTCGTCGATGGTTCCGATACCGCAATGCCGATGCTGACGCTCAGCGGTATCGGAGCGTCGTCGGGGGACAGCGGCGCAGCGATCGCGGTCTCGATGTGACGGGCCAGGTCTTCTGCATGCGTGACGCTGTCTATTCCCTCGCAGATGACAAGGAATTCGTCGCCTCCGAGCCTGGCGACGGTATCGCGTTCTCGGGTCGCAGCGGCGAGGCGCCGAGTGAACCGCACAAGTGCGAGGTCACCGGATTCGTGGCCGAGACTGTCGTTGATCACTTTGAAGTCGTCGATGTCGAGAAGCAGGAGTGCCACCGAGCTGGACTCCTCCCGAGCCCGTTCGAGCGCCGAGTCGATGACTTCGTAGGCCAGAGCGCGGTTGGGGAGTCCCGTCAAGGCGTCGTGCATACCGCGAAGGCGCAGTTGGCGATCCAATTCGATACGTCTGAGAGCTGTCGACAGAACGCTGGTCAACGCGGTCAGAAACATCAGTTCCCACTCGCTGTACACGCGCGGTTCCGCGCTGTAGATAGCGAGTGCACCCCAGGGTTCGTCCGCGTCGACGGGAACGGGGACTGCAGCCCCGCTACGAAGTCCGAGCCCCGCCATCGTGGAGGTGTCGAAGAGGGTCTCGGTGTCGGTGTCGGAACACGTCACGGGAACGCCGTGGGTCAGCGCGTACCCGACCATCGATTGATCTCCCGGCGGGAGTTCGAGGCCGGTCGTGATGACTCTGCTGATTGCGTCGAAGCGCACTCCGCCCTCGACCGAGGCGTCGCGACACGCGATGGCCGCAGTTTCCACGCCTGTCATCGCCGCGGCTGCGGTCGTCGCCGCCGTCAACAGCTCCGGAAGTGTGGCGTCGACGGACATTCTGCTCAGAGCTGCGAGCGCTTTCTGCTCGGATGCGTTGCGGTGAGCGGTCGACACTGCGTTCTTCAGCTCCGCGTCGCGGCGGTGGCCGACCGTACGATCGCGGATGGTCGTGGCGACCAGGTTCGGTTCCCCGGCTGCACGCTGGACGATGAACGTGCAGACCGCGACGGGAATGCCGGCGCCCGTCACATGGTGCCGTAGCTCGCTGCGGCCTCTCCAGAAGCCTTCGTCGTGCAGCCCGGCCTCGACCTCGACGGCAGCTTCCAGGCCGTGCGGAGTGAAGAAATCAGCCGTGGTCAACGCCGGTTCAGTGGGCAGCTCGGTGAGTCCGACGAGTGCCAGGCCTGCTGGGTTGACGTAGACGACCTTTCCGTCGAATTCGGACAGGGCGATCAAGTCTGGAGACAGGTCGAGCAATGCCCGCAGAATGGCCGGGTCGTCCGTAGGGTCGGGCATGTGCTATCCGTTCGGTTCGCGCTGAATTCAATTCGAGCCACGTGTTGAGCGCGGACTGGGTGATCGGCTTACCCCATTGTGGTCCTGCACAACCGCACGATCAGCGGATGGCCTCGATACCGGTGAGAGTGAAGTCGATGCCGGCGAGAAATTGTGCGCGATCATCATGCTCGGGCATCCGATCCGCAATTCGATGGAGGAATGGATATTCGGCTCGGTCGAGTTGTCGCCACGCGTCGGCCACCGCGGTCAGCGCAGTCGTCCGATCGGTGACGTGTCCGTGCAGTCGGGCGTTGGCAGCGTTCTGCCCTGCGACGCCGAGGATGTAGTTGACCAGCGTGGATGCTGCGTCGAACAGGCTCTCCTCGGGGACGTGCAGTGCTTCGATCTGGGCGCCGATCGCTTCGAAGATGCGGGACATCGCGGCCTGCTGCGGCGCGCGGGCCAGGTGAGCGCCGACCCACGGGTGCGCATCGATCGCGTCGAAGATGGCGAGCGCGACGCTACGAATTGTTTCTCTCGGCCCTGCGCCTGCGGGTACGCCGGACAACTCGCGATCGACGAGGCTGTTCGTTGCCGCCGCGAGAAGTTCGCTCTTGTTGGCCACGTGGTGATAGATCGCGCCGCTTCCGGTGGACAGCCGCGCGGCCAGGGCGCGGAAGGTCAGCGCGGAGTCGCCGTCGGCATCCAGGATGTCAATCGCTGCGTCGACGATCCGATTTTTCGACAGCGCATCTGCTCGCCGCTCACTCCGTGTGGCCATGGTTGTCATCTTGACATATTTGGAACAGTGTTCCAAGCTGGATGGAACACTGTTCCAATAGAAGGGTAGCCATGAACATCTCGATCATCGGCGCAGGCCTCGGAGGCCTCGTCCTCGCCCGCGTTCTGCACGTCAACGGCATTGCTGCCACCGTGTACGAGTCCGATCCGGCGGCGCAGTCTCGTACTCAAGGCGGTCAGCTCGATATCCACGAGCACGATGGACAGGTGGCGCTCGCAGCAGCGGGCCTCACCGACGAGTTTCGCGCCATCATCAACGTGGGGGCGGAAGCGACGCGGGTGCTCGACCCGACCGGCGCCGTTCTGTACGACGAACCCGACGACGGGACGGGTGTACGGCCCGAAGTTCTCCGAGGCGATCTACGGCGAATACTCATCGAATCGCTTCCATCACAGACGATTCGGTGGAACAAGAAACTTACCGGCACCGCGGCGATCGGCGACGGCACCCATCGTCTCGATTTCGCCGACGGGTCCTCCTCGGTCTCGGACCTCGTCGTCGGTGCCGATGGCGCGTGGTCGAAGATCCGTCCGCTGGTGTCTGCTGCGACACCCGAGTACGCAGGAGTCACGTTCGTCGAAACCTATTTGCACGACGCCGATGTCCGTCACCCGGCTGCGGCGGCCGCCGTAGGCGGCGGTGCGATGTTCGCGCTTGCACCGGGGCAGGGGCTTGCCGTGCATCGTGAGGCGGACGGAATCTTGCACTCGTACGCGGAGTTGAAACGCTCGGCAGAATGGGTCGAGGGCATCGATTTCTCCGACGCAAAGGCATCGGCTTCGCGGGTGGTAGCCGAATTCGACGGGTGGGCAGAAGAACTCACTTCTCTGATCAGCGACTCCGACAGCGCGCCCGTTGCGCGGATGATTCACTCGCTCCCCAACGATCACCGCTGGGACCGGGTTCCGGGAGTGACGCTCGTCGGTGACGCCGCGCATCTGATGCCTCCGTCCGGAGACGGTGCGAATCTGGCGATGTTCGACGGCGCCGAACTCGGGCAGGCCATAGTCGCGCATCCCGGTGACATCGAGGCGGCACTCGTCGCGTACGAAAACGAACTGTTTCCACGAAGCGCCTCGACGGCGGTGGAGGCGCACGAGACCCTCGACCTGTGTGTGGGCAAGGACGCGCCGCACGGGCTCATTGCATTGATCTCGGGCGCGAAGTCCCGCTGACCGTCCTTCGGAAGCAGACTGATATGTCCGTTTCGCGATTCATGTCGTCTATTGTCGAACTAATCCGGCTGCAGCACGATGGTGTATTAATGTCGGATTCGGACGAAAGGACCGCCGGGTCTGAATATCGACCGTCAGACATATTGGATGGCGCATTGGGAACTATCGACTTGCACTGCGCGTTGCAAGTTACCGAATGTGACTCGCGGACTCCCTGGTTGTTCGACATAATTGGCGGACAGGCTAACCTGGAACAAATCCCCTCGATCCGAAAGGCCTCGCACTGTGGCGAAGCAAGTTATCTATGAATTGGTCGATGACGTCGATGGCACCTCGATCGACGAGGGACAGGGCGAATCGATCGAGTTTTCGTTGGACGGCGTCGATTACGTGATCGACCTGAAGAGTAAGAACGCCAACGAATTTCGGAAGAAAATCGAGTACTACGTCGGATTTGCCACCCGGGTCGGCGGACGCAAGCGCAAAGCGACTCCTGTGGGAGCCGTGCAGGCACCTGCCTCGCAGCCGGCTTCGACCACCAAGCGCGACCCCGCTCAGACACGTGCAATCCGCCAGTGGGCGGCGGACAGCGGCTACGAAATCAACGATCGTGGACGCATCCCCGCCGAGATCGTCGAGGCATACGAAGCCGCAAACTGACTTCTCTCGGGCCGGCACCGACGCGATGCCGGCCCGAGAATTGTCTGTTGCCCGGCGGCGTAACGTTCGATCCACCGAATCCGACGTGATGTCTACGACGACCCCGAGGATAGGTGTGGCGAGACATGAAACGACGCATTGCAGTCTTGACAGGTTTGATGGCGTTGCCGATAGCGGTGGGAGCGACCGTCGGAGTCGGTACCGCCAATGCCGATCAATGGCACTACGGTCCGGTCTATCGCTCCGAGTTTTCGGGTGAGGGCGGACAATACTTCTGCAACAAAGCGCTGGCGTTGGAACAGGCCTCGCAGTCCATTGTCATCGTGCCGTGTACCAACGAAGCGAACACCGACGTCTGGTACCGAATTGTGCTCAATCCTTACAACTGGGGTTGGAGCGGCTGAGGATCGTCGCGCAACCGGCTGTGAACGTGCATGTCGTGCCAGCCGTCCGCGTGCCTGGCCGACTGCCGCCGGATCCCCTCCGCGATGAACCCAGCTTTGTATGCGGCGCGGCAGGACGCGTCGTTCAGCGTGGAATGTTCGAGCTGCAGGCGGGTGAGTCCGACGCAGTCGAAAGCCCATCCGGAGACCGCGGCCATCGCATTCGGGCAGATCCCGCGCCCGCGCGCCGCGGGCACCATCCAATAGGCAAGATCGGCGACGCCGTCTTGTTTATCGATGGCTTTCAAAGCTATTCGCCCCAGTAACTCGTCCGAACGTCGGTCGACAATGGCCCACGTGCAGTCGCTGCGTGCGATCCATGCCTCGTGCCATCGGTCGATCCACTGCTCGGCCTCCGACACCGAATCTGCTCGACGCACATGCCACCGTTGGATCGACGGGTCCTGAAACGCTTCCACGACGCTCGCGGCGTCGTCCGTGCGCCACGGCCTCAGCGCAGCACAACCCTCGACGTCGAGGGTCGGCTGGACCAGGGCCGCGAGGGCGTCGTCATTGATTGCGGGAGGAGCCAGTTCGGGCACCGCAACATACTGACTCGGCATCCCGGCCGTCGCAACCGTCTATCTCGTTGTCGGCCAGAAAATCTACCGCCCTATCAGCATTACTGACCCCGTGGTGCGAATCATGCGGTCCGTGTGACTGGGATCCATAGTTCCCCGGTGCCCGAGCTCCAATCCTCGTTGCTCGCGGTAACCGTGAGGATTTCCGGCCCAGGCACGACCTGATAGGGGTTCGACGGGAACCACTCGCTGAAGGCGTCGGCCCAGAGTTGTTGCAGTGCTGCGCTGAAATTGTCCTCCGCGCTGGCCTCGAAGACCACCCATTTCGACGCTGGAACAGCGAGGGTGTCCCAGCCGTCGTGTTCGGTGGTCGTCGCAACGGCGAAGTAGTAGTCGAACAAACTTCCGTCCTCGCGGTCGGGCGAGAATCCGGTGCTGACGAACAGGATTTCTGGTAAGTCGGACACGTCCGCAAGCGCGCGCAACTCCTCGCCTGTTCCGGCGGGCAAGCTCTGGTGGAACTCGGACATGGCAGGGTTCGGACCCTGATATTGCAACGGAATGCGAGTCGACCGACCATTGATGTGAATGTCAGGAAGATCCACGATTCTGTATCGCATGGTGCTTCGCCCTTCGATAGTGAGGTGAAATGACACTGCCTGCTGCGAACGAAGGACTGCACCCGGGCGACGCGCGTGCGACGGCGTCATACCGTTCATCTGCCGGAAGGCGCGACTGAACGCGTCCCCCGACGAGTACCCGTACTTGGCGGCCACATCGAGCACACCGAGCCCATCGAGAATCTCCGCTGTTGCCAGCGTCATTCGCCTCGACCGGATGTACTGCGACAGTGACATTCCGGCCAGCGCCGAGAACACGCGTCGGAAGTGATACTCGGAGGTGAGCGTGATCCGCGCTAATTCGTGTGGGTCGATCTCACCGTCGAGATTGTCCTCGATGTAACCGAGTGCGTCGTTCCACTGCTCGAGCATGTCCGTGGGCACCTTCTTTCGTTCGACCGCAACGATATGGGCGGGCACCAACATGATTCTCGACTATTCCTGCCGCGAATAGTCGGCCCGTCACCAATGCCACGCCTGGCCCCCGACGTTCTCGATGGTGCGCTGCAGGACTCGGATGGTCGTGACGAAGTCCTCCTCGGTAATTCCTTGCATGCGTTCTGTCTGCAGATCGCGCTGGACCGCTGCCGCGCGGTCGAATTGTTCGGCGCCTGCATCGGTGAATCTCAGGCGCGAATCGATCTGCTGGATCCAGCCTTTCGCGGTCGCCGTGTCGACTGCGTCGACGATCGCCTCGGGGGTGTCGTTGTGTCCTAATTTCTCGATCACTTCGGTGCTGTCGACTCCGCTGGGTGACAGCGAAAGCTGATGCAGAAGCCATGATTCGGGTTGGGTGATACCGACGTCGTGCAATGCGCCGCGAATGCGCGCACCGACAGCCTCGCTCGCGCGGCGAGTCCAAAATCCGATGGGTTGACGCTCTGGTGGTTGCATTGGCTTCATGGATTCACGTAGAACCGAAACCATACTCGAGGTCAAGAGCGCACGGCGACGATCGCGCCGTGAGGCCGGTATCCGACGCCGGTGCGGGTGTGGGTTTCGACGACCTCGAATCCCGCGTCGATCACACGTGCGCTCAACTCTGGAACGGGCCATCGGTACGCGGTGACGACCTTGTGATCGAACGGTTCGAGTACCGGTGATTCGAAAAACCCGATCACCAGTGAACCACCTGGTCGCAGGGCGCGTGCGAATTCCTTCAGGGGGACGTGCACTGAGCCGGGGGTGTGGTGGATGAGTGAGTACCAGGACAATATTCCTGCGATGGAGCCAGATGCTGCATCGAGGTTCTCGGCTGTACCGACGTCGAACCGGCAATCCGGATGCGCGGTGTGGGCGTGCTCGATGAATGCGGGCGTCGGATCGATCCCGCGGACATCGCATCCACGCGCGGCGAGATAGTCGGTCCACTGACCAGGCCCGCAGCCGACGTCGATGACAGGGCCGTCAATTGCCGTCGCCCACTGCGTGACGAGGTGCAGGTCGGACGGGTGAGCCGAGTCGATCGAACCCAGCAGCC